>NZ_JBFUKM010000039.1:0-567 GCF_056400825.1 Allobosea sp. P4_H5 | reverse complement strand
CCGCCGCAGCGGTGGGGCCCTGCTCGGCGCCGATTTGATGGTCTATGACGCGCCGGGTTCGTCGCTGAAGGTTGGCGTCGCCGGTGGCTACAGCCAGTCGCGCTTCGATCTCGATGCCCGCCTCTCGACCGGCAAGCTCGAGAGCGGCCATGCCGCGCTCTATGCCGGGGCCCGCTTCGGCCAGCTCAGGCTCGATGCCGGTGCAGCCTATAGCTGGTCGGAGAGCGACATCCGCCGCCAGGTCCAGATTCGCGGCTTCGGCGATCTCCTGCGGCTGCAGCGTCCGGGCTCGGTGACGCAGGGCTTTGCCGAGCTCGGCTATGCCTTCGCCTTCCGCGGGGTCGCGCTCGAACCCTTCGCACAGTTGGCGCTGATCCGCGTCAGCACGGACGCCGGCACCGAGCGCGGCGGGGCTGCGGCCCTGCGCGTGCTCTCCAGCGACCAGACACTCGGCTTCACCACGCTGGGCCTGCGGGCCGAGGCGCAGCTCGGGGCGATGCCGCTGTTCGCGCGCGCCATGCTCGGCTGGCGCCACGGCTTTGGCGAGCTCACCCCGCAGGCCCGCAC
>NZ_JBFUKM010000038.1:0-675 GCF_056400825.1 Allobosea sp. P4_H5 | reverse complement strand
CATCACGACCGCGCCCTTGCGGCCCGGCAGATCGGCGGAGAAACTCGCCGCGACCTGACCGGGCGCCTGCGTCAGCAGCGGGCCGCGCAGATGGCCCAGAATGGTGTCGCGCACCAGCCGGCTCTCGTCGATCATCACGCTGACCGCCTGGGCATGCGCCTCGCCCGAGAGCAGGTTGAAGCCGGCGCGGGCCTCGGCCACTGTGGCCGAGATCAGCGCGTCATAGACCGGGTTGCCGACCCCGAGCCGCTCCGCCGCGATCGCGATGAAGCCCTGGTTGCGCGTCTGCGCGATGGAGGTGCCGCCAGCGCTGCCGCCACCGCCGGAGCCTCCGCCGCCATCGGGGCCGAAGGAATTGTCGTTGCGKGTCATCGTCAGCGTGACGTTCTGGCTGTCRTAGSCSAGCGACGGTGTCAGGAAGGCGAGGTTCGAGGTCACCGTCGAGAAACGGCCGGAGACCCCGCCCGAGGCGGTCAGGATCGTGTAGTTGGTCGAGGCTGCGTAATTGCCACTCTCGGCCAGCACCTGCACCGTGCCGCCCGAGATCGTCGCCGAGCCCGACGCCACGATCCTGTCGCCCTGGCCGGCCGCGTTGATCTCGACCTGATAGGTCGAGCCACTCGCGAAGGCGACATTGCCGGAGACCGTCAACGTCCCGATCGAGTTGCCCGGCGC
>NZ_JBFUKM010000037.1:0-970 GCF_056400825.1 Allobosea sp. P4_H5 | reverse complement strand
GCAAGATCAACCGGGTCCTTCAGTGATGAAAATGGCATCTCCTCTCTCCGGAATGCATCACCAACGACGACAATTTATGCCGCTGGCGCTGGCCGGCAATATCAAAAGACAAAAGCCCCGCTGGCGCGAACCGGCGGGGCTTTGTGGGCCTCCGGCCCATCTGCACTGCCCAAAGGCAGGCACTACTTTGAATTCCGGCGCTTTAACGCGCAGATGCGCTGTTGGGTTCCAAGCCCGACGTCAAAGCTGCGAGGCTTGATACATCTCGACCGAACGTCTCGCCAGCTCATCCGCTTCTTGCACCGACGGCGCCAGGCTCGTCACGATGTATGCGAGCCTGAGGCGGTCCGTTTCTCCTGCATCAGGTTCAATCACCCTTATGGCCATCCATGCCGTTTCCAACGCCGTGGCGGCGCGAGCGAGGTCAGCCAGCTCCAGCGATGAAAAAGGCATGGGCTTCGCTGCCGTGGGTCGAATGCGGCTGATTTAAACAGCTTTAGATCGCTTAGGAAGGACGAAAAGGCCCGGCCCCGCCGTAGGGAGGCCGGGCCAGCTCAACAGGCAGGCAACAAGCCGAGCAGGCAGGAGCCGCTCGGCGGCCGGTTACGCCGGCCATGCGATCGCCGGGCATCGGCCCGGCAATTCGATCAGGGCGGCCTCGGGGCCCGCTCCATGATCTCCTGTTCAGAACCGCATCTCGACGCGTCCCTTGAGGGCGTGATCTCTGGAGCGCTCGCCGATTGTCGCGGAGTAGGTCAGGCCGAGCGCGGTGGCCTGCGAGATGCGCCAGTCGAGGCCGGCTCCCGCCACAAGTGCCTCGCGATCGATCCTGGCGGCGAAGACAGTGGCCGGGGTGGTGCCGGCGACGAAGGCGGTCCGGGCTTGCGGGGTGAGCTCGCCAAAACCGTGGCGCCAGCCGAGCATGGCCCGGGCGAACAGCGGCATCGCCCCGATCTGCGCCTCGGCCCGC
>NZ_JBFUKM010000036.1:0-1200 GCF_056400825.1 Allobosea sp. P4_H5 | reverse complement strand
GGCTCCGGCGCGATGTCGGCGGCCTCGGACTATACAATCGAGATCGGTGGCCTGCTCAACGTCAACGACACGCTCGGGACGGTCACAGCCGGCTCGATCGCCGGGGCCGGCCAGCTGCGGATCGAGAACGGCTCGACCTTGGAGACCGGCGCGACCAACGCCTCGACCACGTTCAGCGGCATGATCTACGACGCCGGCAGCATCAGGAAGGTCGGCACGGGGACGCTGACGCTGACGCAGGAGAACACTTATTCCGGCGGCACGACGATCGCAGGCGGCGCGATCAGCATTTCCAAGGAGAGCAATCTCGGCAACACCTCGGGGGCGCTGACACTGGATGGCGGCGTGCTGCAGGTCACCGGGACGACGCTGAACGGGCTGACCCGCAACATCATCCTCGGCAGCAAGGGCGGCGGCTTCGAGATCGTCGAGGCCGGCAACAGCTTCATCGTGAACCAGTCCCTCTCGGGGACGGGCTCGCTTGCGAAGACCGGCGCCGGCACATTGGTGCTCAAGGGCGCCAGCAGCTATTCCGGCACGACCACGGTGTCGGAGGGAACGCTGCAGGCGGGCGCCGCCGACGCCTTCTCCGCCAATTCGACCTTCACGGTGGCATCAGGCACGACGCTCGATCTCGCCAACCTCAATCAGACGATCGGCTCGCTCGCTGGCACCGGCACGGTCACGCTCGGCTCGGGCACGCTGACGGCGGGCGCGAACAATTCATCGACCACCTTCTTCGGCACGATCACCGGCACTGGCGGCGTCACCAAGACCGGCACCGGCACGCTGACGCTGACGGGCACGAACACTTATACCGGGTCGACCAAGGTCGAAGCCGGCAAGCTCGTCGTGAACGGTTCACTGGCGAGCAGCGTCACGCTCGACGGCGGCACGCTCGGCGGTTCGGGCACCATCGCCGGCGTGAGCGTCGCCAGCGGCGGTACGATCGCGCCGGGCAACTCGATCGGGACGTTGACGGTCTCCGGCAATGTCGCCTTCGCGAGTGGCTCGACCTATCAGGTCGAGATCAACGCGGCCGGCCAGGGCGACAGGATCGTGGCGTCGGGCTCGGCGACGATCTCGGGCGGCACGGTGCAGGTGCTGGCCGAGAGTGGCAATTACGCAGCCTCGACCAACTACACGATCCTGACCGCCTCGGGCGGGGTCTCCGGCCGTTTCTCGACGGTGACCTCGAAC
>NZ_JBFUKM010000035.1:0-1549 GCF_056400825.1 Allobosea sp. P4_H5 | reverse complement strand
GCGGTACGCTCGGCGGCTCGGGCACGGTCGGGGCGGTGAGCGTCGGCAGCGGCGCGACGGTGGCGCCCGGCAACTCGATCGGCACGTTGAGCGTCTCCGGTAACGTCGCCTTCGCCTCAGGCTCGACCTATCAGGTCGAGGTCAACGCCGCCGGCCAGGGCGACAGGATCGTGGCGTCGGGCTCGGCGACGATCTCGGGCGGCACGGTGCAGGTGCTGGCCGAGAACGGCAATTACGCGGCCTCGACCAACTACACCATCCTGACCGCCTCGGGCGGGGTCTCCGGCCGTTTCTCGACGGTGACCTCGAACCTCGCCTTCCTGACACCGTCGCTGGCTTACGACAGCCAGAACGTCACGCTGACGATGACCCGCAACGACAATTCCTTCGGCCCCGATGGCCGCAGCTCCATCGCCGCGACCCGCAACCAAGGCTTCATCGCGATCGCAGCGGAGCGGCTCGGCGTCGGCAACCCGGTCTATGACGCGCTGATCTCGGCCACAGTGGCCGAGGCCCGCGCCGGCTTCAACCTGCTCTCGGGCGAGGCGCATGCCCAGGCGGTCAGCGTGATGATCGACGAGAGCCGGCTGGTGCGCGACACCATTCTGGGCCATCTGCGCGGCCCGCTGCTGACGCAGGCGCCCGGTCAGGTCGCGGCGAGTTTCTCCGCCGATCTGCCGGGCCGCAAGGGCGCGGTCGTGATGCCCGCCCCGGTGCCGCAGCCGCGTTATGCGCTCTGGGGCACGGCCTTCGGCGGCACGGGCAATACCGACGCCGACGGCAACGCCGCGAGCATGAGCCGCCGCAGCGGYGGSGCCCTGCTCGGCGCCGATGTCATGCTCTACGATTCGCCGGGYTCKTCGCTGAAGGTCGGCGTCGCCGGTGGCTACAGCCAGTCGCGCTTCGATCTCGATGCCCGCCTCTCGACCGGCAAGCTCGAGAGCGGCCATGCCGCGCTCTATGCCGGGGCCCGCTTCGGCCAGCTCAGGCTCGATGCCGGTGCAGCCTATAGCTGGTCGGAGAGCGACATCCGCCGCCAGGTCCAGATCCGCGGCTTCGGCGATCTCCTGCGCCTGCAGCGTCCGGGCTCGGTGACGCAGGGCTTTGCCGAGCTCGGCTATGCCTTCGCCTTCCGCGGGGTCGCGCTCGAACCCTTCGCGCAGTTGGCGCTGATCCGCGTCAGCACGGATGCCGGCACCGAGCGTGGCGGAGCTGCGGCCTTGCGCATTCTCTCCAGCGACCAGACGCTCGGCTTCACCACGCTTGGCCTGCGGGCCGAAGCGCAGCTCGGCGCGATGCCGCTGTTCGCCCGCGCCATGCTCGGCTGGCGCCACGGTTTTGGCGAGCTCACCCCGCAGGCCCGCACCGCCTTCGTCGCTGGCACCACCGCAGCCACGGTCTTCGCCGCCAGGATCGACCGCGACGCCCTCACCGCCGAGGCCGGCCTCGACTGGCGCATCTCGTCCGCCACCGCGCTCGGCCTGACCTACTCGGCGGCAATCGGCGAACGCTCCAGAGACCACGCCCTCAAGGGCAGGGTCGAGATGCG
>NZ_JBFUKM010000034.1:0-1643 GCF_056400825.1 Allobosea sp. P4_H5 | reverse complement strand
CTTGAGGGCGTGGTCGCGGGAGCGTTCGCCGATCGCCGCCGAGTAGGTCAGGCCGAGGGCGGTGGCCTTGGAGATGCGCCAGTCGAGCCCTGCCTCGGCGGTGAGGGCGTCGCGATCGATCCTGGCTGCGAAGACCGTGGCCGGCGTGGTGCCGGCGACGAAGGCGGTGCGGGCCTGCGGGGTGAGCTCGCCAAAGCCGTGGCGCCAGCCGAGCATGGCCCGGGCGAACAGCGGCATCGCCCCGAGCTGTGCCTCGGCCCTTAAGCCCAGCGTGGTGAAGCCGAGCGTCTGGTCGGAAGAGAGCACACGCAAGGCCGCCGCGCCGCCACGCTCGGTGCCGGCATCCGTGCTGACGCGGATCAGGGCGAGTTGCGCGAAGGGCTCGAGCGCAAAGCCCTGGAAGGCGAAGCCGTAGCCGAGCTCGGCAAAGCCCTGCGTCACCGAGCCCGGACGCTGCAGCCGCAGCAGGTCGCCGAAGCCGCGGATCTGAACCTGGCGGCGGATGTCGCTCTCGGACCATGTGTAGGCCGCGCCGGCATCGAGCCTGAGCTGGCCGAAGCGGGCGCCGGCATAAAGCGCGGCATGGCCGCTCTCGAGCTTGCCGGTCGAGAGGCGGGCATCGAGATCGAAGCGCGACTGGCTGTAACCGCCGGCGACGCCGACTTTCAGCGACGAGCCGGGCGCCTCGTAGAGCATCAGATCGGCGCCGAGCAGGGCGCCACCGCTGCGGCGGCTCAGGCTCGCGGCATTGCCATCGCCGTCGGTATTGCCGGTGCTGCCGAAGGCGGTGCCCCAGAGCGCATAACGCGGCTGCGGGATCGGAGCAGCCATCACGACCCCGCCCTTGCGGCCGGGCAGATCAGCAGTGAAGGCGCCTGCAACCTGCTGGCCGGGCTGCGTCAGCAGCGGCCCACGCAGATGGCCCAGAATGGTGTCACGCACCAGCCGGCTCTCGTCGATCATCACGCTGACGCCTTGCGCATGCGCTTCGCCCGAGAGCAGGTCGAAGCCGGCGCGCGCCTCGGCCGCCGTCGCCGAGATCAGCGCGTCATAGACCGGATTGCCGACCCCAAGCCGCTCGGCAGCGATCGCGATGAAGCCCTGGTTGCGCGTCTGCGCGATATAGCTGCGGCCTGAACCGTCCGGTCCGAACGCGGCATCGTTGCGGGTCATCGTCAGTGTGACGCTGGTGCCGCCATAGCTCAGCGACGGATCGAGGAAGGCGAGGTTCGAGGTAACGGTACCAAAGGCACCGGCCACGCCGCCACTCGCAGTCAGGATCGTGTAGTTCGTGCTTGCCGCATAGTTGCCGTTTTCGGCCAGCACCTGCACCGTCCCGCCGGAGATTGTCGCCGAGCCGGACACCAGGATCTTGTCGTTGTTGCCAGCGGCATTGACCTCGACTTCATAGGTCGAGCCTGCGGCGAAGGTGATGTCTCCGGCGACGGTGATTGTTCCGATCGAGTTGCCTGGCGCGATCGTGGCGCCTGCCTGGATCGTGGTCGAGCCGACGGTGCCGCTGCCCTGCAGCCGGGCGCCGGCCTCGACCTCGAGCCCACCGCCGAGTGAACCGTTGACGATGAGCGTGCCGGCGGAGACGGTGGTCGCGCCGGAGAAGCCGGAGCTGTCGCCGGTCAGTTCGA
>NZ_JBFUKM010000033.1:0-3021 GCF_056400825.1 Allobosea sp. P4_H5 | reverse complement strand
CTTGAGGGCGTGGTCGCGGGAGCGTTCGCCGATCGCCGCCGAGTAGGTCAGGCCGAGGGCGGTGGCCTTGGAGATGCGCCAGTCGAGCCCTGCCTCGGCGGTGAGGGCGTCGCGATCGATCCTGGCTGCGAAGACCGTGGCCGGCGTGGTGCCGGCGACGAAGGCGGTGCGGGCCTGCGGGGTGAGCTCGCCAAAGCCGTGGCGCCAGCCGAGCATGGCCCGGGCGAACAGCGGCATCGCCCCGAGCTGCGCCTCGGCCCGCAAGCCGAGCGTGGTGAAGCCCAGCGTCTGGTCGGAAGAGAGCACACGCAAGGCCGCCGCCCCGCCGCACTCGCTGCCGGCGTCGGTCGAGACCCGGATCAGCGCCAGCTGCGCGAAGGGCTCGAGCGCAAAGCCCTGGAAGGCGAAGGCATAGCCGAGCTCGGCGAAGCCTTGCGTCACCGAGCCCGGACGCTGCAGGCGCAGCAGGTCGCCGAAGCCGCGGATCTGGACCTGGCGGCGGATGTCGCTCTCCGACCAGCTATAGGCCGCGCCGGCGTCGAGACGCAGATTGCCGAAACGCGCCCCGGCATAGAGCGCGGCATGGCCGCTCTCGAGCTTGCCGGTCGAGAGCCTGGCATCGAGATCGAAGCGCGACTGGCTGTAGCCGCCGGCGACGCCGACCTTCAGCGAAGAGCCCGGCGCCTCGTAGAGCATCAGATCGGCGCCGAGCAGGGCGCCACCGCTGCGGCGGCTCAGGCTCGCGGCRTTGCCRTCGCCGTCGGTATTGCCGGTGCTGCCGAAGGCGGTGCCCCAGAGCGCATAGCGCGGCTGCGGCACTGGCGCGGGCATCACGATCGCGCCCTTGCGGCCGGGCAGATCGGCCGTGAAGGCGCCTGCAACCTGACCGGGCGCCTGCGTCAGCAGGGGGCCGCGCAGATGGCCCAGAATGGTGTCGCGCACCAGCCGGCTCTCGTCGATCATCACGCTGACGGCCTGGGCATGGGCCTCGCCCGAGAGCAGGTCGAAGCCGGCGCGCGCCTCCTCCGCCGTCGCCGAGATCAGCGCGTCATAGACCGGATTGCCGACCCCGAGCCGCTCCGCCGCCACCGCGATGAAGCCCTGGTTGCGGGTGGCGGCGATGGAGCTGCGGCCATCGGGGCCGAAGGAATTGTCGTTGCGGGTCATCGTCAGCGTGACGTTCTGGCTGTCGTAAGCCAGCGACGGCGTCAGGAAGGCGAGGTTCGACGTGACGCTGGTGAAGGTTCCGCTGACCCCGCCCGAGGCGGTCAGGATCGTATAGTTCGTGCTTGCTGCGTAGTTGCCGTTCTCGGCCAGAACCTGCACCGTGCCGCCCGAGATCGTCGCCGAGCCCGACGCCACGATCCTGTCGCCCTGGCCGGCGGCGTTGACCTCGACCTGATAGGTCGAGCCTGAGGCGAAGGCGACGTTACCGGAGACGCTCAACGTGCCGATCGAGTTGCCGGGCGCCACCGTCGCGCCGCTGCCGACGCTCACCGCCCCGACCGTGCCCGAGCCGCCGAGCGTACCGCCGTCGAGCGTGACGCTGCTCGCMAGYGAGCCGTTCACCACCAGCTTGCCGCCGGAGACCTTGGTCGAGCCGGTGTAGGTATTGCTGCCCGTGAGCGTCAGCGTGCCGGTGCCGGTCTTGCTGACGCCGCCCGTACCGCTGATCGATCCCGCGAAGCTGGTCGAGCTGTTGTCCGATCCAGCCGTCAGCGTGCCGCTGCCGAGTGTGACCATGCCGGCCCCGGCGAGCGAGCCGATCGTCTGGCTGAAGCCGGCGAGATCGAGCGTCGCGCCTGATGCCACCGTGAAGGCCGAATTGGCGGAGAATGCGCCAGCGACGCCGGCCCGCAGCGTCCCCTCCGACACCGTGGTCGCGCCGGAATAGCTGTTCGTACCCTTGAGGACCAGCGTGCCGGCACCGGCCTTCGAGAGCGAGCCCGTGCCGGAGAAGGACTGCGAGACCGAGAAGGTATTGCCGGCCTCGACGATGTCGAAGCCGCCGCCATTCGTACCGAAGACGATGGTGCGAGTGAGTTCGTGCAGCAGCGTGTCGGTCACCTGCAGCACGCCGCCATCCAGCGTCAGCGCCCCCGAGGTTGCGCCAAGTCTGCTCTCCTTGGAGATACTGATCACCCCGCCCGCGATCGTGGTGCCGCCGGTATAGGAGTTGCCTTCGGTCAGCGTCAGCGTCCCCGTGCCGACCTTGCGCAGGCTGCCATCGCCATAGATCACGCCGCTGAAGGTGGTCGAGGCGTTGGTCGCGCCGGTCTCCAGGGTCGAGCCGCTCCCGATCCCGAGCTGGCCGGCGCCGGCGATCGAACCGGCTGTCACCGTGCCGAGCGTGTCTTTGACGTTGAGCGATGCACCCGCCGCGACAGTGTAATCGGACGCCGCCGACATCGCCTGCGCGCCGGCGATGAGGAGCTCGCCCGCCGCGATCGTGGTCGCGCCCGAATAGGTGCTGGTGCCGGACAGGACGAGCTGGCCATCCCCGCTCTTGGTCAATCCGCCGGTGCCGGAGATCGCGCCGGACAGCGCGAAGGCCTGGCCGACCACGACCTCGATGCCGCCGCCGGCGCTGCCCAGCGTCACCGTCCGCGCGGAGGCGAAGCTGCTTGTCACCGACAGCGTGCCGCCATCCAGCGTCAGGCCGCCGGAGGCCGCGCCGAGATGGGCGTCCGCCCCCACCGCGAGGTTGCCGCCTGTGACCGTCGTGCCGCCGGCATAGCTGTTGGTCCCGGTCAGCGTCAGCCTGCCGGCGCCCTGTTTGGTCAGCCCGCCACTGCCGCCGAGATTGGCCGAAACGTCGATGTCGTAGCCGTTGCTGTCGAAGAAGGCGCCGTTGGCGCCGATGGTCACCACGCCATAACTGTCGAGAAACCATGACGAGCTCATGCGCGCGCGCAGGATGCCGCCGTCCAGATTGAGCGTGCCTCCGGGGTTGACGATGATGTAGTTGGCTTCCAGCACGCCACGGCCGCTGCTGGCATCGCCGACCAGGTTCAGCGTGCC
>NZ_JBFUKM010000032.1:0-3267 GCF_056400825.1 Allobosea sp. P4_H5 | reverse complement strand
CGACGAATGCGCAGATCGCGAGCGGCGCAGGCGCCGTGGCCGCCGTCACCGTGGCGGGAGCGAGAGCAAAATGGACCGCCGACGATCGGATCGACGTCGGCCATCAAGGCCAGGGCAGCCTGACGGTCGCCAATGGCGGAACCGTGCGCGCCGGCACGATCGGCATCGGGACCGGAGCGGGAGGCTCCGGCGCGATCCATGTCAGCGGCAGCGGTTCGCATGTCGAGGCCGGCAGCCTCGTGCTTGGCGACGGCGGTGCGGGCTCGGCTGTGGTCTCCGGCGCCGGATCGAGCTTGACTGCGACCGACTTCACGGTCGGACAGTCCGGCAGCGGCACGCTCACCGTCGCCAATGGCGGCAAGGCCGGCCCCGGACGCGACAGGCGGATCGCTGTCGCCAAAAACTCCGGCAGCACCGGCACGATCAATATCGGCGCCGCGGCAGGGCAGACGGCAACGACGGCGGGCAGGATCGAGGGCGATGTCCAGTTCGGCGCCGGCACGGGCACGTTGGTTTTCAATCATACGGACGGCGACTACAGGTTCGGCTCTGATTTTGATGGGTCCGGCCAGGTCCGGTTCCTGAGCGGGACGACGATCTTCGAGCGCTATCTCGACGCCTCCGGCTTTACCGGCGCGATGACGGTGACGAGCAGCACGCTGGTGCTGAGCGGTGCCCGGGTCGGCGGCACGGTCGCGATCGACAACGCCGGTCGGGTCGAGGGCGAGGGCTCGATCGGGGCGACCACGGTGAACGGCGGCGGCACGCTTGCGCCGTCGGGCAAGACCTCGCTGGTGGTCAACGGCAGTCTCACCGCCAATGCGGGCGGCACGATCAAGCCGTCGGATGCCGCCGCGCTCGTCGTCAACGGCACGCTGACGCTCGAGGCCGGCAGCAATTACGACTACGCTCTGGACGGCGATGGCGCCTCGTCGCCGGATTCCGCCACGACGCGGGTCAATGGCGATCTCGTCCTGAACGGCGGCACGCTCAACCTCGCCGGCAGTTCGCAGCCCGCGATCGGCTATCACCGCGTCATCAGCTATAGCGGCAGCCTTTCGGGCAGCGGGCTCGTCATCGGCAGCACCCCGGTCACGAGCCCGGTGGCCTATACCTACTCGGTCGACACGTCGCTGACCGGCAAGGTCGATGTCGTCGTCACCCCGAACGGGCTCGACATCCTGCAGCTCTGGGGCACGACGCCGGCCGGCGGCGGGTCCGGCACCTGGACCGGCGGCAACCTGAACTGGTGGAACCTCGGCGGCGCGACGACGGCGTCATGGGGCGGCGCCTATGGCGTCTTCCGCGGCCCCGGCGGCACGATCACGATCGACGGCCAGCAGAGCGCGGTCGGGCTGCAGTTCGCCGGCGGCAGTTATACGCTGGTCGGCGGTGCCGGCGGCAGCCTCAACCTGCACGGCTACAACAATGGCGGCTTCGTCATCACCACGCCGGAGATCCGCGTGCTCGACGGCGAGACCGCGACGGTTGCGGTCAGCATCACCGGCACGGAGGGCCTCGAGAAGACCGGCGACGGCAGGCTGATCCTGTCGGGCACCAACAGCTATGGCGGCGGCACCATCATCGCGGGCGGCACGCTGCAGATCTTCGCCGACGCCAATCTCGGCGTAAGCAGCGGCGGGCTCAGCTTCGACAACGGCGCACTGCACACCACCGCCGACATCGTCTCGGCCCGCAGCGTCACCCTGCGCGATACCGGCGCGATCGCGACCGATGCCGGCACGACGCTGACCTTGACCAACACGGTGAGCGGCGCCGGCGGGCTGATCAAGGCGGGCGACGGCACGCTGCTGCTGACCGGGAGCAACAGCTGGTCGGGCGGGACCCTGATCACCGCCGGCACGCTCCGGGCCGGCAGTGCGGGAGCCCTGCCGGTGATGACCGACTGGGTCCTGACCGGCGGCAGGCTCGACCTTGATGGCCACGACCTGTCGATGCGTGTCCTCGCCGGCAGCGGCGGCGAGATCGCGCTGGGCAGTGCCGACCTCACCGTCGATCAGACGCAGGACAGCCTCTACGCCGGAACCGTCACCGGCGCCGGCCGCCTGCTCAAGCAGGGCTCGGGAACCCTGCTGCTGACCGGGACCAGCAGCTATGCCGGCGGCACCGTGATCCGCGACGGCACGCTGGCGATCGTCGCCGACGCCAATCTCGGCGCTGCCGGCTCAAGCATCGCCTTCGACGGCGGCGGCCGCCTGGCGAGCTATGCCGACATCACCAGCGGACGCTCCATCACGCTCTCGGGCACCGGCACGATCGAGACCTATGCCGGCACGAGCTTCATCCTCGGCGGCGCGATCAGCGGCAGCGGCAGCCTGGTCAAGGATGGCTGGGGCACGCTCGTCCTGACCGGCAGCGCGCGCCATGCCGGCGGCACGACGATCGCGGCCGGCATGTTGCAGATCGGCAATGGCGGCAGCACCGGCGAGCTTGCCGGCAATGTCGTCAACGACGCGATCCTCAGCTTCAACCGCGCGAACGACTACAGCTTCTCCGGCGCGATCTCCGGTTCCGGCGTCGTCGTGCAGGCGGGCACCGGCACCACGGTCCTGACCGGCACCAACAGCTATTCCGGCGGCACGCTGATCCGGGCCGGCGCGCTCGAGGTCGCCAATGACGGCAATCTCGGCGCCGGCGGGACGGCGATCACCTTCCTGGGTGGGGCGCTGCGCTTTGGCGCCTCGTTCAGCACCGACCGCACCGTGCTGCTGATCGGCAATGGCACGATCGATAGCAACGGCCATGACGGCAGCCTGAGCGGCGGCATCTATGGCGATGGCGACCTGATCAAGACCGGCGCCGGCACGCTGACGCTGAGCGGCAGCAACGCCTACCGCAACACCATCGTCGCGGCCGGCACGCTCGTCGGCAATGCCGCCTCGATCTCCGGCAACGTCACCGCCAATGGCACGGTCGTGTTCGACCAGCGCGACGATGCCAGCATCGCCAGCGTGTTCTCGGGAACCGGCCGCTTCGCCAAGGCCGGCGGCGGGGCACTCGAACTGACCGGCGACAGCTCCGGCTTCTCCGGCGCGACCACCGTCTCCGCCGGCACGCTCATCGTCAACGGTTCACTCGGCGGTGGGCTCGAGGTCGAGGCCGGCGCCCGGCTGCAGGGCAGCGGCACCGTCGGCTCGACCACGATCCAGGCAGGCGCCACGATCGCGCCAGGCAACTCGATCGGAACAATCACCGTCGCCGGAGACATCACCTTCGCCGCAGGCTCGACCTATGAAGTCGAGGTCA
>NZ_JBFUKM010000031.1:0-5039 GCF_056400825.1 Allobosea sp. P4_H5 | reverse complement strand
GTTTTGGCGAGCTCACCCCGCAGGCCCGCACCGCCTTCGTCGCTGGCACCACCGCAGCCACGGTCTTCGCCGCCAGGATCGACCGCGACGCCCTCACCGCCGAGGCCGGCCTCGACTGGCGCATCTCGTCCGCCACCGCGCTCGGCCTGACCTACTCGGCGGCAATCGGCGAACGCTCCAGAGACCACGCCCTCAAGGGCAGGGTCGAGATGCGATTCTGAGGCTCCGGTCGCCGCTCCCTACGGGTCGGGTTGCCACGGCTCCGTGCGCAGGACATGGCCGCCCAGCCGGGCAAAGGCGCGCTGGCGGCAGGAAAAGACGATGACCTGCTGGGCACTGGCCTGGCGATGCAGCGCATCGAACATCTTCTCGATGCGATCATCGTCGGAATAGACCAGCGCGTCGTCGAGGATGACGGGGGTGGGCTGGCCGCCCTTGGCGAGCAGCCGCGCGAAGGCCAGCCGCGTCAGGATCGCGAGCTGTTCGCGCATGCCGCCGCTGAGGACGCCGACCTGCTCGTCGAGGCCATTGCGCTGCACCGAGCGCGGCAGCAGCGTATCCTCGTCGAAGGTGACGCTGGCATCGTCGAACAGCAAGCCGAGGAGCGGGCGCAGCTCCTGCAGCACCGGCGCGAAATAATGGTCGCGCGCCTGCGAGCGCGCGGCTTCGAGCGCGCCGCGCAGCCGGGTCAGGACGGCGACCTCGCGGGCGAGCGCAACGGAGCGCTGCTGCGCCTGCGCGAGCCTGTCGCGGGTTTCCTGCCAGGCTTCCTCGATCGCGGTCTCGGTGCGGGTCTGGATGCGGCCATCGAGGCCCGCCGCCTCCTCGCGCAGGCGGGTGATCTCCTCGCGCGCTGCGTCTATGACCGAGCGCAGCCGCAGCTGGCGGGCTTCTGCCGCCGCAAGGTCGATCGTGCGCGCCGCGAGCTCCTCGACCTGCTGCTGCGCCGCCCGCCAGGCCCGGTTGGTCTCGTCATGCTCCACTGAGAGGCGCTCCTCGCGCCCGTGCCATTCCGTCTCCGGACCCAGGCTCTCGGCGAGTGCGGCGAGTGCGGAGGACAATCCGGCGGCATGGCGTTCCGCCTCGACCAGAGCGGAGGCTGAGGTCTCGGTCCGCGCCTGCGCCGCTCGGGCCGCCTCGCGCATGGCGCCGACGCGCGCTTCGACGGTCCCAAGCTGCCGGCGTGCTGCATCCAGATCAGCGGGCGCTTCGTTCGCGCTGGCTGCTTCGGTCTCCAGGCGCGCGATCTGTTCCTGCAGGGCTGCGAGCCCACCGGGCGCCAGCAGCAGGAGGCGCCGGCGCGCCAGGTCGAGATCGGCCTTGAGGTCACGCGCCTGCACCTCGCGCAGGCGCGCCGCGGCGAGACTGTCGACCTGAAGCTCATCGAGCAGTGCCTGCCGCTTCGCCTGTGTCCGGGCGATGTTCCGGCCGTCCTCCTCGGCCTGCGGCGCCGTGATGGTCAGGCGGCCGATCGCAGTGATCTCGATCTGCGTCGTGCCGGCGAGCGAGCGCTCCTCGGCCTGCGCCAGCATGATGCCCGCGATCGAGATCCCGCCTTCCGCGCCGGCGGCGTAATCGATGCGCAATTGCGGCGCCCGCGCTTCGGCCCTGGCCTGCAATTGCAGCAGCTGGCTGTCCGCCTGCTCCAGCTCGGTGACCTTGCCGGCGGGCAAGGCGAGGCTCTTGAGGGTCGCCTCGATGCGCTCGATCTGCTCGCGGGTCGCCTGCGCGTCCCGCTCGCTGTCCCGGGCGGTGGCCAGTCGATTCGCTGCCTCCTGCGCGCGCAAGGCCCGCTCCAGGCGAGCGAGCAGGTCGCGCTGCTCGCGTTCCTCGCGCTCGGCGCTCTCAACCGCGGCCGCGGCATCCCGCACGATGCCGGCGGCGCTCTGGTGGCGGGCGCGGGCGGCGTCCCGCTCCTTGGCGGCGCCGGTCTCGGCGTCGCGCAGGCCGGCAAATCGGGCGAGCGCCTGCCGGAAGCCGGTGAGGGCCTGATCCGCCGAGACGCGCCGGTTCAGCGCCAGGGCCGCCTTGCTCTCCGCCGCCTTGAAGGAGTCGCTCTGTGCCTTGGCGGCCGACAGCTCCGCCTCGGCCTCTGCCAGAGCGGCCTGGCGCTCCCACGCCGTCTCCGGCGTATCGATCTCGGCGAGCCGCCCCCGGATCGCGCGGCGCCGGTCGAGCGCGGCGCGCAGATCGGCGACCTCGGCGCCAAGGCGGCGCTCCTGTTCCGCCAATTGCTCGCTCTCGTCGATGGCGACGGCGTAGGGACCGCCGGCCTTGGGCCTGCCGGTCGCCGTCACCAGCCGCAGCAGTTCCTCCTCGCAGGCGATGAGCGCCTCGGTCATGCGCCGCCCGCCGGTCAGCGCCTCGACCTCGCCCTGGACCGAGGTCAGCACGGTTTCCCGCGCGCGCCGCTCCGTCTCATCGTCCGCCTTGGCGCGCCGCTCGATCCCGGTCACGCCCTGTCGGACCCAGAGCAGGCCGGCCGGCCCGCTGATGCCGCCCTTCACCAGTCCGGAGATGAAGCGTTCGGCTTCGTCCGCCTGCGCTATCAGGCGGCCGCTGTCGCGCTCACGGACCTGGGCGCGGCGGCCGCCATAGAACTGCTTGGTCAGCCGGAAGGCGCCGTCGGCGGTCGTGAGGTCCGCCTCGACCAGCGGGTTGCCGCCGCTATAGGGCCGCAGGGCCTGGACAGAGCCGGGCGTGCCGGTATGCGGCTGGAAGAACAGCGCGTGCAGGGCGTCGAAGCAGGTCGACTTGCCGTGTTCGTTGGCGGCGCAGAGCACGTTGATGCCGTCGCCGATGTTCTCGATACGCACGCCGGTGCCGGCGAAGCGGCGAACATTGTGCAGGCGCAGGGCGGTCAGCTTCATCAGGACGCCGCCGCGCAATAGGAGAACAGGCGCATCAGCGCTTCGCGCGCCACCTCGCGCTCACCGGAGGAGCGGCCATCGTCCCGGCTCTCGGCAAGCAGCATGTCGGCAGCCTGCCGCAAGGCGCCGGCATGGTCGATCTGATCGAGATCCTCGCTCTCGCATTCCGTGACCAGTTCCTGCGCTTCCAGCTGCAGCAGGGCGAATTCAGGCTCGATCGCCTTGAGATCGGCTTCCAGCCGAGCCCGCGCCGGCGGCCGCGTCCGGCCTGTCGCGAGGATGCGAAGAAGTGTCTGGCGCCGCGAGGGACCCGCCGGCAGCAGCCCCGCCAGATGCGCGCCAGGGTCGTCTCCCGCCAGGCAGTCGAGTGCGAGCGTGCGCCAGCCGAACGATCCGGTCTCGATGGGCTCGACCACGGGCTCGGCCCCCGCCGCGGGAATCGTGACCAGCAAGGCGCAGCCCGAGGCGTCGTGCTTGAACCGGTCCGGCTCCGGCGCGCCGCTATACCAGGTGCGCGGTCCGATCCGCATCTGGCCGTGCCAATCCCCGAGGGCGAGATAATCGAGGCCGGCGCGGGTCGCCCGGTCGGGGGCGATGACGTCGCCGGCGCCGCCATCTTCCGAAAAGCTCTGGACGGCGCCATGGGCGAACCCGATCCGGATCGCGCCCGGCGGGGTCGCCGCCCCGTCCAGCCATTCGGTGAGGTCGCGACCCGGCCGGCGCGTCGTGCAGGGCGCTGGCAGGAGGACGACGTCGTCGGTGAGCCGGAGAGGGGCCGGCTCGGTCGCGAGGACGACATTGGCTGGCCGCGATGTCGCCAGGCCGGCCCAGAGCGCTTCGGCGGCGAGCGAATCGTGATTGCCGGGCAGCAGGATCCAGCGAAGGCCGTCATGCCCCGCCATGGCGGCCAGCGCCTGGCGAAGCACGGCCGGGCTCGGCGTTTCGGTATCGAACACGTCGCCGGCGAGCAGGATCGTCTCCGCAGCCGCAGTGCGGGCTTGGGCCGCCAGCCGGTCGAGCACGGTATGGCGGGCCTCGCGCAGCCGCCCGCGCAGTTCGTCCGGCATCGATCCAAACGGCTTGCCGAGATGCAGGTCAGCGCTGTGAAGGAAGCGGAACATCTGACGTGGTCTACCTGCCGCTTCCGGCCGTGACCAGATGCCGGCCGCCCGCTTCGTGCTGGGCCGGGTCGATCGATGAAGCCGGGAGGTCGATCATCGAGATCGCGCTCCGCGCCTGCTCGACGTCATGGACCTTGCACTACGCTGTCTTCCCCGGCCCGCTGGGCGCGAGCCGGCGCAGCAGGGAGACGGTGGTTGGGGAAGGAGTTTGAAATGGCGCGCCCGACACGATTCGAACGTGTGACCTTTGCCTTCGGAGGGCAACGCTCTATCCAGCTGAGCTACGGGCGCTAACCGTGGAGGCTGGATAGCTGATTGCCGGCGCTTCGGCAATGCGGGAATTATGGAGTTGCGTGGTTCTCCTGCGGCAAAAGTCACGCGTTCGCATCGTGTCGGGCGTGGCGGGGGTGTGGCCGGAGCGGCCGAGGCCACCTCTGCAATGCGCTTAGTCGAACAAGGAAGGCGTCTATTGAATTTCCACCGAGCCGTCCGGACCAAAGACCGGCGGGAGGAAGCGATCGCGCTCGAACATCGCGTTTATCGCCGCGTGTAGAGGATCTCCGCCTTCCTTTCTCTCGCCGCTCAGCAAGATTCGCTGGAGCTCGCCGGTGTCGTCGGACGTGTCCCCTGACCTGCGACCCTGATCTTCCTCCAGATTTGAGTAGAGTCCGTTACTCACGGAGACGGACGATGCGCCCCTCACGGTTCACGGAAGAGCAGATCATCGGGATGCTGAAGGAGCAGGAGGCTGGAGCTGCGACGGCTGATGTCTGCCGCAAGCACGGCATCTCCTCGGCGACCTTCTACAAGTTCAAGGCGAAGTATGGCGGGATGGACGTGTCGGATGCGCGCCGGCTGAAGACCCTCGAGGATGAGAACGCCCGCCTCAAGAAGCTGCTGGCCGAACAGATGCTCGACAACGCGATCCTGAAGGATGTCGCCGCAAAAAATGGTGACGCCCGATGCGAAGCGGAAGGCGGTGGCTCATGCCTGCACGGTGCATGCGGTGAGCCGGTGGCTCATGCCTGCACGGTGCATGCGGTGAGCC
>NZ_JBFUKM010000030.1:0-9075 GCF_056400825.1 Allobosea sp. P4_H5 | reverse complement strand
CGCCCTTGCGCCTCCGCGACGGCGACGGCGGTCATGTTGACGACGCCGCGTGCCGTGACCGAGCCGGTGAGGATATGCACCGGCTTGGCGGCGCCGATCAGGATCGGGCCGACCGGGAGCGCGTCCGCCAGCACCTTGGCGAACTGGTAGGCGATGTTGGCTGCGTCGAGATTGGGGAAGATCAGGACGTTGGCGACGCCCTTCAGCTTCGAGGACGGCAGCACCCGGTCACGGATCGCGGCGAGGAGGGCGGTGTCGGCCTCCATCTCGCCATCGCATTCCAGCTCCGGCGCACGCTCCTGGATCAGCTTGACCGCCTTGCGCATCTTGATCGAGGACGGCGTGTCGGCCGCGCCGAAATCCGAATGCGAGAGCAGGGCGATCTTCGGGGCGATGCCGAAGCGCTCGACATGGCCGGCGGCGAGGATCGTCATGTCGGCGATCTCTTCGGCCGTCGGATCATGCTTCACATGGGTGTCGGCGAGGAAGAAGGCGCCCTTGCTGGTGATGATCAGCGTCATCGCCGCGATGTCGCAGACGCCGGGCTCCAGCCCGATGATGTCGCGGATATGGCGCAGCCGCGAGAGGAAGCGCCCTTCCAGGCCGGTGATCATCGCATCCGCCTCGCCGCGCGCCACGGCGAGCGCCGCGATCACGGTGTTGTTGGTGCGCACCAGCGAGCGGGCCGCCTCCGGCGTGATGCCGCGCCGGCCGGCGATATCGAGATAGGTCTGGACGTAGTCGCGATAGCGCGGATCGTCCTCGGGGTTGATCAGCTCGCAATCGATGCCGGGGCGGATCGTCAGGCCGAAGCGCTTGACGCGGGTCTCGATCACCGAGGGGCGGCCGATCAGGATCGGGATCGCCATGCCTTCCTCGATCGCGATCTGGGCGGCGCGCAGCACGCGCTCATCCTCGCCCTCGGCATAGATCACGCGCTTGGGGTCGGCCTTGGCCTTGGCGAAGAGCGGCTTCATCAGGAAGCCGGAGCGGAAGACGAAGCGCGACAGGTCCTCGCGATAGGCTTCCAGGTCGATCAGCGGCTTCTTGGCGACGCCGGTCGCCATCGCCGCCTCCGCCACCGCCGGCGCGATGCGCAGGATCAGGCGCGGATCGAACGGGTTGGGGATCAGCGAGTTCGCGCCGAAGGTCGAGGCCTCGCCGCCATAGGCGCGCGCCGCGATGTCGGACGTCGCCTCGCGGGCCAGCGCGGCGATCGCGCGGACCGCGGCGAGCTTCATCGGCTCGTTGATCGTCGTCGCCTGCACGTCGAGCGCGCCGCGGAAGATGTAGGGGAAGCACAGGACGTTGTTGACCTGGTTCGGATAATCCGAGCGTCCGGTGCAGATCATCGCATCGGGGCGCACCGCGAGGGCATCCTCCGGCGTGATCTCGGGATTGGGGTTGGCGAGCGCCAGGATCAGGGGCTTGGGCGCCATCTCCTTGGCCATCTCCGGCTTCAGAACGCCGGCGGCCGAGAGACCGAGGAAGATGTCGGCACCGGGGATGACCTCGGCGAGCGTGCGCGCCTGCGTCTCCTGGGCATAGACCTCCTTCCAGCGGTCCATCAGCGTGTTGCGGCCCTTGTAGACCACGCCGTCGAGGTCGGTGACCCAGATGTTCTGGGTGCGGGCGCCGAGCGAGACGAGGAGGTTGAGGCAGGCCAGCGCCGCCGCGCCGGCGCCGGAGACGACGATCTTGACGTCGCCGATCTTCTTGGCCGCGAGGTCGAGCCCGTTCAGGACGGCGGCGCTGACGATGATCGCGGTGCCGTGCTGGTCGTCATGGAAGACCGGGATGTTCATCCGGGCCTTGAGCTGCTCCTCGATCTCGAAGCATTCGGGCCCCTTGATGTCCTCGAGATTGATGCCGCCGAAGGTCGGCTCCAGCGCGGCGACGACATCGACGAATTTCTCGATGTTCTTCTGCTCGACCTCGATGTCGAAGCAGTCGATCCCGGCGAATTTCTTGAACAGGACAGCCTTGCCCTCCATCACCGGCTTGGAGGCGAGCGGGCCGATGTCGCCGAGGCCGAGCACTGCGGTGCCGTTGGTGATGACCGCGACGAGGTTCTGGCGCGAGGTGAGTTCGGCGGCCTGCGCCGGGTCCTCGACGATCGCCTCGCAGGCGGCGGCGACGCCGGGCGAATAGGCCAGCGCCAGGTCGCGCTGGTTGCCGAGCGGCTTGGTCGCCTGGATCTCGAGCTTACCCGGCTTGGGAAGACGGTGGTAGACGAGCGCGCCAGAACGAAGGTCGGTGGAGAGCGTGCTTGTCATGGCGCGATGGTCCCTGTCTTCAACGATGGTGAACCGGGCGCATGTCGCCCGGCCCCGGAGCCTATCGGGCCAGCGGTCGTGTCGCCCTCGGCATTGGCCGAAGGATTGTTCGCATGCGGTGGGTCAGACCCGCCCGTCCCCATCGAGATAACCGTGCTTGCGGGTGTCGGGCATCAGCCAGCATGCGACGAGCGCAACGGCCACGACCGCCGTTACATACCAAGGGAACAACAGCTCGTTGCCGCCCGCTTTCATTGAAAGCGCCACATACTCCGCTGTGCCGCCGAACATGGCGTTGGCGACCGCATAGGGCAGGCCGACGCCGAGCGCGCGGACGTCTGGCGGGAACAGCTCGGCTTTCACGACGCCGGAGATCGCGGTGTAGAAGCATGCGATCACCAGCGAGGTCATGATCAGGACGGCTGCCATCGCGGTGCTCCCAACGGATCCCAGCATGGTCAGCAGAGGAACGGCACCGAGCACCGCGAACGACCCGAAAAACAGCAGGTTGTTCCGCCGGCCGATGCGATCGGACAGGGAACCGAAGATCGGCTGCAGGCACATGAACACGATCAGGCAGACGGTCATGACCGTGCTCACGGTCGCCGCCGGCATCTTGGCCGTGTTCACCAGATATTTCTGCATGTAGGTGGTGAAGGTATAGAAGTAGAGCGAGCCGCCCATCGTCAGGCCGAAGGTGATCAGCACCGCCTTCTTGTGCGGCAGCAGCAGCTTCAGCGAGCCCGCCTCCTTGTGTCCGCCGCTATGCGTCTCCTCGAGGGAGCGCCGCAGATACATCGCGACGACGGCGGCGACGGCTCCCAGCGCGAAGGGGATGCGCCAGCCCCAATCCTTGATCTGCTCGACGGACAGCGTCGCCTGAAGCACGATCAGCACGAGCAGGGCGAGCAATTGACCGCCAATTAGCGTCACGTATTGGAACGAGGAGTAGAAGCCCCGGTTCCCCTTGCCCGCGACCTCGCTCATATAGGTCGCCGCCGTGCCGTATTCGCCGCCGACCGACAACCCTTGCGCCAGGCGGGCGACGAGCAGCAGGGCGGGCGCCGCGGTTCCGATCGTCGCATAGGTCGGCAGCAGGGCGATCATCAGCGATCCCCCGCACATCAGCAGCACCGATGCGACCATCGAGGTCTTGCGGCCATGCTTGTCGGCGAGCCAGCCGAACAGCCAGCCGCCAAGCGGACGCATGAAGAAGCCGACGGCGAAGATGCCGGTGGTCGCCAGCAGCTGGCTGGTCTCATCGCCGCTCGGGAAGAAGGCAGAGGCGAAATAGATCGAGGTGAAGGCGTAGGCGTAGAAATCGTACCATTCGACGAGATTGCCGGAGGAGGCGCCGACGATCGCCTTGATGCGACGTGCGCGGTCCAGCGCGTGATCGACCGCCCCCACGCCCGCTCCCATCGCGGACCCGCTCAATGAACCTACGCTGCTTTGCATCTGCTCCTCCGTTCGGGCCATTCGGACCCGTTGTCGTTGCGGGCGTAGCCGGCGGCCACGGTCACGCCTCGGCCTTCTTCCGCTTGCGCGCCAGCATGTTCAGCCCCTCGACCAAGGCGGAGAACGCCATCGCTGCGTAGATGTAGCCCTTGGGGATGTGGAAGCCCGTGCCGTCGGCGATCAGCGTCATGCCGATAATCAGCAGGAAACCGAGTGCCAGCATGACGATGGTCGGGTTGCGCTCGATGAACTCGGCCAGCGGCGTCGCCGCCAGCATCATCACCGACACGGCGACGATGACGGCGATGTACATGATCGCGAGATGATCGGTCATGCCGATGGCGGTGATGATCGAGTCGATCGAGAAGACGAGGTCGAGCAGCAGGATCTGAACGACCGCCCCCGCGAGGCTCAGCTCCAGCGTCCCGCCGACGATCGTATCCTTGTGATCCTCCGGATCGACGGTGTGATGGATTTCCTTGGTCGCCTTCCAAACCAGGAAGAGGCCGCCAGCGATCAGGATGATGTCGCGCCAGGAGAAACCCTGGCCGAACAGACTGAAGACCGGATGGGTCAGCTGGACGATGAAAGAGATCGTCGCCAGCAGCACCAGCCGCATGCCGAGGGCCGCCATGATGCCGATGCGACGGGCCCGTTTCTGGTGCTGCTTGGGCAGCTTGTTGGTCAGGATCGAGATGAAGATCAGATTGTCGATGCCGAGCACGATCTCGAGCACGATCAACGTCACCAGCGCGGCCCAGCCGGTCGGTTCCATCAGGAACGAGAAATGGGTCGCAAGGAAATCCGACATCACGCTTGGCCTTTCGACATCTTGTCTACGCGGCCTGCCCAGCTCGGCAGCAAGAACACCGATCACGAGCCGGAGAGCGCCTTCCTCCACTGCAGGACGAAGTCGCGGTAGTTCTGGTTGTTCAGGTAGCCGATTAGCGCGGGGCCAAGGGTGATCGGCCGCTCGCTGGCGCCGAGCATCTGCTTCAGGCGCGCAGCGGTGTTCTCACCCTCGACATCGTCGCGGATCGCATGGAGGCGTGATGCGTTGGCGAGGACGGTCTGACCGCGCTTCGACAACAGATAGTCGATCCAGAGCTTTGCCGCGTTCGGATGGGCGGCCTCCTTGTTCGCGAGCAGGATGCGCGACATCACCAGCGTGTAGTCGCGCGGAAAGACATAGCCGAGTGTGTCGTCGGACGCCGCCTTCTGGGCGGTGTAGGAGCCGAGCAGATTGTAGCCGAGCAGCGTTTCGCCGGAGGAGAGTCTGCGCACCATCGCGCTCGTGGTCAGATCGAACCGGGTCTGCGCCTTGCCGAGAGCCGAGACCAGGGTCCAGAACTCGGGCGAGATGGCGGCGTCCTGGGTCGCCAGGAAGAAGCCGAGGCCGGACTTCTCGATATTGTAGCTTGAGACCTTGCCCTTGAACCGCGCCGGATCGGCGTTCAGCAGCCGGATGAAGTCGGCACGGGTCTGGGGGACCTCGTTCGCCGGCAGCAGCTTCTTGTTGTAGGCGAAGACGATCGGCTCGTAGGTCGTGGCGAAGCCCTGATCCTTCCAGTTCGCCCAGGCCGGAAAACGGGCCTTCTCCGGCGAGACATAGGTCATCGCGTAGCCGTTGCTGACCAGCGCCGCCTGCTGGTCCATGGCCGAGCTCCAGAGGATGTCGGCCGTATCGGCCCCGAGCTTCCTCTCGGCGATGAAGCGATGATAGAGTTCGGTGCTGTTCAGATCTTCGTAGACAACATCGATCCGCGGATACATCGCGCGGAAATCCGCGATCAGCGGCGCCGCGACGTCGGCGTCGGTGGCCGCATAGATCACGAGGCGGCCCTCATCCTCGGCCGCCCGGACGGTTCCCGCATAGGACGCCGGATACCCGGGCGGTACCGTTCCCCGCGGGGCGTAGCCCATCAGCTCTTCACCGGATTGCGAGGAGGCGGGCGACGCGGCAAGCAACGCCAGACAGGCAGCGGCGAGAACTGCGCTCAGCTTCTTCATGGCCGGACTCCAGGTCACGCTCATCCCCTTACGGGCACCAGCAACAGGGGCGTGCGAGCCTTGCGCGTCAGCTCCTGCGCGACCGAGCCGAACAGCAGGCCCACCAGCACGCCTTCGCCCCGCGACCCCATGACGATCAGATCGGAGGGAATCGCGCTCGCCTGTTCCAGGATCAGCTGGGCGACATCGTCCCCCTCGCGCACCGCCACTTCGGTGATCGGCCGCGCCGGCTTCTGCTCGGCGCGCACGGCGTAGAAGGCCGCGATTTGCGCCTCTATGTGCTCCTTGACGCGTCTGGCCCGATCATCGTGATACTTGTCGAGTTCCGCCTGCGGCACGTAGGACTCGGCGTCGATCAGCGATTTCTCGCGCTGATCGGTGATCACCGTCAGCACCTGCAGGTGCGCGCCCAATCGGTTGGCCAGGTCGATGGCGTAGGCCAGCACCGGTTCGCCGTCGTCGCTGAGATCAGCGGCGTAGAGGATGTTCTGGATGACATTGGTCATTTTGCGCTCCGATCAACCGATGCGGCCGACGATGGGAATGACGCCGATGAGGATGTTGCCGATCAACATGACCAGCGCGGCCGCCAGCGACCACAGCAGCGTGGCGCGTTGAAGGTCTCCGAACTCGATCTTCGCCAATCCGACCAGAAGATAGGTCGCGGCCACCAGCGGGCTGAGCAGATGCGCCTGCTGGCCCACCAGCGAGGCGCGCGCGATCTCGGGACCGGTGAAGCCGTAGACCGCTGCCGTCTTCGCCAGGATCGGCACGATACCGAAATAGAAGGCGTCGTTGGAGATGAAGAAGGTGAAGGGAACGCTGAGCACGGCCGTCACCACCGCCATATACGGACCCAGCCAGTCCGGCACCGCAGCGATCACACTCGCGGCGATCGCGTCCACCATCTTGGTCCCCGACAGGATGCCGACGAAGATGCCCGCGCCAAAGATCAGCGCCACCACGGGCAGCACGTTCTCGGCATGGTGGGCGATGCGCTCCTTCTGGATCTTCAGGCCCGGATAATTGGCGGTCGCCGCGATCGCGAAGGCGATGATGAACAGGACCGACAAGGGCATGATGTCCAGGATCAGTACGATCAGCAGGCCGGCGGTCAGCAGGAAATTGAACCAGAGCAACTTGGGTCGCAGCAGCGACGGGTCGCTGCCGACCATGATCGCCTGCGCGCCGGCCTCAGTCGGATTGAGCTCGGCGATGCCGAGGCGCTTGCGCTCGCGCATGCCGAGGATATAGGCGACGAAGAAGACAAAGGCTGCGTTCACGATCATGACCGGGATCAGGGGAACGAAGACATCCTTCATCTCGAGCCCGAGCGAGCTCACGACGCGTGCAGTCGGGCCGCCCCAGGGCAGCAGGTTCATGTTCTGCGAGGCCATCATGACGATGCAGGCGAAGACCAGCGTGCTCATGCCGAGCCGCCTGTACAGGGGCAACATGGCGGCCGCCGTGACCATGTAGGTGGTCGAACCATCGCCATCGAGACCGACCGCCATGCACAGGGCAGCGGTACCGACCACGATCTTCATCGGGTCGCCGCCGACCAGCTTCAGAATGAACCGGGCCACGGGGTCGAACAGGCCCGCGTCGATCATGAGACCGAAATAGAGGATGGCGAACATCAGCATGACGCCGGTGGGCGCGAGCTTCTTGACGCCGTCGAGCATCATCGGACCGAGGCCCATGCCGAAACCGGCAAGCAGGCCGAACGCGATCGGCACAAGGATCAGCGCCGTCAGGGCCGGCAGGCGTTTGGTCATGATCAGAGTCATGAAGGTGACGATCATCGCGTAAGCCAAGAAAGTCAGCATTTTCATATCCTTGTGCCGAGATCGCCTGTCCGGCGGCGGTACTGGTCAGAATTGCAGTTCGATCAACAGACGGGTGGTGATCCGGTCGACAGGGAGCATGCCGTCGACCGTTCGAAGCAGGCCGGTGTCGCGGTAGTAGTCGGTCAGGGGCTCCGTCTGCCGGCGATAGGCGTCGAGGCGGACCTTCAGGGCCTCGGCATTGTCGTCGGCGCGAACCGGCTGCCCTGCCGCCTTGGCCTCGCGCGCCCGCAGGATGACGCGATCGAGCAAGGCCGCTTCGACGACCTTGAGCTCGAGCACCGCGTCCAGCTTGGTGTTGGCCTCGGCCAGCACCGCATCGAACGCCACGGCCTGTCCGAGGGTGCGCGGGAAGCCGTCGAGGATGAACCCCGCCGCCGCATCCGGCTCCGCGATGCGCTCGCGCACGCAGTCGATCACGATCTGATCGTTGACGAGTTCGCCGCGCGCCATGACGTCCCTTGCGGCGAGGCCGACGGGAGTGCCCTTCTCGGTGGCGGAACGCAGCATGTCGCCCGTCGACAGCTGTGGGACCCCCAAACGGTCGGCAAGACGCGACGCTTGTGTTCCTTTGCCGGCTCCAGGTGGGCCGAGCATGATGACCCTCATGGCTTTTCCTCCTCCCTGGTCCGAGCGCCTTCGGCCCGCGCGATCGCCGCGCTGATCAGCTGGCGGGCCTCAGCGGCATCGCCCCAGCCGAGCAGCTTCACCCATTTGCCGGGCTCGAGATCCTTGTAGTGCGTGAAGAAATGCTCGATCTGACGGCACAGGATCTCCGGCAGATCGGTATGATTGGTAACGTGACTATAGCGTTGCGTCAGTTTGCTTGAGGGCACGGCGATGATCTTCTCGTCGCCGCCACCATCATCTTCCATCTTCAAGACGCCGACCGGGCGGACATTGATGATCGCGCCTGGCGCGATCGGGCGCGTATTGGCGACGAGGACATCGATCGGATCGCCGTCCTCGGAGAGGGTGTGCGGGACGAAACCGTAATTCCCTGGATAGCGCATCGGCGTGTAGAGGAAGCGATCGACGACGAGGACGCCGGCGTCCTTGTCGAGCTCGTATTTGATCGGCTCGCCGCCGATCGGCACCTCGATGAGGACATTGATGTCATCGGGCGGCTGGATACCGATTTTGATCGACTCGAGACGCATCGGCGATTCCTATCGAGCGTTGTCCGGAGCGCAGGCCGTCACGTGCGCTTGTTCTGTCGGTTGGCGATCAGGTCGTCGACGACAGCGGGATCGGCCAGGGTGGAGGTGTCGCCGAGCGCGCCATACTCGTCCTCGGCGATCTTGCGCAGGATGCGGCGCATGATCTTGCCCGAGCGGGTCTTGGGCAGGCCGGGCGCGAACTGGATCAGGTCCGGCGAGGCGATCGGGCCGATCTCGTTGCGGACGTAGGAAACCAGTTCCTTCTTCAGGTCCGCCGAGGGCTTCTCGCCCGCCATCAGCGTGACATAGGCGGTGACATAGGCG
>NZ_JBFUKM010000029.1:0-10962 GCF_056400825.1 Allobosea sp. P4_H5 | reverse complement strand
GTGCTGGTGATCGAGCCGTTCACCACCAGCTTGCCGGACGAGACCGTCGTGCCGCCGGTATAGGTGCTGGTACCCGTCAGTGTCAGCGTGCCCGTACCGGTCTTGGTCAGGCTGCCACTGCCCTCCATCTTGCCCGAGAAGCTGGTCGAGGCATTGCTGCCGCCCGCCTTCAGCGTCGACCCGGTGCCGATCTGGATCGTCCCCGCGCCGGCGATCGAGCCGGCGGTCACGGTGCCCAGCCCGTCGCTGATCTCCAGCCCCGCGCCGGCGGCGATACTGTAGTCGGATGCTGCCGACAGCGCCGGCGCGGCGTTAATGAAAATCGCTCCGGCTTCGATCGTGGTCGCGCCGGAATAGGTGTTGGTGCCGGACAGGATCAGCGCGCCGGCGCCCTGTTTGGTCAGGCCGCCCGTGCCGGTGATGGCGCCATTGAAGCTGAGCGAATTGCTGCGATTGAAAACGAGCAGCCCGTTATTGGCGACGTTGCCGATGATCGAGCCCGAAGTGCCGCCGTCACCGATCCGGAGCGTTCCGCCCGAGATCGTCGTTCCGCCGGTATAGGTGTTGGTTCCGGTCAGGATCAGCGTGCCCGCACCGGCTTTGGTGAGCGAGGTGCCGTTCCAGCCGGTTGCAGGGTTCGCTGCCTGATCGGCCAACACCGCCGCGACGGTGAAGCTGTCGGTGGGATTGGTCAGGGTGAAGGTGCCATTGGCGAGATTGTTGCCGGCGCTCCAGGTCAGGCCATAGCTGGCAAGATATTGCCGGCCGTCAGCCGATTTGCGGGTGGAGAGGGTGAGGTAGTCCACGGTGCCGGCGAAGCCGCCGACGCTGATGCTGGCGAAGTCGCCGCTGATGCCGGATGCGGTATCGATCAGCACCATGTCGAGCTGGCTCGCATCGGCGATGCCGCTGAGGTTGAAGGTGACGCCGTTGCCGATCGTGACGCTGCTGGCGGAGAGCGCGGGGCTAGTCGCGCCGGCAGCGATCGAAAGCGTGGTGCTGTTGCCGAAGGTGACGGCCTGGGCGACCGTCAGCGTCGTTGGCGCCTGGATCGCCAGCGTGCCACCGGTGACGTTGATGCTGCCGGCCAGGTTGATGCTGCCGCTTGACGTGCCGTTGCCAAACTGGAGCGTGCCGGCCGAGATCGTCGTACTGCCGGTATAGGTTTTGGCGCCGGTCAGGGTCAGCGTGCCCGTGCCGGTCTTGACCAGCGAGCCGCCAGCGCCGGAGATGTCGCCGCTCACCTCGGTCGAGAGGTTGTTCGAGCCGACCGTCAGCTCATTGGCACCGAGGACGTAATTGCCGGCCCCGGCGATCGATCCGGCGCTCAGCTTGTGGTCGCCGTTTGGGCCGGTGCTGCCCGAGAAGTCAACCGTGCCTCCGGCATTGTTGACGAGGGTGGCACTGCCCGCCGTGCTGGTATCGTAGAAATACAGATTGTTATCGTTAGTGATGCTGGCGCTGCCAGCCGTGCTGGCCGCGTTGAATTCGACCTGGCCGGTGCTGAAGATGGTGGCGTTGCCGGCCGTGCTGGCCTCGGAGAATGCCAGGCGGCCGCTGTTGTTGACGAGGGTGGCACTGCCCGCCGTGCTGGAGTTGTTAAAGCTCAGGTAGTTGCTGTTGGTGATGGCGGCGTTGCCCGCCGTGCTGGTGTTCAGGAATCGCAGCGTGCCGTCGTTGATGATGGTGGCGCTGCCAGCCGTGCTGGCGTTGTTAAAGCTCAGGTAGTTGCTGTTGGTGATGGCGGCATTGCCCGCCGCGCTGGTGCCGTAGAAGTACAAATGGTGGTAGTTGGTGATGGTGGCGCTGCCCGCCGTGCTGGTGCCGTCGAATCGCAGCGTGCCGTTGTTGGTGATGGTAGCGCTGCCTGCCGTGCTGGCGTCGTTGAAATTCAGATCTCTGCCGCTGTTGTTGGTAATGGTGGCGCTGCCGGCTGTGCTGCTCCCGTTGAACGACATATTCCCGTTGTTGGTGATGACAGCACTGCCCGCCGTACCGTCGCCGGAGAAATAGAGAGTTCCACTGGAATTATTTGTGATGGTCGCGCTGCCGGCCGTGCTGTTGCCGTTGAAGGACAATCCATAATTGTTGACGATTGTGGCGCTGCCCGCGGTGCTGCTGCCGGCGAAAACCATGCTGTAGGTGTTCGTGATGCTGGCGCTGCCGGCGCTGCTGGTGTCGTTGAACCCCCAGGAGCCGTCGTTGATGATGGTGGCGCTGCCCGCCGTGCTGGTGCCGTAGAACTGCGTCAGGCCGTAGCCGGTGTTGGTGAAGCTGCTCGTGCCGGCGCTGCTGGTGCCGCGGAAATATGCGCGCCCATCATTCGAGATCGTCGTGATGCCGCTCGTGTCGGCGTTGACGATATTGAATGTCGCCCCGTTGCCGACGGTGACTGTCCCCAGAATGGAGCCGACCGCACCGGCAGTGCCGAGCTGCAATGTGCCGCCGGAGATCGTCGTGCCGCCGCTATAGGTATTGGTCCCCGATAAGGTCAGCGTGCCCGTGTCCGTCTTGACCAGCGAGCCGCTGCCGGAGATGACGCCGCTCACTTCGGTCGAGAGATTGTTCGAGCCGACCGTGAACTGCTTGGCGCCGATGATGTAGTTCCCGGCCCCCTCGATCGAGCCGGCCGTCATCGCGGCCAATCCGGCGGGATCCGAGATATCCACCGTGCCGCCGGCCTGGGTGATGAAGCGCGCCCCGGCGCTGTTGCCGGCGGCGATGAACTGGGTCGTCGCCCCGGCCGCCGTCGTGATCGTCGCCGTGCCGGCCGTGCTGAAGCCGCGAAAGATCAGGCTGCTCTCATTGACGATGGTCGCGCTATCGGCCGAGCTGCTGTCATAGAAGATCAGGCTGTTCTTGTTGGTGATGGTGGCGCTGCCGGCCTTGCTCGTGTCGTAGAAGCTCAGGCTGGCATTATTGGTGATGGACGCGTTTCCTGCCGTGCTCGACGTGTGGAAGTTGATCAGGCCGGCACCATTGTTGACGATGGTCGCGCTGCCGGCCGTGCTGTTGTCGTAGAATAGCAGGTAAGCCGTGTTGGTGATGGTGCCGTTGCCTGCCGAGCTGGTGTCGTGGAACTCCGTGAAGAAGCTGTTCGTGATCGAGGCGCTGCCCGCAGAGCTGGCGTTCCGGAAATAGAGGTCGCCGCTGTTGCTGATGGTCGCGCTGCCGCCGTTGACGACGATACCCGCTCCGGTGAATTCCAGCGTCCGGTTGTTGCTGAAGCTGTAGTTCGCGGCATTGGCGTTGAACGTCCACCCGCCGATGGTCACATCGTTCGCGAACGACAGGTTCGTAATCGTCGACGTGCCGAAGAAGGCCGTGCCGGTCGGCCGTATGCCGGTGTCCCAGTTCAGGCCGGTACTGAAATTGGTCGAGACCGGCGCCGTGTGCCAGGTCGCATTCTGAGCGTGGGCAGGCGCAACGAGCGCCGTGCCGGCGAGCAGCGCTAGCCGCAGGGCCAAGCTACCCCATAGTCCGTCCAAAATCGGTAGAGCCACGTCTTGTCCCCGGCCGCTGCGGAAGGCTTACGCCAGGGCAGCGGCAAGGCAATGAACAGCCGTTCACATCCAGCCAAATCGATGAGGAGTGGCGGATTTACAGCAACACACGTGTCCCTGGCCCAGGCATCAACCCGGCATGCAAACAAAGGACCCCGACAGCGAAAGCGCGACTGGGCCAGTTCAACAAGTAGGCAACAAGCCGAGCAGACAGGACCCGGGCAGAAATTCGTGCCCTTGCCGAGCGTCGCATGCGTCGCAGCCCGGGCGTCCGAAGATCTGACGAGGCGTCATGAGGGACAGGCGCCATTATCCTGCAGGCGCGTCCGGCACCGTCGCGAGATATTCAGCGTAGCGGCATCGCATCGCCAACGTGTTCGACCTACCGTCGAGCCATGTGATGTATGCTGCAGGGCGGATGGTGATGAAGGCAACCGACTGCCCGGCGCGAAGAAATTCGTCGACCGTTTGCATGGCCCGGCGGTACCAGAGCTCGTAAGTCACATGCGGCTCGCCATCCTGGCCCGCGATAGCCATAAGCTCGGCAAAATCCGCCTCTTCATACCATGCCAGCGTCGCCGTAACGCGCTCGGACTCCGTCATTGTGCTGATGATCTAGGCGGCCTCCGCTGTCATCAGCACACGGCCGTGGACCGCCAGGTGCTTGTCGCTGCGGTTCATGACTACGAGCACGACAGATGTTTCATTATCGCAGTCGAGCACCAGCCTGTGGCAAAGCTGGCCATCGTCGCACTCTGTCGTGTCGAAGACCAGGTAACCGACCCGGCGGTCGTCGTAATCGCTTGAGAATTGATACAGAACATCGATACTGCGCCCATCGCGCAGGTTCAACCGACCTTGTCCGGTGAGCATAGCGTGTCTCCGCTTGGCAGCGTCAGGCGCGCTGCACGCGGTCATTTCCAGAAGCAGTATGGAGACAACGGCGCCCCCATACAGCGCCTCTCCCCGCTCGCTGTCCATGTCTAATGACAGGCCGCGGAAGCTTGGCTAGCCGATACACCTTCACCTTCGAAGGATGCACCGCCCTTCTGGTTATCTGCTCGGACCAACGGAACAGATCGACCACCTCCTTGTTGGGTCGAAATGCTCGATATTGCGAGCTTGTCGTCAGCCTCCGACGCGCGGTGGGGTTCCTCAACCCGCTATTGCCGCTGCGGGGCGTTGTCCTGCTTCGCTTCCTCCCAGGCTCGGATATCGGTAACCAGTTTGCCGAGTTCGTCAGCCTGCGGCGTACCCTCGGCATAATTGGCGAGCTCCTCCACTCTTTGTGTCGCCTCCTCATACTGCTCCTGCGAGCTGATTGGATTGGTCATGGCTGCAGTCGCGGGAGAATCCTGCTTCAACCGATACGCATTGACAGCATCGATCAGGCCGACTCTCTCGGCCTCCTCGTCCGAGCCTTCGGGCGCGACAGCCAGCTGGGCGATCCGAGCCTCTGCGGCGAGGCAATCGCCGGAATTCAGAATAGCTCGTCCGCCGAAGCCGACCTCTGGGGTGCTGGGCATGATGGTTCTCACTAGTTGACTGTCTGAGCGCAACCTTTCGCACGTCGCTGTGTTCCGCCCGGAATGCGACATACCCAACAGGGTTAGGAACCTTCGCATGCGGCCGGCATTAAACCCGCGAGCTCAGCGAGACAGGAGCACCTAGGGAGGATGCCATGAGCGGTCGCAAGCCAGAGCACGACAATACGGTCGGTCAGCCGCGTAGAGCCTCTGATAGTCGGCCGCGCCCGGAATCCGGTACGCCGACAGCTATCCAGCCGGCTAGCAAGGATGGACCGAAGCCGCGCAGCTCCAAAGGCGAGCGGAAGCCTTCAGAATCTTCCAGCGCCCTCGACCCTGGGCGGCCCACCAAAAAGGACTGAGCGGTCGCAGATGGCAAGCTGGGGACGTTTGCGTTGGAGATGGCGATGCATGTGCAAGGAAGAGGCCGTTGGTGAACCCCAAGATCCCAAGCGGCGCGAGCTCCGCCTGCCGCGAGCTTTATCGTGACTACTGCCAGGACGAAGGCGGTACCAAGTACACGGTCATCGTCTATCGGCCGTTCCCAAATCTGAGCATAACCGACTATGAGCTAGAGGACGGGACGCCGGTTCGCTTCATCGACGATTGTGTGTTCGAGATCGAATCGACCGGCCGAACACTGACCCCGTGCCTCTGATGGGGCCGCTTGTGATTTTGGCTCTCCTTATCGGAACGATTCTCGGCTCCATAGGCGTCGCTTCGTTTCGATAGGACTCTTTGCGCAGCCGTGAAAAAGAACCATGTGGACGCTTCTAACCATCGGCGCGGTCATCGCATTGCTATCGGCCTACTTCGTCGTGGTGTACCGAGTGACGCGAACCGACGACGACGGATGATTGCAATGTCCTATGGCGCCACAGGCCGCTCGTCTTTTCCCATCTCGCCGGGCGTGACCTCTCGACCTGGTGAAGCCCGCGAGGCAGTCCACGAAGGGTCTTGCGATCGGGCGCCGGCACACCAAAATCTATGGCCGCCCTCAGATAAAAGAGGGCGAAACCCCTGATCCATGTTGCTTTTCGGAGGATATGGCTATGGCAACAGCACCGATCGTCGCCCGAGCAGCGGAGGGCCTCGACCGATGAATTCAGATCAGTTCGAACGGCCGGTGGTCATTTTGGTCGGCCTCGGGCACCCGGCGGCTATCTCGACCGTCATGGAAGCCTATATGTTCCTCGTCGACTGGCCGCCGAGCAAGCGCGACCCGGCGCACGGCTTTGCGATCAAGTCCTGCCTTGCCGCCCTGCGGGGCGAAGTCGAGGCGGAAACCGTGCGGGGCATTTTCGCCTCGCTTGCCGAGCGATATGGCATTCTCGCCCCAGATGTAGCGGCGTTCACCGCCGCATACCGGGAAGGTCCTCAAGGCCGCGCATGAGCCACTTGCCCGGCCCGGCTCGGGCCGGGCTTAGCCCGATACGGCGGCAAACGCGGTCACCAAGCGCCAATGCCGTGCTTCTGATCGTGAAATAGGTGTTCTTGCCGCAGCGGTGCCGGCGGGGATCGGGGAAGGAAAAATCGGGACTTTAGAGGTAGTTGGGCTGGTCCGGGTGCAGCTCCCCCTAAGCAACCCCGATGCGCAAGCACGAATGTCGGGATAACAACGGTAATATCCCCAGATGGGGATCAATCAACCGGCCGCCTGCTTGTGTCTCAGCAGAATAGACGAGCCGATGCGTATGGGCGCATTAGACGGGGCATGCAAGCACTGCCGCGTTAAGGGCTGGAGAAGCATTAGCGCGGCGCGAAAAGCACGCGACTTCACGGCGCATTACCGGGCTGCGATCGGTCCCACGCTCGCCTTCGGCAATCAAGCTCTGTCGAGCACCTGCAATTTTCTGACGACCATCCTGCTAACCCGCGCACTCGGTCTTGAGGCTTTCGGTCTCTACACGATGGCTTGGCTGCCGCTGCACTTTGCGATGAGCCTACAGCTCGGCCTGATTGTTAGCCCGATGATGAGCATTGCGGAGTCGAAAGATGGAGCGGAGGCCGATGCCTATTACACCGTGGTTGGGATCCACCAGCTCATTTACGGAGCCGTCGCCGCAGCAGCAATCTTCAGCACTCTGATCTTTGCCACAGGCTCGTCGGGGCCGCTGCACGACATCGCCTTGCCGGCCGCGGTCGCCGGGGGGTGCTATCTGACCCAGGATTTCTTACGGCGCTGCCTCTTCGCCCGCCGGCGCCCGGTCTGCATCTTGCTATTCGACATCGTCAACTTCGGCCTCAGACTGGGCACCCTCACGGCGCTCTGGCACGAGGGTCTCATTGGCATCGGGAATGCGCTGTGGGTACTTGCGGCCGCGGCTGCGGCCTCCGCCCTTTGCGGCCTCGGCATGGTGGGACCATATCGCTGGAAGCTGGATATATTTTCGGCCGTTACGCGCCGGCAATGGCAATCCGCCCGTTGGCTCGTCCTCACCGAGGCGGTACAGTGGGTGTTGGCCTATAGCGGCCTCATCGTAACGGCCGGGCTGTTTGGCCCCCGAATTCTTGGAGCCTTGCGAGTAGCCCAGAGCCTGATTTCGGTGATGAACGTTGCGCGCGAGGCGCTTGAGAACATCCTGCCGCCGCTTGCGGCGAAGGCCCTGGCCCAGAACGGTCCACCTGCCCTTCGGCGTGTGCTCGGCTGGGCGCTGTCCGTCGTGGCTTTGATCAGCATTGCGGCGGTGTCTGGCCTTGGATTGTTCGGGCCATGGCTGCTGCACTGGCTGTATGGCGATGAGATTCTGGAATTCGGCTGGGTAATTATCTGGAGTTCGCTCGGCTTTCCAACGGCACTGGTGACCGTTGTTCTGGCTTGCGCGTTTCGAGCTTTGGAGCAGACGCGGTCGATTTTTCTCGCAGTGCTGGCCGGGGCTTGTTTTAGCCTTGTGGCGGTCTATCCGGCGGCTTTGATATTCGGCGTCGAAGGGTTGATTGCGGTCACCCTTCTGTCGCAACTGACAGTCCTGACCGTGCTTGGGGTTTTGGTTGCAAGAATATCGGGATTGTGGGTCGGCGACCGGCCTTCGCGCGCCTCTTCCGCAGAGAGCGGAGCCTCAGCTAGACGGCGACAACTGTAACCAAAAAGGGTCCGGCCTCGCTCGCAGGACCGCACTCTGAAGGACTGTCCGTCGCGTCTAGCGGGGGCTGTGATCGGCGAGGGGCTTGGCGCTCACGATGGGCGAACTCACCTCTAATCGACGGATGCCAGAATCAGGCGATTGGCCGCCGCCGCAGCCCTCTCGAACGCGATCCGAGCCTCATCAGCCGACCTCTTGCCGTGTACAGCGGCCGCACATGCTCGAAATGCCTCTTCCCATTCGTTGCTACGCTCTGGCCATGCCATGAGCAGTTCGGCAGCCCTCTCCGATGACGTGACCGCATGGAAGCGGCCGGCGCCACTGCTCTCGACATAGACGGCGGGGTTGAACCAGTGACGTCCCATGACACGCCCCTCCGCTGTGATCTGGCGACTCAACGCCAATTGCCCTTAGTCGTTCCGGCAAAGGAGATGCACCGTGAACCACCCGCCAGATGACCCGCCCATGACTTACTCCCGCCTCGCCGGCCGCGAGCGGCGGCTGCAATGCTTCTGTGTTGCAAACTCCGGAGCGTGAGCGTGCGTCGAGTACTGAAGACAGACCGCTTGATATTGGAACCGCAGTCACTCGCACGCTTTGATCAGTGGTTCGAGATGGAGCGGCAGCGTGACGAACCGGGCCATCGCGACCTTACCGAGGATGAGGCTTGGCTGCGCCTTTGCGCACGCCAGGGGATATGGGACGCCTACAAGTGCGGCTTCTACTTTTTGCTCGATCCAGCCAGCGGGGAAATGCGCGGCGAGGTCGGCTTTCAATTTCGCCGCCGCGGCTTCGGACCAGACTTTGAGAACTTTCCCGAGGCCGCTTGGGCAATTGCCGCCCCTCATCGGGGTGAAGGGCTAGCGGCGGAGGCAATGGAGAGTCTCCTCGCACACTGCGACCGAACAAATGAACATCCGAGAATCGTGGCACTGATTTCGCGTGCAAACCTGCCGTCACTGCGTCTAGGGGAACGACTGGGGTTTCAGCGTTACGCCGACGTCCTTTTCAATGAGACGGAGCATCTGCTGATGGCTCGCATGGGATGAGCGCTTGGAGGGCCTCCAGCGTATCGGGCCTTGCGATCGAGCCCGCCCGACGACGGAGCCCCCTGTGCGCGGAAACAGTTTCGGCGCCCTAAGGCCGGCCTCTTGCCACAGTGAAGGGGCAGCTAGCAAAAAGGCCGCACCCCAGGACGCCCGCCCAAGAAACGGCATACTGGTCGATCGGTTCCAGCATCGCCGCAAGCCGACTTGAAGCCCGCATAATCTCGGTTCAAAATCTCCGAGCGGCGACCGGCGCCGTTCCAGTAGGCGAGAGCCGGACATGCGCGGAAAGCCCAGCACACCGGCAACGGTGCTCGATGTGATCAACATCATCATCAGCGAGGATCCGGCCGAGGGGGCGATCATCAAGCTCGCAATTGACGGCTCAACCGACGTCGAGCTGCTGTTTGATCCGCTGGCCCTCGTCAAATTGCAATCCGCTTTGGCGAGCATGGATAAGGTGCACGCAAAAGCGCTTCCCGCGCAGTAGCGCAAACAGCCCCGCCGGCTCGCGCCGACGGGGCCGATACAAAGAGTAGTGCGCGCTCGGCTTACTCGATCACCTGCACGATTTTCCGAGTCCGCGGCTCGACCAGCACAGTGCGGTTATTGACCACCGTGTAGCGATATCCCTTGGCGCCGTACTCGGCCGGCACCTCGCGATAGGTCACACCGCGCTCGGGCAGAACCGCACCCACGTGGACCTCTTCCTTATAGGTGTAGGAAGGAACCCGTTGCTCGGTCACATAGGTTTTGAACCGCGGCGTGTTATCCCCGATGATGCCGCCGACCACAGCGCCGCCGACGCCGCCGACGACGGCTCCTGCCGGACCACCGACAACGGCACCGCCGACCGCGCCGGTGGCCGCACCAGCTGCAGCACCGCCCTGGGCACCTGATGGATTCTGAGCCAGCGCTGCCATCGGCGCCATCGCGACAGCAGCAGCGAGAAGGATCTTCCTCATCAGTCAGATCTCCTGGTTATCCCCCAGACGGAGGCCTCAACTTAGAATCCTTGCAAAATGTTCCAACGCCGATCGAGGTCCATGCGACCAGCAGCATCGGCCGAGGCCTCAGGGATCGACGTGCTCAGGCATCGCCTTCAGCTGATCTTTCGTCCAGCTTGTGAGCGCATGGACGTCGCCATCCTCGTCGCGCATGAACTCGAGTTCGCTAAGAGGTACCGCAACGGGCTTGGCGCCGATACCAAGGAAGCCGCCGACGTCGATCACGGCCTGAGCATTTGAGCCGGCACCATGGAGGTGCGAGACGGAGCCGATCTTGTCATCGCCCGGACCATAAATGGTCGCACCGTCGAGAACATCGGCGGTCAGCTCGGCGCTGGAAAGGCGGGCATGCTTGGAGTGGTCCATGATCTCCTCCTCGTTCCTGATGTTCGAGAAACGAGATGCGCCCGCGTCAGGTTCCGTTGCCAAGCTGTGACGGAAAAGCCGGCCCCGCGCCGGCGAGATCGGGCCAAAAGACCGCCTCTCGCCGAGGCGTGCTGGGGGGCGACTGGTTCGGCGAGAGGCGTGGCGCAAGGATCCAGAGCCCCGCGTCAAGAACGCAGTGCTCACCCGTTTGATCCCTGCTGGCATCACGATAATCAGAGGCCTCGCCGGAGATCCGACGGGGCCGTTCCTCAAGACGCTTGTGCTCGTCGGAACCGCTCGATGGCGCGCCGGGCCAGATCGTCTTCATCCTCCGCAATGGCCACCAGGCTGGCGACGATGTAAGCGAGGCGCGTTCGCTCTCGCTCGTCATATGGGTCGGAAAGGTCCAACTGGATTTCACTCCAGGCTGC
>NZ_JBFUKM010000028.1:0-11901 GCF_056400825.1 Allobosea sp. P4_H5 | reverse complement strand
GGCGCGGTCTTCGACAAGAGCGCGATGGGCGCCGAGAGCGACGACCCCTATGAGCAGGCGGTCGCGGTGGTCCTGCGCGACAAGAAGGCCTCGACCTCCTACATCCAGCGCCGGCTGCAGATCGGCTACAACCGCGCCGCCTCGATCATGGAGCGGATGGAGAACGAGGGCATCGTCGGCCCCGCCAACCACGCCGGAAAACGAGAGATCCTCGTCGAGACAGGGCGCGCAAGGGAAGACGAGGAGTGAGCCGAAAGCTCAGTCCGGCCAGGAGAGCAGGATCTCGTAGGCGGTCGGCTTGACCTGGCGCATATCCGGATTGGCGGACGAGAATTCCTTGTCGCCCGAGAGCCGGTCGAGCGCCTTGGCGTCGGCGCGCTCAGGATAGCCGAAGCGGATCGTCAGCTTGCAGCCGCCGAAAGCTTTTTCGAGCTTGCCGCCCTGCCAGTTGGCGGCGGTGCCGGAATAGTCCCAGTCGAAGCCGAGGATGCTGAAGGGTTTGCCGTTGGCGGCCTCGACAGCGGTGAGGGCGCTGCCGATGGCGAGGCGCTCGCCCGCCGGCCCCGCCACCGCCCAGGCCGAGCCCTGGCGGACATAGATCGTGCTGGGCCCGCGCCGCTGCTTGCCGTTGCGCCAGATCAGTTCGAGCCGGCGCTTCCTGTCCTTGGGAAAGAGGATGGCGCCGGTGGCCTTCTCGCCTTCGCCGATCTCGATCCGGGCGCGCTGGACGTTTCCGGTACCGAAAGCCTTGATCAGAGCTGCTTCGTCAGCGTCGCGGGCGAAGGGGCCATTGCAAGCGAGCAGGTCAGGCGTCTGGGCATGCGAAGGGCTTGCCGCAGCGAGCTGGGCAAAAGCCGCGAACCCGACCATTGAAACGCTGATCTGCATCGACGAATCCGATCTGCTGAAGCTGGTGCGGTTCTCCCCCTCAGCCATTGCGGCGGTCTGAGGCCGGACCGAACCTTTGCGGAGCGCAGGCGTTTCCTCGGAGATTAAGAGGATGACGCGATGACAGCCACTCACCAAGCCGGCGGACCGCCAGGCGGCGTGCCGACCAGCCCGACACCGCCGCCGGAGCTACCGCCGATGAATCCGGGCGAGGTGTTGCCGGCGCCGCCGATCGAGAATCCGCCGTACAATGAGCCAAACGGCATCCCGAACGATCCGCCGCCGGAGCTGCCGCCGAACGCGCCGCCTGAAGGCCCGCCGGCGACGCCGATCGACCTGCCGCCGGCGCGCGATCCGCGCGAGCCGCAGGAGCGCCGCCAATAGGGGAGAGCATCATGATGGATGACGATCTCACCGACATGACGCCGGAGCAGCTTGTGGCCGAGGTCAAGCGGCTGCGCGCCGGCATCCGCGCGCATCGCGATTCATCAGGGCACGATCTGTGCTGGCACCATCCCCAGCTCTGGGGGCTTTTACCGGAGCGGATCGACCCGGAGATCGCCGTGCCGCCCTGGCCGAAATTCCTGCGAGGCTGCCTGCGCTATCGCGAGAGCCTGGAACGGCAGCGTCCGGACGCTGCCGTCTTCGATCGTGAGTATGACGAGGGCGGCCCGAAGACCGTCGCGCCTCAAAGCGCCGGGCGGTCGCTCTCGCCGAGATCCCAGTAGAGCCCGGCCATCAGGCCCAGCGCCTCGCGCGGGATCGCGATCGGGACGTGCTCGTTCGGGGCGTGCTGCGAGCAGCCGGGATAGGAATGCGGCACCCAGATCGTACGCATGCCGACGATATCGGCGAAGATGTCGTTGGGCAGGCCGCCGCCGAGATTGGGCAGAAGCGCCGGCTTCTTGTTGGTGCTCTTCTGGAGCGAGGCCAGCGCCCATTCGACCCACGGATCATCGGGATCGAGCCGCGTCGCGTTGAAGACCGCATCGCGCGCCTTGGTGATCTCGACCATGCCGAAGCCATGGCGGTCGAAATGGCGGCGCAGTGCCGGCATGACGTCGTCCGGATCGATACCGACGACGAAGCGAAGCGCGCAGCGGGCCCAGGCGCTCGGCGGCACGGCATTGACCGGCGTTTCCGGCACGCCAGACTTCATCGCCAGCACGTCGAAGGAGCACCAGCCAAAAACCTGCTCGGCCGGCGACAGGCCGGGCTCGCCCCATTTGCGATCGATGGTCGGGCCGTCGGGGCCGCCGTCGATCTCGCAATCGGCGAGCGCCTTGCGCACGGCTGCCGGCAATTCCTTCGGCACCCATTCATGGATGCGGATTTGCCCTGTCGGCGAGGTGATCGAGGCGATGGCATGTGCGAGCTGGATCGCCGGGTCGGACAGGATGCCGCCCCAGTTGCCGGAATGGTGGCCGCCTTCGCGAGCGTTGATGGTGAGGTCGAAGGTGACGCCGCCGCGGGCGCCCAGGAAGATAGTCGGGCGCTCGGCATTGAGGCGCGGTCCGTCGGAGGCGATCAGCACGTCCGACTTGAACAGCTCCTTCTGCTCGGTGCAGAGCTCGCGCAGGCCGGGCGAACCGCATTCCTCGCCCATCTCGATCAGGTATTTGACGTTGAAGCCGAGCGTGCCGCCGCGCGTCTCGAGCACGGATTTCAGCGCGCTGATGTTGATCAGGTGCTGGCCCTTGTTGTCGACGACGCCGCGGCCATACCAGCGGTCGCCGCGCTCGGTGAGGGTCCAGGGCGAGAGGCCTTCCGCCCATTGCGCGTCGAGGCCGCGAATGACGTCGCCATGGCCGTAGCCGAAGATTGTCGGCAGGCCTTCAGCCTCGATGCGCTGAGCAAAGAGGAAGGGGCCCTTGGCCTTGGGGTGGTTCAGCGTCTGGCAGGAGAAGCCGAGGCTCTCCAGCAGCGGCTGCATTTCCTTTTCCAGATACTCGGTGAGCACCGGGGCGCGCTCGGGATTCTGGCTCTCGGTCGGCATGGCGATCAGCCGCGACAGGTCGCTCTTGAAGCTGCCGGTATCGAAATAGTCGAGCGCATGGGCGATTGCCTTGGCGCGGGTCATGATGGTCACTCCGTCAGATAATCAGTTGCGCTTTTCGGGCGAGATCACGTCGCGCAGGCCATCGCCGGCGAGGTTGATCGCGAAAATCAGCAGAGCGAGCGCCGTGCCGGGCAGGGCGATCAGCCAGAACGAGAAGAACATGTAGGCCTTGGCCTCGGAGACCATCAGGCCCCAGGAGGGCAGCGGCGGCTGCACGCCGAGGCCGAGGAAAGAGAGGGCGGCTTCGAGCAGGATGGCGCTCGCCGCCTCCAGCGTCGCGACCACGATCAGATGCGGGGCGATGTTGGGCAGGACCTCGCGCAGGATGATGCGGGTCGTGCTCGCGCCGGAGGCTTGCGCCGCCGTGATGTAGTCGAGCGAGCGGACCTGCTGCGTCGCGCTGCGCATCACTACGGCGAAGCGATCCCACTTCAGCAGGCCGAGCACCAGGATGACGATCCAGAGGGAGGAGCCGATGATGGCGACCACGGCGAGCGCCACCAGGATCACCGGCATGGCGAGGCGCGTGGTGACCATGAAGGTCACGGCCATGTCGATACGGCCGCCGAAATAGCCGGCGAGCAGGCCCATCGTCGTGCCGATCAGCCCGGCGATGGCGACGACGCTGATGCCGATGATCAGCGAGATGCGGGCGCCGTAGAGCAGGCGCGAGAGATAGTCACGCCCGAGCGGGTCGGTGCCGAGCGGATGAATCCAGTTGCCCTTGTCGTACCAGAAGGGCGGGACGTTCCGCGCCGTCAGGTTCTGCAGATAGGGATCGTGCGGCGCCAGCAGCGGGGCGAGCAAAGCCAGCACCACGAACAGCAGCAGCAGCCCGAAGCCGAAGAGGAAGGACTTCTGGGCCAGCGCCCGGCGCAGCAGGCGGCGCCCGCCGGTGACGTCGCTGGCCGCAAGGGGGAGGGAGGTCGCGTCGCTCATGTCAGGATACCCGGATGCGCGGATCGAGCCAGGCATTGGCGATGTCGGCCAGCAGCGTCAGCAGGACGTAGACGACCGAGAGCAGCAGGACGATGACCTGCATAACCGGGAAATCCTTGTAGGTGATGCTCTGATAGGCGAGGTAGCCGAGGCCATCGAGCGCGAAGATCGTCTCGATCACCACCGAGCCGCCGAGCAGGAAGCCGAGCTGGACCGCGGTCAGCGCGACCACAGGAACAGCGGCATTGCGCAGCGCGTGGGTGATGACGACGGCATGGGAGGAGAGCCCCTTGGCGCGGGCGGTGCGGATGTAATCGGCCGAGAGGACCTCGATCATGCCGGCGCGGATCAGGCGCATGAAGGCCGGCGCCGTATAGTAGCCGAGCGCGATCGTCGGCATGACGTAATGCAGCCAGCTGCCTGAGCCGGAGACGGGCAGCCAGCGCAGCGTGATCGAGAACAGCATCACCAGGATCAGCGCGAAGAAGAAGTTCGGCATCGCCTGGCCGAAGACGGCGATGGCGAGCGCCAGCCGGTCGATCCAGCTATTGGCGTAGATCGCGGCGAGCACGCCGAGCGGGATCGAGATCGCCAGCGCGAAGGCGAGCGAGGAAACACCGAGGATCAGCGTCACCGGCAGCTTGGCGAAGACCAGCGAGGCGACGTCGGTCTTGAAGTAGATCGAGGTGCCGAAATCGCCCGAGAGCGTCTTCAGCAGCCAGTCGAGGTACTGGACGACGAGCGGACGATCGAGCCCGTAGGTCTTGCGGATGACGTCGAGATCGGCCTGCTGCGCGCCCTCGCCGGCGATCGCGACCGCGATGTCACCGGAGAGGCGCAGCAGGAAGAAGGCAATGGCCGAGACAGCGAGCGCGACGAGCAGCGCCAGGCCGAGCCGTTTGACGATGAAGCCGAGCACCGGGGCTTCCTTCAGTTCTGGATTCTAAGGGGGCATCCCGGATCGGCGTCGCTGACGCGGCCTGTCCGGGATGACCGTTGAGAGACGCAGGAAGGCTTACTTCCAGCCCATCTCCCAGAAGCGGACGAGCTCGTCCGGATAGGCCTTGAAGTTCAGGTCCTTGTTGGCGACGTAGTAGACCGGCAGCGAATAGAGCGGCACGGCATAGGCCTTGTCGGCGATGATCTTCAGGCCGGCCTTGTAGGCCTCCTTGCGCACCGCCGGATCGACCGAGTTGTTGCCCTTCTCCAGGAGGTCGCGGACGGCCGCATCGCGGGTGATGTCTTCGCTGCGGAAGGCGAAGTAGTTCGGCGTCGCGGCCGAGACGTCGTTGACCGAGAACGAACCCCAGGTCTGGTGCGTCAGCATCGCCTTGTTGGTAGCGATCTGCTCGCGCATCGCGGCGTATTGCAGGAAGCGCAGATTGGTCTTGATGCCGACGGCCTGGAGATAGCCGATCAGGGCCTCGGTCTGGTTGCGTTCGCGATAGGCGACGATGTCCATGGTCAGGCTGGGATGGCCGGCTTCCGCCAGCAGCGCCTTGGCCTTGCCCGGGTCGTAAGGGTAGCGCGCCGCGCCCTCGTCGGTGCAGCCGAATTGCGAGGGGAAGCAGATCGTGTTGATGACACGCGAGCCGGTACCGACGATGTTCTTGACCATCGCCTCGCGGTCGATGGCGTGGATGATCGCCTTGCGGACGCGCTCGTCCTTGAGGGCGGGGGCTGGCGTGCCGTCCTGGATGTTCATCTGCATGAAGACGATGCGCATCGTCTCGCCGGAGACGACCTGCAGCGTCGGCACCGTCTGGAGCTGGTCGGCCTGATCCTTCGGCACGTGCATGATCAGGTCGGCGCCGCCCGAGAGCATTTCGGCCATCTGGGTCTGACGGTCGGGGATGAAACGGATCTCGAACTTGCCGACCTTCGGCTGCGGCTTCGGCGAATCCTTGAAGTAGTCCTTGTTGAGCTCGAGCGTGATCGACTTGCCCGGCACATAGTTCGTGACCTTGTACGGGCCCGAGCCGACCGGCTTCTCGTTCTGGCCCTTGGGGCCGCCCTTCTCGTAATACTCGTTCGGGTGGATCACGACCGGGCCGGCGAGATACTCGATCGCGGCCGGGAAGATCTCCTTGGTGGTCAGCCGGACCTTGTACTTGTCGAGCTTCTCGGCCTTGGCGATCCAGTTGACGTTGCCCTGGGTGACGACCTTGTTCTCGGTCTTGGAGATGAAGTTCAGCGTGTAGACGACGTCGTCGGCGTCGAATTCCTCGCCATTGTGGAACTTCACGCCCTCGCGCAGTTCGAAGTCGATGGTCTTGTCGTCGACCTGCTTCCAGCTCTTGGCGAGCTGGCCCTTGTACTCGTTGGTGGCGGGGTCGCGGTAGATCAGCGTGTCCCAGACATTGGCGCCGATGATCACGCCGATGCGGACATTGTTGAAGAACGGATCGACGCTTTCCGGCGCCTGGTCATAGGCGAAGCGGACGGTGTTGGCGGCCTTCTGGGCGAAGGCGGGCGTCGCCAGAGCGGTCGCAGCCAGAATGGTTGCGGCCAGGGCCGTCGAGGCCTTGTCGAAGAAGCGCATGTTTTCCCCTCACAGCGTTGTCGCTTGTTTCTTTCGGCGGGCAGCCATGGGCCACCGTCACGCCAGCGACACAAACTCTGCACAGCTTCGTGCTTGCCGCCATAAGAATGAATCGAAAGGATCGTTGCCGAGACGGCAAGGGGCGGCTACTGCACGCCCATGCAGACTCCGGCCTTGCGGTATTTCCTGGCGGTGGTGCGAACCGGCTCGATCAGCGCCGCGGCGCAGCGGCTGCGCGTCGCTGGCTCGGCCGTCAGCCGCCAGATCGCCAATCTCGAAAAGGAGCTGGACGCAGCCCTGTTCGAGCGGCGCTCGCACGGCATGATCCTGACCCAGGCCGGGCAGACGCTCGCGGCCTATGCGCAGCGGCTTGAGCTGGAGAGCGAGCAGGTCGTCAGCGAGATCCGCGAACTGCGCGGCGCCAGCAAGGGGTTGATCAGGCTCGGTGTCACCGAGGGCTTCGCCGTCAGCTTCATCCCCGAGGTGATCTATGCCTTTCGCCAGCAGCACCCGGATGTCGCCTTCGACGTCAAGGTGATGTCGCCGCAGGTCGTCACCGAGCATGTCCGCACCGGCACGATCGATCTGGGACTGACCTTCGTGCTGCAGCAGGAGCGCGGCGTCACCATCAACTGGCAATGCGCGGCGCGGACCTATGCCTTCGTCGCGCCGCATCACCCGCTGGCAGGCAAGGACGCGGTCAGGGTCGAGGACATCTTCGCCCACCCGGTCGCGGTGCTCGACAGCGAGGCGACGGTGCGCAAGATCGTCGACATCTATTTCTCGGCGCGCGGCCTGACCGTCGACGCCGTGCTGACCTCGACCAATGTCGCGAGCCTGCGCCATTTCTGCAAACTCGGTGGTGCCGTGATGTTCGCAAGCTCGATTACCTTCGGCGCTTCGATCCGTGATGGCTCGGTGGTGGCGCTGCCGCTGAGGGATGGCGACCTGCCGCCGCGCAGCCTGCAGATCCAGACGATGTCGGGCCGGGCGCTGCCCAAGGTGGTGACGAATTTCCTCGGCGTGCTGATCGAGGAACTGCAGCACGCCGATGTGCTGGCGGCGATGGCGACCGAGCGAGCTCCGGCTCCCGAGGCCCGGCAGGCATGAGCGTTCCAATAAAGAGCGAAACGCCCGAGATCATGGTGCCGCATCCGCACCAGCTCGTGGCTGGTGATGCGATCCTGGCGGCGCGGGCGGCGGGCAAGCGGGGCTTCCTGCTCGGCGATCTGACCGGGCTCGGCAAGACGCTCTCGGCCTGGCTCGCCATCTCCGCAATGCCGGAGCAGGAGGTGCTGGTGATCTGCCCGAAGGGCGCGATCCCGCAATGGCGGCGTACCATCGCCCATGCCGGCCTGCCGGCGAAAAAACTCACCCTGATGAATTTCGAGCGGACGAAGTCGTTGCTCGCGCCGCCACCGGCCAGCAGCAAACGCTCGACCCGGGCGAAGAACAACGAACTCGCCAAGCTCGGTACGCCGAAGCGGGTCTGGCCGCTGGTGGTGATCGACGAAGCCCACCGCATCCGCAATCCGAACTCGCAGCAGGGGCTGGTCTGCCGGCAGATGGCGGCTGCCGCGCAATTCACGATCTATATGAGCGCCACCGCTGGGCAGGCGCCGCATGAGCTCTCCTATCTGGCGCGGTTGCTCAGCGAGGCGACGGGCGCGCCCGGCGCCGATCTCGACGGGTTCCGGGCGCTGATGAAGCGCCTGAAGATGGGCAGGGCCAAGGGGCGCTGGAAGAACTGGAGCTGGGAGCCGAACGAGAGCGATCGGCGCGTAATGGCGGACCTGCTCTATCGGGGCGGCAACGCCATCGGGCTCAGGCGCCGGCCGGAGGAGATTGCCGGCTGGCCGGAGGTGCAGCGCGAACTCGCCCCCGTCGCGCTCGATAGCGCCGAGCGCAAGCTCTACGACGCGACCTGGCGCGAATTCCGGCGCGAGCTCGGCCTCGCAGGGGGATCGACCCGCAAGCCCGCCGGCTGGGCGGCCGATTTGCGCTTCCGCCAGAAGGCGAGCCTGCTGCGCACCGCCGGCACGGCCGAGTTCTGCCAGGACCTGCTGGAGAATGACGAGCAGGTCGCGATCTCCGTGGCCTTCCTCGAAACTGGCGCGATGCTGGCCGAGAAGCTGTCAGGCAAAGGCTGGCGCGTCGGCTCGATCACCGGCGAGTATTCCGGTGAAGCCAACGAAGCGACGCGGATCGCCTTCCAGATGGGCAAGCTCGACGCCGTCGTCTTCACCGTGACCGAGTCGATCTCGCTGCATCGGGCCGAGATGCCGGGTGGAGAGCGCGAGCGCGCACTCGTCGTCCATGATCTGCGCCACAGCGCGATCCAGCTCCAGCAGATCGAGGGCCGCTGCCATCGCGACGGCCAGCACGCGACGATCTTCTACGCCTATGCCGAGGATACCGTGGAGGAGAAGGTCGCCGCGACCGTGCTCGCCCGCATGGCGGCGATGGAGGGGCTGGCAGGCGACGAGACGGCGCTGCTCGACGCGATCGCCGGAGAGGTCGAGCGGGCGGCGCTGGCGCGCGAGGCGGCCTGAGATCTGGCTCGTCATTCCGGGGTGCTGCGTAGCAGCGAGCCCGGAATCCAGAACCGAGACGCGTTTTAAACTGAGCGCGGGAAACGAAGAACCTTATCCGAATGTGGCATTATTTCTGGGTTCCGGGCTCAAGCCTCTGGCTTGCCCCGGAATGACGGCAGTAGATCAGTTGGTCTGCGAACGCGGCGCCTCGTCAGGCTTCCGTTCGCCAACTCGCTTGGCCTGATCGACGACGCGTTCGGTCGCACCGACCGCCTTGTACCAGAGGTCACGGGTGTAGGCGCCCTGGTGGACGATGGCGTCGTAGCCGATCGCGATGACCGCGATCACCAGCAGAATGCGAAACATGGGAAATCCCCCGTCCTGATGGTCCTCGGCAGGGAACGCCCGGGCGGGGGCGGGGTTCCGCTGCGGCGAGGTTGACCGCTGCTGCGCGGCATTGTCCCCTCCGCCTGCAAGGAGGCGCGCCGGATGTTCGATGATCTCAACGGCAAGCGGATGCTGGTGACCGGCGCGTCCTCCGGACTCGGCGCGCATTTTGCCCGGCTGCTGGCAGGGAAGGGCGCGCATGTCGCCGCCGCAGCGCGCCGGACCGAGCGGCTACAGGAACTGGCGCGCGAGTGCGAAGGGCTGCCCGGCCGCGTCGTTCCGCTGGCGCTCGATGTCAGTTCTGTCTCCGCGATCGAAACGGGTGTCACCGAGGCTGCCAGCCTGCTCGGTGGGCTCGACGTGCTCGTCAACAATGCCGGCGTCGCCGAGAGCGAACGGGCGCTTTCGGTGAGCGAGGCGCAGTGGGATGCTCAGCTCGACGTCAATCTGAAAGGCTGCTTCTTCGTCGCGCAGGCAGCGGCGAAAATCATGGCCGAGCAGGCAGGCGGCGGGGCGATCGTCAACATCGCCTCGATCCTCGGCGAGCGGGTGTCTGCGAGCGTCGCGCCCTATGCGATCTCGAAGGCCGGGCTGATCCAGATGACCAAGGCGCTGGCGCTGGAATGGGCGCGGCATCAGATCAGGGTCAATGCGCTGGCGCCGGGTTATATCGTCACCGACATCAATCGCGAGTTCTTTGCGGGCGAGGCCGGCGAGGCGCTGAAGAAGCGCATCCCGATGCGCCGGCCCGGCGAGCTCGACGATCTCGACGGGCCGCTGCTGCTGCTCTCCTCGGAGGCCGGACGCTACATGACCGGCGCGGTGGTCGCGGTCGATGGCGGGCATCTGGTCAGCGGGTTGTGACGCCCTCGACTTTTTCGTCATTCCGGAGCTGCGCCGCTGACGCGGCTTGTCTGGGATGATGCATAGAGATGGCGTCAGAAGCGGAACTGACCCGTCTTTCCGACGGTGCGTGCCAAGCCAGGAGGACGCCATGCACAAGCCTAACGGGCACAACGCCGTCTCGCCCTATCTCCTCGTCGCCGATGCCGAGCAGGCGCTCGCCTTCGCCAAGGCGGTGTTCGGGGCGGACCCCAGCTTCGTCGCGCGGCGCGAGGATGGCGGGATCATGCATGCCGAGTTCAGGATCGACGATTCGATCGTGATGCTCGGGCAGGCGCCGGGCGGGCCGGAGTGTCATGTCCATGTCTATGTCGAAGATCCTGACGCCCTGATCGCGAAGGCGGTGGCGGCCGGCGGCGCGCTGATCCAGGCGCCGGAAGAGAAGGGCGACGGCGATCGCCGCGGCGGAGTCAAGGACCCGACCGGAACGACCTGGTGGCTGGCGCGCATGGTCGATCCGGAAGGGCGCAAGCGGACGAACAAGTCCTAGCCAGCGGGCAGCATTTCCTTGAGCCTGATGAGTGCGATCTTTTCGACCTCGGCGAGGGCGGTGGCGAACTCCTGCTCCGGCGTGCTGGTCAGCCGCGCTTCGAACGAGGCGAGGATGTCGGCCTTGCTCAGTCCCTTGACCGCGAGGATGAAGGGGATGCCGAACCTCGCCTTGTAGGCCTCGTTCAGAGCGGTGAAGCGGGCGCGTTCGTCCGAGGTCAGCCGGTCGAGCCCGGCCGAGCCCTGCTCGCTGGCCGATTCCGGCGTCAGCTCGCCGGCGGCGGCGATCTTGCCGGCAAGGTCGGGATGGGCGTCGAGCAGCGCCTTCTGCCGCTCGCGCGGGGCCTTGCGCAGCACCGCGACCATCGCTTTGTGCAGCTCTTCGGCCGTGTCCTGCACCGGGGAGAGCCCGGCCGCATGGGTCTCCTGCGCGATCCAGGGCGAATGCTCCCAGACCCGGCCATAGACCTCGGTGAACAGCGCCTGCGGCARMCGCGAGGGYWSRTARCCGCCCTCCGGCGGGTGCGTCCTGATCCAATGGCGGGCGATGTCGAGCCTCGTCGCGACCCAAACCCTGTCATGGCTCTGGACGTAGTCGAGGAAGCGGGCGAGCGCCGCGGCGCGGCCTGGCCGGCCAACGAGGCGGCAATGCAGGCCGACCGACATCATCTTCGGCGCGGTCTCGCCCTCGGCATAGAGCGTGTCGAASSWRTCCTTGAGATAGGCGAAGAACTGCTCGCCGCTGTTGAAGCCCTGSGGYGTGGCRAAGCGCATGTCGTTGGCGTCGAGCGTATAGGGCACSGCGAGCTGCGGGCCGTGCGGGCCTTGCAGCCAATAGGGCAGTTCGTCGGCATAGATGTCGGCGGTGTAGAGGAAGCCGCCTTCCTCCATCGTCAGCGGAATSGTGTTGRYCGAGGTCCGGCCCTGATAGCAGCCGAGCGGGCGCTCCCCKGCGAGCTGCGTCTGGATGCGGAYGGCCTCGGCGATGTGCTCGCGCTCGAGCTCGGCCGGGGCGTCGCGATAGTCGATCCATTTCAGGCCGTGGGTGGCGATCTCCCAGCCGGCCTCCTGCATCGACGAAACGATCTCGGGATAGCGCTGCAGGGCCGAGGCCACCGCGAAGACTGTGACCGGCAGGTTGCGCTGCGTGAACATGCGCC
>NZ_JBFUKM010000027.1:0-14370 GCF_056400825.1 Allobosea sp. P4_H5 | reverse complement strand
GCTGTTCGCCCGCGCCATGCTCGGCTGGCGCCACGGTTTTGGCGAGCTCACCCCGCAGGCCCGCACCGCCTTCGTCGCTGGCACCACCGCAGCCACGGTCTTCGCCGCCAGGATCGACCGCGACGCCCTCACCGCCGAGGCCGGCCTCGACTGGCGCATCTCGTCCGCCACCGCGCTCGGCCTGACCTACTCGGCGGCAATCGGCGAACGCTCCAGAGACCACGCCCTCAAGGGCAGGGTCGAGATGCGGTTTTGAGCGAAGTGTCTTCGGGCAGGGCGCGGTTCAACGCCCCGGAAGCGGGATCGTCCAGCTGAAGGCGATCCGCGGACCTGCCCGGCGGCAGCTCCAGCCTCAGGCGGCGAGACCGCCCTGCGATCCGCGATCACCGCGGAGCATGTTGCGCAGCTGGTAGGCGAGGGCGACCGGCGCCGGGAAGCGCTTGCGGCAGAAGGCGATCTTGCGGACGTAAGTATCGATCCGCCAGGTCGCCCAGGTCTTTCCGGCGAAATAGGCGATGTCGCCCTGGCGCAGCGTCCGCTCCGAGCCGTCCTGCGCGGTGACGTGCACCTCGCCTTCCAGGATCATCACGGTCTCGTCCCAGTCGAAGAACCAGCGGAACTCGCCGGCGGTGCAATCCCAGACCGCCGTGGAGGCGGCGTCGTCGCCGCTGCGCGAATGCAGGCCGACGCGGGCCATCGGCTCCCCGGCAATGACCCAGGACGGTTCGATCGGGGCCGGCTCCATCGGCAGGGCGTCCAGGGCATGCGACACCACCGGTGTCTGCTCCACCGGCACAGCCAGCGGAATCTGCCGCAGCATCATCGCGGCCGCGCCGGCGAGCATCATCTTCAAGGCCATCAATCCCTCCCTAAAATCGCGGGGATCGTAAGGGAGGAGGAGTAAAGGTGGCCCTCGGGATTTCCTTGCAATTGTCGGCATCCGGCAGTGGCTCGGGTAACCGTCCCGAGCCACGTCCGGAATGCCGGTTTCAGGCGCGATCGACCGCGATGATGGCGTCGGCGAAGGCTGCCGGAGCTTCCTGCGGCAGGTTGTGGCCGATGCCGCCGTCGAGTGTCCGGTGCCGGTACCAGCCGGAGAACTTCCTGGCGTAGGCGGCTGGATCGGGGTGCGGCGCACCGTTGGCGTCGCCTTCGAGGGTGAATGTCGGCACTGTGATCACCGGGAACGTCGCGAGCTTTGCCTCCAGGGCATCGAACTGAGGCTCGCCCTGCGCCAGGCCGAGGCGCCAGCGGTAGTTATGGATCGAGATCGCGACATGGTCGGGATTGTCGAAGGAGGCGGCCGAGCGCGCGAAGACCGCATCGTCGAACGTCCACCTGGGGGAGGCGGTTTCCCAGATCAGGCGGGCGAAATCGCGCGTGTTCCTGGCGTAGCCGGCGGCGCCCCGTTCGGTGGCGAAATAGTACTGGTACCACCACTGCTGTTCGGCCTTCGGCGGCAGCGGGGCCTCGTTCAGCTTCTGGCTGCCGATCAGGTAGCCGCTGACCGAGACCAGGCCCTTGACGCGCTCTGGCCAGAGCGCCGCGACGATGCAGGCGGTGCGCGCGCCCCAGTCGCAGCCGCCGAGCAGGACCTTGTCGAGCTTGAGGGCATCCATCAGCGCGATCACGTCGACCGCTAGCGCCGCCTGCTGGCCGTTTCGCGGCGTGTCGGCGGAGAGGAAACGGGTTCCGCCATAGCCGCGCAGGGACGGCACGATCACCCGGTAGCCCCTGGCCGCCAGCAGCGGCGCGACGTCGACATAGGTGTGGATGTCATAGGGCCAGCCATGCAGCAGGATGACGACCGGGCCGTCTGCCGGGCCCTGCTCGGCATAGGAAACGCTGAGCACGCCTGTGTTGATCTGCTTGAGCGGACCGAAAGAGGACAATGCGGGCGATGCTGCCAGCGTCGGCCGGCTGAGGCCGAGCCCGGCCGCGGCGAGCGCTGTGGCCACGGCGCCGACGAAGAGACGGCGGCTGGGATCGATGGTTTCGGAGGTCTTGGCCATGGGGAATGCCTTCTGCGCGGGATAGTCGGGAGGGGAGACGCCGGGCGGGGGCTGCGCGGCGCCTCCCATGCTGGTCAGACGAGGTTGATCTCGACCTCGATGTTGCCGCGGGTCGCCTTGGAGTAGGGGCAGGTCTGGTGAGCGGCATCGACCAGGGCTCGGGCGGTCTCCCGATCCAGCCCGGGCAGGGCGACATTGAGGCGGGCCTGGAGGACATAGCCGCGTTCGCCATGGCGCAGATCGACCTCGGCGTCGACGGCGGTGTCGGCGGGCACCGCGACCTTGCGCTCGCGCGCCGCCAGCCCGATCGCGCCGATGAAGCAAGCCGACCAGCCGGCGGCGAAGAGTTGCTCGGGATTGGTGCCGGCGCCGGGCGCGCCGGGCGAGGTCAGGTTGACCTCGAGGCGGCCATCCGAGCTGCGGGCGGCGCCGTCGCGGCCGCCGGTGGTGTGGGTGCGGCCGGTGTAGAGAACCTTGTCGGTGGAGGACATGTCGGGTTTCCTTCTGTGATTTAGATCGTATCCGATCTAATCGGATGCGTTTCTATATGTGAAGCGCGGACGCGATGTCAACTCTTCCGATTTAATCGGATGCGATATATATGTGAGCCATGATGACGCACTCACGACGAGGCCCGGCCATGCCTGCTCCGACCCCCGACGACCCCAAAGTGCCCAAGCTGGCGGATTTTCTCTGCTTTGCGATCTATTCGGCGAATCTGGCCTATGGGCGCGCCTACAAGCCGATCCTGGACCAGCTCGGCCTGACCTACACCCAGTACATTGCGATCATCGCGCTCTCGGAGGAAGACAATCAGAGCGTCGGCAGCCTGGGCGAGAAGCTGTTCCTAGAGTCGAACACGCTGACCCCGATCCTGAAGAAGCTGGAAGAGCTCGGCTATGTCCGCCGCCAGCGCGACCCGGCCGATGAGCGCCAGGTGCGCGTCAGCCTGACGCCGGAGGGGCGCAAGCTCAGGGAGAAGGCGCTGCCGATGAACCTGGTGGCGGCGGCCGGGCTCGGCGAGGATTTTCCGGTGGTGCAGAAGGCCGTGGTCAGGCTGCGCAGGAACCTGCTGCGTGCGGCGCGCGGGCAGGGGGCGAAAGCAGCTGAGGCTGAGTAAGGGGGGTCGCCGGTTTTCCAGCGGGCGATGACCGAAGTGGCATCCGCGGGGAACCCTTCTCCCGTGTGGGAGAAGGGCAGGGATGAGGGCCTGCCCTAACCGCAGAAGGCGCGACGGTTCTGCATCGCCCCAACTATCAACGGCGGTCCCTCACCCCTTGCCCCTCTCCCATCCGGGAGAGGGGATCCCGCGCTTGTCCGATTTATCGCTGTAGCGAGCCAAATATCCCGCTCAAGCCACGGCCTTGGCCTGATTGCCGGGCTCCGCACCTTCGAGATCGGCCATCGCCGCCGCGACGCCGCCGCTGCGATGGGGAACGCCCGCAGCCGCCAGGCCCATCTCGACACCGGAGAGGGCGCCGAGCAAAGCGAGTTCGTTGCACTCGCCGAGATGGCCGATGCGGAAGACCTTGCCGGCGACCTTGCCGAGGCCGGAGCCGAGCGAGATGTTGTACTTCTCCAGCGCGATCTTGCGGAAGCGGTCGGCGTCGTGGCTCGGCGGCATCAGGACACCGGTCAGAACCGGCGATTGCTCGGCCGGGTTCTGGCAGAGCACCTCGAGCCCCCAGGCCTTGACCGCGGCGCGGCAGGCGCTGGCAAGGCGCTGATGGCGGGAAAAGACGTTGTCGAGGCCTTCCTCCCGCAGCATGACGAGCGCTTCCTTCAGCCCGTAGAGCAGATTCGTCGCGGGCGTGTAGGGGAAGAAACCGGTCGTATTGAACTTGATCATCTCCTGCCAGTCCCAGAAGGAGCGCGGCAGCGTGTTGGTCTTCGAGGCAGCCAGCGCCTTCTCCGAGACGGCGTTGAAGCTGAGGCCCGGCGGCAGCATCAGCCCCTTTTGCGAGCCCGAAACGGTGACGTCGACCTGCCATTCATCGTGGCGATAATCGACCGAGGCGAGCGAGGAGATGGTGTCGACCATGAACAGGGCCGGATGGCTGGCGGCGTCGATCGCCTTGCGGATCTCGGCGATGCGGCTGGTCGCGCCGGTCGAGGTCTCGTTGTGGACGACCATCACCGCCTTGATCTTGCGGGCCTTGTCCTCGGAGAGGCGTGCCTCGATCGCGGCCGGATCGGCGCCGCGGCGCCAGTCGCCCGGGATGAACTCGACCTCGATGCCGAAGCGCGTGGCGATGTTCTTCCACAAGGTGGCGAAATGGCCGGTCTCGGCCATCAGCACGGTGTCGCCGGGGGAGAGGGTGTTGGTGATCGCCGCCTCCCAGGCCCCGGTGCCGGAGGCGGGATAGATCACCACCGGCTGCTTTGTCTTGAAGACGGCCTTGCTGCCTTCGAGGACCTCTTTCCCGAGCGCGGCGAACTCGGCGCTGCGGTGGTCGATGATCGGCATTGCGATGGCGCGCAGAATCCGGTCCGGAATCGGGCTCGGGCCGGGGATGTGCAGAAAGTGACGCCCTTGCATGGTCTTGTTTTCCTCCCGTCAGGGCTTGGGCGCCGCAGCGCCATTGCCGACTATTTTGCATTCATTTTTTGGAAGATCAACTACGGTATGGTATGCTGATAATCGACAGCTGGGCTCGACAGGTGGCCCGAGCCGACTTAGCGATGATGCATGAGTGAGCCATTTCTCGATACTCTCGATGAGCCAAGCCCGGCGCCGGCCGAGATTGCGAAGCCGGTCGCCTCATTGCACGAGGGACTGCTGGTCGCGCTGCGCGACTTCATCGTCGAGGGCAATCTCGAAGATGGCGCCCGTGTTCCGGAGCGGGCGCTGTGCGAGCGCTTCAACATCTCGCGCACACCCTTGCGTGAGGCGCTGAAGGTGCTGGCTGCCGAGGGCCTGATCGAGCTCCTGCCCAATCGCGGCGCGCGCGTACGTGAGCTGAGCTCCGCCGATGTCCGCGAGCTTTTCGATGTGATGGGTGGGCTTGAGGCGCTGGCGGGGCGGTTGGCATGCGAGCGGATTTCGGACGCGGAGTTCGCTGAAATCGAGCGTATCCATCATGAAATGTATCGCTTCTATCTCCGTCGCGACATGCACGACTATTTCCATTGCAACCAGGCGATCCATCAATTGATCGTCGCCGCTGCCGGCAATACGACGCTGGCCGCGACCTATGCGAGCGTTGCCGGGCGAATCCGGCGGGTGCGTTATTCAGCCAATCTCGCCAAGGATCGCGATCGTCTCGGTGAGGCCATGCGCGAGCACGAGGCGATCCTCGATGCGCTGCGGCGCCGGGCGGGCTCGGAGCTCTCCGACATCCTGTTCCTGCATCTGCGTAACAAGCGGAAAGCGGCGCAGGCTTCGGAGTGATCGTCGTTGCTGGAGGCATGAGCGACGAGGTGATCTGGGGTCGGCCAATCTCCGTGGGTCCGGATTGTTTCGCGATGCTCGCAATCGCAGTCGCGCCAGATCGTCGTCAGATCTCGTATTTTGATTTTTTGGATTGAATGCAAAATGTTTTGATCTAAGCTCCCATCACCGCGCCGTCAGAGCGCAATCACAGGGAGGTGCGATCATGAAGCAGCAATGGCTGGCCGCGACCGCGATTCTGGCCGCCGGCATCGCGCCGGCTTGCGCCTGGGAGCCGACGAAGCCGATCGAGATCGTGGTGCCGTTCTCGGCCGGCGGGGCGTCCGACCAGATGGCGCGGACGATCCAGGGCATCATCCAGAAGCAGCAGTTCACCAAGCAGCCGATCATCGTCGTCAACAAGCCGGCTGCCGGCGGCGCCGAGGGCATGCTCGACATCCAGAAATCGGCCGGCGACGCGCACAAGCTGATCACCACCTCGAGCGGCATCTTCATGACGCCGATGGCGACCAAGCTGGCGCTGAACTGGACCGACTACACTCCGGTCGCGATGCTGGCGCAGGATTCCTTCCTGCTCTGGGTCAATGCCAAGGCGCCGTACAAGAATGCCGGCGACCTGATGACGGCGGCCAAGAGCGCCAATCCGGCGATGAAGATCGGCGGCACCTCGTCCAAGCGCGAGGACAATCTGCTCGTCTTCGCCATGGAGAAACAGGGTGGCACCAAGTTCGCCTATATCCCGTACACCTCCGGCGGCCAGGCCTCGACCCAGCTCTCGGGCGGGCATGTCGAGGCCACGACCAACAATCCGGCCGAGGATCTCGCCAACTGGCGTGGCGGCGCCACCCGCCCGCTCTGCGTCTTCGCCGAGCAGAAGATGGCCTATACCGAGAAGGTCGCGGACGGCCAGTCCTGGGCCGACATTCCGACCTGCGCCTCGCAGGGGCTGAATGTCAGCTACCAGATGCTGCGCGGCATGTTCATGCCCGGCAAGGTCAGCAAGGAGCAGCAGGCCTTCTATGTCGACCTGTTCAAGAAGGTTTCCGAGACGCCGGAATGGAAAGACTACCTCGCCCGCAATGCGCTGGCGGCGGATTATCGCGACGGCGAAGCCTTCGTCTCCTTCCTGAAGGCGGACGAAGCCAAGCACGAGAAGCTGATGACCGAAGCCGGCTTCATGGCGAAGTGAGGCAGGAGGCCGTAGCCCCGACCTTTGGCGTCATGGTCGGGCTTGTCCCGACCATCCACGTCTTCGCTTCCTGATCGCGTGCGGTGTTCAAGACGTGGATGCTCGCCACAAGGGCGAGCATGACGAACTGGAGCTGCCAGCCTTGGAATGACGACAGCAGCGCCGCTGACGCGGCGTGTCCGGGATGACATGGAAGGGGACGGATAGTGTCGAACCCTAGCGAAACCGAAACACCCGAACCCGGCATCTCGCGTCGGCCCGTCGAGATCGCCACGGCGCTGCTGCTGATCGGGCTCGCCGGCATCGTCCTCTACGACTCGCATGGCCGCGGCGCCGGCTGGGATGGCGGCCCGCAGAACGGCTTCTTCCCGGCCCGCGTCGGCTGGATCTTCCTGGCTGCCTCGCTCTTCATCCTCTGGCAGTCCTTCCGCCGGCCGGATGCGGTCTTCGTCACCTATGAGCAATTGCGCCAGGTTGTCAGGGTGCTGGGGCCGCTCGTCTTGTTCGTGGCGCTGATCGGGCCGCTCGGGATCTACGTCGCCTCAGCGATGTTCATTCTGGTCTTCATGGGGGTGGTCGGCACATCGCGCTGGTGGAGCATCGCGCTGACCGCCGTCCTGGTGCCGATCGCCTGCTTCTGGATCTTCGAATTGCAGTTCCGCGTGCCCCTGCCGAAGGGCCCGCTGGAAGCCATGCTCGGCTACTGAAGGACGCCCGATGGACGATCTCTCCTCGCTCATCGCCGGTTTCCAGGTCGCGCTCTCTTGGCACAATGTCGGCTTCATGGCGGTCGGCGTCATCCTCGGCATCATCGTCGGAGTGCTGCCGGGCCTGGGCGGGCCGAATGGCGTCGCGATCCTGCTGCCGCTGACCTTCGGCATGGACCCGACCTCGGCGATCATCCTGCTCTCGTCGATCTACTGGGGCGCGCTGTTCGGCGGGGCGATCACCTCGATCCTGTTCAACATCCCCGGCGAAGCCTGGTCGGTCGCGACCACCTTCGACGGCTATCCGATGGCGGTGCAGGGCAAGGCGGCCGAAGCGCTGACAGCCGCCTTCACCGCCTCCTTCATCGGCGCGCTCTCGGGCGTCGTGCTGATCACCTTCGTCGCGCCGCTGGTCGCGCAGTTCGCGCTCAAATTCGGCCCGGCCGAGTTCTTCGCGGTCTTCCTTCTGACCTTCTGCTCGTTCATCGGCATGGGCCGGGAAAACCGCGCCAAGATCATCGCCTCGCTCTGCATCGGCTTCCTGCTCGCGGCGGTGGGCCTCGACTCGATCTCGGGCGATCTGCGCATGACCTTCGGCTCGACCGAGCTGATGCGCGGCTTCGACTTCCTGATCGTGGTGATCGGCCTGTTCGGCGTCAGCGAGATCCTGCTGACGGTCGAGGAAGGGCTGGTGTTCAAGGGCAAGCAGGCCAAGATCGACCTCAAGGTCGTGCTGCGGACCTGGGCCGGCCTGCCACGCTATTGGGCGACGCTGGTGCGCTCCTCGATCGTCGGCATGTGGATGGGCGTGACACCAGGCGGAGCGATCGCCGCCTCCTTCATGGGCTACGGCCTCGCCAAGCGCTTCTCGAAACACGGCAAGAATTTCGGCAAGGGCGAGATCGAGGGCGTGCTCGCGCCAGAAACTGCGGCGCACGCTGCCGGCACCAGCGCGCTGTTGCCGATGCTGGCGCTCGGCATTCCCGGCTCGGCGACGGCGGCGGTGCTGCTCGGCGGCCTGCTGGTCTGGGGACTTCAGCCCGGGCCGATGCTGTTCGTCGAGCAGAAGAGCTTCGTCTGGGGTCTGATCGCCTCGATGTATCTCGGCAATCTCGCCGGGCTGATCATCGTGCTGGCGACGGTGCCGCTCTTCGCCGCGATCATGCGGATCCCGTTCTCCTTCGTCGCGCCGGTGATCCTGATCGTCTGTGCGATCGGCGCCTACACGATCTCGAACTCGATCTTCGACATCTGGCTGATGCTGATCTTCGGCATCGTCGGCTATGTCTTCAAGAAGCTCGATTACCCGCTCGCGCCGATGATCCTGGCGCTGGTGCTCGGCGACCGGGCCGAGGACGCCTTCCGCCAGGCGCTGCTCGGTTCGGGCGGCTCGCTGAACGTGTTCTGGGCGAACGGTCTCGTCGGGACGCTCGTCGTGCTGGCGCTGCTGCTGCTGTTCTGGGGCCCGATGGGCGACTTGATCGCGGCGCTGCGCGGCCGGAACCACCCCAAGACCGCCGAGGCTGCGGAATGAACCAGACGACACTGCCGCGCCCGCACAGCCGCAATCTCGGCTTTGAGCGCAAGCTGGCGCAGGCGCTCGAAGGGGAAGTGCGCTTCGACGCCTTCACCCGCGGGCGCTACGCCACCGACGCCTCGATCTACCAGATCGTGCCACAAGGCGTCGCCTTCCCGAGGAGCGAGGCCGACATTGCCGCGGCGCTGACGATCGCCGCCGAGCACGGTGTGCCGGTGATCGCGCGCGGCGGCGGCACCTCGCAGAACGGCCAGCCGATCGGCGATGCGCTGATCCTCGACCTGAGCCGGCATTTCAACGCGATCCGCGACTACGATCCGGCCGCGCGCACGGTCTCGGTCGCACCGGGCATCGTGCTGGAGGCGCTCAATGGCCATGTGAAGAAGGACGGGCTGTTCTTCCCGGTCGAGCCTTCGACAGCGAGCCGCTGCACCATCGGCGGCATGGTCGGCAACAACTCGTCGGGCGCTCGTTCGCTGCGCTACGGCAAGACCGTCGACAACGTCGTCGCGCTGAAGGCGATGTTCCATGACGGCGAGCCCTTCGCGCTCGGCGAGGGGCCGGTCGGCGACAATGCCTCGCCGCGGTCGCGTGCGCTGATGGAGCAGATGCTGGCGCTGGCCGATCGGCATCGCGACGAGATCGAGGCGATCTTCCCGAAGGTGCAGCGGCGGGTTGGCGGCTATAATCTCGACGAACTGATCGTGCCGCGGCCGAACCTGTCGCATCTGCTGGTCGGCTCTGAGGGCACGCTGGCGCTGACGACGCAGGCGACGCTCAAGCTCTCGCCCCTGCCGCAGCACCGCGTCATGGGTGTCTGCCATTTCCCGAATTTCCGCGCGGCGATGGAGACGACGCAGCACATCGTCGCGCTCGGGCCGGTCGCGGTCGAACTCGTCGACAATAATGTGCTGGTGCTCGGCGCCGACATTCCGCTCTTCGTGCGCACGCTCGCCGACATCACCAAGGGCAAGCCGAACTGCCTGCTGCTGGTCGAGTTCGCCGGCGACGACCTTGCCGCGCTGAAGGGCGACCTCAAGCGGCTCGACCAGTGCATGGCCGATCATGGCTTCCCCGATGCGGTGGTCGAGGTGATCGAGCCGGCCAGGCAGAAGCCGGTCTGGGACGTGCGCGAAGCCTGCCTCAACATCATGATGTCGATGAAGGGCGACGGGAAGCCGGTTTCCTTCATCGAGGACTGTGCCGTCCCGCTCGAGCACCTCGCCGATTACACCGACGCCGTGACCGCGCTATTCGAGCGACACGGCACGCGCGGCACCTGGTATGCGCACGCCTCGGTCGGCTGCCTGCATGTCCGCCCGATCCTCAACATGAAGACCGTAGCCGGGGTGAAGGCGATGCGCGGCATCGCCGAGGAGGCCTGCGAGCTCGTGCGCCGCTTCAAGGGCTCGTTCTCCGGCGAGCATGGCGACGGCATCTCGCGCTCGGATTTCGTCGAGCCGATGTTCGGCGGGCCGCTGACCCGCGCCTTCGAGGCGGTCAAGGACGGCTTCGACCCCGGCAACCACCTCAACCCCGGCAAGATCGTCCGCCCCTACCATATGGACGATCGCAGCCTGATGCGCTTTTCGCCGGGCTACGCCACGCCGGTTCCGATGGAGACCGCGCTCGACTGGTCCGACTGGGGTGGCCTCGGCGGCGCTGTCGAGATGTGCAACAACAACGGCACCTGCCGGAAGATGGCGGGTGGCACGATGTGCCCGTCCTGGCGCGCAACGCGCGAGGAGCAGCACCTCACCCGTGGCCGCGCCAATACGTTGCGCCTCGCCATTTCCGGCCAGCTCGGCGAGGGGGCCTTCACCTCGCCGGAGATGAAGGAAACGCTCGATCTCTGCGTCTCCTGCAAGGGCTGCAAGCGCGACTGCCCGACTGGCGTCGACATGGCCCGGATGAAGGTCGAGTTCCTCCATCACTATCACGCGAAGCACGGCCTGCCGCTGAAGGAGCGCCTGATCGCCTTCCTGCCGCGTTATGCCCCGTTCGCGGCGAAGCTCGCGCCGTTGATGAACCTGCGCGATCGCATTCCGCTGCTGGCGAAGCTCAGCGAACGCTGGCTCGGCTTCTCGGCGCGGCGCTCGCTGCCGGTCTGGCGCAAGCCCTGGCGTGAGGCGGCTACCCGGTCGGACCCGTCGGCCGTGAAGGGCGATGGCCGCGACATCGTGCTCTTCGGCGATACCTTCAACCGCTATTTCGAGCGCGAGAACCTGGAGGCGGCCGAACGCGTGCTGCTCGCCGGCGGGTATCGGCTGCATCGCGTCGAAGCTGCGGGAGGAGGCCGGCCGCTCTGCTGTGGGCGCACTTTTCTCTCGGCCGGGTTGGTCGACGAGGCGCGAGCCGAGGCGAGGCGCACGCTCGATGCGCTCGCGCCCTTTGTCGCCAGGGGCGCGCGGATCGTCGGACTCGAACCCTCCTGCCTGATGAGCTTCCGCGACGAGTTCGGCGCGCTGTTGCCGAAGGCCGAGGTCGAGCCCCTGGCCAAGGCGGCGCTGCTGGTCGAGGAGCTCCTGGCCGCCGACATGGCGACGGGCAGAACCAATCTGCCATTGCGCGATCAAGGCGGTCGCATCGCCCATCTGCATGGCCACTGCCACCAGAAAGCCTTCGATGCGATGGGCGCGGTCGAAAAGACGCTGCGTGCCGTGCCGGGGCTGGAGGTCAAGCCGATCGAATCGAGCTGCTGCGGCATGTCCGGCGCCTTCGGCTATGGCGCCGCGACGATCGACGTCTCGCTGGCGATGGGCGAGCTCTCGCTGCTGCCGGCGGTGCGCAAGGCTGCGGCGGGCGATCTCATTGTCGCTGACGGCACGAGCTGCCGCCACCAGATCCATGACGGCGCCGGCCGCGAGGCCGTGCATGTCGTCAGGGTGCTGGATGCGGCGCTGAAGGGATGACCTTTCGGCGGAATCACACCGCTCAAGGGAGCAGGCTTGGCAGGCCACGATCCACAGCAATCTCCGACGCGAGTTCAGGGGCTGTTAACCCTGCGCCGGTACCTCTCGATGCTCAGTCGCGTCAGTGTCGGGCCTGCGTAAATCATGCGTCGAATCCATCGCAATCTCCAGACGAACAGCGCCTCTCCCGCGGCTCGGATCTCGGATCAACTTACTGATTTCGCAGATATTCCTGAGCCTGATTCGGCCGATCGTCGCGCCTCCGTGGAACAGGCTGCGCCGGGGCTCGTCCGCTACGGACGTACGCCCGATAAGCTCCGCCGGCAGGATGTCGAGCGCGTTGCCGCCGAGGCGCCTACCCCGCTGCCCGCGCCCGAGCCGGAGGCACCCGTCGATCCCGGTCGCGTCCGCTATTGGCGGACTCCGCGGCACATGCTGCAGCAGGTCTGGGGCGGCGGGTCTCCCGAGGCGCCGATGCCCGAGATCATGCCGCAGGTCGAGGCCGAGATGGCGGGGGAGGGTGAGGATGCGCTGATGGCGCCCGACCTTGATTCGCCGCTGCCGGAAGAGAGCCCGATCGAGGCGGTCACGACCCCGTTCGCTTTCCTCTCTGATGCCGCCTTCTGGGAGTTCATCCCGGACGCCGAGCAGGAGGACGAAGCCGCGTTCGAAAGTGCGCCGCCGGTCCTTGCAGCGAGGGCGCCTCTGCAGACGGTCCAGCCCATCGTACCGATGACGGCGGCCGAGCCGGTGCGCCCGGTGCCTGCTCCGGTTCCCGCGCCTGCGTCGGCGACGATGACGTTCGGCTGGACGCAGCCTTATCGCTTCGAGCTGAGCCTGACGCCACCGGCTCTACAGGTCGTCGCACGGGTTCCTGTGCCGGCCATCCCGGCTCCCGCCCCCAAGGCTCCGGCGCCGCGCCGCAGGATCATGGGGCAGCTCGCTTCCGCTGCAACTCCTGCCGCCGCGCTCGCGCCCAAGACGCTCGAGGCGGAGGCCGTGCCTGCGGCTGTGCAGCCGAAGGTTTCAGTCGTTCCTTCGGCCCCGAAGCTGCGCGCCGCTATGCCGCTGCCCAGGCCGGCCGCATTCCATGGCTTCGAGCTGCCGCCGATCGAATTCCTGGCCGAGCCGCCGCAGATCGCGGCAACGATCCCGATCGAGCTGATCCAGCAGAATTCCGGTCTGCTCGAGGGGATCCTGGAGGACTTCAACGTTCGTGGCGAGGTCGTGCAGGCCTGCCCCGGCCCGGTTGTGACGTTGTACGAGCTTGAGCCTGCTCCTGGGACCAAGAGCTCCCGCGTGATTTCGCTGGCCGACGACATTGCGCGCTCGATGAGCTCGGTGTCGGCGCGCGTTGCGGTGGTGCAGGGCAAGAACGCGATCGGCATCGAACTGCCCAACGCCAAGCGCGAGACCGTCTTCCTGCGCGAACTGCTCGCCAGCCAGGATTTCGAGGGCACCAAGCACAAGCTGGCGCTGTGCCTCGGCAAGACCATCGGTGGCGAGCCGGTGATCGCCGACCTTGCCCGCATGCCGCATCTGCTCGTCGCCGGCACCACCGGCTCGGGCAAGTCGGTCGCGATCAACACCATGATCCTGTCGATCCTCTACCGGCTGAAGCCGGAGGAGTGCCGCTTGATCATGGTCGATCCCAAGATGCTCGAGCTCTCGGTCTATGACGGCATTCCGCATCTGCTCACCCCCGTCGTCACCGACCCGAAGAAGGCGGTGGTCGCGCTGAAATGGGCGGTGCGCGAGATGGAGGAGCGCTACAAGAAGATGTCGAAGCTCGGTGTGCGCAACATCGACGGCTTCAACGTCCGGGTCGGCGAGGCGCTCGCGGCCGGCGAGGTCATCACCCGCACGGTCCAGACCGGCTTCGACAAGCATTCGGGCGAGGCGATCTACGAGGAGGAGGCGATGGACCTGTCGCCTCTGCCTTACATCGTCGTGATCGTCGACGAGATGGCCGACCTGATGATGGTCGCCGGCAAGGAGATCGAGGGCACGATCCAGCGCCTGGCGCAGATGGCCAGAGCTGCCGGCATCCATGTCGTGCTGGCGACGCAGCGCCCTTCGGTCGACGTGATCACCGGCACGATCAAGGCGAACTTCCCGACGCGAATCTCCTTCCAGGTCACCAGCAAGATCGATTCGCGGACCATCCTCGGCGAGATGGGCGCCGAGCAGCTCTTGGGCCAGGGCGACATGCTCTACATGGCCGGCGGCGGGCGGATCACCCGCGTGCACGGCCCGTTCGTCAGCGATTCCGAGGTCGAGAAGGTGGTGGCGCATCTGAAGACGCAAGGGCGGCCGGACTATCTCGACGCCGTCACCGCCGAGGAAGAGGCCGGAACGGCTGAGGATGAGGACGGCGCGGTCTTCGACAAGAGCGCGATGGGCGCCGAGAGCGACGACCCCTATGAGCAGGCGGTCGCGGTGGTCCTGCGCGACAAGAAGGCCTCGACCTCCTACATCCAGCGCCGGCTGCAGATCGGCTACAACCGCGCCGCCTCGATCATGGAGCGGATGGAGAACGAGGGCATCGTCGGCCCCGCCAACCACGCCGGAAAACGAGAGATCCTCGTCGAGACAGGGCGCGCAAGGGAAGACGAGGAGTGA
>NZ_JBFUKM010000026.1:0-30826 GCF_056400825.1 Allobosea sp. P4_H5 | reverse complement strand
TCTCCATCTCGACCAGCTCGAGCAGCTCGGCGTCGTCGACGAGATCGACCTTGTTCATGAACACCACCAGCGCGGGAACGCCGACCTGGCGCGCCAGCAGGATGTGCTCGCGGGTCTGCGGCATCGGGCCGTCGGCAGCCGACACCACCAGGATCGCGCCGTCCATCTGCGCCGCGCCCGTGATCATGTTCTTCACATAGTCGGCGTGCCCGGGGCAGTCGACATGCGCATAGTGACGGGCCGGCGTCTCGTACTCGACGTGAGCCGTCGAGATCGTGATGCCGCGCGCCTTCTCTTCCGGCGCCTTGTCGATCTGGTCATACGCCGTGAACGACGCGCCGCCAGACTCAGCCAGAACCTTCGTGATCGCAGCCGTCAACGACGTCTTGCCATGGTCGACGTGACCAATCGTTCCAATGTTGCAGTGCGGCTTCGTCCGAGCAAACTTCTCTTTGGCCATGTCAGCCTCCGTCAGATCTTCTCAAGTGTTCCGTGTAATGCGTTGTTCGATCAGGCGTATTTGGCCTGAACCTCAGCAGCCACCGCGGACGGCACCTGCTCGTAATGGTCGAACTGCATCGTGTAGTTGGCGCGGCCCTGGCTGAACGAGCGCAGCTGGTTCACATAGCCGAACATGTTGGCGAGCGGGACCATCGCATTCACGACGACCGCGTTACCGCGCATGTCCTGGCCCTGGATCTGGCCGCGCCGGGAGTTCAGGTCACCGATGACCGAGCCGGTATAGTCTTCAGGCGTCACCACCTCGACCTTCATGATCGGCTCGAGCAGGACCGAGCCGCCCTTCTGCAGGCCTTCACGCAGAGCAGCGCGAGAGGCGATTTCGAAGGCCAGAGCCGAGGAGTCGACTTCGTGGAAGGCGCCGTCGATCAGCGTGACCTTGACGTCGACCACCGGGAAGCCGGCGAGCACGCCGGAGCCGATGACCGAGTTGAGGCCCTTCTCGACGCCGGGGATGTACTCCTTCGGCACCGAGCCGCCGACGACCTTCGACTCGAACTCGAAGCCCTTGCCGGTCTCGTTCGGCTCGATGACGAGCTTGACGCGGGCGAACTGGCCCGTACCGCCGGTCTGCTTCTTGTGGGTGTAGTCGATCTCGGCCTTCTTGGTCAGCGTCTCGCGATACGCAACCTGCGGCGCGCCGATATTGGCATCGACCTTGTAGGTCCGGCGCAGGATGTCGACCTTGATGTCGAGATGCAGCTCGCCCATGCCCTTGAGAATGGTCTGGCCGCTCTCCTGGTCGGTCGAGACGCGGAAGGACGGATCCTCGTTCGCGAGCTTCGACAGGGCGAGGCCCAGCTTCTCCTGGTCGGCCTTGGACTTCGGCTCGATCGCGATCGTGATGACCGGCTCGGGGAACTCCATGCGCTCGAGGATCACGGCGTGGGCCGGATCGCACAGCGTGTCGCCGGTGCGGACGTCCTTGAGGCCAGCCAGGGCGACGATGTCGCCGGCGAAAGCCTCCTTGATGTCCTCGCGGTTGTTCGCGTGCATCAGCAGCATGCGGCCGACACGCTCTTTCTTGTCGCGCGTCGAGTTGATGACGCCCTGGCCGGTCTCGACCTTGCCGGAATAGACGCGGCAGAAGGTGATGGTGCCGACGAAGGGGTCGTCCATGATCTTGAAGGCGAGCATGGCGAAGGGATCCTCGTCCGTCGGGTGACGAACGGTCTCTTCTTCGGTCTTGAAGTCGATGCCCTTGATGTCGCCGCGATCGACCGGCGACGGCAGGAAGTCGACGACGGCGTCGAGCAGCGGCTGCACGCCCTTGTTCTTGAAGGCCGAGCCGCAAAGAACCGGGTGGAAGGCGCGGCGCTGCACGGCGGTCCGCACCAGGCGGCGCAGCGTGGCAGCATCAGGCTCGGTCCCGTCGAGATAGGCTTCCATCGCCGCATCGTCCATCTCGACGGCGGCTTCGACCAGCTTCGAGCGATACTCGACAGCCTTGTCGGCGAGATCGGCCGGGATCTCCTGCTCTTCGAACGAAGCGCCGAGCGCCTCGCCGTTCCAGACGATCGCCTTCATCTTGATGAGGTCGATGACGCCGGCGAAATTCGACTCCGAACCGATCGGAAGCTGCAGGCAGACGGGCTTGCCGGCGACGCGGTCGATGATGTCCTGGACGCAGCGATAGAAATCGGCGCCGATCTTGTCCATCTTGTTGACGAAGACGACGCGCGGAACGTCGTACTTGTCGGCCTGGCGCCAGACGGTCTCGGTCTGGGGCTCGACGCCCTGGTTGCCGTCGAGCACGCAGACGGCGCCATCGAGCACGCGCAGCGAACGCTCGACCTCAATGGTGAAGTCGACGTGGCCAGGGGTGTCGATGATGTTCAGGCGGTGGTCCTGCCACAGGCAGGTCGTCGCGGCGGAGGTGATCGTGATGCCACGCTCCTGCTCCTGCGTCATCCAGTCCATGGTGGCGGCGCCGTCATGGACTTCGCCGATCTTATGGCTCTTGCCGGTGTAGAACAGGATGCGCTCGGTCGTCGTCGTCTTGCCGGCATCAATGTGAGCCATGATGCCGAAGTTACGATAGCGATCGATGGGATGAGAACGGGGCATGGAGATGCTCTGTCTTTCCGGGTCCGAACGGACGAATTACCAGCGGTAGTGCGAGAAGGCGCGGTTGGCTTCCGCCATCCGGTGCGTGTCTTCGCGCTTCTTGACGGCGTTGCCACGGTTGTTGGCAGCGTCCATCAGCTCAGCCGAGAGGCGCTCGACCATGGTGCGGTCGTTGCGGCCGCGGGCGGCGGCGATCAGCCAGCGGATGGCGAGAGCCTGGCGGCGCTCGGTGCGAACCTCGACCGGGACCTGATAGGTCGCGCCGCCGACGCGGCGGGAACGGACCTCGATCGCCGGGGCGACGTTCTCGAGCGCAGTCTTGAAGACGGCGAGCGGATCGCTCTTCAGCTTGCCTTCGATGATCTCGAAGGCGCCGTAGACGATGCCTTCGGCAGTCGACTTCTTGCCCTCGTACATGACCGAGTTCATGAACTTGGTCACGATCACGTCGCCGAACTTGGCGTCCGGGATGATCTCGCGCTTTTCGGCACTGTGGCGGCGGGACATCGTCTAGTCTCCGGTCAAATCTCAAAAGCTGCGAACCGGCTGGGGCATCTTGCCCCGCCGATCGGGCAGGAAAATTACTTCGGACGCTTGGCGCCGTACTTCGAACGGCGCTGCTTGCGGTTCTTGACGCCCTGCGTGTCGAGCACGCCGCGCAGGATGTGGTAGCGCACGCCGGGAAGATCCTTGACGCGGCCGCCGCGGATCATGACGACCGAGTGCTCCTGAAGGTTGTGACCCTCACCCGGAATGTAGCCGATGACCTCGAAGCCGTTGGTCAGGCGCACCTTGGCGACCTTACGCAGCGCCGAGTTCGGCTTCTTCGGAGTCGTCGTATAGACGCGCGTGCAGACGCCGCGCTTCTGCGGGCAATTCTCGAGTGCCGGCGCGGTGTTGCGCGCCTTGACCGGCGAGCGCGGCTTGCGGATCAGCTGGCTGATTGTCGGCATTTAAGGCCTCTCGCTCCCCTGAGCGCTTGATGAATTCGATGTCCATTCCGGCGCCGCAGAGCCATGACCAAACGCAGCCGCGCCATCGGCGCCCATTTCCGGGGCCTCAGGCGCGTTCGCGATGCAGAGGAACACGGAACTTGCCCGCGTTCATGCGTCCTGCCATGTCGTCGTTAGACGCTGGAATTCCGACGGAGTTTCGGTCGCGAACCTCGCTCGCAACAAAGGCAAGCGACAAACGTGTCCGACAGCCGTCGATAGTGGGGCGCTTATGACTCAGCTATAGATTCGCGTCAACCCCGGATTTCACCCTCGGAGCCGGTTCCAATCAGCTTGCTCTGCAAGCCGATCGGCAGAACGGTCTCCAGGCTGGAAATGAGAGACGGATTCACCGATCAGGTTGTTCCAACCTGATCGGACCCGGCTTTCGCCCCCGAATTTAGCCTCAATCGTCGTCATCTTCCACACTCGCCCGCATCTGGTCGTTCCAGAGCTTGCGATAGAGACCGGAGCGCTTGCGCATCAAGGTCGCATGGTCGCCGCGCTGCACGACTCGGCCGGCGTCCATCACGATGATCTCGTCCATGTCCGCGACAGAGGTCAGCCGGTGCGTCACGAACAGCAGGCTGCGGCCACGGCCGATCTTCTTCAGCGTGCGGTTGATCGCGGCCTCGGTGGTCTGGTCGAGCGCCGAGGTCGCCTCGTCGAGGAGCAGGATCGCCGGGTCGCGCAGCAAGGCGCGGGCAATGGCGATACGCTGACGCTGCCCGCCCGACAGGGTCTCGCCGCGCTCGCCGACCATGGTGTCGTAGCCGCCCGGCAGGCTGGTGATGAACTTATGGATCTCGGCCTTCTTCGCGGCGGCCTCGACCTCGGCGTCAGACGCCTCCAATGAGCCGAGGCGGATGTTCTCACGCAGCGAGGTGTTGAATAGGACATTGTCCTGGAACACCACCGCCATCTGGGCCCGCAGCGAGTCGCGGGTGACGCTGGCGATATCGACGCCGTCGATCGTCACCTTGCCGCGCTGTGGGTCATGGAAGCGCAGCAGCAGGCTGAGCAGCGTGCTCTTGCCCGCCCCGCTCGGCCCCACGATGGCGACGCGCGAGCCGGCAGGGATGGCAAGGTCGAGCCCGTCGATCTGGGCGTCCTCCCCGCCATAGGAGAAGCGCACGCCCTGGAAGCCGATCTCGTGCGCGATGCGCGGGCACTCGATCGCGTTCGGCCGGTCGGAGACCCGGATCGGCTCGTCGAGGATGTCGTGCATGTGCCTGACCGCGCCGGACGCGTCGATCACCACCGGGATGTACTGGGTCAGGTGGTTGAGATTGTAGGTGATCTCCCAGAACACCGCCTCGAAGGCGACGAAGGTGCCCACCGTGATCACGTCGTTGAAGGTGAGATAGGCGCCGATCGCCAGCACGATCAGGTGCAGCCAGAGCACCACGATGGTGATCGAGCGCTCGACCATGGTGTTGAGGAAGGTCGAGCGGCTCTGCGCCGCCCGCAGCGCGCTGTTGCGCTGGCCGAACCAGAGTTGCGAGATGCGCACGAGGCCGAAAGCCTTCACCACCGGCTGCGCGCCGATATTCTCCTGGACGACGCCGAGCTCGCCCGCCTGCGCCCGCTTGACCCCGTAGCTGGCGGCGACCGCCTTCGGCGTGAGCAGCCGCGGCCCGATCAAGGCGATCGGGATGATCAGCAGTGCCAGCAGGCCGAGCTCGGTGTTGAGGTAGATCAGCAGGGCGATGCCGGCCAGCAGCTCGAGCAGCGGCAGCGCGCCCCAATTGGCGAAATGGATGACCGACTCTTCATAGGTGGTCATGTCGTTGGAGAAGCGCGACAGGATCTCGCCGCGGCGATGCCGTTCATAGAAGCTCAGCGGCAGCTTCTGGATATGCTCGAACAGCGAGCGGCGCACATCGGTGGTGATCGCCGCCGTCACCTTCGCATCGATCCATTCGTACCAGATCGCCACGACCGAGGTGATGATGCCGGCGATGCCGAGGACGCTGAGGATGAAGATCAGCTCGCTGCGATCCTTGTCCTCGAACACCTCGTCCAGGAGGTATTTGAGCGAGAGCGGCATCAGCACGTTGAAGGCCATCTCGACCAGGAGGCCGAGCCCGACCAGCGCGATGCCGAGCCGGTGCGGCCCGAGATGCGGCCAGGTAAAGGAGAGGACGCCCTTCAGCGCGCCCGCGGCTTCGCCGGCGGTGTAGGCGACCGGACCGTCATCGTCCTCGTCGTCCTCCTCTTCATCATCCTCGTCGGCTTCGTCCTCGTCATCATCCACCTCCGCCGCGCCGGACTGCAGCGCGCGCCGCTTCGGCTCCTCGGGCGGACGTGACGCCGGCCGCTTCGCCGCGCCGGTGGCCTTCGTCGCCGGATCGGGCACGGCACTATTCTCGCCCGTGCCCGGCTTGACCTCGTCGTCGCTCACTGATCACCGGCGGGGCTGGACCAGCGCCCGCCGCTCCCTCTCGGATCGGATTGGCTCAGGCGCTATCGGGCGCGATGCGGTTGAAGAAGCAGTAGCGCAGGCTTTCCGCATCCTCGTACCAGCGGCCGGGCCCCTTGTCGGCGGCGAGCGTGCGCTCCCAGAGCGCGTCGAGCATCTCCTGGCTCTGGATCGCCATGTCGAAATCCTCGTCGAAGAACAGCTCCGACCACTCCCACCAGGTCGCGAGCTTCTTCACGCCGCGCAGCAGGTCGTACATGTCGCAGACCTCTGAGGTGAGGTCAGCCGTCACCGAGCCGAAATAGACGCCGCGCTTCGCCACCCGGTGCAACTCGCCAAGCGCATCCTTGACGCCGCGTGTACCGAGATGAGCAAGGCAGCTCTCATAGACGATGTCGAAGGAGCCGTCCTCGAAGGGCAGGTCCGCGACCGTGCCGAACAGATTGTACTGCGCAAGATGCGCCGGCGTGCGGCCATGGATGTAGCGGTTGTTCTCGATACCCCAGGCATCGATGCCGAGCTCGCGCAAGGCGCCGACGAGCTCGCCCGAAGCGGAACCCGCGACCAGCAGCTTGAAGCCGGGCTTCGGCTGCCAGACCATGTCGATCAGGTCGCAGATATAGGCGGGATCGCTGAAGCGACGCCAGACCTCGCCATAGGGGCCGGCCCCGCGATAGGCGTCGAAATAGCCGCGGTCGATGCGCAGCGACGGCTCGGGCACGACGATGCCGCTCACCTCCCCGGCGCTCCTGGCGAGCCCCGTCGCATAGCGCTGGCGCATCACCTTGCCCAGCATCAGGTCGCTGGCGATGTCGGCGGAATCGAGCACGCCGTTCAGCGTCGAGTCGAACAGGTAGTCCCCGACGACGATCAGCCCGTCATGCTCCTTCGGCTCCGGCATGTGGTTCGTCACCACGTCGCGCACCGGAACGCCGCCCGGGATCGCGTTCACCGAGGCCATCCAGCGATGCACCTTCGCCTCGATCAGATGCGGGAAGGGATCGCCCAGCGAGGTCGGCAGCGATTTCAGCGCCGCCTTGGTCAGCGCCTCGTCGTCGAGATTGGCATAGGACAACGCGTCGATGCCGGCGATCAGCCAGTTGAGCACGCCGTGGCGGCCGACATCGTGCCGGGCGCCCTCGATATAGATGCAGCAGCCGCCGAAGCTCTCCGACATGAACCAAGCGCCCTCGATCTGGCCCTCCCAGAATGGCTTGTCGAACAGCGCGGCGACGCGCAGGTAATGCGCCGGCCGGTCGAAATGGGCGAGATGGCGGCTCATGCCCTGGCGCAGCCGGCCTTCGCCGAAATCGATGGTGCCGAGCCAGTTGTGCGGCAGGCACATCAGCACGAAGTCGAATTCGCGCGTCTCCGGCCCCTTGCCGTTCATCATGTCGAGCCGGTAGCGGCCACCGTCCGCCTTGCCGACGCGAAGAACGCGATGGTTCAGGAAGACCTCGGCGTCGAGATTGGCGCTCAGGCCCTCGACCAGCTGCTCATTGCCGTTCTGGATCGAGTAGACGTCGATATAGCCGTCGACATCCATCAGATAGTTCTTCAGCGCGTTGAGGCCGTTGCTGAGGTGGCCTTCGGACGCCACGTCGGAGCGCGCCATCGCCCGGAAGAAGCGCCGGGCGACCGGATCCGCCACCTCCTGCTCCAGCACCTCGTCGGCGCTCATAAACATCCAGGGATGGTTGTTGTCGTGCTTGCCGGCTCCCTCGTAATAGGCCTGTTGCGACATCAATTCGGCGCAGCGCGCCCGGAACGCCAGGATGGCGTCGGCGGTCGCATCGCCATAGCGCCGGCGCATGCCCTCGACGCCGTCGACCAGCTTGCCGTCGAGGTGGAGAGCCTGCGAATCCATCGGGATGGTCTGGAAGCCGAAGCCCTCGATCATCTCGCGCAGCGGATCATGGCCGAGCTGGGAATAGCCGTAGATCTCGGCAACCCCCGCCTCGTAGAGCGCCGGCGCGCTGTCGAAGCGGCGCGAGACGATCTTGCCGCCGAGCCGCTCGGACGCCTCGAACAGCGTCACCCGGCACAGCCCCTGCATCTTCTTGCGGACCTGCCAGGCCGTCATCAGCCCGCCGGGACCGCCCCCGACTATCGCAACTTCCAGCATTCTACCCGCCCTGCCCCAGCGTCTCGCGCTTCATGCTCTGTCATGAGGACTTATAGCGCCACGGAGTTGCCATAATTTTACCGCCGCGACCATGCCTCTGTTTCGGTGTGACCCGTCTCGCCACGTCTTTCCGGCATGGAGAGCCTTCGTCCCCGCCCAAGCCCCCATTGCGGAAGCGGCATCGCTTCTGGAACGAGCGCGGAATCGACCTGGACGGCCCGGACACACCGGGAAAACCCTTGCGACCGCCAGTGCGACAATCGCACCGGGAGACGCCTGCTCAGTCGACCTCTCTGGCCTATAGCATCGGATCGAAAAGTGGAATCCACTTTTCGGAAAAATCCGATGCGATAACAATGTGATAGATCATCGTGATCGCGTCCGATCGGACGCGCGATGATCTAGTCGCGCCCCGAAACGCCGCCGGTCACGCCGGCACCACGCAGCAGGCCGATCAGATCGGCCTGGCGATGCAAGCCGGTCTTGGCCATGACGCGCTTCAAGGTCGAACGCGCGGTCTCCTCCATCACGCCGAGCGCCGCTGCCGCCTCTCGCGGGCGATGCCCGGCGGCGATCAGCGCGGCGAGCCTGGCCTCGGCCGGCGTCAGGTCGAACAGCCCCTGCACGACATCGGCGGTCGGCACGTCCTTCACCACCACCGGCGTCACGACGAGGATGCTCGCGGCACGCGAGAAGATATCGTGGGCCGCGCCGCGGATCGGCGTCAGGTGCAGGATCAAAGGCGGCTGGCTCTCGCGACGCGCGACCGGGATCGACCGCACCGTCGCGCTGGCGATCTGTCCCCTCGCCTGCAGGGCCGCCACGAGCAGGCCGTCCGCTGCGGCATCGACGAGCCCCAGGCGCGACGGGCGGTCGACGGCGACGGACGGGATCAGCGCCTCGAAGCGGGGATTGAGCGCCAGCGCCCGCCCTTCTTGATCGAGGATGGCAGCCGGCAATCCGATCGCCTCCAGCGCCCGGGCAGCGCCCTGCGCCCGCTCGAATTCGAGCCGGGACGAGAGCAGCATGGCCCGCGCCAGGTGCGGCCGCATCAGGTCGAAGCGCGCGATCAGCTTGTCCTCGACATGGCCCTGCTCCAGCTCGCGCTCGGCATGCAGGATGAAGGCCTCGCCGGTCGGAGACGCGATCGAGGTCGCGACCCCGATCCCCAGGCCCTGCGGCATCAGGAAATCGCGATAGACCGGCTCGCTCGCCATCTCGGCGTCGGAGAGGATGTCGATGTCGCGCAGGAAGCCGGCATGGCGGCGCTCGAGCAGGCGCCGCGTCCGTTCATTGCCGGGGAAGCGGTTGAAATGCGCCGCGACGACCTGGTCGAACTCGGGCGAGGACGAAATCCAGCGACTGGAGCTCGGCGTCACCGCGACCAGCACTGCGCCGGCGCCGCGGGCGATCTCCTGGAAACGCCGCAGAACCTGCGGCCACAGTTCCGGCACCACCGCCGCTTCGTAAAGACTGTCGAGAAACTGCTCGTCCATACCCCTTATCCGCACCGTCGTGCTTCACCGCCCCCGGCGAGCTTTCACGGACAAGCTTAGGCCAATTACAAACTCGAAGGTCAAGCAAGACAGGCTGCAACAACTGTTGTTCTGTCTCTAGAGCAGGATACGAAAAAGTGGGAACCGGTTTTTCGCAGAATCCTGCTCTAAACTCCTAGAATCGATCACGTTTTATGATTTTGGATCGATCCGATCCAAAATCATCGTGATCTAGGGAATGCCCGCGAAGACGAAACCTGACGCAAAGTCGCAGGCCGGTTTTCATCTTTCCATTTTATGCATGTCAGGTGCCGAAACACGGCACAAGCGGCCCGAGCCGATACCAGTCCAACCAGCCGGCGATCTTTCCCGACCGGAGACACGGCAGGACGAGCCCATAAAAAAGGCCGCCCCAAGGGGCGGCCCTGATGGTCTGCGCTTTCGCGCCGATGCGGGGCGACTTACTCCGCCGCCGGCAGCACCGCTGCGGCAGCGGCCGCGGCCTTGGCCGCAGCATCCGCCTTCTGGCCGACGATGAGATCGTCGCGGCGCGTCGCCACCTGCTTGATGCGGGCGACCTGCGCGCCGGTGCCGGCCGGGATCAGCGAGCCGACGATGACATTCTCCTTGAGGCCTTCCAGCATGTCCATCTTGCCGTTGACCGCCGCCTCGGTGAGGACGCGGGTCGTCTCCTGGAAGGAGGCGGCCGAGATGAACGAGCGGGTCTGCAGCGACGCCTTGGTGATGCCGAGCAGGACCGGAACGCCGGAAGCCGGCTTCTTGCCCTCCTCGCGCAACTTGGCGTTGACCTCTTCCAGCTCGATCCGGTCGATCTGGTCGCCGGTGAGAATGTCGCTATCGCCGGATTCGGTGATCTCGACCTTCTGCAGCATCTGCCGGACGATGACTTCGATGTGCTTGTCGTTGATGGTCACGCCCTGGAGGCGGTAGACCTCCTGGATCTCGTTGACCAGGTAAGCGGCAAGCTCCTCGACGCCCTTGATCGCCAGGATGTCGTGCGGCGCCGGGTTGCCGTCGAGGATGTAGTCCCCGATCTCGACGACGTCGCCATCCTGCAGGTGGATGTGCTTGCCCTTCGGGATCAGGTACTCGACGCCATCAGTGCCGTCATGCGGGGTCAGCGTGACGCGACGCTTGTTCTTGTAGTCGCGCCCGAAGCCGATGACGCCGGCCTTCTCGGCGATGATCGCGGCATCCTTCGGACGCCGCGCCTCGAAGAGCTCGGCGACGCGCGGCAGACCACCGGTGATGTCGCGGGTCTTGGCCGAGTCGGTCGAGACACGCGCCAGCACGTCGCCGGCCTTCATCGACGCGCCCGGCTCCACCGAGATGATGCCGTCGACGGGCAGGATGTAGCGAGCCTCGCCGCCACGGGCGAGCTTCGCGATCTTGCCATCCGGGCCATGCAGGGTCATCGCCGGACGCAGGTCCGAGGTACGGGCCGAACCGCGCCAGTCGATGACGAGGCGCTTGCTGATGCCGGTCGCCTCGTCGGTCGTCTCCGTCATCGACATGCCGTCGACCAGGTCCTCATAGCCGACCTTGCCGTCGACTTCCGCCAGGATCGGGCGGGAATAGGGATCCCACTCGATCAGGCGCTGGCCGCGCTTGACCTTGTCGCCGTCGTCGACGCGCAGCTTCGAGCCGAACTGGACGCGGTGCACCGCGCGCTCGGCCCCGTCCGGACCGGTGATGACGATGGCGAGGTTGCGCGCCATCGCGATCAGGTCGCCGTCCGAGTTCCGCGCCGCATTGCGGTTGCGGATCTTGACCGTGCCCTCGAAGTTCGACTCGACGAAGGACTGGTCGGCGATCGTGGCCGCGCCACCGATGTGGAAGGTACGCATGGTGAGCTGCGTGCCCGGCTCACCGATCGACTGCGCCGCGATGACGCCGACGGCCTCGCCCATGTTGACGGGCGTGCCGCGGGCCAGATCGCGCCCATAGCAGGTCGCGCAGACGCCGTTCTTGGTCTCGCAGGTCAAGACCGAGCGGATCTTCACCTCCTGGACGCCGGCGGCGTTGATCTTGGCGATGTGGCTTTCCTCGATCACCGCACCCTTGCCGACAAGGACGTTGCCGTCGATGTCGGTGACCTCCACGGCCGCCGAACGGCCCAGGATGCGCATGCCGAGCGAAGCCACGACCTGGCCGGCATCGACGATGGCGCGCATCTTGATGCCGTTGTCCGAGCCGCAATCGACCTCGGAGATGATCGCGTCCTGCGCCACGTCGACGAGACGACGGGTCAGRTAACCCGAGTTCGCCGTCTTGAGCGCGGTGTCGGCCAGACCCTTACGGGCGCCGTGCGTCGAGTTGAAGTACTCGAGAACGTCGAGGCCTTCCTTGAAGTTCGAGATGATCGGCGACTCGATGATCTCGCCCGACGGCTTGGCCATCAGGCCGCGCATGGCGGCAAGCTGGCGCATCTGCGCCGGCGAACCACGGGCGCCCGAGTGGCTCATCATGTAGATCGAGTTGATCGGCTTGTCGCGACCGGCATCGTCCTTCTTCACGGTCGAGATGCGGGCCATCATCTCCTGAGCGAGCTTGTCGGAGCACTTCGCCCAGGCGTCGACGACCTTGTTGTACTTCTCGCCCTGGGTGATCAGGCCGTCCTGGTACTGCTGCTCGTAATCCTTGGCGAGCACGCGGGTCGCGTCGACGATCTCCCACTTGTTCTCGGGGATCACCATGTCGTCCTTGCCGAACGAAATGCCGGCCTTGAAGGCATGCTTGAAGCCGAGACCCATGACGCGATCGCAGAAGATCACCGATTCCTTCTGACCGCAGCCGCGATAGACGGCGTCGATCATGTTGGAGATCTCCTTCTTGGTCATCAGCTTGTTGACGACGTCGAAGGACATGGCCGGATGGTCCGGCAGCGCGGTCGAGAGGATCACGCGGCCCGGAGTGGTGTCGTAGATCTTGGTGTAGGGCTGGCCGTCACGGCCGGTGCCGGTCCAGCGATACTTGATCTTCGAATGCAGCGTGACGACCTTCTCGTGCAGCGCGTATTCGAGCTCGCCGAAATCGCCGAAGATCTTGCCCTGGCCCGGCTCGCCATCCGAGATGATCGAGAGGTAGTACAGGCCGAGCACGATGTCCTGCGACGGCACGATGATCGGCATGCCGTTCGCCGGGTGCAGGATGTTGTTGGTCGACATCATCAGGACGCGCGCTTCCAGCTGCGCTTCCAGCGACAGCGGGACGTGCACGGCCATCTGGTCGCCGTCGAAGTCGGCGTTGAACGCGGCGCAGACCAGCGGGTGCAGCTGGATCGCCTTGCCCTCGATCAGAACCGGCTCGAAGGCCTGGATGCCGAGGCGGTGCAGCGTCGGCGCGCGGTTCAGCAGCACCGGATGCTCGCGGATGACCTCGTCCAGGATGTCCCAGACCTCGGGCTTCTCCTTCTCGACCAGCTTCTTGGCCTGCTTGACCGTGGTCGAGTAGCCCTTGGCGTCGAGGCGCGCATAGATGAACGGCTTGAACAGCTCGAGCGCCATCTTCTTCGGCAGGCCGCACTGGTGCAGCTTCATCTCCGGGCCGACGACGATGACCGAGCGGCCGGAATAGTCGACGCGCTTGCCGAGCAGGTTCTGCCGGAACCGGCCCTGCTTGCCCTTCAGCATGTCGGCGAGCGACTTCAGCGGACGCTTGTTGGCGCCGGTGATGACGCGGCCGCGGCGGCCGTTGTCGAACAGCGCGTCGACCGACTCCTGCAGCATCCGCTTCTCGTTGCGGATGATGATGTCGGGCGCACGCAGCTCGATCAGCCGCTTCAGGCGGTTGTTGCGGTTGATGACGCGGCGATAGAGGTCGTTCAGGTCCGAGGTCGCGAAGCGGCCGCCATCGAGCGGCACCAGCGGACGCAGGTCAGGCGGGATCACCGGGATGATGGTCATCACCATCCATTCCGGCTTGTTGCCCGACTCCTGGAAGGCCTCGATGATCTTGAGGCGCTTCATCAGCTTCTTCGGCTTGAGCTCCGACGTCGTCGTCGCGATCTCATGCTTCAGGTCGGCGTTGATCTGGTCGAGATCGAGCGCGCGCAGCATCTCGCGGATCGCTTCCGCGCCGATCATCGCCGTGAAGGTGTCGGCACCGTACTCTTCCTGAGCGCGGACATACTCTTCTTCGGTCAGCAGCTGGCGATCCTTGAGCGGGGTCAGGCCCGGCTCCAGGACGACGTAGGATTCGAAGTAGAGGATGCGCTCGAGGTCCTTGAGCGGCATGTCCATCAGCAGGCCGATGCGCGAGGGCAGCGACTTCAGGAACCAGATGTGCGCGACCGGGGCGGCGAGCTCGATATGGCCCATGCGCTCGCGCCGGACCCGTGCCAGCGTCACCTCGACGCCGCACTTCTCGCAGATCACGCCCTTGAACTTCATGCGCTTGTACTTGCCGCACAGGCACTCGTAATCCTTGATCGGCCCGAAGATGCGGGCGCAGAACAGGCCGTCGCGCTCCGGCTTGAACGTGCGGTAGTTGATCGTCTCGGGCTTCTTGATCTCGCCGAACGACCAGGATGCGATCTTCTCAGGACTCGCGATCGAGATCTTGATCGCGTCGAACGCCTGCTGCACCGGCTGCTGGCCGAAAAGGTTCATGACCTCTTGCTTCATAGCCTGTCTCCTGTGACCGGTGGGGTTTTGGGGAAAACCGCCCTGCCCGGCCTTTGATCCATCGGCCGGCGGCGCCACTGCCGCCGGCATGAGTAACGAACGCCGTCGCGCCCTTGCGGGCGTGACGCCTTACTCGGCTGCCTCGGCGGGCACGTCGCCCTGCTTCGGCTTGGTGTTGATCAGCTCGACGTTGAGGCCGAGCGAGCGCATTTCCTTGACGAGCACGTTGAAGCTCTCGGGGATGCCCGCTTCGAAGTTGTCCTCGCCGCGCACGATCGACTCGTAGACCTTGGTACGGCCGGCGACGTCGTCCGACTTCACCGTCAGCATCTCCTGCAGCGTGTAGGCGGCGCCGTACGCTTCCAGCGCCCAGACCTCCATCTCGCCGAAGCGCTGGCCGCCGAACTGGGCCTTGCCGCCGAGCGGCTGCTGGGTGACCAGCGAGTACGGGCCGATCGAACGGGCGTGGATCTTGTCGTCCACCAGGTGGTGCAGCTTCAGCATGTAGATGTAGCCCATCGTGACCTTGCGGTCGAAGGGCTCGCCGGTACGCCCGTCATAGAGCGTCGACTGGCCGGACGAGTGAAGACCCGCCTGCTCCAGCAGCCGCTCGATGTCGGACTCCTTGGCGCCGTTGAAGACCGGCGTCGCGATCGGCACGCCACGGCGCAGGTTCTGACCCATCTCGATCAGCTCGGCGTCGTCCATCGAGGCAATGATCTCGTTGTCCTCGTAGACGGCGTCGAAGGAGGCGCGCAGGGCCTTGGAGTCGTGCGCCTTGCGATAAGCGTCGATCGCCTTGCCGATCTGCTTGCCGAGACCGGCGGCAGCCCAGCCCAGATGCGTCTCCAGAATCTGGCCGACGTTCATGCGCGAGGGCACGCCGAGCGGGTTCAGCACGATGTCGGCATGGGTGCCGTCCTCGAGGAACGGCATGTCCTCCGCCGGCACGATGCGCGAAACCACGCCCTTATTGCCGTGGCGGCCCGCCATCTTGTCGCCGGGCTGGATCTTGCGCTTCACCGCGACGAAGACCTTGACCATCTTCATCACGCCCGGAGGCAGCTCGTCGCCGCGCTGCAGCTTCTCGACCTTGTCGAGGAAGCGCTGCTCGAGGCGCTTCTTCGACTCGTCGTACTGCTTCCGCATCGCCTCGATTTCGGTCATCAGGGCGTCGTCCGCCGTGGCGAACAGCCACCACTGCGAGCGCGGGAACTCGCTCATCACCTCGCGGGTGATGACCGTGTCCTTCTTGAAGCCCTTCGGACCGGCGAGGCCGGTCTTGCCGGTCAGGATCTCGGCCAGACGCGCGAAGGTGTTGCGGTCGAGGATCGCCTGCTCGTCGTCGCGGTCCTTGGCGAGACGCTCGATCTCCTCGCGCTCGATCGCCTGGGCGCGCTCGTCCTTGTCGACGCCATGGCGGTTGAACACGCGGACCTCGACGATCGTGCCCTGAACGCCCGGCGGCACCCGCAGCGAGGTGTCGCGCACGTCCGAAGCCTTCTCGCCGAAGATGGCGCGCAGCAGCTTCTCTTCCGGGGTCATCGGGCTCTCGCCCTTCGGCGTGATCTTGCCGACGAGGATGTCGCCCGCCGCAACCTCAGCGCCGATGTAGACGATGCCGGCTTCGTCGAGGTTCTTCAGCGCCTCTTCCGAAACGTTCGGGATGTCGCGCGTGATTTCCTCAGGGCCCAGCTTGGTGTCGCGGGCCATGACCTCGAATTCCTCGATATGGATCGAGGTGAAGATGTCGTCCGAGACGATCTTCTCCGAGAGCAGGATCGAGTCCTCGAAGTTGTAGCCGTTCCACGGCATGAACGCGACGAGCACGTTGCGGCCGAGGGCGAGCTCGCCGAACTCCGTCGACGGGCCGTCGGCGACGATGTCACCCTTCTTGATGACGTCGCCGACGCGGACCAGCGGACGCTGCGTGATGCAGGTCGACTGGTTCGAGCGCTGGAACTTCTGCAGACGGTAGATGTCGACGCCCGGCTTGGTCGGGTCCATCTCGTCCGAAGCGCGGATGACGATACGGGTCGCATCGACCTGGTCGACGATGCCGGCGCGGCGGGCCGCGATGGCAGCGCCGGAGTCACGGGCGACCGCGGCCTCCATGCCGGTGCCGACGAACGGGGCGTCGGCGCGAACCAGCGGCACCGCCTGGCGCTGCATGTTCGAGCCCATCAGCGCGCGGTTGGCGTCGTCGTTCTCGAGGAACGGGATCAGCGCCGCGGCGACCGAGACGACCTGCTTGGGCGAGACGTCCATGAAGTCGACCTTGTCGACCGGCACGACGATGACCTCGCCGGCGCGGCGGCAGACGATCAGGTCATCGGTCAGACGGCCTTCCTCGTCGACGACCGCGTTCGCCTGGGCGACGTTGTACTTCGCCTCTTCCATGGCCGAGAGGTAGATGATCTCGTCGGTCTGCTTGCCGTCGCGGATGCGCCGGTACGGGCTCTCGATGAAGCCGTACTTGTTGACGCGCGCGAAGGTGGCGAGCGAGTTGATCAGGCCGATGTTCGGGCCTTCCGGTGTCTCGATCGGGCAGATGCGGCCGTAATGCGTGGTGTGGACGTCGCGCACCTCGAAGCCRGCGCGCTCGCGGGTCAGACCGCCCGGGCCAAGCGCCGAAAGACGGCGCTTGTGGGTGACTTCCGAGAGCGGATTGGTCTGGTCCATGAACTGCGAGAGCTGCGACGAGCCGAAGAACTCGCGCACCGCGGCGGCCGCAGGCTTCGCGTTGATCAGGTCCTGCGGCATCACGGTGTCGATGTCGACCGAGGACATGCGCTCCTTGATGGCGCGCTCCATGCGCAGGAGGCCCAGGCGATACTGGTTCTCCATCAGCTCGCCGACCGAGCGCACGCGCCGGTTGCCGAGATGGTCGATGTCGTCGATCTCGCCCTTGCCGTCGCGCAGGTCGACCAGCGCCTTGACGACCGCGAAGATGTCCTCCTTGCGCAGGATGCGCACGGTGTCGGCGGCGTCGAGGTCGAGCCGCATGTTCATCTTGACGCGGCCGACGGCCGAGAGGTCGTAACGCTCCGAGTCGAAGAACAGCGACTGGAACATGTTCTCGGCGGTCTCGAGCGTCGGCGGCTCGCCCGGGCGCATCACGCGGTAGATGTCGAACAGCGCCTCTTCGCGACGCGAGTTCTTGTCGACCTGGAGCGTGTTGCGGATATAGGGGCCGACCGTGATGTGGTCGATGTCCAGCACCGGAATCTCGGTGTAGCCCTTGTTGATCAGGTCGACCAGGTTGCCCTTGATCTCGCCGGTCTTCGGGTCAGCGGCCATATTCAGTTCTTCGCCGGCCTCGGCGTGAACTTCGCCGGTGCTGGGATCGACGAGATCCTCGGCAATGTACTGGCCGACGAGATCCTCGTTCGTGGCGCGCAGGAACTTCAGGCCCTTGTCGGCGAGCTGGCGGGCGGTGCGCGCGACCAGCTTCTTGCCGGCCTCGATCACGACTTCGCCGGTGTCGGCGTCGATCATGTCGACGCTCGCCTTGAAGCCCTTCATGCGCTCGGCGTCGTACGGGACGCGCCAGCCGTCCTTGTCACGGACATACTCGACGCGGTTGTAGAAGCGCTTGAGAATCTCCTCGCCGTCCATGCCGAGGGCGAACAGCAGCGAGGTGACCGGGATCTTACGCTTGCGGTCGATACGGGCGTAGACGATGTCCTTGGCGTCGAACTCGATGTCGAGCCAGGAGCCGCGATAGGGGATGATGCGGGCGGCAAAGAGCAGCTTGCCCGAGGAATGGGTCTTGCCCTTGTCGTGATCGAAGAACACGCCCGGCGAGCGGTGCATCTGCGAGACGATGACACGCTCGGTACCGTTGACGATGAAGGTGCCGTTGTCCGTCATGAGCGGCATCTCGCCCATGTAGACGTCCTGCTCCTTGATGTCCTTGACCGACTTCGCCTGGGTGTCCGGGTCGATATCGAACACGATCAGGCGCAGCGTCACCTTGAGCGGCGCCGAGAAGGTCATGCCGCGCTGGCGGCACTCGTCGACGTCGTATTTCGGCGGCTCGAAAGTGTACTTGACGAACTCCAGGAGCGACGCGCCCGAGAAGTCGCCGATCGGGAACACCGACTTGAAGACCGACTGCAGGCCCTCGTCGCTGCGGCCGCCCTTGGGTTCCTCGACCATCAGGAACTGGTCGTAGGACGCCTTCTGAACCTCGATGAGGTTCGGCATCTCCGCCACTTCCTTGAGCTTGCCGAAGAACTTGCGGACGCGCCTGCGACCCTGGAGGGAAGTTACCATCATGTTCCTCGCAATCTCGGACGGCTCACCCGGTGGTCCGGGCCGCGGGCGGAACGGGCCGCCGGGTGAGCCGCTCGGCGCTTCATGCGCGCCGACATTCGAACTGGATCGACCTGCATCGTGGCAGGTCCTGCAAAGCGTCGTTCCGGTTACCGGAAACGACGCAACAGCCCCGGAGGCGGCGAGCCGCCCCGGGACTGTCCTTGTCGACTAGATACGGACCGGCATCAGCCGGCCCGAGCTCACTTGAGCTCGACCTTGGCGCCGACGGCCTCGAGCTGCTTCTTGAGCTTCTCGGCCTCGTCCTTGCCAACGGCTTCCTTGACCGGCTTCGGAGCGGCCTCGACCAGGTCCTTGGCTTCCTTGAGGCCGAGACCGGTGATGGCGCGGACTTCCTTGATCACCTCGATCTTCTTGTCGCCGGCGGCGGCAAGAACGACGGTGAACTCGGTCTGCTCTTCGACAGCGGCGGCAGCGCCACCACCAGCAGCCGGGCCAGCCGCGACGGCGACGGCGGCGGCGGCGGAGACGCCCCACTTCTCTTCGAGCATCTTGGCGAGGTCAGCAGCCTCGAGAACGGTGAGCGACGAGAGATCGTCGACGAGCTTGGCGAGATCGGCCATGGTTTAAGTTCCTGATGTAAGAGGTTCGAACGATTAAGGGTTGTCGGCTGCTCAGGCAGCGTCCTTGTCGGCATATGCCTGGAACACGCGCGCAAGCTTTGCGGCAGGCGCGGTCGAGAGCTGGGCGATCTTGGTCGCAGGGGCCTGCAGGAGGCCGAGCAACTTGGCGCGCAGTTCGTCGAGCGAGGGCATCGTGGCCAGAGCCTTGACACCATCGGGGTTCAGGGCGGTCGTGCCCATCGCGCCGCCGAGGATGACGAGCTTGTCGTTCTCCTTGGCGAATGCGACGGCGACCTTCGGCGCCGCGACCGGATCGCTGGAATAGGCGATCAGGGTGGGACCCGTCAGCAAGGGGCTGATGGACGCGACGTCGGTGCCTTCAAGAGCGATCTTGGCCAGCCGGTTCTTTGCGACCTTCACGGTGGCGCCATTGGCCTTCATCTCGCGACGAAGCTTCTGGAACTGGGCCACCGTCAAGCCCGCATAGTGGGCCACGACAACGACCGACGTCTTCGAGAAGACATCGTTCAGCGTCGCGACGGCATCAGATTTTGCCGCTTTATCCACTGGGCTCTCTCCGGTAGGCGACAGGCTTTGAGACCCGCCGCCAGTTGCACGTGCCGCTCTGGAAAAGTGACCGGTTGACACCGACCCCTCACCGGAGCGACGCTCAGTGCCCTGTCCCCAGCCATGGCTGAAAGCCGTGATCGGGCGAGATGGTTCGAACCTCGTTCGGCACCTTTCGGCGCCGGAAAAGCTCTTGCACCGTCTATGCAGGCCTCTTGGCGAAATTATGCCCCCTGGCCGGAGCCAAAGGCGCACCTGCAGTCTCAGACAGGACTGGATGCCCGGCCTTCGGAGATCGCTCCCTTCAGACCAAACACCCATTCTTTCGGTGGCGAGCCACCGAAAAACGCGAAATGGACCTCCTCGTGCCAAGCACGCGGAAGCCCCGTCACTTATGGAAACACGCAGGAGGCTATAGACCCTCCCCCGGCTTCTGCCAAGTGGTAATCCCTGCGGCGAAGCGCAAGGTGGGGCTGCAGCCGCGGTGAAGCGGCTGCTGCGCGATATCAGCCGCCGAGGACCGTATTCGGCTCGATCTTGACACCCGGACCCATGGTCGAGGAGATCGCGACGCGCTGGATATAGGTGCCCTTGGCGCCGGCCGGCTTCGCCTTCGAGACCGAATCGACGAAGGCCTTGATGTTCTCGCCGAGCTTGGCGGCATCGAACGAGGCCTTGCCGACGGCGGCGTGGACGATGCCCGCCTTCTCGACGCGGAACTCGACCGAGCCGCCCTTCGAGGCGGCGACCGCGGCAGTCAGGTCCATGGTGACCGTGCCGACGCGCGGGTTCGGCATCAGGCCGCGCGGGCCCAGCACCTTACCGAGGCGGCCGACGAGGCCCATCATGTCCGGGGTCGCGATGCAGCGGTCGAACTCGATCGTGCCCTTCGACACGATCTCGACCAGCTCCTCGGCGCCGACGATGTCGGCTCCAGCCTTCTTGGCCTCTTCGGCCTTGGCGCCGCGAGCGAAGACGGCGACGCGAAGCGTACGGCCCGAGCCGTTCGGCAGGTTGCAGACGCCGCGGACCATCTGGTCGGCGTGACGCGGATCGACACCGAGATTCATCGCGATCTCGACGGTCTCGTCGAACTTGGCGTTCGCGCGGGCCTTGACCATCGCGACGGCCTCGGCGAGCGGGTAGAGCTTGATGCGGTCAACGCCTTCACGGCCTTTGACGACGCGCTTTCCGACATGTGCCATTGTCAGTTCCCCCTCAGCCCACGACTTCCAGGCCCATGGAACGGGCCGAGCCACGGATCATCGCCACCGCCGAATCGACGCTGTCGCAATTGAGATCGGCCATCTTCTTCTCGGCGATCTCCTTGAGCTGAGCAGTCGTGACCTTGCCGACATTGCCGCCCTTGCCCGGGGTCTTCGAGCCCGAGGTCAGGCCGGCAGCCTTCTTCAGCCAGTACGAGACCGGCGGCTGCTTCATCTCGAAGGTGAAGGAGCGATCCTGATACGCGGTGATGATCACCGGGATCGGCATGCCCTTTTCCATCTGCGCGGTCTTCGCGTTGAAGGCCTTGCAGAATTCCATGATGTTGAGGCCGCGCTGACCGAGCGCGGGACCGATCGGCGGCGACGGATTGGCCGCGCCCGCCGGAACCTGAAGCTTCACGTAGCCCGTGATCTTCTTTGCCATGATGGCTGCTCCTGTCGTCCGCCCCGGTGCCGACCGAAACGACGACGCCCCGCCCGCGAGCTGCTATCGCTCCGGATCGGGGTGTTGCAGGGCGTGGTGCGGCGCGAAGCTCCGGCTGGCTGACCGGCGCGCCTCCCACGCATGTGAGGGCCGCCCTATGGCACAGGCCGCTCCGAAAGGGAAGCCCCTGATGGACCTGCACGAAGCGGGCGCCGTGTCGCAGGCGTGAGCCTCTGCGCCTCGCGAGCCAGGATGCCGTCTGCGTCGAGCTCGCGGATCGGCCGATCGAGCTCGCGTGGCACCTCGCCGACGAGTTGCAGCATCAGGTAGCGCCCGCAGCAGACACGCAGGAAGGAAGCGAAGTTCTCGCCATCGCCGTGGGTCTCGATCAGCTCGCCATGCAGTCTGGCGAGGAGCTGACCGAGGCTTATGCCATCGCGCCCGCCGATCTCCTCGAGCACCCGCCAATACAGGTTCTCAAGCCGGACGCTGGTCGAGAACCCGTTGAGCCGCACCGATTTCAGGCGCGTGCGCCAAAGATCGGCATCGGCATTGATGAAGAGCTTGCACATGGCGCCCTCCCCGCATGCAGCCGCCGCCGCGCATCATAGCGCAGCGGCCAGTCAAAGCGACCATATCGCCTCAAGCAGCCTGGCGCAGCCCGCCATGGCTGATCTGCGTGCCGAGCACCACAAGGAACTGCGCGATCCAGGCCGGATGCGCCGGCCAAGCCGGCGCCGTCACCAGATTGCCGTCGGTCGCCGCCGCATCGATCGCGATGTCGGCATAGCGGCCACCCGCGAGCTCGACCTCGGGACTGCAGGCCGGATAGGCCGAGCAGCTGCGCCCTTTGAGCACATCGGCGGCCGCTAGGATCTGCGCCCCATGGCAGATCGCGGCGACCGGCTTGTTCGCCTCGAAGAAGTGCCGGACGATGGCGATCACCTGCTTGTTCAGGCGCAGATATTCCGGCGCCCGGCCGCCCGGTAGCACCAGCGCGTCGTAAGCTGTCGCATCGACATCGGCGAAGCTGGCATTGAGCGTGAAATTGTGGCCGCGCTTCTCCGAATAGGTCTGCTGCCCCTCGAAATCATGGATCGAGGTGGCGACGCTCTCGCCCTTCGTCTTGTCGGGGCAGACGGCATCGACCTTGTGGCCAACGGCGAGCAGGGCCTGAAACGGCACCATGATTTCGTAGTCCTCGCCGAAATCGCCGACGATCATCAAAATGCGCTTGCCGCTCATCATTATCCTCCCTGGCATTCGGTTGTGGACCTGCAGGATAAGCGCGGCGCGGATGGCGCGGGTGTTATCCGGTTAACGCAGCTTCAGTCGGCCTTGGCATCCCCGCATCCGCGGCAAGCTGCCGCCCTGGGGCGCTCTCCCGCTCAGTCAAGAACGGGTTCCGGTCATGCACTGTCTGGAGATCGATCCATGATCTGCTCACCGCAATGCCTAGCGCAGATGAATTGTCATGGCCCCTGACATGAGCACGACGGCTCGCCGCCCCACCACCGGCTTGCGCCAGTTTCTGGATTCCGGGCAGCAACGCGATTGGATCGAAGGCAAGGCGGAGTTGCGCGACGCCGACGAGCGGTCTGAGTCCCTCGAGCTGCGCTTCAAATACGTCCCGCGGTTCCAGAAGCTACTTCGTCGCCCACAGGCGCAAGAGGTCCTGGAGATTCTCGGGCTCTACGGCCCGAATTGCGTCCCCATCCCGCGCAAAAGCGAGCGCCACTACTGGTCCGTGTCTTGCTTGCCATCGACCTCCGACCAGCCCCTGATACGCGTCAATGCCAGCTGGATGGAGCTTTTCACGCTTTATGCGGACGGTGACGACATCCGGGCGAGGTTCCTGGTCCATCTTTCGGATTTCACGACGGATCGTTCACTCGAGCAGGGCCATGTTGACGAAGCTTTTCTCGAGCGCTGCGTCACGACGCCGGAAGATGTCAGCCATTTCTTCCCGCGTGGCGCAGACATGTTCGGCATCAATGTGCGCGGCTCCGCCTCGATCCGCCGTTTTCTCGCAGATCGCCGCGCCCTTGGCGCCATCAGGACATTCAATCTGACGCACATGAACCGCGGTCGGAACGCCTATCAGGCGAGCCACTGCTACAGCCTGGCAGATTACATGCTCGCGAATTGAGCGGCACAGCTCAATCGGCTCTGGAATCGCGCACCAGGTAGTCGCCAAGCGCCAGGCCGATATGGACGACGACCAGCGCGATCAGGCCGAAGGCGAGCCAGGCATGGCTGAGCAGCAGCAGGTCGGCATGGCCCGCCTCCGGCGACCAGATCTCCGGCAACGAGAAGCCGAAAAGCAGCTGCCGCGATCCGAAGCCCGAGGCGCCGGCCCAGCCCAGCAACGGCACGACCAGCAAGCCGAGATAGAGCAGCGCATGCACCGGGCGGCTCGCCGCCCCCTTCGGCCAGCGCGCCGTCAGCTGCGCGAACACCCGATAGCCGATACGCACGGCAACGAGGCAGAGCAACAGGACGCCGGTGGTCTTGTGGCAGAGATGCAGGAGATCGGCTGCCGGCCCCTGGCCGAGCTGCTTCATCGTCACCCCGGTGGCGAACAGGCCCAGCACCAGCGCTGCGGTCAGCCAGTGCAGCACCTTTGCGGCGATCGGCAACGACGGCTCGGCGCTGGTCGCCACTTCTGGACTCGGAAACGCGATGCTCATGTGCCCGTGAGCTCCCTGCGCCTGATAAAGCCGTCGACAGCCTGCCGAAGCTCCGCGGCCTGCCGGTCGAGGTCGGCCGAGGCTGCCGTGACCGAGCCGGCGGTCTGGCGCCAGCTCGCCAACGTGCCGGCGAGTTGTTCGACCTGCTCGGCGACGAGCCTGACGTCGCCCGCCGTCCGCGTCGTCGTCTCGCTGATCGAGCGGGAACCGACATCCTGACGGGCCGTCAGCTCGGCGATTGACAGCGCCGCTCTGTCGACCTTCTCGACGGAGGTCACCAGCGCACCGACCCGCATGGTGATGCGCTGGGCCGCGACGGTGATCTGGTCCAGCCCCTTGCGGACATCGTCGGTCGCCTCGGCGGTCCGGTGTGCGAGCTGCTTCACCTCGCCGGCGACGACCGCGAAGCCCCTGCCCGCCTCGCCGGCTCGCGCCGCCTCGATCGTGGCATTGAGCGCGAGCAGATTGGTCTGGCTGGCGACGGTCCCGATGATGTCGATGACGTCGACGATCTTGCCGACGGCCGCGCTCAGGATGACGGTGTCGGCGGTCGCCTCCTCGACCAGCGCTTTCGCAGCATCGGCGACGTCCGAGGTCCGCTGCGCCTCGCTCGCGGCCGTGGCGAGCAGCGACGAGACCTCGGTGATCGCGCTGGCGACGTGATCGACATGGCCGGAGACGCGCTGCGTCGACAGCGTCGCCGCCCCGGCCCGCTCGTCGACGACGCCGGAGAGCTGGGCGAATTCGCCGGCGGCTTGCGACAGCCGGGCCGCATGCTGTTCCAGCGCCTGCGCGATCGCCGCAATCCGCTCCTGGAAGGCGCCGTTGCGCGCCTGGGCCGCCTCCTGGCGCGCCACCTCGCCCGACAATGCGCTCACGCGCGCCTCGACAGCCTCCTGCTCGGCCTGCAGCCCGCGCTGATGCGCCAGCAGCGCGCTGCCGAGCATGCCGATCTCGTCGCTGCGCATCGCGAGCATCTCGAGCCCGCGCTCCTTGCGGTTCTCCGCCAGGGCCCGCGCCATCTCGGTGATCGGACGGACCAGCCAGCGGTGCTCCAGCCTGACGATGAAGACGAGGCTGAACAGCCCGAGCAACGAGAGCAGCACCTTGTTCTGGTGGGCACTCTCGACATGTTGCGACAGGTCGGCACTCAATCGGCCGATCTCCTCGCCGAGCCCGCGCCGCAAGGCCGAGCGCTTGTCGGCGATGACCCTGAGCTCGGCCCGCGCCGTCGGAATATCGGACGCCTCGCGCATCGCCATGGCACGCGCCAAGATCACCTGCGTATCGGCCTGCAGCTTGCCGTCGAGCCGGGTGGCGATGTCCTCGGCCGCGATCGCGAGCACGTCGAGATCGGAGGGCTCAGCCCGGGCGCCTGAGAAGGTCGCGATGCTGATCCGCTCGAACAGCATGGTCGTCGCTTCGAGGCGGCTGGCAAGATCGCTCTGGGCTTCCAGGCTGCGGGTGAAGGCTTCGAGCTTGCGCGAACCGATCAGCTCGGTCGCAACATAGAGGCATGACAGCGCGCCGAGCAGCACACCCCACAGCGCCAGGCGCTGTCCGACCGTCGCCTTGAATGTCCTGGGAAACATGCCCGCCCGCCCGAAAGCCGGCGCGGACAATCTCATACACGCCTGAAGGAGGCGTTAACTACAAAAGCACGCAAAAAGGGCGCCGTTTCCGGCGCCCTTCGGTAATCTCGACCAGCGACGAGCCTCAGAGCTTCTCGACCTGGCTGTATTCCAGCTCGACCGGCGTGGCGCGGCCGAAGATCGAGACCGCGACCTTGAGGCGGGCGCGGGCATGGTCGACATCCTCGACGACGCCGTTGAACGAGGCGAACGGGCCATCGGCGACCTTCACCTGCTCGCCGACCTCGAACACCACGGTCGGCTTCGGCCGCTCGATACCCTCGGCGACCTGGCCCTTGATCCGCATCGCCTCATGCTCGGGGATCGGCATCGGCTTGGCCTTGTCGGCGCCGAGGAAGCCGGTGACTTTGGGCGTGTTCTTGATGAGGTGGTAGACCTCGTCGGTCATCTCGCACTTCACCAGCACATAGCCGGGGAAGAACTTGCGCTCGGTGTCGACCTTGCGGCCGCGGCGAACCTCGACGACCTTCTCGGTCGGGACCAGCACTTCATCGAACTTGTCGGAGAGGTTGCGCTGCGCGGCCTGATCCTTGATCGACTGCGCGACCTTGTTCTCGAAGTTGGAGTAGGCGTGGACGATGTACCAGCGTGTGCTCACGTTCTTGCTTCCGTTCAGCGCGCGAGGATGAGGCCGAGACCCCAACGGATGACCGTGTCGGTGAAGAGGAAGAACAGGCTCGACATGAGCACCATCAACAACACCAGACCGGTGGTGATCAGCGTCTCGCGGCGCGAGGGCCAGGTCACCTTGGAGGCCTCGTTGCGCACCTCCTGCAGGAACTGGAAAGGATTCGTCTTCGCCATCGGGCTCGTCACCTCGGTTCCGGATCGCCGCTTTCGGGCGGTGATTCGGCGGTCCTGAAAGATTCGCGGCGCGGGGCTCAGGGAGCCGCGCGCCGTCGTTAGGGGTTTCTTACAACGCGAAGGCCCGCTCGCCAAGCGGTTTTAAAACCGCTCAGGTCAGGCCCGCTCGGCGGCGATCAGCAGGAAGGCCGGCCGCTCGCGTTCCCTGGCCCAGTCGGGCTCGGCGGCGATCTGCTCTCGCGTCGGCCCCCACTCCTCGACATGGCGCAGGCGAAGGCCGAGTCCGACCAGCAGGTTGAGATAATTCGCGAGCGTCCGGTGCTGCTTCACCACGCCATCGGCGAGCCAGTCGGTGACGCGCTTGCCCTCGTCGAGATAGGCCCCGACCGGCCAGACCGGCAGGCCCGAAGCGTCCTCGCTCCAGAGCTGGTGGCGCGGTGCCGTCATGATCGGATGCTCGACCGAGAAGACGAAGCGCCCGCCCGGCTTCAGCGCCCGCGCGATGCGGCCGAACACCGCCGGCAGATCGGCGAGATAATGGAAGACGAGCGAGGAATAGATCAGGTCGAAATGCCCGGCCGGCGGCTCGTAAGCCTCGAGATCGGCCTGCTCATAGCGGACGCTTGCCGCCGAAGTCTCCGCCGTCGCCCGCACCAGCATGCGCTCGGAGACGTCGACGCCAACGATCTCCGCCGCGCCCTCACTCGCCGCGAAACGGCAGAACCAGCCGAATCCGCAGCCGAGATCGAGCACATTGCGTCCGGCGAGCACCGGCAGCAAAGCGCGCAGCGCCGGCCATTCCGGCGCGCCGTCGAGCCCGCGCTGCGAGCGCGGCAACTGACTGTAGTTCTGGAAGAAGCCGGCGTCGTCGTAGATGTTCTGGGTCATCTCGAATCTGACGAGCGGCTGGCAGGGGCGGTAGGGCTCGAACCTACGACAACCGGTTTTGGAGACCGGTACTCTACCAACTGAGCTACACCCCTGTAGTCCGGCTGTGCTTTGCCCCATCGTGCCGCGCATTTCAAGTCGAAAACGCAGCGGGCGTGTTCGAAGTTGACTCATATCCTCAGCCGATCGCAGCAAGGCTCCGCGAATTCAGCATATTTCACCGAAGGTCTAACGCGAAAGAGTTGGCCCTGGAAGCGGCCGCATAGCGACAAAGGGCGGCGCTGGCGCCGCCCTTTCGAACGATGCCCCCGGCCTGGCGCTTACTTCGGCAGGCGGCCGATGATCTTCTGCTTGCCGTCGACCACCTCGGCCAGGAAGCTCTCGCGCTGGACGTCGCCCTTCGCGTCGAAGGTCGTCTCCATCAGAATGCCGGGCTCCTCTTCCGGCTTGATCGTGGCGCCGTGCAGCGTTGCGGCGACCTTGGTCGGCTCGAACTTGCCGAGCTTCTCGGTCGCCCATTTCACCGCATGGACGGCCATGTAGCCCTTGATGCCGTTATGGTCGGGCACGAACTTGAAACGTGCCTCGAAGCGCTTGCCGAACTCCTGTAGCGCAGGGATCGGCGCATCGACGGTCTGGCCGACATGGCCGCGCACGCCATCGGCGGCCTTGCCGGCGAGCTCGATCACCTTCTGGCTCAGGATCGTGGTCTCGCCGATCACCGGCTTGCCGACATTCTGGTCGCGCATCGCCACCAGCAGCCGGGCGCTCTCCTCCTCGTTGAGATAGACGAAGACGGCATCGACCGGCGCGTTCTTCACCTTGATCGCCTCGCCGGCGAAATCGGCCTGGCCCTGCTCGGTCGAGAGATCGACCGGCACCTCGATGCCGCGGCTCTTCAGCTCCTTCAGGATGGCCTCGTGCCCGCCCTTGCCGAAGTCGTTGTTGACCCAGACCACCGCGACCGACTTGGCCTTGACCTGATCCTTCAGATAGGCGGCGATCTTCGGCATCGCCGCCGACTGGCTGAGCGAAGTCCGGAAGATGAAGGGATTGCCCTGGGCGGTGTAGGCCGTGCCGTCGCCGGCCGCCAACTGCGCGATCTCGGCGCGCTGGGCGATCTGCATCGAGGCCATGATCGAGCCGGTATAGACCGGCCCGAGCACCGCATGGGTGCCCTCGTCGATCGCGCGCTGCACGGCGGCGCGCGCATTGGCCGGATTGGTCTGCGTGTCATAGGCGACCATATCGATCTTGCGCCCGAGAATGCCGCCCTTGGCGTTGATCTCCTCGACTGCGAGCTCGATGCCACTCTTCCAGTTGGTGCCGGCGGTCGCGCCCGGCCCGGACAATTCGGCAATGGTGATCAGCTTCACCTTGTCCTGCGCCAGGGCTGGCGTCGCCGCCAGTGCGAGCGCCAGGGCAATAGCTTTCAGGGCGATGTTCATGGGGCTCCTCCCGAGCTTCGACGGCCGTTGCAGGCTCTCAGCCGAAAGCATAGGCTCTAGGACACTGTATGCAAGATGATTTGGTGAGCTGCGCCATGTGCTTCTGACCGTTCAGCCTCGCGCCTCGCCACTGCGCAGCACGTCGGCATAGGCGTCCCAGGCCCGCATGATGTGCCGATGCAGGATCGAGTCGAGGTCGGCCAGGCGCCCGGCCGCAAAGGCCTCGACCATCAGGTGATGCTCGGCCATGGAGCGCTCCTGCTCGCCTTCCAGCGGCACCGAGAGATGCGTGCGCAGCGCCGCGACGCGGCCGGAGACGCCGCGATAGGCGTTGCCGAGATAGCGGTTGCCGCAATGCTGGAAGAAGACCTCGTGGAAGACGGTGTCGGCCCGGGCATAGTCGCGGCGGGTACCGTTCGCCTGCGCCGTCTCCATGGCCGCGAGCGCATGCTTCATCGCGGCCAGCGCCGCCACCCGCGCCTTGCTCATGCATTCGCGCAGGGCCTGCGTCTCCAGCATGTAGCGGAAGACACAGAGCTCGGAGACGTCCTCCTCGGTCGGCGCGAAGACGAAGGTGCCCTTCTTCGGCACGATCGTCACCAGCCCTTGCAATTGCAACCGCGCCAGCGCCTCGCGCACCGGCGTGCGGCTGACGCCCAGGGCCTCGCTCAGAGCCTCCTCGGACAAGGTCTCGCCAAGGCGCATCTCGGCGTCGACGATCGCATCGCGCAACCGCTCCTCGACGATGGCGACCAGTGATTTCGGCTGCTCGACCTTGAGATCAGGCATAGGTGTCACGACCCAGGAAAGCCTCGTAGCTCGGCAGGTCGAGCATGGCGGGCTCCAGCCCGCGCGTCGTGCCCGTGCGCTTCAGCTCGCAGGCGAAGGCCGCCATCATATGGGCGTAGGCCAAGGTCGAGGCCACCGGATAGCTCAGCACCTTGAAGCCGAGCCGCTCGAAATCCGCGGCCGTCAATGGCGGCACCCTGCCCTCGACATAGTTGAACATCAGCGGCGCCTCGATCTCGCCCAGCGCCCGCTTCATCTCCTCCTCGGACTGCAACATCTCCAACAGCACGAGATCGGCGCCGGCCTGCGCATAGGCCTTGCCGCGCGCGATCGCCTCGTCGAGGCCCAGCGGCAGGCGTGCGTCCGAGCGGCCGATGATCAGGAAATCGGGATCGCGCCGGGTCGCGACAGCAATGCGGATCTTCTCGGCATGCTCCTCCGGCGTGACCAGCGCCAGCCCCTTCATCGCGCCGCAGCGCTTGGGCGTGACCTGGTCCTCGAGATGGATCGCAGCGACGCCGGCCGCCTCGTATTCGGCGACGGTCCGGGCGACGTTGTTGAGGTTGCCATAGCCGGTATCGGCATCGGCGATCAGCGGCACCTTGATCGCCGCGGCCAGGGCCCGGCCACGCGCCACCATCTCGGTCATGGTCAGGAGGCCGATATCGGGGGCGCCGATCAGGCTGGCGGAGAGGCCGTTGCCGGTCATGTAGACCGCCTCGAACCCGGCCTGCTCGATCGCCCTGGCGCCGATGGCGTCATGGCAGCCCGGCGCGACGACGAGGCCGGGCTGGCGCAGCCTGTCGGCAAGCGAATGGCGGGGACTCATCGTGATCTCCAGTCCGTATGCAAGATACAGGAAGCTGGCACGATCCTCATCGTGAAGCCAGTGCCGCCGTCGCGATCGCCACCGGAAACGAAAAAGGGCGGCGTTGCCGCCGCCCTTTCCCAAATCGCTATGCGCGTCGATCAGGCGATGATCGAAGCGACGACGCCGGCGCCGACGGTGCGTCCGCCTTCGCGGATGGCGAAGCGCAGCTTCTCTTCCATCGCGATCGGCACGATCAGGTGGACTTCCATGGTGATGTTGTCACCAGGCATCACCATCTCGGTGCCCTCGGGCAGGTGCACCACGCCGGTCACGTCCGTCGTGCGGAAGTAGAACTGCGG
>NZ_JBFUKM010000025.1:0-37382 GCF_056400825.1 Allobosea sp. P4_H5 | reverse complement strand
CGGCGGGGCTGCGGCCCTGCGCGTGCTCTCCAGCGACCAGACACTCGGCTTCACCACGCTGGGCCTGCGGGCCGAGGCGCAGCTCGGGGCGATGCCGCTGTTCGCGCGCGCCATGCTCGGCTGGCGCCACGGCTTTGGCGAGCTCACCCCGCAGGCCCGCACCGCCTTCGTCGCCGGAACCACCCCGGCCACGGTCTTCGCAGCCCGGATCGACCGCGAGGCGCTGGTGGCCGAGGCCGGGCTCGACTGGCGCATCTCCCAGGCCACCGCGCTCGGCCTGACCTACTCGGCGGCGATCGGCGAACGCTCCCGCGATCACGCCCTCAAGGGACGCGTCGAGATGCGGTTCTGAAGCGGGAGGCGATCAGCCGCCGTTGGCCGAGCAAGCCTTTCTGCCCTTCCTTTGTTCGGTCGCCTGCGGGCAATGCTCCGAACCCTTCCCCAAGGCGTGGCCCAACAAAAAAAGCCGGCCCGAAGGCCGGCTCTTTCGTCAGCAGAGGACGAACCGCTCAGTTCTTGCGAACGACCGGGCGGACCGGGATCGTCTCGGCCGGGTTGTCCCAGCGATAGGTCAGAGCAGCGGAGACGACGTGGATATAGGGCTCGGCCTGGCCGGTATAGGACACCGCCCGCAGCGACGGATTGAAGACCTGCTGCGGATTGTTGCCGGTATAGTTCACCTTGGCCTTGTTGACGTGGATATAGGTGTAGCCGACGTCGAGCTTGAACTTCTCGGTGAGCTGGTAGCTCAGACCGGCGCTGAGCCAGAGCCGGTCGTTGTCCGAGATGAAGATCTGGCGGTTGTCGTCGTTCACGGCCGAGAGCTCATAAGCCACACCGGCGCGCAGGGTCAGGTCGCGGCTATACTTGTACTCGACACCGCCGGAGAAGAACCAGCTGTCGTCATACTGGAAGTTCAGGCTGGTGACCGGGGTGCCGCCAGCGCGGGTCACGACCGGGATGTTGCGGAACCGGCTCCAGTTCGTCCACTCCACGCCGAGATGAGCCTGCCACTGATCGTTGATGACCTGCGAGACACCCAGCACGACCGAGTCGGGCAGGTTCAGGTTGGCCTTGACCGGAATGTAACCGGTAGCCGCACTCCGCAAGCTACCTTCCAGCGTCTGCTTGACCGAGGAGCGGTAGGCCAAGCCGATCGTCGTGCCGTCGAACGGGGTCAGCGTGGCGCCGAAGCGATAGCCGAAATCGATCGTGTCGCCCTGGATGATGATCGGCGTTGCGGCGGCAGTGACGCCGTTGGCCTGCTTCAGGCTGGCCTTGAAGTACTGCACCTGCAGCGCCGCGCCGATCGAGAGCCAGTCGTTGACCTTGTAGCCGATCGTCGGGGAGACGTTGATCGTCTGCACCCTAGCCGAACGGCCGAAGACCTGCGCCGCATTGACCTGGTTGTCGGGCTTCGAGCGCAGGCCGAACGGCGCGCCGGTGGTAAGACCGATCCAGAACCGGTCGGTCAGCTGCCAGGACGAATAGGAGGCCGGGATGAAGGCGCCATCGCCGCCAATATTACCGGTGCCGAGGGTGCTGCCGCCGGCGGCCTGGATCGGAACCGTGACGCCCGAGGGGGTGCGCACCGTGGTCGTCGAGGTCGGCTGATAGTCGCCGTTGGCATAGAGATAGGTGAAGTTCCACTGGCTGTTGCGGCCCGGGAACATGGTGATCGTCGCCGGGTTCCAGGCCATCGAGCCCATGCCGATGCCGCCCGCCGCCGCGCCGGCATAGGCCATGCCGAGACCTTCGGCGCTCTGGCCCGAGCGGATCGCGAAGGAGCTCGCCGAAGCCGCGCCGGCCGCCAGCAGCGCCGAAAGCGAGACGGTGGCGGCGGTGGTGAGTTTCAGAAGGCTCTTCATCGCGGCGTCTTCCCCAGGCTGAGGTTCTTGTTGTGGCGGTTGCGGCGAAGCAGGCCGCGGAATCTGTCATCACCATGCCGCCTGCCGGTTTCCGCCGCAATCCCGCCTTGATCGCCGCCAAATCGCCTTGCTCGACCGAGTTTCCGCATCGGCAGGGCCAAAAACGTGCAAAAAGGCCGCGTTTCGCGCGCCCCGCGGCAAAGCCGGCGGCCGAAAAGATAGTTTAGATGCGAACTATCGTGGATTTTGCCATTGTGCGTCGCAGCATAGCCCCGACGACAACCTCCGAACTTGGACGCGCTTTCGTGAGGAGCGTTGCATAAGCGCCACAACTCCCGGCACACCCGCAAGCATGGCATGCGTCGCGGCGGGCTTGCATCGCGGGGGCAGTCCGCACAGGATCGGCGCGACCTTCGGTCTTGCTTTACACACCCTGTTTGAAACGATTGAAAAGGGGGAAACGACGTGAAACTGGTTCGTTACGGCGCATTCGGTCAGGAGAAGCCCGGCGTTATCGACTCTGCCGGCAAGCTGCGCGACCTCTCGGCGCATGTCTCCGACCTCGCCGGCGCGGCGCTCAAATCCGCCTCGCTCGCCAAGCTGAAGGCCCTGTCCCCCGAATCACTGCCGCTGGTCGATGGTTCGCCGCGTATCGGCGCTTGCGTCGGCGATGTCCGCAATTTCATCGCCGTCGGCCTCAACTTCGCCGACCATGCCGCCGAGACCGGCGCCGCGATCCCGCCCGAACCGATCCTGTTCAACAAGGCCCCGAACTGCATCGTCGGCCCCAATGACGACGTGATCATCCCGAAGAACTCGAAGAAGACCGACTGGGAGGTCGAGCTCGCCATCGTGATCGGCGACGGCGGCTCCTATATCGCCGAGAAGGACGCGATGGCCGCGATCGCCGGCTTCTGCGTCTGCAACGACGTCTCCGAGCGCGAGTTCCAGACCGAGCGCGGCGGGCAATGGGCCAAGGGCAAGGGCTGCCCGACCTTCGGCCCGCTCGGCCCCTGGCTGGTGACCCCGGACGAGATCGCCGACGTGCAGAATCTCGCCATGTGGCTCGAAGTCGATGGCGAGCGCGTCCAGAACGGCTCGACCAAGACGATGATCTTCGGCGCCGCCTATCTCGTCCACTATATCAGCCAGTTCATGCAGCTCGATCCGGGCGACGTCATCACCACCGGCACCCCGCCCGGCGTCGGCCTCGGCTTCAAGCCGCCGCGTTTCCTCAAGGGCGGCGAGACCGTCGCCCTCGGCATCGAGGGCCTCGGCACGCAGAAGCAGCTCTTCAAGCCCTACGCAGGCTGAAACGGCAGCGGCCGGCCGCCTTTGCWGGCGAGCCGGCCGCGACCTCGATCCAACGTCTAGAGCCGAAAGAAAAAGCGCCGCCGGGGGGCTGTTCGACCTCCCCCCGGCAGCGCTGGCAGCCGTACCCTGGCACGGCTGCTTCAGTCCCTGAGACGCCCATTCGGGCTTGGAAACCTGATCACTTGCGCAGATGCCGGCATCGGCATGCCGGCCGGGACGTCAGACGCATCATCTCTCCGGACGGCGAGATCGAGCCCGTCCTGAGCCGGCCGCTCGATGCTCACCTCGGCGCGCTCACGCTCAAGCCTGCGCCGGCTGCGCGCCAGACGCGCGCCCAACGTATCGAATCCCGGCATCGAATCGCCCCCGCTCTCTAGCCGCCGCGTTCAGCTATGATCGCTAGCAGACATGACCGCATCCCCCATTTGGGGGGTGCAGGCACTGTTTCGTCGGAGTGAAGGAAAACGGAGCCGGATGTGAACCGCTGTCAACTTTCCGGCAGGCCGAGCATCAGGCGGATGTTCTGGACAGCGGCGCCGGAGGCCCCTTTACCGAGATTGTCGAGCCGGGCGACGAGCACGGCCTGGCCGAGATCGGCATTGCCGTAAACGCGCAGCTCGAGCTTGTTGGTATCGTTGAGCGCCTCCGGCTCGAGCTTGCCGCCAGCTTCAGCCGGCAGGACGCTGACATAGGTCGAGCCGGCATAGCGCTCGGCCAGCGCCGCTTCGAGATCGGCGGGCTTGGGCTTCCCGGGCAGGGCATCGAGATGCAACGGCACCGAAACCAGCATGCCCTGCCGGAAATTACCGACCGAGGGCACGAAGATCGGCCGCCGCTCCAGCCGCGAATAGACCTGCAGCTCAGGCAGGTGCTTGTGCTTGAGGCCGAGGCCGTAGAGCTCGAAATCGGGCGCCGTACCGGCCTCATAGGCCTCGATCATGCTCTTGCCGCCGCCGGAATAGCCGGAGACCGCATTGACGGTGACGGGATAGTCGGCCGGCAGCAGCCCGGCATCGACGAGCGGGCGCAGCAGCGCGATGCCGCCGGTCGGATAGCAGCCGGGGTTGGCGACGCGGTTGGCGTTGGCGACCTTTTGCGCGAAGCCCGGCTCGAGCTCGGCGAAGCCATAGGTCCAGTCGGCTGCGACGCGATGGGCGGTCGAGGCGTCGACGATCTTGGGCGCGTCGCTGCCGAGTTCGTCGGCAAGCGCGACGGATTCCTTGGCCGCATCGTCGGGCAGGCAGAGGACGACGAGATCGACGCCCGCCATCATCGCCTTGCGGGCGGCAGGATCCTTGCGCTTGTCGGGATCGATGCTCTTGACCACGACCTCCGCCACGTCGGCGAGGCGCTCGCGGATGCCGAGCCCGGTGGTGCCGGCTTCGCCGTCGATGAAGATGGATTTCAGGTTCTGGCTCATCGGACCCTCGCAAGGCGTCTGGTGGAAGCGGACGGAACTGGTTGGCTGGCTCTGGAACTTGGCCTTGTCGCAAGACCGGACGTCAGTTTTGCGACGGGCATAAAAAAAACCGCGCTCGGGGCGCGGTCGCGGGCGTTCGGGCTAGAAGCCGAGCGTCATCGCGGGCGCGCCGGAGCGGCCTGTTCGGTGCGACGTCGGGTCGGGTTCGTGGTCATGCGGGGCTATATGTTCCCTGCCCGACCGCCTGTCAATCGACGCTGCACACCAAGGACGCCAATCGGTCGTCGATCAGGCGCAGGGCGTCCTCGACCGAAAGGACGGCGGTGTCGACGATCAGCCGATCGCCGGTCCAGGACTGATAATCATGCGTCTCCACCGAGGCCCAGTCGGGGACGGTAAATCCCGGGATATCGGACTTTCGCTGCTCGACCCTGCGGCGATGCTCCGCCTTGTCGGAACAGACAACTTCGATGTCGAGATGCGGCACGGCCGAGGCGCGAGCAAGCTCGCGCCATGCCGCCCTGCTCTCGGCGACCGGGTTCACGCAATCGGCCACGACCGCGACGCCGAGCGAAAGGTTTCCGCCCGCGATCGCCTGAGCGACGGCATAACCCGCCGGGCCGATCTCGCTGTCGGGCGAAGCGGCGCGAAGCACATGCTCGATGCTGTCGATCCGCAGATAGGCCGCCGATCGCCTCGCCGCGAGCTCGCGGGCAAGCGTTGTCTTGCCGCTGCCCGGAAGTCCACTGAAGACGATCAGCACGGATGTCTCCGGTTGGTCAGGTCGGTTTTCCGAATATTTTTAAGCGCTTGATGCCTAGCCTTGTCAGGATGATTCAAGCACCTCGCAACCCGATTCAACCGGCCTTCTTCAGCGCCAGCGCCTGCAGATAGTGCTGCGCCACCGCCGCGCCCGCGATCGCGGTCGCATCGGCATGATCATAGGGCGGCGAGACCTCGACAATGTCCATGCCGCGGAAATCGAGATCGCGGATCGCCCAGACCAGGCGCAGCGCCTCCGCCGAGGAGAACCCGCCGGAAACAGGCGTACCGGTGCCGGGCGCGAAGGCAGGATCGAGCGCGTCGATGTCGAAGGTGAGATAGGCCGGCCCTTGCCCGACCCTCTCCTTGATCCGCGCCGCGATGCCATCCACGCCAAGCGCATGTGCCTGATAGGCATCGATCACTGTGATCCCGCAATCGCGCGGCGCAACGGTGCGGATGCCGACCTGGATCGAGCGCTCGGTGTCGATCAGCCCTTCGCGCACCGCCTCGAGCACGAAGGTACCGTGGCTGATCGCGCCGACGCCGTCATCCCAGGTGTCCTGATGCGCGTCGAACTGGACGATGGCGAGCTTGCCATGGCGGGCGACATGGGCGCGCAGCAGCGGCAGGGTGATGAAATGGTCGCCGCCGAGCGTGACGAGCTGGGCGCCGCTGGCGATGATCGCAGCCGCCTCGCTTTCGATCGCCCGGGCGCAGCCCTGCAGATCGCTGCGCGGCAAGAGGCAATCGCCATAGTCGACCACGGCGAGCGTCTCGAACGGGTCGATGCGCGAGGGATACTGCAGATCGCCGTCGAAGATCGCGCTGACGCGGCGCATCGCCTGCGGCCCGAAGCGGGTGCCCGGCCGGTTCGAGACGGCGAGATCGAACGGCACCCCCCAGACCACGGCATCGCAACCGGCGACGTCCTTGCTGTAGCGGCGGCGCATGAAGGAGAGCGCGCCGGCATAGGTCGGGTCATGGGCCGGGCCCTTGCGGTCGCCGGTGAAGGCGTGGTCGATCGGCGGGATCTGGGCAGGTTCGGTCATGTCAAAAAATCCGTCGGGAAGTCAGCGCCGGCCGTTCAGCCAGACATAGAGACACCAGGGCAGGATCAAAGCGAGCCCGGTCAGGACAAGCCGCAGCGTCGTCCAGACGACCGGATATTGCAGCGCCCTGCCGTCGAGCTCCGGCACCCCATGGATCAGGCCGAGCGCAAAGGCCGGGGCCAGGAAGACGATCAGCGCGTTGACGATCCGACGGCCGCGCGGCAGGTCGGTGCGCGCCAGCGCGAGCAGCGCCGGCACCGCGACCATGCCGAAGGCGATCAGGACGAACAGGACGCGCATGGCGGCTTCCGGTTGAACAGGACGGCAGCCGATTTAGCACGGCCAGCCTGCAGCTCCAGCCGTCTGCGGCTGCTGTGGCAGCCGATTCTGTCGTCTGGCGGGATCTAGCGGCCGCCGCCGACCCGGATGATCGAGCCGACCACGTAGGACGCGGCCTCGGACAGCGCGAACAGCACCGCTTCAGCGATCTCCTCCGGCTCGGCGACGCGCCTCAGCGGGATCGTAGGCGCGATGCGGTCGACGCGGCCGGCATCCCCGGCCGAGAGCGCGTGGATGTCCGTCCGCGTCATGCCGGGCGATACCGCATTGACGCGGATGCCGGCCGGGGCAAGCTCGATCGCCAGGCCGATGGTCATGGAATCGACCGCCGCCTTCGAGGCGGCGTACCAGACGTATTCGTTGGGCGAGCCGAGCCCGGCCGCGATCGAGGAGATGTTGACGATGGCGCGGTTCTTCGCGCCTTCATTGGCGAGCAGGGCCTGAGCCGCCTCGCGCGCGACGAGGATCGCGCCGGTGACGTTGAGGTCGATGCAGGCGCGGATCACCTGCGGGTCCGATTTGGCGAGCGGGCTGCTCTTGCCGGTGATGGCAGCGTTGTTGACCACCGCGGTCAGCGGCCCGAGCGCTGTCTTGGCCTCGGCGAAAACGCGGGTGATGTCGGCGAGGTTCGCCATGTCGCCCTGGATCGCGACCGCCCTCGCTCCTGCCCGGCCGCAGGAAGCGACCACATCGGCCGCCGCCTGCGCATTCCCCTGATAGTTCACGGCGACGTCATAGCCGCGATCGGCGGCAAAGCGGCAGATCGCAGCGCCGATGCCGCGGCTGCCGCCGGTGACGAGAAGGACGGGACGGTCGGACATACGGATGGCTCTCCTTTGAACTCAAGCGATCGGATCGCGGCTGCGTCAGCTGCCGCTGGCAATCGCCTCGATCTTCTCCAGGCCACCAAGCTTCGGCGCGAAGGAAGCCCAGACCTTGCGCGCGCCGGCGTCCCAGCCGGGACGATCCTCCGGCTGCACGACCTTGCCGCCCTCGGCCTTGGCCTTGGCCATCGAGGCGTCCTCGTCGGCGATGATGAGCTCGTCGAAATAGCCCGCGCCTTCTGCAGCTGCGGCCGAGAAGGCCGTCTTGTCCTCAGCCGAGAGGCCCTTCCAGAACGACGCGGAGACGGCGACGACGCCGGTGGCCCAGATATGGCCGGTCTCGATCAGATAGGGCACGACCTCGTGCAGCTTGAAGCCGACATAGGCCGACTTGGTCAGGTCCATGCAGTCGACCACGCCGGTCTTGAGCGCGTTGTAGGTCTCCGGGATCGGGATCGGCGTCGGATAGGCGCCCAAGCCCGACCAGAGTTCGGTGTGTAGCGGGCTCTGGATGACGCGGATGCGCTTGCCCTTGATGCTGGCCGGCGTGGTCAACGGCTCCTTGGCGAGGAGATGGCGGGCGCCGTAATTGATGAAGCCGAGCACGACGAAGCCCTGCGCCTCGTATTTGCGCTTGAGCTCCTCGCCGAGCGGCCCGGCCAGCACGCGCTTCAGATGCTGCCGGTCACGGAAGAGGAAAGGCAAGTCGAGGAGCTGGCCATCCGGCACCCAGGACGACAGCGCCGAGATCGTGAACAGCGAGGCCTGGACCGAGCCGAGCCGCAGGCCCTCCGCGACCTCCTTCTCGCCGCCGAGCGCGGCATTGGGCACGACGCGCAGGTCGAAGCGGCCGGGCGCGCTCTGCGCGAGCTGCTCGGTGACACGGCGCCAGATCTTCGTCTCTGGTTTGTCCTCGCCGAGCAGCGAGGCGACTGTGACCGGCCGGCCGGCGGCGAAGGCGCGGCCCGACAGGATGACTGGTGCCGCGATCGAGGCGGCAGCGAAGGCGCGGCGGGTCAAAGCCATCGGAACAACTCCTTGATGGAGACAGGTAGCGACGGCCAGGCCGCCACCGCAAGACAGAGGACGAAGAGCGCGACCAGCAGGCTCGCCAGCAAGGGCAGCACTGCGCGGAACACCGCAGCCGGCGACAAGCGCATGATTCCGCTGACGACAAAGACGAGGATGCCGAGCGGCGGCGTCAGCCCGTGGATCATCAGGTTGACCACCAGCACGACGCCGAACTGGATCGGATCGAGCCCGGCGGCGATGGCGGCCGGCAGCAGCAGGGGCGCCAGCAAGAGAATCGCCGCGCCGATATCGAGGAAGAGGCCGGCGATCAGCAGGACGAGGTTGGAGAGCAGCATCACCGCAAGCGGCCCGCCGCCGAGTGCGGTCACCAGCCCGGCCATCTGCTCGGAGATGCGGTCAACCGCGAGCAGGAAGGCGAAGGGCGCGGAGGCGCCGATCAGCAATCCGACCGCCGCGGCTTCCCCCGCCGCCTTGCGCAGGGACGCGAGCACGGTCGCTCCATTCAGGCTGCGCAGCAGCAGGCAGGCGACGAGCGCATAGGCGACGGCGAGCGCCGAGGCTTCGGTCACCGTGACCACGCCGAAGCGAATGCCGACCACGACGACGATGCCGAGCCCGATCGCCGGCAACGCGCCGACAAAGGACCGTGCCCGCTCGGCACCGCTGGCGCGAGGTGCGGAATCGACGACGCCGCGGACGCTGAGATGGATGCCGATGGCGAGCGCCAGCGTGAGCACAGCACCCGCGACGAAGCCGCCGACCAGCAGCGAGCCGACCGAGAGATTGGTCGCCGCCGCCAGGATCAGGAAGGCGATCGAGGGTGGGATGATGTTGTCGAGCATCGAGACGCCGGCGACGATCGCAGCGGCGTTAGCGGGCGGATAGCCACGCGCGACCAGAGCCGGCGCCATCACCTTGGCACCGAAGGCGGCATTGGCGACCGAGGAGCCTGAAGCGCCGGAGAACAAGACACTGGCGACCAAAGCGGTCTGGGCCAGCCCGGCCCGGAAATGTCCGACCAGCGCGGCGGCAAAGCGCACCAGCCGCTCGGCGAGGCCGCCCGCGGTCAAGAGTTCGCCGGCGAGCAGGAAGAACGGGATCGCCAGCAGCAGGAATTTCGAGACGCCCGCCACCGTGTTCTGGACGATGGCCGGCTCCGGCAGCAGGCCACCGAAGGCGCCTGAGAGCGAGACGCCGGCCAGGAGCGCAAAGGGCAAAGGCGCACCGAGCAGGAGCCCTGCTGCTGCGGCGAGCCCGGCGATCAGGCTCGGCGTTCCAACGAAAAGGCCGGTCACGCTGTTCGCCAGCCCATAGAGACCCGCGCCGATCACGAGCGCTCCGAGCGCCGCCGGCCAGGATTGCGTCAGCGCTGCCCGCCAGAACACGACGACGAGCGTCAGCCCGCCGCCGACCGCGAAGGTCGCAAAGCGCAGGCTCTCGGGCAGGCCGAGCACGGTCGAGGTGCCGCCAACAAGCGCCGCGACGCTGGCGCCGCCGAGCGCCAGCACCAGCGTACCATGGACGGCGATCGCCTCGGCCAGGATGGCGGCGATGCGCCGTGCCGATGCAGGGAGCAGGTTGACGACGACGTCGAGCCGCATGGCGAGCGCGCTGGTCGCCGCCAGGGGCGCGCCGACGGCCACGAGCGCGACATTGAGCCAGATCGCAAGCTCGTCCGACCAGACGAGGCCATCTCCGAGCAGATAGCGGCGCGTGACCGCGGCCATCACCACGAGGAAAAGCACGGCAAGGATCGCCGCGCCCAGCCATTCGAGGCTCGCCACGAGCAGAGCGAGCCCGCGTGCCTCCCGCGGCTGGGCGGATGGCTGGGTCGGCGCAGCAGCCATGGCAGTGCCCGGCACGGCTCAGCGCAGCGGCGAGAAATGCGTCGGCCGCAGGATCCGGCTGCGCATCTCGAGGACGTAAGGGGCCGCCTTGGCGCGGAAGATCTGCCAGCGCGGATCGGCTTCCATCGCGGCGCGSCGGCGCTCGCGATCGCCGGCATCCTCGAAGCGCCACATATGCACGACCTCGTTGACGACGCCGCTATCGGTGGTGAACCAGCCGATCAGATGGCCGAGATGGGAGATCTGCAATTCCATCCCCTCGGCGACATAGAGGTCGAGATAGTCGCGCACATGCGCGGGCTTGATGGCGTAGGTGCGCTCGTCGAGGATCATCGTCCTGCCGGTCCCTGATGGCGAAGCCGCCCAGCGGCCGAGCGATCAGTAGCCGTCTTCATGGCAAAGCCCAACCGGCGCGGCTCCGGCCGAGCCTGCGATCGGCGCATGACGGCGGCCCATCACAGCCGGCGAACGGCTGCCGGTGACGGGACTTCGCGCGGGACCCGCGCCACGGAGAAGAATGAACTACGATTGAGCCGTCCAGGAGCAACATCTTGCTTTTTTTGAGCGACCGGGCGCTCAGCCGCCATGCAGATAAAGATCGGCCCCGGCATCGCCGCGATAGCCCGGTTCGGCCAGCACGAATCCGGCTTGTCGCAGCAGATGCACCGAGGCGCCATTGTCCGGATCGACCGTGGCTCTCACCGGCGTGATGCCGCGCTCCGCCGCGAAAGTAACCAGGCCAGCGAGCAATTCCTTGCCTAATCCCCTGCCCCAGCTCGCTCGCCGCAGCCCGTAGATCACTTCCTGCGTGCCGTCGCCCGGCCGGGCGAAGCCGGCCCAGCCGATCAATTCGCCGCCGGCGCGCTCGACCACGGCGCCGGTGCCGTAGCCGAAGCGTTCGAGATTGGCGGCCGAGCGCTTGATCCAGAGCGCAGCGACATCAGGCGCAAGCGGTTGCCCATCATCGACGAAGCGATGGACCTCCGGGTCGGCAAAGAGCGCGACAAGCGACGGGGCGTCGGCCTGCATGAAAGGCCTGACGACAAGTCGCACCATTTCAAGCTGCGATGCGTGGATCATGGGGCTGACTTAAATAGCCCGAGGCGGCACGAACCCGACAGGAACTGCAGCTCCTCATCCGCACCCGTCAGATGGAGGCCCGGGACCGGAGGCTATTCTTCTTCGGAGCTATAAGGTCGTTCGGCGCGGGAGGGCCGCTGCCCCGCCTGGCGTTCGTAGCGGCGGTCGCGATCGCGATCCTGCGTCATGACGCAGTTGGCGTATGCGTCGGTGCCGCGCTGGAAGCCATAGGCGTCGCAGCGCGAGCGGTCCTCGACGACCGGGTCCGGCGTGCTCGCGCAAGCACTGAGCGCCAGGGTGAGAGCAGATGCAGCGATGATCCTCATGAGGCGAGGATGGAAATGCCGCATGGCTGCTTTGGGGCGACAATCCGGCGGCTATGGGGAGAGAACTGCGCCGGCTCACGGCGTCAGCGATCGGTGCTCTCGGCAGCGCTTTCGAGAATCCTGACAGTCTCTTCCAGGCTTTCCTTCACACCGAGCTGGAAGTCCTTGCGGAAGGCGATGATCGTGTCGGGGGGCTGGCCCTTGAAGGTGTAGACGACGCTGACCTGGTCGGGATTGACATAGACGGGCTTGCCGTCGCTGGGCGAGGTGAACTTGCAGAGTTTTGGCACGGGTTCTCTCCGGGACGACCGAGCGATTCACCGAACCCTAGCAAAAAACGGAGGCCCCGCCCCCTCTTAGGAAGCGGGGCCTGCAGTATCAGCGCGCGATACGGGGACGCCCGCCGCAGAACTGCTGCTGGACCGCGCGCTCGTAGCCGAGCTCGCGGTCATAGACCATGACGGTGCGGGTCAGGCAGTCGCCATCCTGCACCAGCCCGGTGTTGATGAGCCGGCCGTTGGGATCGGCGACGACGGTCGGGCCGCAGGCCGCTGCTGCGGACGCAAGGCCAAGGGCGATTATGAACTTCGCGGTACGGGTCATGTCAGCCGCTCACATATAGAGGCCGCGGCCACAACGGCGCACGCGCCGGTTCTCGTAGTAGCCGGTGTAGCGGTTGAAGACTCGCACCGTCTTGTAGAGGCAGTATTTGCCGTCGTTGCGACCGTCGTAATAGGTCCGGCCGGTATCCATGTCGACGCCAAGGAATTCGTCCTTGCCCTTCTTGCCCTGGGCGAAGGCCGGAGCGGCCGCGAGGCTGAGAGCAGCGAACCCTGCTGCGGCGATGGCTATCTTGAGCATGGCATTTCTCCTGTCTTGCGGCGGAAATATGTCCAGCACCGCTTGCCGCGGCTTGCGTCGGTCAGGACCGTTTTCGCGCGCGCCCCGCATGTTTATCCATGGTGAGCAGCCAGATCGGCAGGCAGATCACCGCTCTTCCCCCCATGAACGCATAGCAGATCAGCTTGCGGCTTTGCTACCCGCAACGCGCCGCAATCTGGCCACGATTATGCCACGAGCCAGAATCGATGATTTCGCGAGATGTCGATGCGTGCCCGCAAGCCCATGCGTCCGGCCGGAGCGCCCCGCCCGCCAGACCGGTCAGTGCGGGCTGAACGAGGCGTAGCGCATGATCTTGACGTCCTGCTGGACGAAGGTGCCGCGGTTGCCGCGCCGGAACTCGTGCCACGCCGGATCGGCGTCGAGCTTCGCCCGCCTCTCCTCGCGATCGGCAAGGCTGTCATAGACCCAGATGTAGAGGACCTCATTGAGCCGCCCGATCTCGCTGACGAAGACACCGAGCAGCCGCCCAAGGTACTTTTGCTGCACCGGCAGCCCCAGCTGCCGGTAACGCTCGAGATATTCTTCGGTCCGCCCGTGCTCGACGACATAGGTCCGGTGCTCGATGATCATGGCGAGAGTGATCCTGCTCAGGCTGATGGCTTAGGTGGGGTCAGAACGGCGCCCGAAGTGAAGAAGGCGTCGAGATTGGCGATGACCAGCGCTTCCATGGCGCGCCGCGTCTCATGCGTGCTCGCGGCGATGTGAGGGAGAAGCACGACCTTATCGCTCTCGATAAGCTCCGCCGGCACGTTCGGCTCGTCGGCATAGACGTCGAGGCCCGCACCAGCGATGTTGCCCGCGACGAGAGCCTCGACCAGGGCAGCCTCGTCAACGACGCTGCCGCGCGCGACATTGACGAGGAAGCCGTCGCGACCAAGCGCTTCGAGCACGGCCGCCGAGACGAGATGGCGCGTCGCCGGACCGCCGCTGCAGGACAGGACGAGGATATCGGCCCAGCGCGCCAGATCGATCAGGTCGGGGACGAAACCATAGGGCACATCGGCCTGCCGGCGCCGGCCGAAATAGCGGATATCCATGCGGAAACCGGCAGCGCGGCGCGCGATCTCGCGGCCGATCTTGCCGAGGCCGACGATGCCGAGGCGCTTGCCCGTCGCCTGCGTCGCAAGTGGAAAGGCGCCGGCCTTCCAGCGTCCTTCGCGCACGAAGCGGTCGGCGTTCACGAGCTGCCGCGTCGTCGCCAGGATCAGCCCGAAGGCGGTGTCCGCAACGCAGTCATTGAGGACATCGGGCGTGATCGCGACCTGGACGCCGAACCGGGCGGCCGCCGCCAGATCGAGCTTCTCGGTGCCGACGCCGAACGAGGCGACCACGCCGCCGGAGATCGCCGCGAACAGCTCCGCCGAGCAGGCATGGCGCGCCATGGTGACCGCGCCGGCGAAAGCGCCGTGATGACTGGCGAGGAAGCCGGCCGGATCGGCCTCCTGCCAGAGCGGATGCACGGCGAAGCGCTCGCGCGCCGCTTTGCTCAGCCCTGGCGGCAGCGGGCCGATTTCGAGAAGGCGGGGCGTTGAGCTAGGCATGGCGTGTCGAGCCTCGGCATTGCAAAAGCCTCCGCAGCGTGCCGGTACGGGCAGTCAGTGCCCTGCCCTCGGCGTGCCGCGGCGAAAGCGGCCTCAGACGCGCAACAGAGCAAGATACCGCTCCGCGATGCGCTGTCCGAGTTCGGTGAGTTCGGCGGCCGCGCGCGCTTCCGCCTCAGTGGAGAGCGCCGCGGTCGGTATCGTGCGGGCGAGACTGCCGACGACGCGCGAGCCGTCGGGCGGCAGGATCGGCACGGCGACGCCGCTGAGATAGGGCGTGATCCGGCCATGGCTGGTGGCGTAGCCGGCGCGCCGGATCGTCGCCATGGCGCGGCGGAACTGGTCCCAGCTGTCGCCGAGGCCCGCCGCTGCGATCTCCGCGGGGCTGCGCAGATAGATCTCGCGGATGCGATGGGCCGAGAGATAGGGCAGCAAAGCCAGCGAGGCCGCGCCCTGGAACAGCGGGAAAGGCAGCCCGCGCGCCCGGCGGATGATGACCCGCTTGCCGTCATGCTCCAGCGCGTCGGGCCCCTCCTTGAAAATGCAGAGCACCTTGTCGCCATAGAGGCTGTGCAGCAGCAACGCGGTGTTGTCGCAAGGCTGCCCGTGCAGCACCTCCTGCCCGGCCCGGTAGAGCGGATCGGTCAGCGCGACCAGGCGCTCGAGCTCGATGATGCGCGCGCCCAGGCCATAGCTGCCGTTCGAGGCCGGGCTGAGCAGGCCGACATCGCTCAATTCCTTCAGATAGCGATAGGCGGTCGACCGGCTGCAGCCGAGCTGGGCGATGATCTCCTCGACCGCCACCAGCGGCGTCGACAACGAGAACATGTCGAGCACGCTCAAGGCCCGGCCGAGGCTGCTCAGCAGCGACTCGCCCTCCTTCGCTGCACCATCGCCGGGCTCGGCGACATCCTCGATCGTCTCGACCAGGAAGGCCTCGTTCGACACACCTCGCCCCTTCACATCAAATCCCATAATACGAGATCATTCCTCTCTTTCGAGAGCTAGCAGAGCTCCTTCGCTTTGCCAAGTGAGACGAAATCCACGCCTTTCCAAAGCGTTATGAGCGAAACTCACGCATATCCAAAAAAATCTCATAATACGGGATCGTTGACGAAGCACTTATTGTAGGACAGCATCCCGGCCAACCGAGAAGGATGGACGGGGTGGAGATCGCCTTTCTGACGCCGGTGATGCCTGAGGTGCGCGCGGCCATCGCCGCCTGCGCCCATGCGGACCAGCGTCTCCGTTTCGCGGAAAGCGAGGCGCGCCAGGAACAGCTCGCATTGGTGCGGGCTGTCAGCCCCATCGTTCCGGCCGGGCTCCCTCCAGCATCCGCAGGCGCCTTTCCATGACCAAGCCCCTGACCGGCCGCGTGCCGCCGGAAGCCATCCGGCGGACCGAGTTGCCACGCCTGTCGCCCGATCTGCTGCAGCGCTATGGCGCGCTCTCCGACCTGACCAGCGCGGTCTGCGACGCGATGGACAATCTCGGTCTGTTCGGCGCGATTCCGGCCTCGACGCTGGCGCCGACGCTGGCGAGCGGCCGCGTCGTCGGTCAGGCCGTCACGGTGCGCAATGTCGAGCGGCCGCAGAGCGCGACCGCCGCCGCCGCGAGCCGGGTCGGCAAGATGGGCGAGCACGAGGCCTACAACCAGGCCGAGCCTGGCGACGTCGTCGTCATCGAAGGGCTGACCGGGCTGTCGAATATGGGCGGCCAGTCGGCCTCCGTCGCCCATCGTGCCGGCTGCGTCGGCGCCGTGATCGACGGCTCGTTCCGTGATCCCGATTCCTCGCGCGAGCGCAGTTTCCCGATCTGGTCGCGCGGCGTCACGCCGATCACCGGCAAATGGCGGCTGGAGACGGTCGAGATCAACGGCCGCGTCCGCATTGCCGGCGTCTCGGTCGATGCCGGCGACCTCGTCGTCGCGGACGAGGCCGGCATCGTCTTCGTGCCCTTCGCCGAAGTCGAGGCCGTGCTGCGCGAGGCCGAGAAGATCGACGCCGGCGACAATCGCCAGAAGAGCGACATCGCGGCTGGCATCGACCTGAAGACGCTCGCCGCCACCAAATACAAGTGAGGCTTTGACGATGACCGTGGAAGACGATGTCGAGGTCCGTTGCGCCGTGCAGAGCGCCGATATCCTCGGCGAAACGCCGCGCTGGTGCGAGCGGACGAAGCGGCTGTGGTGGGTCGATGTGCGCCGGCCGGCACTGCAATCCTATGACCCGGTCACCGACAGGCACGAGGCCCGCCGGCTGCAGGCCGACCTGATGATCGGCTCGATCGCGCCGCGCGAGGCCGGCGGTTTCGTGATGGGCACCAATAGCGGCATCTATATCTACGATCCCGCGACGAGCGAACCGCCCAGGCGGATCGCCGATCCGGTCGGTGACGTCCCCGGCATGCGGCTCAACGACGGGCGCTGCGATCCGCGCGGGCGCTTCTGGGTCGGCAGCATGCACGACCACAACCGTGTCCCAGTCGGTGTGCTCTACCGGCTCGACGCCGACCATGGCTGCAAGGCGATGCATGACGGCTTCGTGCTGCCGAACTCGATCGCCTGGAGTCCGGATGGCGGCACAATGTACTTCGCCGACACGCATAACCAGACGAGCTTCGCGTTCGACTACGACCTGGATGAAGGCACGATCAGCAACCGGCGCGCCTTCGCCGACTGGACGCACCAACTCGGCCGGCCCGACGGCGCGACCGTCGACGTGGAAGGCTATCTCTGGACCTGCATGGTCGCGACCGGCCACCTCGTGCGCCAGGCGCCGGACGGGAGCGTCGACCGGATCATCCAGTTGCCGGTGACCAACCCGACCTGCCCCGTCTTCGGCGGCAAGGACCTCGCCACGCTCTACATCACCAGCCACTCGCAGCGCCTGGCGCCGGAGACGCTCGCGGTTGAGCCGCTCGCCGGCGCCCTGCTGGCGCTCGATGTCGGCGTGCGCGGCCTGCCCGAGCCGCGCTTCGCGGGCTGAAAAAACAACGCAGTCTGGGAGGACGAACCATGCACCCTATCATCAAGGCGGTCGCACTCGCCGCAATCCTGGCGACGCCGGCCAAGGCGGCCGAAACCATCAAGCTGCTCGTGCCGTTTGCGGCCGGCGGGCCGACCGACCTGTTCGCGCGGATCATCGCGCCCGATCTCGGCAAGGAGCTCGGCGGCACGGTGATCGTCGAGAACCGTGGCGGGGCCGGCGGCACGATCGGGACCGCGGCAGCGACGCGCGAGAAGGCGGACGGGCGCACGCTCCTGCTGACCACCTCGGCGCTGGTGCTGAGCGCCGGCACCATGGCGAGCGTGCCCTATGACGCGCAGAGGGACATCGAGCCGGTCTATCTGCTCGGCGAGGTGCAGACGATGATCGCGGTGCGCCCCTCGCTCGGCGTCAACGATCTCAAGGGCCTGGTCGAGAAGGCCAAGGGCACCAAGCTGAACTACGGCTCGACCGGCAGCGGCGGCACCATGCATCTCGGCGCCGAGCTTTTCGCCAAATCGGCCAAGGTCGCGATGGAGCAGATCGCCTATCGCGGCGCCGCGCCAGCGCTGACCGACCTGATCGCCGGCTCGGTCGACTTCGTCAACGCCGACGTGCCGATCCTGCGCCAATACGTCAAGGACGGCCGGCTCAAGGGCCTCGTCATCTTCGACACCAAGCGCTCCACCCTGCTGCCCGAGATCCCCAGCGCGACCGAGGCCGGCATGCCGGACCTGATGCTGACCAACTGGTACGGCGTGCTGATGCCGAAGGGCGCTTCCTCGGCGCAGAAGCAGAAGATCGCCGATGCTATCGCCAAGGTGGTCAAGCAACCGCAGATCGCGGCGAAGCTCGCCGATAACGGGCTGACCGATCCGCAGGACACCGCTGCCTTCAAGGCGCGGCTCGACGCCGATTTCGCGCGCTGGCTGCCCTGGCTGAAGGCAAACGGCATCCGCGCCGAATGAGGCGCGGCCGGCCCGCGGCCTGAGCTTTCGACATCGAGACCCATGACATGAGCAGCAAAGCGCCCGGGCGCATCGCCGGCAGCAAGGATCTGTGGTCCGGCCTGATCTTCATTGCCTTCAGCTTGCTGGCGATGGCGCTGGCCCGCGGCTATGCGATGGGACATGCCGGGCGCATGGGGCCGGGCTATTTTCCGACCGCGCTGGGCGGCGTGCTCGCCGTCATCGGCCTTGTCCTGGTCGTGCAGGCATTCCTGTCGTCGGGCGAAGCGATGACGGGCTTCGCCTGGCGCAAGGCCGCGCTCGTCCTCGTCGCCAGCGGCCTGTTCGGCGTCACCGTCGAAGGGCTCGGCCTCGCGGCCTCGACCGTGCTGCTCGTGATGATCTCGGGTCTCGCCAGCGAGCGGTTCCGTCTCTGGCCCTTCCTTGCGCTGGCGATCGGGCTCTCCGCCTTCAGCGTCCTTACCTTCGTCACGCTGCTCGGGCTGCCGATCCCGGCTTTCGGCCCCTGGCTCGGCTTCTGAGGCGGCGTGATGGAGCTCTTCGACAATCTCGCGCTCGGCTTCTCGACCGCCTTCACCCTCACCAACCTGTTCTATTGCCTGATCGGCACGATCCTCGGCACCGCCGTCGGCGTGTTGCCTGGGCTCGGCCCGCTCGCGACCATCGCGATGCTGCTGCCGGCGACCTTCGCGCTGCCGCCGGTGACCTCGCTTATCATGCTGTCCGGCATCTATTACGGCGCGCAATATGGCGGCTCGACCACGGCGATCCTGGTCAACCTGCCCGGCGAATCCTCCTCGATCGTCACGGCGCTCGACGGCTATGCGATGGCCCGCAATGGCGAGGCCGGCAAGGCGCTGGCGACGGCGGCGCTCGGCTCCTTCTTCGCCGGCTGCGCCGCGACGCTGCTATTGGCGCTGTTCGCCCCGCCGCTCGCCGTGGTGGCGCTGACCTTCGGCCCGGCCGAATACTTCTCGCTGATGGTGCTCGGCCTCGTCGCCTCGGTGGTGCTGGCCAATGGCTCGGTGCTGAAGGCGGTCGGCATGATCGTGCTCGGCCTGCTGCTCGGGCTGATCGGCCTCGATGTCAATTCCGGCATCCCGCGCTTCACCTTCGGCATGCCGCAGCTCTATGACGGGGTGAACTTCGTCGTTGTGGCGATGGGCGTCTTCGGCCTCGGCGAGATCATCCACAATCTCGAACAGGGCGAGGCGCGCTCGATCATCTCGCGCAAGATCGGCGGGCTGATGCCGACGCGGGCCGATCTGAAACGCATCGTCGCGCCGGTGCTGCGCGGCACCTTCGTGGGCTCGGCTCTCGGCATCCTGCCGGGTGGCGGCGCCATGCTCGCCTCCTTCGCCGCCTATGCGCTGGAGAAGAAGGTCTCGCCCAACCGCGCGCAATTCGGCAAGGGCGCGATCGAGGGCGTGGCGGCGCCGGAAGCGGCCAACAATGCCGGCGCCCAGACCTCCTTCGTGCCGATGCTGACGCTCGGCATCCCCTCGAACCCGGTGATGGCGCTGATGGTCGGCGCCATGGTCATCCAGGGCATCCAGCCGGGCCCGGCCGTGCTGACCGAGCAGCCTGCCCTGTTCTGGGGCATCGTCGCCTCGATGTGGATCGGCAACGTCTTCCTGGTCCTGCTCAACCTGCCGCTGATCGGCCTGTGGGCGCGCATGATCATGGTGCCCTACCACTATCTCTTCCCGACCATCCTGGTGTTCTGCGCCATCGGCGTGTTCAGCCTGAGCAACAGCAGCTTCGACATCCTGCTGATGGTCGGCTTCGGCCTATTCGGCTACCTCTGCGCCAAGCTCGGCATGGAGCCGGCCCCGATGCTGCTCGGCTTCATCATCGGCCCGATGATGGAGGAGTATCTGCGGCGGGCGCTCTTGCTCTCACGCAGCGACCCGATGGTCTTCCTGCAGCGGCCGATCAGCGCGACCATGCTGGCGCTCGCCGCCCTGCTCCTGGTGCTCGTGCTGCTGCCCTCGCTGCAGAAGAAGCGCGCCGAAGCCTTTCAGGAGTGAGCAATGGATCTCACCGACCTGCCGCGTAACCGCGTCAAGGAGAGGCTGGCACGCGACGAGATCGCCGCGACCATGGCGGTGCGGCTGGTCCGCGGCGTCGAGATCGCCCGCATCGCCGCCACCGCCGGACTCGACTCCATCTATATTGACCTCGAACATGCGATGTTCGGCGCCGAGACGACTGGGCAGATCTGCCTGGCCGCGCTCGACATCGGCATCACGCCGCTCGTCCGATTGCCGGCGAACCGGCCGGAGCACATCGCCCGCGCATTCGAGGGCGGCGCGATGGGCATCATCGCCCCGCATGTCCGCTCGGCCGAAGAGGCGCGCCGGATCGTCGACGCCGCCAAGTTCGCGCCGCTCGGCTCGCGCGGCGTCGCCAGCCTGTCGCCACTGACCCGCTTCCGCAGCTATCCGAACGCCGAGGCGATGGCCTTCATCAACGCCCTGACGATGGTGATCGTGATGATCGAGTCAGGCGATGGCGTCGCTGAGGTCGAGGAGATCGTCGCGGTCGAGGGCGTCGATGTCGCCTTCATCGGCGCAGTCGACCTCGCCGCCGATCTCGGCATCCCCGGCGAGTTCGACCATCCGCGCCTGCATGCGGCGATCTCGGCTGTGATCGCGGCCTGCCGGCGCGCCGGCAAGCATGCCGGGCTCGGCGGGCTGGCAGCACGTCCTGACCTGATGAAGACCTATGCCGCGATGGGCGCCCGCTTCGTCTCGACCGGGGCTGATCTCAGCTTCCTGCTCGGCGCCGCCCAGCAGCGGGCGCGGGCGGCACACAGCCTGCTCGACTAGCCGGCCTCCGGCTCACTCCTTGATCGCATCCGGAAGCTGCTGCCAGATGCGCTTGGAGCGGAGTTCGGCCACGATCGTCTCGATCAGGTCCTTGATCGCCACAAGCGACAGCCGGCGCTGCTGATCGTTGCGCATGGCGATGCCCAAGGGCCAGGGCACGTCGGGATTGCGGATCGCCGCGACGTCGAAATGCCCCTGCTCGAGTTCGCCGACCACGGAACCGAAGGTCACCATGGTGTAGCCGGCGCCAGCCCGCAGCAGCGATTTCGTCAGCCAGAAGCCGTTGCAGATCAGTTCGACATTGAGCCTGGTGTCACGCAGCTGCGCGATATGGTCGATCCGCAGGCGCAGAAGATTGGGCGCTTCGGGCAGAATCAGCGGAAAGGCCGCCGCTTCCTCGAAATTATAGGTCGGCTTCGCCAGCGAACCTGTCCGACCTACAAGGCAGAGATAGTCGACCAGGAGATCGTAGACGACGATGTCCGGATGCGGCTCCGGCGCATGCACGATCGCGATGTTGATCTCCTGGTTGACCAGCATGCGGTGCAGCGCCCCGCTATAGCCCTCGACGATGCGGAAGCGGACTTCCGGATAGAGCCGGCGCGCCTCCTCGATCAGGCGTGGGACGATGTATTCGCCCGGCGTCGGCATGACGCCGATCGCGACGACGCCGCGCGGCGTCTCGCCCGAGATCGTGGTGTGGTCGCGCAAGTGCTCGATCTGGCGGAACAGGGTGTAAGCGTTGCCGAGCAGGCTCTCGCCGGCCTCGGTCAGGTCGACGCCGCGGGTATGGCGGGCGAAGAGCTGGACGCCGAGATCCTGCTCCAAGGCCTTGATCTTGCGGCTGATTGCCGGTTGCGCGATCCGCAGCCGGGCCGAAGCGCGCGAAAAGCTGCGCTCCTCCGCGACGACCGAGAAATAATGAAGACCGGTGATATCGAAATGAGAATAGGATCTCACCCTCGCCTCCGCCGGCCCGCCAGGTCGTCCACCGTCAACCCATAGATGAGCGGCGCCAGTGCAGCCAGCGCTCTACTGCGCAGTGAGCCCGCCATCGACGACGAGGCTGGAGCCGGTGATGAAGCCGGCATCGTCCGAGGCCAGGAAGATGATCGCCTTGGCGACGTCCTCGACCGTGCCGAAGCGACCGATCGGGTGGTTCGCCAGGGCGATCGAGCGGGCTTCGTCGAGGTCGCCGGATTGCAGCTTCTTGGCGCGGGCGACAAAAGTCTGCTTGCCTTGCGCCGTCTCGATCACGCCGGGATGCACCGCATTGACGCGGATGCGATAGCCCTGCCGCCCGAAAGACAAGGCCGTCGCCTTGGTGAACAGCGTGATGCCGCCCTTGGTCATCGAATAGAGCGGATCAAGCGGCGAGCCGACGAGGCCGGAGACCGAGGAGAGATTGACGATCGCACTGCCCTCGGGGCTGGTGCGCGCCCGCTCGCGCAGCGCCGGCAAGGCGACCTTGGTGCCGAGGAAGGTGCCAGTCTGGTTGACCGAGGACATCTTTTGCCAGTCCTCCAGCCGGGCCTCCTCGACATCCTTGCCGAAGAGGATGCCGGCATTGTTGACGAGGATGTCGAGCCCGCCGAAGCGCGCGATCGTCGCAGCGATCGCCTGCTCCCAATCGGCCTGGCGGCTGACGTCGAGATGGACGAACGTAGCTTCGCCTCCCTCTGCGCGGATAGCCTGCGCGACCGCCTCGCCTTCCTCGTCGAGGATATCGCCGAGGACGACCTTTGCGCCCGCGCGCGCCATCATCGTCGCCGCAGCAGCGCCGATGCCGATCGCGCCGCCGGAGATGAAGGCGATCTTGCCGTCCAGCCGGTTCATGGTGGTTTCCTCGCAGCGCCGCCGGCATTAGTCGCAGCGGCTTCACCGTGATCTAGGAAGCTCCGCCGCTATAGATCAAAGGCTAAACTTTGATGGGGGCGATGCCGATCCGGCATAAGCTCAGCCCGCACAAGGCGGTGACGCGATGCTGAACCGGCATGGCGACAATCGAAATATGGTCTTGGATACCAAACCACGAACCATCCCAAGATGAGCTGAAGCCGAGGCCAAGCATCGACCTCAGAATGCCCGGCTCATCTGGGAGGAAAATCATGCTTGCAGCATCGTCGCTGATGCGCCAGCTCGGTCTGGCCGCTGTTCTCCTGCCTCTGGCGGGAAGCCTGCCAGCCGCGGCGCAGAGCGAAAAGGAGCTCTACGAGGCCGCCAAGAAGGAAGGCTCGATCAACTGGTACACCGGCTTCGTCCAGAACCAGCTGGTGCGCCCGGTCGTCGCCAATTTCGAGGCTAAGTATCCCGGCGTGCGCATCAACGTCACCGGCGGCCGTGACATCGACATCATGATCAAGATCCTGGCCGAGGCCAAGGCCGGCAATCTCCAGGCCGACCTGGTCGAGGGTCCCTCGGTGGTCAAGCCGCTGCGGGAAGCCGGCCTGATCCAGCCCTATGTTCCCGAGGCCGCGGCCAAGCTCGCGCCGAACCACAAGGACGCCAAGGGCGACTGGAACGCGGTGCTGGTGCACTACCTCGTTCCTGCCGTGAACACCGAGCTGGTGAAGCCCGCCGACGAGCCGAAATCGCTCGACGACCTGCTCGACCCGAAATGGAAGGGCAAGATCGCCTGGACGGGCGAGATGACCATCGCCGGACCGCCCGGCTTCATCGGCTCCGTGCTCAACGCCTATGGCGAGGAGAAGGGCATGGCCTACCTGGAGAAGCTCGGCGCGCAGAAGGTCGCGACCATTCCCTCCAATCCCCGCGTCGTGCTCGACCAGGTGATCGCCGGCCAGTATGCGATCGGCCTCGTCACCTACAACCACCACTCCGCCATCAGCATCGCCAAGGGCGCGCCGGTGAAGTGGCTGCCGGTCAACCCGGCGATCGGCGCGATGGCGCGCGAGGTCCTGCTGAAGGGCGGGCCGCACCCGAACGGCGCCAAGCTCCTGATCAACTACCTGCTCTCGCCCGAGGGCCAGAAGGTGATCCAGGAGGCCGGCTACATTCCGTCCAACCCGGCGGTCGACGCCAAGGACCCTTCCCTGAAGCCGGAAGTCACGGGCTTCAAGGTGTTCTCGCCGCCGCCGGCCGACGAGGACCGCGACATCGATAAGTGGATCGCGATCTACAAGAAGCTGTTCCAGTAATCTGCAATCGGGAGGTCCGGAACATCGACGATGACCAATTCCTCTCTGCCCGCTTCAGCGCCCTTGCAACGCCGCACCTTCTGGAGGCGCCCGCAGGGGAGCCTCTTCACCTGGCTGGCGCCGGCCAGCGTCGGCCTCGTGCTGGCGCTGCTGGTGCTGCCGCCGATCGCGGTCCTGATCAAGACCAGCCTGACGCAGGAGCAGACCGGCGCCTACACGATCGCGCATTTCCGCTACCTGTTCGCCGATCCGCAGTTCTACACCGCGACCTGGAACTCGCTCTTGTTCTCGGGATTGTCGACGGCGCTGTCGATCCTGTTCGGCACCACGGTCGCCTGGGTGGTGGTGCGCACCAACGCACCCTGGCGCGGCCTTGCCTATGTCACGGCCGCGGTCTCGCTCAGCACGCCCTACATCCTGCATGTGATGGCCTGGCTGTTCTTCCTGGGGCGGTCGGGGCCGGTCAACGAGCTCTACCGGGCCTTCGCCGGCAGCGGCGACAACCTGTTCGACGTCTTCTCGATGAGCGGCATGGTGCTGATCCAGGGCATGCTGTGGTCGCCGCTGGTCTTCCTGCTGCTCGCCGCGACCTTCGAGCGCTCCAACGCCGAATGGGAGGAAGCAGCACGGATGTGCGGCGCCTCGATCGCCCGCACGATGTGGTCGATCTCGTTCCGGCAGGCCTGGCCGGCGATCACCGGCATGGCACTGTTCGTCTTCATCCGGAACCTCGAATCCTTCGACGTGCCGGTGCTGGTCGGCGGACCCGGGCGGGTCTACCTGCTCACCACCGACATCTATCTCAGCACCACCGAGATGCCGCCGAAGATGGGCCGGGCCAGCGCCTTTTCGGTGATCCTGATCGCCGTCCTCTCGGCGGCGCTGCTTTGCTACAACCGCTACTCCGCCAATGCCGACCGCTATGCCAGCGTGACCGGCAAGGGCTATCGCCCCCGCCCCTTCGATCTCGGCCGCCATAAATGGCTGGGCACGGCGGTCGTCGTCCTGAACTTCCTGTTCGTGCTGGGACTGCCGCTCCTCGTCTCGCTCTGGCTGGCGCTGATGCCTTTCGCCCGGCCTTTCGCCATGGCGGCGCTGCCCTTCGCGACGCTGGAGAACTTCCAGCTGGTCCTGGCGGACCGGCATCTGATCGGGCTCGGCATCAACACGCTGGTGGTCGCGGCGGAAGCAGCGACGCTGGCCATGCTGATCGCGGCGGTAGCAGGCTGGCTCGTGGTGCGGCACCAGGCCGGCGCGCGCCTGATCGAAGTGCTCTCGAGCATCCCGATCGTTTTCCCCGGCATCGTCGTCGGCGTCGCGCTGATCCTGATCGCGCTCAACCTGCCGATCCCGCTCTACGGCTCGCTGACGCTGATCATGCTCGCCTTCCTGATCCGCTTCCTGCCTTACGCGATGCGCTACGCCCATACCGGCGTGCTGCAGATCCATCGCGAGCTCGAGGAGGCGGCGGGTGCTTCGGGCGCCGGCCCGTTCACCGTCTTCCGCAAGATCGTCGTGCCGCTGCTGGTGCCGGCGCTGGTCTCGGGCTGGGTCTTCATCTTCCTGCTCGGCGCCAACGAGCTCTCGATGTCGGTCCTGCTCGCCGGCGCCAATTCGCAGGTCATGGCGGTCGCGATCTACGACCGCTGGAACAGCGGCCAGAATGTCGAGGTCTTCGCGCTCGGCCTGGTCTGGACCGCCTTCATGAGCGTGCTGATGCTGCTGCTCTATCTGACAGGCCGCCGCTTCCTCGCCACCCTGCGGCCCGCCAATCTCTGAGCCTTCGTCCGGAGCGATCATGGTGCTTCTCGTTTCCGACCTCGCCAAGCTGTTCGGCGCCAAAGCCGCCAACAGCGCCGGCCTTCATCCGCTCAGCTTCTCGCTGAAGGAGGGCACCTTCTTCACGCTGCTCGGGCCGAGCGGCTGCGGCAAGACCACGACCTTGCGCTGCATCGCCGGGCTGGAGCGGCCGGACCGCGGCAGCATCCGCCTCGGCGAGACCGTACTGTTCGACGGTGAGGACGGGGTCGAGGTGCCGCTCAACCAGCGCGGCATCGGCATGGTGTTCCAGTCCTATGCGATCTGGCCGCATATGAGCGTGTTCGACAATGTCGCCTTCCCCTTGCGCGTCACGCGCGGAGCCAAGCCGGGCAACAGCGAGATCGAAGCGCTGGTCGAAGACGCCCTGCGCCGCGTCGACCTTTCCGGCTTCGGGCCGCGCTCACCGACGCTGCTCTCCGGTGGCCAGCAGCAGCGCGTTGCGCTCGCCCGCGCCATCGTCAGGCGGCCGAGGCTGCTGCTGCTCGATGAGCCGCTCAGCAATCTCGATGCGCGCCTGCGCGACGAGATGCGGGCCGAGCTCAAGCGTCTGCAGCGCGAGCTCGGCATCACCACCGTCTATGTCACGCATGATCAGTCCGAAGCGCTGGAATTGTCAGACCTGATCGCCGTGCTCGACAAGGGCCGGCTGCGCCAGCTCGGCAGTCCGCGCGAGATCTTCTTCGACCCGGCCGACAGCTTCGTCGCCAATTTCATGGGCTCGCCCAATCTGCTGGCTGGGCGGACGCTTGTGGGTGTCGCCGCTGGCGGCATGGGCCAGGTCGAACTGGCGAACGGTCGGACGCTGCTCTGCCGCTTCCCCCGCACACTGGCCGCCGGTGCCAACGCAATCGTGTCGCTGCGGCCCGAAGCGATCAGCGTGACCACGCCGGAGCAAATTTTCGGCGGCAATGACGAGATCAACCGACTCGACGGCAAGCTGATCTCGCTCGACTTCCAGGGCTATGGCAGCCGCTGCCTCGTCGATATCGACGGCCACGCGCTGCAGGCGAACATCGATTCACGGGCAGGCGTCGAGGCGAACGCAGCCGTGGCGCTGAGTTTTCCCGCGAACGAGGCACTCGCCCTCGCCCAATGACGAGCGGCGCAGCCGAAACAGATCGGGCTGCCCGAGCCATCGTCATCCCTGGCTCACCCTGCGCACTGGCGCAATGCCCGGTGTGATCAGCGCGCGTCGGCCATGGCCATATGCTGGTTATGAAGAGATTGGAGCGGGTGGAGGGAATCGAACCCTCGTATTCAGCTTGGAAGGCTGCTGCTCTACCATTGAGCTACACCCGCGTCGGCCGCCAAATTCCGCATCAGGCCGGTAGGTGTCAACCCATTCCGGCGAAGAAGATGGTCTCATCCACCTGAGGTGTGCGCGCGCAAGCTCACATATCGCTCAGGGCACGCTGGCCGAGCCAGATCGCCGCGCCGGTGAACAGGCCGAGCGCCGCCCCGCCGACGAACGTACCGAACGCCAGTGCGCCGGCAGCAGCCACGGCTGTGCTAAAAAGCGTAATCCCCATCATCCGTCTCCCGGCGGCAAATCTAACGACGCCGCGCCCCACGGCAGCCCCCATCTGGGGTAGGAAGAGCAGATTTCGAGTCCCAATAAACTAAAAGTGAGCGCCGAATCCCCCCAAATGGGGGGCGATCGAGCACCTCGCGGCTGATACCGATAGGCTGGGGGAAAACCACATGTCCGACCTCGGCGAGCTCTACTGCCCGTTCAGGGCCGAGATCATCTCGGCGATTCCGCTGCGATTGGCGATGCTGATCCACGGCGTGGGCATGCTGGCCCTGCTACTTCTCGAGTTCTGATCGGCCCTGCCGAGTCGCCGCGCGTTCGCCGACACCGCGCCAGCGACATGATTCCCGGCGCCGTCCTGCTGCAATTTCAGCGTTTGGCCATCTCGATGTCGGGGATCGTCGGCCCGCTGGCGCCACGCTCGCCTTCGACGATGGGTGGTGACGGATTCCGCGAGATCCGCAGCGCGATATAGATCGCAACGGCGACCGACAGCCCGACGAGGTAGATCAGCATGCCCTGCGGTCCCCGGAGTTGCATCAGCAAGGTCGCGGCCAGCGGCCCGATCGCCGAGCCGGTGCCCCAGAGAAAGAGAAGCTGGGCCGAGAGCCCGACGGCCTGGTCGCGCCCCATGCGGAAATAGGCATGCGTGACCGCGACCGTATAGAGCGGGATGCTGCAGCCGCCGATCAGGGCGAACAGACCGAAGAGCCAGATGCGGCCATGGGCGGCGTCGACCTCCAGCAGCGTCGCGAGTCCGGCCGCAGCCACCGCGACGAGGCTGGTGGCGACCAGCATGATCAGGCGGCTGGCGACCCGGTCCGCCAGCAGGCTCATCGGCCACTGCAGCAGGAGCGCGCCGATCTGGATGCCGGCGGTGAGCAGGATGGTGGCCCGCAGGTCGAGGCCGGAGAGAATGCCATAGGCGGGGGCGACGCTGGTCAACGGGCCGCCGACCATGCCGACATAGAGGCAGCCGACCACCGCGGCCGGCGCCTGCTGCCACAGCGTCCGCAGGCCGACCGAGACGATCTCGCTCGATTCGGGGCCCCTCGCCCGCGTCAGCGCCACCGGGATCAGCGCGATCGAGAAGGCCATGCTGGCGAACAGGAAGACGTCCTGCGACTGGATCGCGACATAGCCGATGCCGATCTGCGAGCCGATCAGCGCGACGCGGTTGAGGATCTGGTAGATGCCGAAGATCCGGCCGCGCTGCGATCGGTTGGCCTGCCCGCTGATCCAGCTCTCGATGCAGATGCCGTGGCCGGCCGCCGCCAGGCCCATGACCAGGCGCGAAATCCCCCACCAGGCTTCCGGCAGCAAGGGAAAGCTCAGCGTCGAGACCGCCTGGAGCGCGGCAAACACGGCAAAGCCACGGATATGGCCGACGCGGCGAACGAGCGAGGGATTGATGAAGCAGCCGATCAGGAACCCAAGCGAATAGGCCGAGGCGACGAGGCCGATCAGCAGCGGCGGCTGGTTCGCGATCGCCATCTGCAGCGGCACGACCGTATTCACGATCGTCCCGGCGACCTGCAGGATCAATGCGCCTGCAACGATGGCGCCGAGCGCGGCGACAGAACCGCCCTGGGTCTTTGCTGTCACTGCACCGTCATACCCGAATAGCCGATCCGGCGAGGCTATCAGCTCGCCCGGATTCGGGGAAGGCAGAGTATCCGCCACTCTCGCCTTGTCGGCGAGCTAACCTGCACGGTACTCGCGCTCGATCGCCTCCCAATCTGTGATCTTCCTGTCAATCACCAGCGGTACCTTCTGGACTGTTCGACAGGGCCATCTGACTATCGAGTATGGACTTCGACAGAGCCGAGGAAATCAAGATGGGCGTCAAGGAAGGTGTCTACCGCGCCGAATTCTCCTCTCTAGGCCGGAAGAGTGGTGCAAATCTAACGGTCCGCAACGGAAAGGTCGAAGGCCGCGATTCCGCATTCTCGATTGTGGGCACCTGCCAGGTCACGGGCGACGCCATACAAGCGCAAATCGAGGTTCGCAAATTCAACATTGACGATCCAAATCCCAACATCTTCGGCAATGACGAAGACGATGCGACGTTCAGCGGAACTGTAGACGGCGACATCATCAACCTAGTTGGCCGAGGCACGATGCCCTTTCCTGAGGTCAGAGCTAAGCTGACCTGGATTTCCACCTAGCGTCCGCGTTCTCCGCTCTTATCGGACGCCGCATCCCGACCGCGCTTCGCTAACGGGAGGCCCCCTCGTTTGCCCGTTCGGGCAAATTATTGCGCGGGTGGATCATTAGAAGTTTGTCTCGTTGAAAAAACTAGATTGCGTGGGCGCAACCCTTGCGCGATTTTTTCCGGGCTGATTGCATGACCCAGGGGAATAGGGGGCACGCAATGTCAATCAAGACCGTCTTCGCGGCGCTTTCGGCAGGCGTAGCGCTAGCCGCGTGTGTGGCTCCATCGCCAGAGCTTGGGAAGCTGACCGACCCTCTGACGACGGGGGACGCCAACAATAAGTCACTCGAAGTGCAGGCCTACCTGGCCTTTCAGGACGAGGACCGATTGCTGCGGTTTCTCAGTAGGGGGACATATAGCTGCGGGGATCCGCGACTGGCGGCAATCCGAGCTCATGCCAAGTCGACCGACCCGATTAAGGACGTGAAGACCCGCTACGAAAAGAACCCGGATTATGTCAGCGCCATGGACACGCTGACTAAGTATCAGGGAAAATTGACCTCTATAGTTGAGCGCACCAAGAATGGAGGCGCCACGCTGAGCTCCGGCGCCACCCTTTTGGAGGCGCTCGCGGCTCTGGGAGACAATACTTCAATTCCGGGCGGTGCAATTGGCGCGCTTGCAACCGTCGCAGAACGCTTTCGAATAGCAGAACTTCGCGCGGAACTCATTAAAGCGGCCAACGACGCCACCCCGAAGCTTAAAGCCGCGGCAATTCAGCTACAAAGAGCCTACGAACAGCTCGAAATTGACCGAAACCAAACATACCGCATTTGGGACGAGTGCGCTCGGGAGCGGCTGATATTCATTAGGGACGCCCCACTCGGGAAGGTCCCTGGTTACGATGCCTACTTCGAGCAGTCTTCGGGAATCGAACTGGCCAATTCCTACAGCGAATATCGGGCTAAGCGGCGCCTGTTGGCTGCCACCACCGACTTGCGCGAAGCGCTGAAGACAATCATCACAGCCAACGAGAAGCTCGCGATGGGCGAAGGCGCGATTGCTCTCAAAGAACTGCTTGATGCATCGGCAGAGCTCGCCAAAGCAAACAAGGCCTTCACTGACGCCGAAGCTAAAGAGAGCGAGCGCCTGAAAAAGGAGAAGGGGCAGAAAATCAACGAAGCAAACGCTGCAGCGGGCAATGCTTCGCGCTGACCCCTAAACGACGACAAGTCCGCCAGCCTCTAATCTAACGAGACCAACCTGGTACCGAATTGTAGAAACTCGACTTGCAAAAGCCGGGCTACTGGCCTTGGCGCTGGTACATCCGCGGCCGCCGGGCAAAGCTTCGCACTATGCTGCGGGTGAGGCGGCGCGGGGTTCGGGAAGCATCAGCCGAAGCGAGCACACATGGCGAATAGTCCGTGAACAATTCATCGCTTAGCCCAAGAGGCCGCTGAGCTGTTGAGTCCGGAACCAAAATCGAGCGCCTATTCCCGCACCTTGTCATCAGGTGCGGGGGACGCGTCAAAAAAAGAGGTAAATCAATGCTCAAAGAGCAAGGTGGTGGGGGAAGCAGGACTCGAACCTGCGAAGGCATAGCCAGCGGATTTACAGTCCGCCCCCTTTGCCGCTCGGGACATTCCCCCGCCTTGCCGCAGGCCAACCCGAGAGCTGGCCGCAACCGCCTGTTTCACTTTTGTGAAGGGCGGCAGGCGCGGGCGGACTTATGAGGAGAGGGCCGCCGCCTGTCAACGCCTAAAAGGCATCTGACGACAGGCAATCGTTGCGAGCGCCTTCTAGCCCTGCGGCCAAGCGCTGCGGTGACGCCTGCGCCAGACGAGCGCAGCCGGGACGAAGGCCTGGAACGGCGTTTTTTCCGGCCGCTCGATCGCGTCGGCGAGATCTGGCGGGGGGTGAATCAGGCTGCGCACGCCATGGCGATGCACCCAGACCGGCAGTTCCCCCTGCCGGGCGAACATGGCGACGACCTGCCTGACCAGCTCGCTGCGCAGCGCCCGCGAACTGCCGACGGGCCGCGCCACCACGCAGAAGCGCGCGAACGGATTCGGATGATCTTCCTCGCCCTCCAGGCAGAAGATCACGCCGCAGCGATCCGGCCGCGCCGCATCCGGCATGGCGTCGATGCGCCGCCACAGGCAGAACCAGCGCCGGCAGATTTCAGGCCGCGTCGCATGGATGCTGCAGCCGCTGCCGCTGTTGTGGCGGCACATGACGCCGGCCGGCTTGCCGACCTCAGGATCGACGATGCGCAGCACCTCGCAGCAGGCGACGCAGTCGCCGCAATCGCGTCCGGGGACGAGATGATTGAGCGTCCGGCCGGAGCGCATCGTGCCGGCCTGCGAGCCTTCCGCCATGACGCGCCTCCCGGGCAGCGACGAACGGCCGAATCTAGCGCGGATCACGACCCGCCGGAAGCGAGACCTCGGACGTGCTCCAGCACGAAGGCGACGCGCGTCTCGACATCGGCGCGCGGCAGTTCGACCAGCTCATAGCCATGGTCGCGATAGGCCGCCGTGACCGCCTCATGGGTGCGCTCGGCCTCGGCAAAATCCTGCTTGCGCTCGGCATCCTGCGCGTAGATCTCGCGCCAGGGCGGTGCGACGAAGACGGTGCGGGCATAGCGGACGGCACGGGCCGCGCGGTCGACATGCTCCGGCACCGACAACCCGCACAGCTGCAGATAGCCAATGCTGTCGGGCACGCCGCGATCGAAGAAGACCGGAGCCGTGCCCGCCTGCGCTTCGGCATGGGAGCGCAGGTCGAAATTCAGCATCAGCTCGGCGAACAAGGCCCGGTCGCGCCAGGGCAAGGCTGGGCCATCGATGGCGAGATGGTCGCGGATGATCGCCCGCCCAGCCTCGGGGGCGATCGCATGGCCTGCCGCAGCCAGCGCCGCCAGCAGAGTGGTCTTGCCGGCGCCCGGGCCGCCGGTCACCACGAACAGGCGTCGATCTGTCTTCGTCATCTGCGCTCTTCTCCGTGCGATGAATGAGTTGAAAATCCCGCTCCCCCGCCTTCGGGCTGGCCAAGCCGGCCGCGCCATGGCAGGGCATGGCGTCACCTTTCCGGAGCCATGATGTCCGCCCCGTCCCGCCCCCGTTTCCAGAATCGCCGCAGCCGTCCGGATCGGGACGGCCCGCCGCCGCACCGGCCCGGCGAGATCGACGAGGCGATCCTCTATGGCGCTCATCCCGTGATCGAGGCGCTGCGCAACCCGCGCCGGCACTTCCGCAAGCTGCTCGCCACCGAGAACGCGCTGAAGCGCCTGAGCGAGGAGATCGGCGAATTGCCGATCGAGCCGGAAATGGTCAGGCCTTCACAGATCGACCGGCTGTTGACGCCCGACGCGGTGCATCAGGGGCTCTATCTCGTCTGCGATCCCCTGCCCTCGCCCGATCTCGGTAGCCTGCCGGACGATGCGATCGTGCTGGCGCTCGACCAGATCACCGATCCGCACAATGTCGGAGCGATCCTGCGCTCGGCCGCCGCCTTCGCGGTCGCCGCCGTGATCGTCACCATCCGCCATTCGCCGGCCGCGACGGGCGTGCTGGCGAAATCGGCCTCCGGCGCCCTGGAGCACGTGCCGCTGGTTGCGGTGAAGAATCTGGGAGATGCGCTCAACAAGCTCGGCGAGCGCGGCTTCCTGCGGCTCGGCTTCGATTCGGAAGGGGACGTCTCGCTCGACGAGGTCCCGCTGCGCCGTCCCCTGGTACTGGTGATGGGCGCCGAGGGCAAAGGGCTGCGCCAGCGCTCGCGCGAGCTCTGCGACCATCTCGCCCGGCTCGACATGCCCGGCGCGATCAAGAGCCTCAACGTCTCGAACGCGACCGCGATCGCGCTCTACGCCGCGACAAGGCGCTAGAGCATCGGACCGAAAGTGGAATCCACTTTTCGGACGAATCCGATGCGACGCCGTTGATCTGACCCTCAGCGCCGCGCCACACGGCCATCGCTGCTGAAGCGCATGACCCGGACCACCGGCTGGCCCTGCCGCGTCTCGATCCGATACAGCACCGGATCGGCCGCCGGCGGGCGTGCGATGCCGACCGCGACGGGAATCGAGCGTTCCTTTTCCGGCGGCGGCTCGCTCGCTTCCGGCAGCACGAGCACGACCCGCTGATCGCCGGATCCGCCGTAGAAGCCGGGATAACCGGCGCCGTAGACGCCCATCCGACCGCGGCGGGCGTCGCCAGACTTCGCGGCCGGCCGCATCGGCGAAAGCCGCGGCGCCGGAGCGGAAAATCCGCCATTGGCCGGCCCCGCGGCGAAACCGGGAGCCGCCACTGCCGGAGACGCGGCGACGCATAGTCCCGCGAACACGATACCCAGAGGCATTCCGGAGCGAACTTTCATCGCCACCTCCCCTTCCTGCGCTCACCGCCGACCCGGGCCGACATGGTTAGCGAAAGGTTAGCGGCTTGCGCCCGGCAAGGCGAGTCATGACGGGATTTGGAGCCGAGCCATCCCTGCCGAATGCTCAATCCTTCGTCTTACGCCTTTCGGTGCAAGACCAAGTGCTCGGTTGAAGATTGCGGGGGGTAGCCGCATTCCTAGCCCATCAAACTTGGCTTTTCAAAGGCCTTTGCCCTGAGTCGGCTCGGCCGACTCCAAGCGAAGAACCGCCGGAAAGGCGGCTGAGGGCACGGCGGATGGTCCGCGGTGTCCGGGGGAACGACTAAGACGGGAGCGCTCCATGAGCATGGCACAAGCATCGGCGGCCGCAGGGCCACGTCCGATGACCAGGGAGGAGAAGAAGGTCATTCTGGCCTCGTCCCTGGGCACGGTCTTCGAATGGTACGATTTCTACCTCTACGGCTCGCTCGCCACGATGATCGGCGCGCATTTCTTCTCGGCCTTCGATCCGAACACGCGCGCCATCTTCGCCCTGCTCGCCTTCGCCGCGGGCTTTCTCGTGCGCCCGTTCGGCGCGCTGTTCTTCGGCCGCCTCGGTGACCTGATCGGCCGCAAGTACACCTTCCTCGTCACCATCCTGATCATGGGCGCCTCGACCTTCCTGGTCGGCCTGCTGCCGAGCTATGCCTCGATCGGCTGGATCGCGCCGGTGATCCTGATCGCGCTGCGCATGCTGCAGGGCCTGGCGCTCGGCGGTGAGTATGGCGGCGCGGCGGTCTATGTCGCCGAGCACGCTCCTCCGGGACGGCGCGGCTTCTACACCTCGTGGATTCAGACCACGGCGACGCTCGGCCTGCTGCTCTCGCTGATCGTCATCCTCGGCATCCGCACCACCATGGGCGAGGCGGAGTTCGCCGCCTGGGGCTGGCGCATTCCGTTCCTGGTCTCGATCGTCCTGCTCGCCGTCTCGGTGTACATCCGGCTCCAGATGCAGGAATCGCCGGCCTTCCAGAAGATGAAGGAAGAAGGCACGGGCTCGAAGGCGCCGCTCTCGGAAGCTTTCGGCCAGTGGAAGAACGCCAAGATCGCGCTGCTGGCGCTGTTCGGCCTCACCGCCGGCCAGGCCGTCGTCTGGTACACCGGCCAGTTCTACGCCCTGTTCTTCATCCAGAGCATCCTCAAGGTCGATCTCTACACCTCGAACGTGCTGATCGCCTGGTCGCTCATCCTCGGCACCGGCGGCTTCATCGTCTTCGGCTCGCTCTCCGACAGGATCGGCCGCAAGCCGATCATCCTGGCCGGCTGCCTGATCGCGGCGCTGACCTATTTCCCGCTGTTCGGCGCGCTCACCAAGGCAGCGAACCCCGGCCTCGCCGCGGCGCATGACAACGTCAAGGTCCAGGTCGTCGCCGATCCCGCCACTTGCGGCTCGGTCTTCGACCCGGTCGGCGTGCGCACCTTCACCCAGCCTTGCGACATCGCTCGTCGGACGCTGGCCGCGCAGGCGATCGTCTACACCCAGGCCCCGGCCCCGGCCGGCACGCCGGCCAAGGTCACGGTCAACGGCAAGGACGTCGCGATCGACGCCACCTTCGCCGCCAATATCGGCAAGGAAGCGGTCGCAGCCGGCTATCCGGCAGCGGGCGATGCGCGCATCGTCAAGACCGGCTTCGTGGGTGCCCTGTTCAGCGCGCAGTCGCTGACGATCATCGCGATCCTGACCGTGCTCGTCATCTATGTGACGATGGTCTACGGCCCGATCGCGGCGGCGCTGGTCGAACTCTTCCCGACCCGCATCCGCTACACCGGCATGTCGCTGCCCTACCATATCGGCAATGGCTGGTTCGGCGGCCTGCTGCCGGCGACTTCGTTCGCCATGGTGGCCGGCACCGGCGACATCTTCTACGGCCTCTGGTACCCGATCGTGATCGCGATGATGACCTTCGTCATCGGCATGCTCTTCGTGCCCGAGACCAAGGATCGCGACATCCTGACCCACGACAACGACTGATCCCTCAGCCGGATCGGCCCAGCCGACCTTCGAACCCCGCCCGAGAGGGCGGGGTTTTTCGTTGGGCGCCGGACCATACCGGCAGGGCGATCGCATCTGCGCTCAGCCCTCGTCCTTCGAGACGCGATCCTTTCGGATCGCTCCTCAGGATGAGGGCTGCGGGGGCATATGCGATAGCCCAGTCACACCGGCAGCACGGTGACCGGAGTGCCGAGCGCGACGCGGGCATAGAGGTGGATGATGTCCTGGTTGATCATCCGGATGCAGCCCGAGGAGACATTGGTGCCGACGGTATAGGGCTCGGTCGTGCCGTGGATGCGATAGCCGAGATCGCGCCCCTCGCCGAAGAGGTAGAGGGTGCGGGCGCCGAGCGGGCTCTTCGGCCCGCCGCGGACGCCGGGGCCGCGCGACGTCGGCTCGAGTTGGGCCCTGATCTGCGGGTCGCGATCGATCATCTCCTGCGGCGGCACCCAGTCGGGCCAGTCGCGCTTCATGTTGATCTTCGCCTGGCCCGTCCAGCCAAAGCCCTCGCGGCCGACGCCGACGCCATAGCGCGTCGCGACGCCCTGCGATTCGACGAAATAGAGATGATAGGAACCGGGGTCGACGACGATCGAGCCCGGCGGCTCCGGCCGACGGAACTCGACCGTCTGGCGCAGATAACGCGGCTCGATGCTCTGGTAGTCGATCGCCGGCACCGCAAAGCGCTCGCCCGGATATTCCACATAGACTTGCGCATAGTTCGGGCGTGCCAGCGTGCGCGTCAGGCTGGGCCCTCTCGGAGCGGCGATCTCCGGCAGCGCCACGATACTGCCCCCTCCGCCGCAGCCGGCGAGACTGGGGGTGAGGAGCGACAGGGACGACATGGTAAAGGAGCGGCGGCTCAGCATGGGCACATCTCAGACAAGGCTTTTGCAAAAGCATCGACTTAGATGGTTACGAGCCGGTGAATGCCGGTGCGTTAGTTTCCGCTTCGCTCAGAATCGCATCTCGACCCTGCCCTTGAGGGCGTGGTCGCGGGAGCGTTCGCCGATCGCCGCCGAGTAGGTCAGGCCGAGGGCGGTGGCCTTGGAGATGCGCCAGTCGAGCCCTGCCTCGGCGGTGAGGGCGTCGCGATCGATCCTGGCTGCGAAGACCGTGGCCGGCGTGGTGCCGGCGACGAAGGCGGTGCGGGCCTGCGGGGTGAGCTCGCCAAAGCCGTGGCGCCAGCCGAGCATGGCCCGGGCGAACAGCGG
>NZ_JBFUKM010000024.1:0-40598 GCF_056400825.1 Allobosea sp. P4_H5 | reverse complement strand
GCGTCAGCGTCCCCGTGCCGACCTTCCTGATGCTGCCGGCGTCGTAGATCATGCCGCTGAACGTGGTCGAGGCGTTGGTCGCGCCGGTCTCCAAGGTCGAGCCGTTCTCGATCCGCAGCTGGCCGGCCCCGGCGATCGAGCCGGCTGTGACCGTCCCGAGCGTGTCGTTGACGTTGAGCAGGCCACCGATCTCGATTGTATAGTCCGAGGCCGCCGACATCGCGCCGGAGCCGTTGATATAGAGCGTCCCGGCCGCGACCGTGGTCGCGCCCGAATAGGTGCTCGTGCCCGACAGGGAGAGCTGGCCAGTGCCGCTCTTGGTCAGCCCGCCCGTGCCCGAGATCGTGCCGCTATGCATGAAGAGCTGTCCGCTCGCGACCTCGATGCCGCCGCCGGAGCTACCCAGCGTCACCGTGCGCGAGGAGGCGAAGTTGCCGGTCACCAGCAGCGTGCCGCCGTCCAGCGTCAGACTGCCGGAGGCCACGCCGAGATTGGCGTCCGACCCGACTGCGAGCTTGCCGCCGGCAATCGTCGTCCCACCGCTATAGCTGTTGTTCCCGGTCAAGGTCAGCGTACCGGTGCCGACCTTCCGCAAGCTGCCGCCATCGGAGATCACCCCGCTGAAGATGGTCGAGGCGTTGGTCGCCCCGGCCTCCAGCGTCGAGTCCTGCTCGATCTGGATCGAGCCAGCACCTGCGATCGAGCCAGCCGTGACCGTGCCGACGCCGTCATTGATGTCGAGCAGCGCACCGGCGGCGATCGTATAGTCGGATGCCGCTGACAGGGCGCCGGCGCCGTTGATGTAGAGCGTGCCGGCCGACACCGTGGTCGCGCCCGAATAGGTGCTGCTGCCCGAGAGGATGAGCCAGCCATCGCCGGTCTTGATCAAGCCGCCAGTGCCCGAGATCGTGCCGCTATGGGAGAGGTTCTGGCCGCTCGCCACCTCGATCGTGCCACCGGAGCTGCCCAGGGTCACCGCGCGCGCCGTATCAAAGCCGCTCGCGACCAGCGTGCCGCCATCCAGCGTCAGCCCGCCCGAGGCATCGCCGAGATTGGCGTCGGACGAGACCGAGAGCCTGCCGCCCGTGACGGTGGTGCCACCCATGTAGGTGTTGGCTCCAGAGAGCGCGAGCTCGCCGGCGCCGCTCTTGGTCAGGCCGCCGGAATCGGAGATCACGCCGCTTTGCGTGAAGGCCTGTCCGGCAGCGACCTCGATGGTGCCGCCGACATTCAATGTCATCGTCCGGGCCGAGACGAAGCTGCCGGTGACGAGCAGCGTGCCGCCGCCGAAGGTCAGGCCGCCCGACACGTCGCCGAGATTGCCATCGGACGAGACCGAGAGCGTGCCCGACGCGATCGTCGTGCCACCGCCATAGGTATTGGCACCCGAGAGCACGAGCGTGCCGCCGCCGGATTTGGTGAGTCCGCCCGCCCCGGAAACGATGCCGCTCATGGTCAGGCTCTGGCCAGCATCGACCTCGACCGTGCCGGCGCTGACGAGATCGACCGCCCGCGCCGTGGAAAAGCTCGCCGTCGCCTGCAGCACGCCGCCGTTCAGCGTGATGCCGCCTGCGGTGCCGCCGAGATTGCCGTCGGAGGAGACGGAGACCTTGCCGCCCGCGATCGTCGTGCCGCCGGCATAGCTGTTGGCGCCGGTCAGCGTCAGCGTGCCCGCACCGGTCTTGATCACAGCGCCGGCGCCGCTGATGACGCTGTCGACGGTGACATCAGTCGGCTGGGCGAAGCTCAGCGTACCGGCTTCGATCACGATGCCGCCGGTCAGGCCAGAGGTGGCGTTGCCGAAGGTCAGGCTGTTGCTGCCCCCAGTGAAGCGGATCGCCGCGGCACGGGTCACGCCATCGCCGGAAAGCCCGCCGGCGATCGTGCCGTTGTTGGTGATCGACAGGTTCGCGCCGACGATGCCGACACCACCCGCGCCGTGGCTGCCGTGCCGGGCGTCGAAGGCCGGCCCGAGGCCTCGCACGCCGCCATTGCCGCCCTGAACCGAACCATTGACTGTCAAGGTGCTCGCGGCGCTGCCATCGGTGAACAGCAAGCCGGTACCGCCCGAACCGCCGGAACCGCCATAGTCGACGAGGGAGCCGCCGCCATTCCCGCCACGTCCGCCGGCAATGGTGCCGGACACGACGCCCGTCACGCCCGTCCCGGTGACCACCGCGCCATAACCGCCGGCGCCGCCGCCGCCGCCGCCGGTGGAGCCGTTACCGTGGCTGCCGGCTCCGCCGCCGGAGCCGGTGCTGGACCCCAATGGCAGCGCGGCATCGACAGAGCCGTGAACACCGCCAGCTCCGCCACGGCCGAGGGAGGGGCCACTGCCGCTGATGCCGCCGGCGCCGCCAGTGACAGCACCGGCGCCGCCACCGCCGCCACCTGCGTTGGCCACTGTGCCAACGCCGCCGGAGCCACCGACGCCGGTCGGGTTGTCGATCCCCGCCGTGCCGCCGTTATTCGCATTGCCTTCAGGATTTCCGCCGCGCCCGCCATCGGCCAAAGCCGGAGGACCGGCCAGCAGCAAAGCCAGCACGAGCAGGGATGCCGACATGGCCAACCCCGGCAGGCGATTACGCGACAGGCCACGGGCCCGCACGGTGATCGGGCGATTTGAATCGATCGGCAGCATTCAGAATCCCACCACGGCAGGCGAGATTGCGCGGGTGCGCGCGCAAGGCAATGAACAGCCGTTCACATCCCGCCAAATCGGCTCGGTGGGACACAGATGGTACAGCGATAGCCCTGCCACGCGCCGGATGGACCGGCGCCGAGGTGCAGGATCTTGCCGATGCCGAGAATGCCTGTGCCGAGGTAGGCATCGGCACAGGGAAAGGCCTCTACCGCCCCAATGACCCGCCGGTCGCTTCCCGTCAGAAGGCCGGCTTCGGTACGAACAGGCAGATCGGCCGCTGTGACGGCGCGATCACCGAGCCGGTCAGCATCCCGCCGCTGCGGCAGATGTGGAAGCGCCCGTCCTTGGAGACGCGCGTGCTCTGCTCGGCCACGAAATGCCCGTCATGGGTGAGGTATCCGCCCGGAACGATGCGTGGCTCAGGCTCGCGCGCATCGGCATCCAGCCCCATCGGCCAGCAATCGCGGTCGCTGCAGCAATCGTAAGGGTACCAGCTATGCGCGTGAACAGGCCCTCCGCCCCACGGCAGCAATGCGAGGCAGAGCGCCGATGCGATGAGACGCATGGGTCGCTCCTTGGAGTCCGCTTGCCGATGAGGCCATGCCGGCCGGATCGGCGTCGGCTCTTGCAAAGATATCAGGCCAGCAGCTTCGCAGCCGAATAGCAGGGCATGCGAATCGTCATCAGATTAGCATGAGACGACGATGGTTAATGCAGTCTTGCATCCCTCTCGGCGCCTAGTTCTTGGCCAGTATTCGCCGATGCATTCGCCAAGCGCCCTCGACGCGAGCAGTTCGCTCCGGGCTCTTGGCGAACTCGCTGGCGCCGGCAGTGCCGATCTTCTAACTTGCCGGCGCGGCCCGGCCCGCGCCATCCGCAGGAGCCTCGCTTGAGCAACGGCCCAGAGTCAGCCGAACCGCATTCGCGCCCAGGCGGACTGGTACGCGGCTTCCTGCGCCTGATCGTCGAGGTCGACGAGTCGCGCCGCTGGACGCACCGCCTGCGGGCTGCCCTGCTCCTGCTGCTGCTGCTCGTCGGCTTCGGTGTGCTCGGCTACTGGATACCGGAGCTGGTCGAACGCCATCTGCGCTGAGGCGACGACCCCGAAAGCGAGGTGGCCGGCCGACGACGGGGCTGAGGAGGCCAGGATCCCGTCATCGGCCGGCCGAGCCCAGCGGTGACCCAGGAGATGCGGCGGAACCTGGGCTTCCGAAGGGCGTTCCGGACGGCTGCTCGGCAGCCGTTCTCTTGGAAATCACCCTACGCGGAAGCCCTCCCGAATCAATCGGAGACGATTGATTCACCATTATTCATCGAAACTTAACCCTACTTGGAAACCTTACCTCGCCCGCTATGGCGGGTCAGGCGGCGCTGGCGACGATGACGCGGTTGCGGCCGGCAGCCTTGGCTCGGTAGACCGCCTCGTCGGCCCGCTTCATCATCTCGACCGGCCCGGCATCGCCCGCTCTCCGGCTGGCGACGCCGATCGACACCGTCACCGTAATCGCGCGCTGCCCGCGCTGGATCTGAAAAGCCTCGCCCTCGACCCGTTCCCGGATGCGTTCGGCAACGGCCCGCGCCGCCTCGAGCGCGGTGTCAGGCAGCACGACGACGATCTCCTCACCGCCCATGCGCGCCACCAGGTCGATGCCGCGCGTGCAGGCGCGGATCCGGTCGGCGAATTCGCGCAGGACCTCGTCGCCGGCATCGTGGCCCCAGCTGTCGTTGACGACCTTGAAGCGATCGACGTCGAGCACCAGCAGCGACAGCGCCCGCGCCCTGAGTGCCGACTCGTCGAACAGGGTCGCAAGCCGGCTGTCGAGATAGCGGCGGTTATGGAGGCCGGTGAGCTGGTCCATCACCGCCATTTCCATCGAGGACTGCACGCTGTCGCGCAGCCTCTCGGCGAAGCGCTTGCGGCGGACCAGCGTCCGGGCGCGCGCCAGCAATTCGTTGCGGTCGATCGGCCGGACCAAGAAGTCATGCGCGCCGATTTCCAGGCCGCGAAGCACGCGGGACTTGTCTTCGGCCTCGCCGAGCAGCAGCACGGAGAGGTTGCGCGTGCGCTCCAGCGAGCGCAGCTGGCTGCACAGCCTCAGGCCGTCATAGTTCTGCAGGTCCAGGCTCACCAGGACGATCTCGAAATCGCCTTCGGCGGCGCGCGCGAGCGCGGCCTGCGCATCGGTTTCCGTCTCGATCGAATGGAAGGCCGACAGCGCCTGTGTCAGGCGCTCGGCGATCAGCGGCCGGTCCTCGATCAGGAGGACGCGGCCGTTGAGCCCGGTTTCTGCCGCGGCCGCGGCCAACGGATCGGCGATGCCGAGCTGCCGCGAGGCGAGCGCGCGCTGGCGCAACTCGTCGGTGACCGATTTCAGCCGGACCAGGCTGCGCACTCGCGCAAACAAAGCGGTGTCGTCGATCGGCTTGGTCAGGAAGTCGTCGGCACCGGCATCGAGCCCCTTCAGCCGATCGCTCGGCTGGTCGAGCGCCGTCACGATCACCACCGGGATATGGGCGGTGGTCGCGCTGTGCTTCAGCCGGCGGCAGACCTCGAAGCCGTTCATGCCGGGCATCATCACATCGAGCAGGACGATGTCCGCCTCGCCACGCTCGCAGATCGCCAGCGCATCGATGCCGTTCGTCGCAGTGATGACGTCAAAGTACTCGGCGCCCAGCTTGGCTTCGAGCAGCTTCACATTCGCGGGAATGTCGTCGACGACCAGGACCCGGGCTGACATGGCTCAGCGTTTCCCTTCAGGCCGTGCCGACATAGGCGCGCACTGTCTCGAGGAACTTGCCTACCGAGATCGGCTTCGAGATATAGGCCTCGCAGCCGCCCTCCCGGATACGTTCCTCGTCACCCTTCATCGCGAAGGCGGTGACCGCGATCACGGGGATCGACTTCAGCGCATCGTCCTCCTTGATCCATTTCGTCACCTCCAGCCCGGAGACCTCCGGCAGCTGGATGTCCATCAGGATCAGATCGGGATGATGCGTGCGCGCCAGCTCGATCGCCTCGATGCCATCCGCCGTCTTGAGCGTCGCATAGCCATGGGCCTCCAACAGGTCGTTGAAGAGCTTCATGTTGAGCTCGTTGTCCTCGACGATCAGAACCGTCTTCTTCATCTGTCCCCCAGTCCGCACAGTCCTGGTCATCCGATGTCGGATTCTCCAGGCTGTCGGCCGCGTTCAGTGTTAGGTTTAACATGCGAGCAGTTGACGAAACGCAAACCCGAAACCCGACTCGTCGATCATAGATAGATGGCCATGCCGCACCCGATCACCAGCGAGGAAGCGCAGACCCTGGCGCTCAAGGCCCTCGCTTTCCTGGCCTCCGAGCCGGAGCGCCTGGAACCGTTCCTGGCCACCACCGGCCTCGGCCCTGCAACCCTGCGCAGTGCCGCGCAGGAGCCCGGCTTCCTCCTCGGCGTGCTCGACCATCTCTGCGCCAGCGATTCGCTGCTGCTCGAGTTTGCCGGAAATCTGCACCTGAAGCCCGAAATGGTGGCGCAAGCGCGAGAAATCCTCGCCGGCCCGCCCGAAGCCTACGAGCCGTGAGCGACGAGGTCGGCATCGCCGTCTCGACCCGGGCGCTCTGCCGCGACTGCATGCACGACCATGACGAGGCGCGCGCGCCGGTGCGCCGCTGCCCATCCTGCGGCTCGCCGCGCCTACTGCGCCATGCCGAACGCGACAGCCTGCATCTCGCCCATATCGATTGCGATGCCTTCTATGCCGCCATCGAGAAGCGCGACGATCCCTCCCTGCTCGACAAGCCGGTGATCATCGGCGGCGGCAAGCGCGGCGTGGTCTCGACCTGCTGCTACATCGCCCGCATGTCCGGCGTGCGCTCGGCCATGCCGATGTTCCAGGCGCTGAAGGCCTGCCCCGAGGCCACCGTGATCAAGCCGGACATGGCGAAATACGTCGCTGTCGGCCGCCAGGTCCGCAAACTGATGCAGGAGCTGACGCCATTGGTCGAGCCGCTCTCGATCGACGAGGCCTTCCTCGATCTCGGTGGCACGCAGCGGCTCCACCATGCCAGCCCGGCGCTCACCCTCGCCCGCTTCCAGCGCCGGATCGAGGACGAGATCGGCATCACCATCTCGGTCGGGCTCTCCTACGCAAAGTTCCTCGCCAAGGTCGCCTCCGATCTCGACAAGCCGCGCGGTTTCTCGATCATCGGCCAGGCCGAGGCCGTCGCCTTCCTGGCCCGGAAGCCGGTCGGGATGATCCCCGGCATCGGCAAGGCCGGCGTGGCGAAGCTGGCGCAGTCGGGCTTCCGCGTCATCGGCGATCTCGCCAAGGCCGAGATCGCGACGCTCTATCGCCTGGTCGGCAAGGACGGGCCACGCCTGCGGAATCTCGCGCTCGGCATCGACCCGCGGAAGGTCACCGTCGAGCACGAGGCCAAGACCGTCTCATCCGAGACGACGCTCGACGTCGACGTCGCCAGCTTCGAGGAGCTGGAGCCGATCCTCTGGCGGCTCTGCGAAAGGACCTCGCAGCGGCTGAAAGCGCAGGAGCTTGCCGGGCGCACCGTCACCCTCAAGCTCAAGACCCACGACTTCCACATCATCACCCGCGCCGCACGCCTGCCCGAGCCGAGCCAGCTCGCGGCGCGCCTCTTTTCCGCCGGACGCGACCTGCTCAGGCGCGAATGCACCGGGCCGCGCTACCGGCTGATCGGCATCGGCATGAGCGATTTCTCCGATCCGGCCGAGGCCGATCGCGGCGATCTCGCCGATCTGCAGACGCCGAAGCTGAAGGCGATGGAAAGCGCCCTCGACAAGGTCCGCGCCAAATTCGGCGACGCCGCGATCGAAAAGGGCCTGTCGCTGCGCGATACGCGCCGCAGGACGACTTCGAGCACGACTACTTCGAGCACTCGCTCGCCGGAAGCAGATCCAGACGCGTGAGCGTGCCGCGCAGCGCGAACGAGCCGTAATCAAGCCGGATCGCACCTGTGACGCCGTTCTCATAGAGCTCGAAGGACACGGTGTAAGCCGGTGTGCTCTCACCGGAACCGACCTTGAAATAGGAGACCGTCACCGGCCAGCGCGCGAGCTTCTCGAATTCCGGCTTGCGCAGCGGCGTCTCGGCGGCCGGCGTCGTGATCTTGCGGCCGATCACCGAGAGCGTGTCGTAGACGTCCTTGCCGGAATTGGCGCCGTCATAGAGGCGGACATTGAGGGTATTCTTGCCCTCGCGCGCCGCCTGGATCACGGCCTTCATCTGCTCATTCGGAAACATCGCTGCGCTCGGCTCGCGATGCGTCTCAGCCTTGGGTGCACGCAGCTGCACTTCGTAGCCGGCCTCGCCCTTCTTCGCCGTGCCGTCGACAATGTCGGCCGGCGCGCCTGCGGCCGAGCTTTCGGTCTTGAAGCGATAGCTCTTGGCGTCACCCTCTTCGAAGCTTGTCGTGCGCGCATCGATCACGCGCGGGCCGCCTTCGCTGGTCAGCTCAGTGACCTGCCGGAAGGAGAGCGCATAGCCATCGCAGGCGTCACCGGAGAAGTCGAAGGCGATGCGGCCGCGCGCCGTGGTGATGTCGCGCGAAGGCTTGCCGTCGTCGAGCACGAGATCATAGACCGCCCGGTGCGGCACCAGCACGACGCGCTCGGCCGAAGCTGGAGCTTGCGCCCAGACTCCCGTCGCCGCCATCACCGCCAGGCCTGCGATCCCGCCGCGATACGTCTTCATGCCGATCCTCGATTCGCGCTCTTAGCCGGGGCGAACTGCAGCCCTTCAAATCTAGGTGCATTGCGGCAATGGCGCAAACAAGGCGGGCAACGCAGGTTGCGCCCCTCACGCCTCGGCAGAGGAAAGCTCCGCCTTGGCCGTCGCCAGGATCTCGTCCGACAGCGCTTCATCATCGACCATTCGGGCGAGCACGAGCGCGCCGACCAATGTGGCGTAGCTCGCAATGGCGCTGGCTCTGCGCTCGTCCGCGGTTGCACCCGGCGCGATGGCGGAGAGGCCCTTGATCGCCACCCGCACGCCCTCCGTCGCGGCAAGACGCGATGCCTCGCCCTGACGCGCAGTGTCGCTGCCAAGCGCTGCGACCGGACAGCCATGGCCGGGATCATCGCGATGCGACGGTGACAGATAGCGATCGACGATCGCCTGCAGCGGCGCCTGTGGGTCCGCGGCCTTCGCCTCGACAGCCCATTGACCGGAGTGGACGAAGGCGCGCCCGAGCGCCTGGGCCGCGAGATCATCCTTCGACGAAAAATGCCCGTAGAAGCCGCCATGGGTCAGGCCGACCGCCTTCATCACATCGGCGACGCCGACCCCGTCGAAGCCGCGCTCGCGGAACAGCGTCGCCGCCGTATCGAGAATGCGCTCGCGATTTTCGGCCATCTGTTCGCGGCTGACCCGCATTGATCCGCTCCTTCGACAATCGGCGATCCAGCCTCTTGACTCTTTATATGACGATGATCATTTAAATTCAATCATGATAATCATCATGAAAAATAGACACTGAAATCGAACAGGAATTCGACATGGCAACGCAGCAGCTCGGCACCGCCCTCATCACCGGCGCCTCGACCGGAATCGGCGCCGTCTACGCCGACAGATTGGCCCGTCGTGGCTATGATCTCGTCCTCGTCGCCCGCGACGCGGCGCGCCTTGAAGCGCTCGCCGAGCGCCTTCGCAAAGAGACTGGCCGCAAGGTGGAATGGCTCAAGGCCGATCTGACCGCGAAGGCGGATCTCGCCGCGATCGAGCAGCGCCTGCGCGAGGACAGGAACCTGACCGTGCTGGTCAACAATGCCGGCATGTCGGTCGCCGGCTCGCTGCTCGATGGCGAGATCGATCATTTCCAGACCATGATCGAGCTGAATGTCATCGCCCCGACCCGCCTCGCCGCGGCGGYCGCCCGTAACTTCGTCGCACGCAAGCAGGGCGCGATCATCAACATCGCCTCGGTGCTGGCCCTGGCGCCGGAGATCTACAATGGCAGCTATAGCGGCACGAAGGCCTACCTCCTGAACCTCAGCATCTCGCTGCAGCAGGAGCTTGCCTCGTCCGGTGTCCATGTCCAGGCAGTGCTTCCCGGTGCCACCCGCACCGAAATCTGGCAGCGCGCCGGCGTCGATGTCGACGGTTTTCCGCCCGAAATGGTGATGGAGGTCGATGCCATGGTCGATGCGGCACTGGCCGGCTTCGACCAGGGCGAGTTCATCACCATTCCCTCGCTGCCGGATACGGCCGACTTCGAGCGCTATACGGCGGCGCGGCTGGCCCTCGGCCCTAATCTCTCGCGCAACGCACCGGCCGAGCGCTATCTGGCGAAGCGCCCCAACGCTGCCTGATCCGCCCTGCCCGGCAGGCGCATCAGCCAAGCCGCGCCGCGCTTGCGACCCGGCTTGGCATCGGCGATGAAAGGCTCCTGTTCAGATCCGGTCAGGAGCCCTCCGATGAACGCTGTCGACACCAAGCTCGCCGCCCTCGGCATCACCCTGCCGGCCCCGGCCGCGCCGGTCGCGAACTACGTTCCCTATGTCATCACCGGCAACCTCTTGATCATCTCCGGCCAGATCTGCTTTGGCCTCGATGGCAAGCTCTCCGACGCACACAAGGGCAAGCTCGGCGGCGAGATCTTCAACGAGGCCGGGCTCGAGGCGGCCAGGCTCTGCGCCATCAACGTGCTCGCCCAGGCCAAGGCGGCGCTCGGCGGCGATCTCGGCCGGATCAAGCGCTGTGTCCGTCTCGGCGGCTTCATCAATGCCGCACCGCATTTCGCCGCCCTGCCGGCGATCATGAACGGCGCCTCCGATTTCATGGTCGAAGTGCTCGGCGATGCCGGCCGCCATGCCCGCTCGACCGTCGGCGTCGCCAATCTGCCGGCCGACGCCGCCGTCGAGGTCGAAGCCATGTTCGAGATCGCCTGATGGCCGCTGAAGCCTGGCTCACCGCCCGCCCGATCGCGCATCGTGGCCTGCACGATGCCGCCGGCGGCGTGATCGAGAACTCGCTCTCGGCGGCTGCCGGCGCGATCGCCGGCAATTTCGCCATCGAGTGCGACGTCCAGCTCAGCGCCGACGAGGACGCGGTCGTCTTCCATGACTTCGTCCTAGACCGCCTCACGGCCGAGACCGGCCGGGTCGATGCCCGCAAGGCAGCCGAGCTCGCGCAGATCGGCCTGAAGGGCGCCAGCGACCGCATCCCGACGCTGACCGGCTTCCTCGACGCCATCGGCGGGCAGACGCCGCTGGTGATCGAGATCAAGAGCCGCTTCGACGGCGACCTGCGGCTGGCCCGGCGTACGGCGCAGATCCTTGAAGCCCATAAGGGCCAGCCGATCGTACTGAAATCCTTCGATCCGGTGATCGTCGCGGCCCTGCGCGAACTCGCCCCCGGCTTCGCCCGCGGCATCGTCGCGATGAACGAGTATGCTTACGCCGACTACGACCATCTCTCGCCTGCGCAGAAGCACGCACTCGCCAACCTCCTGCATTTCGAGCAGAGCCGGCCCGACTTCGTCTCATGGAAGGTCGCCGACCTGCCGAGCGCTGCGCCCTTCCTCTGCCGCAAGGCGCTGGGACTGCCGCTGATGAGCTGGACGGTGCGCACGCCGGAGGACCGCGCCCGCGCCGCCGCACACGCCGACCAGATGGTCTTCGAGGGCTTCCTGCCTTGAGCGAAACCGGCACACGCGACACTCTCAGAGTCCGCGTTGCCACCTCGCTGAAAAGCGTCCCGGCCGCAGACTGGGACGCCTGCGCCAATCCAGGCGCCGGCCGACCGTTTGAATCAGCTTGCGAACAAGCGGATTCAATCTCTCAAGCAGACCCGGACAACCCCTTCGTTTCGCACGCTTTTCTGCGCGCGCTGGAAGAGAGCGACTGCGTCGGCGGCCGCACCGGCTGGTCACCGGCCTATCTCCTGGTCGAAGATGCCGACGACCGCCTGATCGCCGCCGCGCCCTCGTTCGTGAAGGGCCATAGCCAAGGTGAATACGTCTTCGACCATAGCTGGGCCGAAGCCTATATGCGCGCCGGCGGCCGCTATTACCCGAAGATCCAGGTCGCCGCCCCGTTCACGCCCGCGACCGGCCCGCGCCTGCTCGTCGCCGATGGGCCGCATGCAGCCGAGGCGCGCGAGGCTCTCATCGCCGGACTGGAGGCGTTGCGCGAGCAGGTCCGCGGTTCGTCCGTGCACGTCACCTTCGCGCAGGAGCCGGACATGGCGGCGCTGCTGGAGGCGGGTTTCCTCGAACGCCACGACATCCAGTTCCATTGGCGCAATGAGGGCTTCGGCAGCTATGACGACTTCCTCGCCACGCTGGCCTCGCGCAAGCGCAAGGCGCTGAAGCGCGAGCGGCGCGAGGCGCTCTCGGCCGGCATCGAGGTCGCCGTTCTCTCCGGCGCCGATCTCACCGAGAGCGTCTGGGACGACTTCCACTCATTCTACGAGGACACCGGCTCGCGCAAATGGGGCCGGCCCTATCTCAACCGCCGCTTCTTCTCGGAGATCGGGCAGCGCATGGGTGAGCGCGTCGTGCTGGTGCTCGCCCGCCGCGCCGGCCGCAATATCGCCGGCGCCATCAATTTCCGCGGTGGCAACACGCTCTATGGGCGCAACTGGGGCTGCATCGAGGATCACCCCTTCCTGCATTTCGAGCTGTGCTACCACCAGGCCATCGACTACGCGATCGCGCACAAGCTCGTCCGCGTCGAGGCCGGCGCCCAGGGCGAGCACAAGCTGGCACGCGGCTATCGCCCGGTGATCACGCGCTCAGCCCATCTCCTCGCCGATCCCGGCCTCGCCCGTGCCGTCGCCGCCTATCTGCCCGGCGAACGGCGTGAGATCAGCTCTGCAGTGACTGCGCTTGCGCAGGAGAGCCCCTTCCGCAAGGCTGGCGACAGCTGACTTCCTTGGCCCACCAACGACCGGAACCTGCGCGATGACCGCCTATGATCCCAGCAACATCTTCGCCAAGATCCTGCGCGGCGAATTGCCGGCCCACCGCGTCTACGAGGACGACCGGGCGCTCGCCTTCCTCGACATCATGCCGCGCGCGCCCGGTCACACGCTGGTGATCCCGAAGAACCCGGCGCGCAACATCCTCGACATCGACGCCGGCGATCTCGGCTATGTCGCGACGATTTCCCAGCGCATCGCCAGGGCGCAGATGGCCGCCTTCGGCGCCGACGGCATCACCGTGCAGCAGTTCAACGAGAGCGCTGGCGGCCAGGTCGTCTTCCACCTGCACGTCCACGTCATCCCGCGCCATGAGGGCATCGCGATGAAGCCACCGGCCAGCGAGATGGCCAAGCCCGAGGATCTCGCGGCCGCCGCGGAAAAAATTCGAGCGGCGCTAAAAAATCTTTGAGGAGCATGTCACGCGGGCGCTGGCCGTCTCGTCCTGTCTTCATCACCACCTGATGGAGACGACGATGACCCAGCGCCTCAACGGCTTCCAGACCGCCCCCGACGCCTACAAGGCCATGCTCGGCCTGCAGGACTACATCAACCAGTCGAAGCTGGAGCACAGCCTGCTCGAACTGGTGAAGATCCGGGCGTCACAGATCAACCGCTGCGCCTACTGCCTGCACATGCACATCGCCGACGCGCGCAAGGCCGGCGAGAGCGAGATCCGGATTGCCCTGCTCAGCGCCTGGGAGGAGTCCGAGCTCTACACCCCGCGCGAGCGCGCCGTCCTGCGCTGGACGGAAGAGCTGACGCGGCTCGTCGACCGCAGCCCGAGCGACGAGGCCTTCGCCGAGTTGCGCGAGCATTTCGACGAAAAGGATTGCGTCGACCTCTCGGTCGCGATCGGCATGATCAACCTCTGGAACCGGATCAATTGCGGCTTCCGCACGCTGCATCCGAACGATCGTCGCCGCGAGAAGGCCGCGGCCTGACGCCGCGCGAACCAGCCTGCTGGCCCGGCAGTCGCCGGGCCAGAAATGCTTCAGTCCGAAAGCCCCATCATGAGCAAGCGCCTCAACCCCTACACCACCGCCCCCGACACCATGAAGCCGATGATCGCGCTCGAAGCGTCGATCAAGGAGAGCGGCCTCGAGCACAGCCTGATCCACCTCGTGAAGATGCGAGCCTCGCAGATCAATGGCTGCGCCTATTGCCTGCACATGCATTCGGCCGATGCGATCAAGGAGGGCGAGAGCCCGGCCCGCCTCTTCCTGCTCGACGCCTGGCACGAGTCGGCGCTCTATACCCCGCGCGAGCGCGCCGCCCTCGCCTGGACCGATGCGCTGACGCTGATCTCGCAGACCCATGCGCCGGACGAGGCCTATGACGAAGTCGTCAGCCATTTCAGCCCTGAGGAAACCGTGAAGCTCACTCTGCTGATCGGCACGATCAACACCTGGAACCGGATCGCGATCGGCTTCCGCACGAGCCACCCCAACGACCGGCCAGCCAAGACCGCCGCCTGAGACACCGCCATGACCGCCCCGGACGATCTCTTCGAGACGCATCGCCGTTTCCTGACCCGCCTCGCCTATCGCATGCTCGGCTCGGTCAGCGATGCCGAGGACATCGTCCAGGAGGCCTGGCTGCGCTGTCGCGACGTGACGCAGGGCGAGGTCGAAGCGCCGCGCGCCTATCTCGCCCGCACCGTCACGCGCCTCTGCCTCGACCAGATGAAGTCGGCCCGCAGCAAGCGCGAATTCTATGTCGGCGCCTGGCTGCCGGAACCGCTGGTCGAGGAAATCGGCGCGGCTGAAGCCGATGTCGACACGCAGCTCGACGCCCCGATCGCGCTGATGCTCGCGCTCGAACGGCTGTCGCCGCTGGAGCGCGCCGCCTTTCTGCTGCACGACATCTTCGAGCTGGATTTCGCCGAGATCGCCCGCACCATCGATCGTAGCGAGAGCGCCTGCCGCCAGCTCGCCAAGCGCGCCCGCGAGCATGTCCGCATCGACATGCCACCGCGCAACAAGATCGATCCGGCTGAGGCGAAGCGCTTCGTCGAGGCCTTCTTCAAGGCCGCCCACAACGCCGACACCAGCGACCTGCAGACCCTGCTCGCCCAGGATGTCGCCTTCCACAGCGACGGCGGCGGCAAGGTGCTGGCAGTCATGAACGTGCTCCACGGCATCGATCGCGTCGCGCGTTTTTTTGCCGGCATCGCCCGCAAGGTGATGAGCCTCGGGCAATCGACCACCGTCTACAAGCCCGTGATGATCAACGGCTTGCCCGGCTATCTCAGCCTCGAGCGCGGCGAGACTCTGCAGGCGACCGCCCTCGACATCCGCGGCGGGCGCGTCCATGCGATCTATGTCGTGCGCAATCCCGACAAGCTCCGGCACATCACGCTGACGGTCGATTGAGGCGCACGGCATTCTGCGGAGATAACGCAACGTCAGATCGAAACCAGCCCAGACCACACGCGAACCGACGCGATTATGGCTCAAATGTGGACAAGGCATCCCGGCTAGCTGATTTCATCCACGCTGGAGCCTTGCGCTATGAATTTCGATATTTCCCAAGTCAAACATCCCAAGGAAAAGCTCTACGGCAGCATCATGCTCGTCGTCGGAATCGCCATCTGGGCGGTGGTGCTCGGCGCCATTGCCGTTGCCCTGTTGAGCGGCTCGATCTGGCACGGTCTCCTGCTGCTCTTCTATTTCGGCATCTTCTGGCTGGTCTCCTATTGGGCCCGCGCCATCACCCGCGCCTATATGATCGGCCATTTCGTCATGGTCGGGCCCGATCAGTTCCCGCACATCCACCGCATGGTCGAGGACGGCGCTCGCGCGCTCGGCCTGCGCGAGATCCCGCAGACCTTCGTCTACAACTCGAGCGGCGTGCTGAACGCGATGGCGCTACGCCTCGTCGGCCGCCAGCGCTATATCTGGCTGACCTCGGCCCTGATCGACGCCGACAATGACGAGCAGGTTCGCTTCGTCATCGGCCATGAGCTCGGTCACCATGTCGCCGGCCATCTCGACGAGCCCTGGAGCTATCTGCGCTTTCCCGGCCACATCATCCCGTTCCTCGGCGCCGCCTACTCCCGTGGCCGCGAACTGACTTGCGACCGCATCGGCGCCTTCGTCGCCCGCGATCTGCAGGCCGCCCGCACTGGCCTGCAGATGCTGGCCTGCGGCAGCGCCAGGCTGAACGCCCAGATGAACCCCGACGCCTTCCAGAACCAGGAGCAGATGGTGCCCGGCATCGCCGGCTTCTTCCTGAAGATCGTCTCGCATTATCCGCGCCACACCCGCCGCGTCGAGGCGGTGACGCAGTGGTACAAGACGCAGCCGGCGGCAAACCAGACGATCCGCCCGAGCTTCGCACCGCGGCCGGCGTAAAGCCGAGGCGGACAGCCATCGAGCATGACCGAGCCGGCGCCTTCCCAGGCGCCGGTTTTCATATGGAAGGGATCGCGCGGCTAGGCCTTCAGCTCAGCCATACGGCGCCGCCGATCAGCACCGCCTCGCCGGCAAGCACCGCCAGCATCACCCGGCGGCGAAAGGCGAGCACGACCGTAACGGCAACAGCGAGCGCTGCCAGCCTCACCGTAAGCGGCACGCCGGCAAGCGCACCTGGAGCCGTCAGCACCAGCTTGGCCACGACGCCGGCCAGCAGCGAGGTCGCGACCAGCCTGACCCATTCGAGCCAGGGCGATCTCTCGTCCAGCTTCCGCGCGAAGGCGACGGCGAGCCAGCGCCAGATCTCGGTCGGCAGCATCGCGAACAGGACAAGCGCGAGATAGGGCCACCACGGCCCGTCGAGGAAGGCGATCGGCTGGGTCATGCGCCCGCCTTTCGCGCCTTGCGCCAGCGCTGGACCAGGAAGGCGATGCTGCCGCCGGCGATGCCGCTTGCGATCAGATCGAAGCCGCCGCCGATCGCCCAGCCTGCCACCGGCGCAAGCGCGAGGCCGAGCCCGATCGCGACCATGTCGCCGAGGCCGCGAATGCCGGCGACCATCGACGACAGGAAGAAGATCGGTGTCAGGCAGAGCAATCCGGCCGCGACCGGCGCGGGCACGATGCCGGCAAGATGGAAACCGGCATAGGTGCAGAGCGCGCTGATGACGATCAGCGCATTGGCGAAACCGAGGAAATAGCCGACGCGCTGTTCGGGCGGGATGTTCGGCAGTCGCCGGAGCGCCTCGACCCAGGCCGTGACGGCGACGAAATGCGCGATCAGCATCTGCTGCGCCACGCTCTGGCCCGGCCGGCGCAGCAGCGGCAGCAGCGATACGGTCATCGGCAGGAAGCGCAGCGAGGCGAAGCCGATGGCGAGCGCGATCGCGCTCCAGGCGGCGCCGGCGGCGATCGAGGCAAAGAACAGCACCTGCGACGGGCCGGCCCAGACCAGGATCGTCGAGAGCACAGCCGCCTCGACGGGATAGCCGACATCGCGCGCCAATGTGCCGACGCCCATCAGCGAGAGCCCGACGACCCAGGCGGGGAGCATCGCGGCATCGCGGAAGCCGCGCGCCCACGGGCGCAGCCATTGGTTGGGAGCGGCCTCGGTCATCTCGCCATCGCTCTGCGCCACCAGCTGCCCACCGGCACGATCCCTGGCGGAACAGCGCTGCTGCGATCGAAAGGCGAGGAGCTCGAAGATCGGATCATCGGACCGAACGATATGAAAAAGGCCCGCAGCAACTGCGAGCCCTTTTGCTTAAAGCGCATGACGCTGGTCGCATGACAGCCACCAGACCGCGCGCCGGCCTTGCGCCCAGCGCAAGTCGGATCAGAAGCTCTTCATCGCGAGCCCGATCACCTCCTGGAAGAAGTCCATGCCTTCCTTCGGTATCCCGCCGACGGCGCGATAGCCGAGATAGAGCAGATAGAGGAAGGCCGGGACCATGATCCAGCCCAGCACTTCCTCGAAGATGATCCGGCGCCGGCGCCGGCGCGCCCGCTTCTCGAACCAGCCGAGCTTTTCCTTGGGCGCGGGAGCGGCCGCCTGCGCGGCGACCTCGCCCTCTTGAGCCCACACACTTTCCGACTTGCGCTTGAAGAACACCGATCAGGCCTTGGTCAACGGAACCTTCGGGACGGTACGGACGCTGCGCGCCTTCGGCGGCTCGACCGGAGCATCCGGCTTCGGACCGCGCTTGGCGCTGCCGGAGCCGGCCGCCTTGGCCTTGCTCGGCGTTTTCGCCCGCGGCTTGCGCGTGCGCTTCTCGGCTGCAGCAGCGACGTCCTTCTCCGGCTTGGGCTTGATCGGCCCGTCGGGGAATTCGAGGCCGAGCACCTTGATACCGGTCTCGGACTGGATCACCACCACCTTGACCGCACCGCCATTCTTCAGGCGGCCGAACAGCACCTCGTCGGCCAGCGGCGTCTTGATCGTCTGCTGAATCAGACGGGCCATCGGTCGGGCGCCCATCGCCTCGTCATAGCCATTGTCGACCAGCCATTCGCGCGCCTCGTCCGAGAGCTCGATGGTTACGTTGCGGTCAGCGAGCTGCGCCTCGAGCTGCAGCACGAACTTGTCGACGACGCGCGCCACGACCGTCTTCGGCAGGTGGCCGAACGAGATCGTCGCGTCGAGCCGGTTGCGGAACTCCGGCGCGAACAGCTTGTTGATCGCCTCGGTGTCGTCGCCCTCGCGCTTCTGGCGGGTGAAGCCATAGGCGTTCCTGGCCATGTCGGCGGCGCCGGCATTGGTGGTCATGATCAGGATGACGTTCCTGAAATCGACCTGCTTGCCGTTGTTGTCGGTCAGCTTGCCGTGGTCCATCACCTGCAGAAGGATGTTGAACAGGTCAGGATGGGCCTTCTCGATCTCGTCGAGCAGCAGCACGCAGTGCGGATGCTGGTCGATCTGGTCGGTCAAGAGGCCGCCCTGATCGAAGCCGACATAGCCCGGAGGCGCGCCGATCAGCCGCGAGACGGTGTGGCGCTCCATGTATTCCGACATGTCGAAGCGCACGAGCTCGACGCCGAGCGAGGAGGCGAGCTGGCGCGCCACCTCCGTCTTGCCGACGCCGGTCGGCCCCGCGAAGAGGTAGCAGCCGATCGGCTTCTCGCCGTCGCGCAGGCCGGCACGGGCGAGTTTGATCGACGAGGACAGCGCCTCGATCGCCTTCTCCTGACCGTAGACGGTGCGCTTCAGCGTGGTCTCGAGGTTGCGCAGCACCTCGGCATCGTCCTTGGAGACGGTCTTGGCCGGGATGCGCGCCATGGTCGCGACCGCCGCCTCGATCTCCTTGACGCCGATCGTCTTCTTGCGCTTGGCCTCGGTCACCAGCATCTGCGAGGCGCCGGTCTCGTCGATCACGTCGATCGCCTTGTCCGGCAGCTTGCGGTCATGGATGTAGCGCGCCGACAGCTCCACCGCCGCCTTGATGGCGTCGTTGGTGTAGCGCAGCTTGTGAAACTCCTCGAAATAAGGCTTCAGCCCCTTCAGGATCTCGATCGTGTCCGGCACCGACGGCTCGTTGACGTCGATCTTCTGGAAGCGGCGCACCAGCGCCCGGTCCTTCTCGAAATACTGGCGGTATTCCTTGTAGGTGGTCGAGCCGATGCAGCGCAGCCCGCCCGAGGCCAGCGCCGGCTTCAGCAGATTCGAGGCGTCCATCGCGCCGCCCGAGGTCGCACCGGCGCCGATCACCGTATGGATCTCGTCGATGAACATGACCGCCTTCGGGTGCTGCTCGATCTCCTTCATCACCTGCTTGAGGCGTTCCTCGAAATCGCCGCGATAACGCGTGCCGGCGAGCAGCGTGCCCATGTCGAGCGAGAAGACGGTCGCGTCCTCCAGCACCTCCGGCACCTCGCCGCGCACGATCTTGAGCGCCAGACCCTCGGCGATCGCGGTCTTGCCCACGCCGGGATCGCCGACCAGCAGCGGATTGTTCTTCTGCCGGCGGCAGAGGATCTGGATGGTGCGCTGCACCTCGGCCTCACGGCCGATCAGCGGGTCGATGCGCCCGTCGCGCGCCTTGCGGTTGAGGTTGACGCAGTAAGCGTCGAGGGCGCTTTCCTTTTTCTTCTTGTCCTTGTCGCCGTCACTGGCCTGCTCGCTGCGCTGCTCGCGCTGCTCCGGCTCCTCTTCGGCGCCGCGCACGGGCCGGCTCTCGCTGGCGCCGGGGCGCTTGGCGATGCCGTGGCTGATATAGTTGACCGCGTCGTAGCGGGTCATGTCCTGCTCTTGCAGGAAGTAGGCGGCATGGCTCTCGCGCTCAGCGAACATCGCCACGAGCACGTTCGCCCCGGTCACCTCCTCGCGGCCGGACGACTGGACATGGATCACCGCGCGCTGGATCACGCGCTGGAAGCCGGCGGTCGGCTTGGAATCGTCGCGCCCGTCGGTGACGAGGTTGGTCAACTCCGCATCGATATAGTCGACGAGGTTGCGGCGCAGCGTGTCGAGATCGACGCTGCAGGCGCGCATCACCGCGGCGGCATCCTGGTCATCGACCAGCGCCAGCAGCAGGTGTTCCAGCGTCGCATATTCATGGTGGCGCTCATTGGCGAGCGCGAGGGCCCGGTGAAGCGCCTGTTCGAGGCTGCGCGAGAAGCTCGGCAAGGTCAGCGCTCCCAGTCCAGTTTCGAAAGGATGATGTTCAAAGCTACTTCTTCTCCATCACGCATTGCAGCGGATGCATGTGCTTGCGGGCGAGGTCCATCACCAGGGTGACCTTGGTCTCGGCGACCTCGTAGGTGAAGACGCCGCATTCGCCGACGCCGTTCTGGTGAACGTGCATCATGATGCGCGTCGCCTCGGCCCGGTCCTTGTTGAAGAACCGCTCCAGCACATGCACCACGAACTCCATCGGAGTGTAGTCGTCGTTGAGGATCAGCACGCGGTAGAGGTTGGGCTTGCGTGTTCTGGTGCGGGTCAGGACCGCGGTGCCGGTTCCGCTGCGGTCATTGTCGGTCGGGCCGGATGGCGCCCGCGGCTTCGACGCCAGACGCGGCGCAAAAGAGGACGCGTTCCCGCGCGGCGCGTTGCCGGCTGGCAGGTCCTGATCGATTGGCGTCGTGGCTGCTTGGCTCAAGGTGTCCGTCCCGAAGGCTGACATCAAGATAGTGCTTCGCTCACGAATTTACAGTCGTCTCCCCCGCTTCGCCAGCCCGTTCGGAGCGCATGCCACAGCAAAGCGCCTTTTTGAATCGGACAAAGCAAAAGCGCGGCCGGAATAGCCAGGCTTCTCAGGGCCTTGCGGAGCCGCAGCCAACTCTCAAGTTCGCCAGCGCAGCCGCTCCGGAGTAAGCCCATTGGAGAAAACGGTGCCCTCCCGGCGGGCTGTGGCATAGTCACGCTTCAGGCGGAAATACCATTGCGCCAGCCGGTCGGCCTGCCCCAGCAGCAGCATGGTCGGCTTGCGCTCCAGCCCCTGCTGGGCGAGTTCGAGAATCCGCTGGTCCTGGCGCAGGAAGGCGTGCCCTGCCCATCTGATCACCGGCGCGAGCGGCATGAGCTGCGGCAGGTCCGACAGCAGCACATTGGTCAGCAGCGTCCGGCGCGCATCGATTGGCGTGGCGAAGGTCGCGTTGACGATCGCGCGCTCGCCGAGGCGAATCCGTTCGATCCGCTGGCCAGGCAGCAGGAAGTCGACTTCCGTCTGCGGCCTCCCGAGGAGGCGATAGCCGCGCGAGTTCGCCGCCGCCTTGTGCGCCTTCATCCGGAAGCCGAAGGGCAGCGGCTCGAAGTCCTTAACTTTCTCCTGCGCCGTCGCGGTCGGCCGCCACCACCACGAGTTATGGACGTAGCCGACATGTCCGGGGTCGATCAGGCTGAGCACGCTGAGATCATAGGAGGCCTCGACCAGAACCGAGACCGCGACGCGGCAGCGCGTCTTGCCTGCAAGCGCCAAGGCAGGCACCGGCGGCGCAAGCTCCGGCCGCGTACCAAGATAGAGCCAGATGATGCCGTCGCTCTCGCGGATCGGGAACTCGCCGACCTTGACCTGGCCGGGATCGGTGACGTCGCCATCGACCAGCGTCGGCATCGCCCGGCAGCGACCATCGGCTCCGAAGCGCCAGCCATGGAAGGGGCAGGTGATCGCGACGCCGTCGAACCGCCCCTCGGACAGGGGCGCGCCGCGATGCGGGCAGCGATCGCGCAAGGCGAAGAGCTCGCCGAGCTTCGTGCGGCCGATCACGACCTGCTCGCCGAGAACGGTCACGCTCGCCATCGCGCCCGTCGCCAGGCTGCCGGAGCTCTTGACGCAGTACCAGGCCTCCCGGGGCGGCTCTGCACTGCTCGATGCGTCCATGGCAATCGTCGAACGGCTCATTGCGGCTCCTGGCTCAGGTCGCTGCCATCAGGCTAAACACGACGCAGGCAGACAGCCGCCCGCCAGTTGCCAGAGCATTGCCGCGAAGGCGCATCCGGAAGGAGCCCAAACGCAAAGAAGCCCGGCCGAGGCCGGGCTTCTTGAAATTCTCAGGTGATCAGCTGCGGCCGGGCGAATCCCGCCGCGCCAAAATCACTTGGCCGGGGTCGGGACGGCCTTGGCGACGATGCCCTCGAACGGCTTGTAGGCGTCCTTGGCGATCGCGGCATAGAGCTCGCCGATCTTGGTGACCTGGGCGACATAGCCCTCGAAAGCGGTCTTGACGTAGTCCGACTGGATCTCGATGGCCTTGTCGAGCGTCTTCACGCCGGCAAGCTTCTCGATCGTGGCCGTGCCGGCCTCGAACGACTTCTTGGCGTAGTCGGTGGCCTCAACGGCCAGAGCCTGCACGCCCTTCGAGGTGGCGCCGAACGCCTTCAGAGCGGCATCGACGTTCTCTTTGGAAGCCTTCTGGATGGTCTCGAACTGCTGGATCATGGTGTCCCTTTCGACGCTCGCGCGCCGCCTCTGCTGACGAGCCGGAATGGCCCGGGTTCCGTGCCCTCAAGGTCAGATGAAAAGGTCCATCACCGGGGCGCTTCTGCATATTGTGCAGCGCAACATAAAAGTCAAGCTTGTGCTGCAATGCACCAAACGCAGAGCTACCCAGCGTGTACCGGCAACGGTTTGCAACCTGACCGCCCCGTGTGACCGCCATGTGAAAACGACCATGTGAAAGCTGTCCGGCGCTTAACTCCTCCGTAACCGCATCCACCTAACCTCCTAGTCTGTGTCCTTCGCGCCACGCTGCAAAGCCTGCGACGGACGGGTGGGTGAGTTGAGGCGAGTTGCATGGCTTCTGGTTGCGTTGGGTCCCGACGCGGGCGCTGGCTCGCGTTCATCGGGGTGGTGAGTATTGCTGCCGTTGCTCTGACCGCGACGGTCTCGCCCGCAGAGGCGGCCCGCAAGAAGCGGCGCCATGTCTCGGGCGGCTACGCCCCGCCCTATGCAGCAATGGTCGTCGACGCCAAGAGCGGCCGCACCCTGCACGCCGTCAACGAGGATGCGCCGCGCATCCCGGCCTCACTCACCAAGGTGATGACGCTCTACATGCTCTTCGAGCAGATGGAGCGCGGCCGCTTCACCATGAGCTCCGAGCTCAAGGTCTCGGCCTATGCCGCCTCGCAGCCGCCGACCAAGCTCGGCCTGCGCGCCGGCTCGACCATCGAGGTCGAGGACGCGATCAAGAGCATGATCACCCTCTCGGCCAACGATTCCTCCGTCGTGGTCGCCGAGAACATCGCCGGCTCCGAAGAGGCCTTCGCCGAGCAGATGACGCGCAAGGCGCGCTCGCTCGGCATGGACTCGACCCGCTTCTATAACCCGCACGGCCTGCCGAACTCGCCGCCGAACATCACCACGGCGCGCGACCTGACCATCCTGGCTCGGGCGATTCAGGAGCGTTTCCCCCGCTATTTCCCGCTCTTCCAGACGCGCTCCTTCCAGTACGGCTCGCGCACGATTCGCGGGCACAACCGCCTGCTCGGCAAGATCGAGGGCGTCGACGGCATCAAGACCGGCTACACCCGCGCCTCCGGCTTCAACCTGATGACCTCGGCCAAGGCAGAGGGTCGCCAGATCGTCTCGATCGTGCTCGGCGGTCGCTCCGGCGCATCGCGCGACAAGATCATGTCCGATCTCGTCCTCGCCAGCCTGCCGCGCGCCAGCACCGGCGGCCGCAGCGCTCCGATGATCGCCGAGGCCACAGAGCCGCAGCAGGAGCGTTATCGCGCGCCGGCTCCGGCCCCGGTTCCCGAGCCGCCGGCTCGCCCGGCGCTCGTCGCCCAGACGCCTGAACCCGCCCCGGCCCCTGCGCCGATCCCGGTACCGCGTCCGCGCGCCGAGCCGGAAGTGCCCGCCGCCGCCCGCGCCTATGCCGCGACGACGACGACCGCCCAGATGCCGCCGCCGCGCGCCCTCAGCGGCAGCGCCCAGGCGCTCGCCCTCTCCAACATGCGCCCGGTCGCCGCGACCACGACGCCGTCGGCCATGCGCTGGTCGATCGGCGCCGCCCCGGCTGAAGGCAAGGTCCTGCGCCCGCCGGCGAATGTCGACACCACCTCCTCGATCGCCAAGGTCGCCGAAGCGGCGGTCAAGGACGAGGCCCAGCCCATGCCGAAGAAGGTCGAGGCCCGTCTGTCCGAGCCGGCTCCGGCCCCGGTCAAGGTGGCGCATGTCGCCAAGGCGCCCGAGGCCAAGGCCGAAGCCAAGCTGGCCGAGAAGACCGCGATCGCCTCGAAATGGGTGATCCAGCTTGGCGCCACCGACGACGAGGCCAAGGCCAAGGACATCCTCAGCCGCGCCCGCGCCAAGGCCTCCGGTTCGCTCGCCGACGCTTCGCCCTTCACCGAGAAGGTCGAGAAGGGTGGTGCCACCCTGTTCCGCGCCCGCTTCGCCGGCTTCGAGGAGTCCAAGGACGCCGAGAAGGCCTGCGCCCAGCTCAAACGCGGCGGCTTCTCCTGCTTCGCCACCCGCGGCTGACCGATCGGGAAAGGAGATCAGCCATGCTTTTTCAGCAAGGTATCCTTGGCCTGGTTGACACGAGCGGCAAGCCCGCTGGTGCCGCCGGCATCCGGATGGATCCGCTTCATCAGGCCCCGATGGGCATCGCGGATCGCCTCCGGGCCCGCCCCCGGCTGAAGCCCCAGGATCTCGTAGGCCTCCTCGTCCGACATCGCGCCCGTGCGCGCCGCGCCGCGCTGCCCCGCGTCGCGGTGACGATCAGCGTCTTCACGCCATCCGGGCGCCCGGCGGTCGAGATATGCCTCTAGGAGGCGCGCCCCGTCGGGATCACCGGCGAGGCACTCGCGCAGCAGCGCACTGAGTTCGGTGGGGTTGAGATCGTCGAGATCGCGCCCCGCATGAGCGCCGGCCAGGACCTTGCCCCTGACGCCGCCGCTGTCATGGTCGAGCTCCATCTCCAGCAGGCTCGATGCGACCTTCGAGCGTCCGGCCGAGCCGGTCCCGCCCCAGTCCTTCGCCCATTCCGGCATCTTGAGCCCGCCGGGGCCATAAGCGCTCCAGCCGAGCAGCCAGGCCCCGAGCCCGCCCAGGAAGATCGCCATATCCGGGCGGCCGCGCAGCATCAGCAACGCCGCGACGCCGAGTGAAAGCGTGCCGCCGACGACCTTGCCGAGCCGGACCAGCTTCTTCGGATCGGAGCCGGCGAAGAGCTTGGCCAGCCACCAGATCAGGATCAGCGTGGCGATACCGTAGAGCAGACTCACGATGTACGGCCCTCCATCGCCGTGAGCAGCCTTTGTGCCGCAGCATTCTGCCCCGCGAGCTTCAACAGCGCCTCGCGTCCGCCGCTGGCATAGGCCGCTGCTCCGCGCAGCAGGTCGAGCAGGGAATTCGGCGCGTTGACGTCGAAGCGGGCATGGGCGCCGCCGGTCAGGCGTGCGATCTCGGCGAAGGCGGCGCTGGCATCCGGATCGGCCCCTTCCTGGAACAGGAAACCCCTGACGCCGCGCAGGCCAAGCTCGCCGGCAAGCGCGCAGAGCCGATCGACATCCTCCTCCATCGCATCGCCAACATAGACGAAAGCGCGGATCGCCACCTGCCGCTCCTCGTCGCGGATATGCTTGAGCACGCGGCCGATCTGCGTCTGCCCGCCGCGGCAATCGATCTTGTTCATCAGCCCGGTCAGGCGCTGCGGCTCGCCGAGCCAGCCCGAGGCGCGGCATTCGTCGAAGCCGCGGAAATAGACAAGCTGAACCGCGAGCCCGCCGGTCTTCGCCGCGACCTCGAACATCTGGCCCTGCAGCGAGCACGCCAGATCCCAGCTCGGCTGCCGGCTCATCGTCGCGTCGAGCGAGAAGACGAGCCGCCCGGCCTGCCCAGTCGCGAGCGGCGCGAGCTGCTTGGCCGCAGCGACGAAGCGATCGATCTCTCCGGGCTTCGAGCGCGCAGCGCTTTCGACCGGGCGCGTCTCGCCCGCTTTGCCCACCGCCTTGCCGTCTTCACGCGTCATGCTCTTCGCCGGGATTTGCTCATGTCAGAGATATTGGCCGCGCCGCCGGCATTTGCTACCCGTCCCCAACCGCGCGCTTTCCGTTCGACCGGCGACGGTCGAACGATCAGAATTCGCGCAACTCAATAGTACGGCATGTTCTGACCGCAAAAGTGGGACCACTTTTGCGGAACATGCCTGGGGAGAAGCGCCATGTCGCAGGTCGCGGTGTTCGAAACGGTCAAGGCGATGCGCGAGGCGGTCGCGGCCTGGCATGCAGCCGGCGAGAAGGTCGCGCTCGTGCCGACCATGGGTGCGCTGCACGAGGGCCATATCGCGCTCGTCACCAAGGCGCAGAAGCACGCTCGCCGCGTCATCGTCTCGATCTTCGTCAACCCGACGCAGTTCGCCCCGCATGAGGACTTCAAGAAGTACCCGCGCACCTTCGACAGCGATCGCGCCCAACTGGAAGCGGCAAACGCCGATGCGATCTATTTCCCCGCCGTCGAGGAGATGTATCCGCCGGGCTTCGCCAGCCGCGTGCTGCTGCTCGGCCCGGCCGCCGTCAGCCTGGAGGATCGCTTCCGCCCGACACATTTCGAAGGCGTGGCAACGGTTTGCTGCAAGCTCTTCACACAGAGCAAGGCCGATTTCGCCGTCTTCGGCGAGAAGGACTATCAGCAGCTCAAGGTGGTGACGCGCATGGCCCGCGACCTCGATCTCGGCATCGAGATCGTGCCGCTGGCGACCTTCCGCGAGGCAGACGGGCTCGCAATGTCCTCGCGCAACCGCTACCTCTCGGCCGATGAGCGCGCGCTGGCTCCGACGCTGCACCGGGTGATGCAGGCCCTCGCCGCCCGCATCCGCAATGACGATCCGCTCTTCCAGGCGGTCGCCGACGCACAGAACGAGATCATCACCGCCGGCTTCGAGCTCGACTATCTCGAAGCCCGCCACGCCGACACGCTGGCGCCGGTGACCTCGCGCGCCGATGGCCCGATTCGCCTGCTGATCGCGGCGCGGATCGGCGGAACCAGGCTGATCGACAATATCGGGGTGTAAGGCGCAGGCCGAACGGAAGAGGCGATGGACCGCACGACGACCTTCACGCTCGACGAGCTCGATCTCCGTCGCGCGGTTCGCCTGCACGCCTTCAGCGGAATCCGCGAGAAGCAGACCATCATCCGTCTGTCAGTACTCTGGCTCGTCGCGATGGCGGCCTTCGTCGGCTTCTTCTCCGCTGCCGGAATGCCCTGGCCGGAATTGCGCGGCAACCTCCTGCCGTTCGCGCTCGTCATCATCGCGACCATTCTCGGCTTCGGCCTCGGCATACCGCTCGCGCTCGGCCCGCTCGTCATCCGCCGACGGTTCAGGCAGGACAAGCTGGTCCGCAAGCCCGTCTCGGCCAGCTGGGACGAGGAAGCCTACGAGGCTGAGCAGCCTGGCGCACGCAACCACATTCCGTGGCGCGACTACATGAAGATCCGCGAGGATCAACACCTCTTCCTGTTTTTCATCTCGGACTACAGCTACCAGATCCTGCCGAAGCGTGCGCTGACGCCCGAGCAGATCGCGGATCTGCAGCGGATCCTCGCAGCGTTCTGAACGAGCCTTGCACCTGCGCGGAGCGCAGTCCCAACGATACGTTGACCTCGGCAGACTACCGGGCTAGCTCTGCCCCTGCAGTCGCCGCAAGGCACTGCCGTAGGCGTTACCGTCATCCAACGCGTCCTTGGTCGAGAAGGTCCCAGCAGGGAGATCTCGATGCACAAGGCGCCACGGTATGCCCCAGTCACCTGCTTTGCGGCCGCAAGCCCGCGCGAGACAGCTCGCTGCTCCGGACAGGTTCACACCTGCCATGGTGCCGTGCCGTCTCCCGTGAGCCACCTGCCGTCAGCGTTCCCGAGGCCGCCGTGGCCTTCCACTCACCGGAACCTGATGAAGGCAGCAATCATGAAGACGACTGGCAACACCATTCTCGTCACCGGCGGCTCCAGCGGCATCGGCCGTGCGCTCGCCGAGGCTTTTCACGCGCGAGGCAATCGCGTCATCGTCACGGGACGGCGGCAAGCCCTCCTCGACGAGATCACGGCTGGCCGACCCGGCATGGTCGGGCTGCCGCTCGATCTCGACGCCCCTGGAAGCATGTCGCGCCTTGGCGACGAGATTCGTGCGCGCTTTCCCGACCTCAATGTGCTGATTGCCAATGCCGGCATCTCGCGCAGCGAGGACATGACAAGCGACAGCTGGGACATCGCCGATGCGGAGGCGATCGTCTCGACTAATATCCTGGGGGTGCTGCGGGTGACGGCGGCACTGCTGCCACTCCTCAAAGGCCAGCCAAACGCGGCGATCCTCGCGACCAGCTCCGCGCTCGCCTTCGTCCCGCGCGCCGACTTCCCGACCTATTGCGCCAGCAAGGCCTTCCTGCATTCCTGGCTGCAGTCGCTGCGTCATCAGCTCCGCAACGTCCCTGTCGAAGTGTTGGAGCTCTCGCCGCCCTACGTGCAGACGGAACTCACCGGCGCGCAGCAGGCCATCGACCCGCGCGCCATGCCTCTCGCGGCCTATGTCACCGAGGTGGTGCAACGGCTCGAACAGGCCGATCACCCTCGGGGCGAGCTGTTGCTCGAACGCGATCAGTCCCGGCGCTGGGCCGAGCGTGATGGCCGCTACGAGGAACTCTTCGCAGCCCTGAACTCAGGCTGAGCTTTCAGCGGGCTACTAACAGGAAGAAGCCACCGCAGAGGCGCCTCCGAGGCGATCTGCGGTGGCAACTCCAACAGCTCTCGTAACGCTTGGGTTACAGCAGCCCCAGCTCCGCCAGTTCGCGCCGCATCTGCTCGGGCATGACGCCGAGATCGCCGCTGCGGCCATCGATATCGCGCGGCGCATCCTTGTCCTGGAGATAACGCCAACCCTGGAACGGCCGGAACGGCCGGGGTTCAACCGGCACCACCACCGGCTCCATCACCAGATGGCAGCGGCCGATGCCCTCGCCATCGGTGAAGGGGCGGATGGCGATCAGGCGCTGGCGGGCCGAGACCTGGCCCTTGATAACCCAGTAGAGCGAGCCGCCGTTGACGATCTCCTCGACCCGCTTCGGCACCATGCGGGTGGTGTGCAGCTGTTCCAACGGCTCGCCGCGAGCACGGCGCTGCGCCTGCCGCTCGGCGATCCACTCTTCGAGATCGCTGATCGATTCGGCGCCGACGCAGAGCTTGAGGATATGGAGCGGCATGGCGGGCAACCTAATCCTCGCAGGCGCGCCTCGCCAGAGGCCGCAGCCTTTCTCCACAACCGCGCCGCGCCGGGGTGACCCACGAGGGCGCGGCCATGACGGCGCCGCGCTCGCAGGCTACTAAGGCTGCCGACCCGAACGGAGACACGACATGCGCGGACTGCAAGGCAAGGCCATTCTCGTCACCGGCTCCTCGACCGGTATCGGCTACGCCATGGCCGAGCGCCTGATCGCCGAGGGGGCCAAGGTGCTGGTCCATGGCCGCGAGCAGAACGAGGTCGACACCGCCTGCCGCAAGCTCGGCCCCGCGACCGCCGGCGCGATCGGCGATCTCGCCGAGCCGGCGACGGCCCAGGCGCTGGTCGACGCGACGCGCAAGGCCTTCGGCCGCATCGATGGGCTCGTGAACAATGCCGGCATCTATCCGCGCGGCGTGCTCGGCGAGACCACGGCCGCCTTCTTCGACCATATGATCGCGATCAACACCCGCGCGCCGCTGCTCTGCGCCGAGGCGGCGATCCGCGCCTTCCGCTTGCAGAAATCCGGCGGCTCGATCCTCACCGTCGGCTCGATCAACGCATTTTGCGGCAATTCCAACCTCACCGTCTATTCGATGTCGAAGGGCGCGCTGATGACGATGACGCGCAACCTCGCCAACACGCTCGGCCGCGAGCATATCCGGGTCAACCAGCTCAATGTCGGCTGGACCTTCACCGCCAACGAAGATGCGACGCAGCAGCGCGAGGGCAAGAAGCCCGGCTGGGAGAAGGAGGTACCGCTCGAATTCGCCCCCTTCGGCCAGATCATGCAGGCGGCCGAGATTGCCGCCCACACCGCCTTCTGGCTGTCGGAAGAAAGCGGCCACGTCTCCGGCCAGATCTACGAGGTCGAGCAGTTTCCGCTGATTGGTCGCGGCCGCGCGGCGGACTAACCTCCGACGTTATTGCGAGGCGCGCAGCGACGAAGCAATCCAGAGCGTCCGCGCAGTCCCCCTGGATTGCTTCGCTTACGCTCGCAATGACGGAATAGACGACCGACGATGCCGACCAACGCCTTTTCGCCCTGGCTGACCCGCTGGAATCTCGCGCCCGCCGGCAAGCCGATCCGCACTCATGCCAGCCAGCTCTTGCCTGTGCTGCACGATAGCCAACCCGCCATGCTGAAGCTGCCGGAGGTCGAGGACGAACGGCGTGGCTATCTGCCGCTCGACTACTGGGCCGGCGACGGCGCCGCTCGGCTGCTCGAGCGCAATGACGATGGCAGCGCCATGCTGATCGAGCGCGCCACCGGCTCCCGCTCGCTCGCCGCCATGGCACGCAGCGGCGCAGCGGGCGACGATGAGGCGACAGCCATTCTCTGCGACGCCATCGCCGCTTTGCAGAAGCCGCGCGGCCCGGCGCCTTCAGGCCTGATCCCACTGGAAACCTGGTTCAAGGATCTCTTCCCGATGGCGCAGGAGCGCGGCGGCATCCTCGCCCGCTCGGCGGCAGCAGCGACCGAACTCCTGCCGGCACAGCGCGAGATCATGCCGCTGCATGCCGACCTGCACCATGACAATGTGCTCGATTTCGGGGCCAAAGGCTGGCTCGCCATCGACCCGAAATCGGTGATCGGCGATCGCGCCTTCGAATACACGATCCTGTTCTGCGATCCCGATCTCGCCGATCCCGAGCCGCCGGTCGCGGTCTTGCCCGGCCGCTTCGAGCGCCGGCTGGGGATCGTGCTGGCGAAATCCGGGCTGGAGCGCGAACGCCTGCTCAGATGGATCCTGGCCTGGTGCGGGCTCTCGGCCGCCTGGTTCCTTGGTGACGACGATCCGCTGGCGCAGATCAATCTCGCCGTTGCCGAGCGGGCTATCGTCGCGCTGGATGCGCTCTAGTCCTGCATCCACGCACTGAACCGATCGGGCAGGACATTCGACCCGCAGATCACCGTGGCGACGCGCTTGCCACGGTAACGCCCGGGATCTTCCAGCATGGCGGCGATGCCGAGCGCCGCCGACGGCTCGGTGACGAGGGCGGCATGCCGGTAGAGCAGCCGCATGCCTTCGACGATGCTGGCTTCCTCGACCAGCGGAACATGGTCGGCGACGGCGAGCAGGTCGGTGAGGACGTCCGGAATCGGAAATCGCCCGGCGACGCCGTCGGCGATGGTGTTGGTACTCTCTGTGGTCACGACCGATCGGGCTCGCCACGACAGCGCCAGGGCCGGCGCCCCTTTCGGCTGGATGCAGACGATCTCGGTCGCTGGCGACAGGGTTTTCATGACATGGCCGACGCCGGTCGCCAGCGCACCGCCGCCAAGCGCGAGCAGCAAGGTATCGATACGCCCTGCCCCCTCGACGAGCTCGAGCCCGATCGTCGCCGCGCCCTCGCAAGTGTCGAGGTTCTCGCTGTCCTCGATCAGGAAGGCGTTGCCGTCAGCCGCGATCTTCCGCGCACGCTCGCGGGCAGTCTCGATATCGCCCTCGACCAGCTCGACCACTCCGCCCAGCCGGCGAATGCGCTCGATCTTGCCGGGGTTGGCGCCCTTGCCCGCGATCACCGAAACATCGATGCCGCGCGACCGGCCGCTATAGGCCAGCGCTTGGCCAAGATTGCCGGCGCTGGCGCAGATCGCAGCCTTTGGGCCTGCACTCCTGGCGAGCCGCGCCATCGCGACCTCGGTCCCGCGCCCCTTGAAGCAGCCGATCGGGTTCGCAGTCTCGAGCTTGATGACGAGCTCGCAGCCGAGCAATTCGCCGAGCGTCGGAGATTGGAACTGCGGCGTATCGCGAAACAGCGGCGAGATTTCTCGCTGCGCTTGCCGGATGCGGTCGAGGTCGAGCCTGGTGTTCGGCTGCATGGGACAAGCCTCCAGCAGAATGATAGGAAAGGCTCGTGCGCTTTAACGCACAAGACCTTTGTGCGCAATAACGCACGCCGCGGAGACGCCTGCCATGAAACCCGTCAGCCCCGTCGAAACACCGAAGCTGCTCAAAGCGATCAGGAGTGACCTCGGCTGGAGCCTCGACCAGACGGCGGCCCGCACCGGCGTCAGCAAGGCGATGCTCGGCCAGATCGAGCGGGGGGAATCCGCGCCGACCATCGCGACGCTCTGGAAGATCGCCACGGGCCTGGGGGCTCCCATGACCGCGCTGCTGGAGGCCGATGGGGGAAGCGGCGACGTGCTGCTTCTGCGCGACGCCGCCGACTTGCGCGTGCGCCCGTCGCAGGAAGGCATGCAGCGGGCTCTTGTCTTTCCATACGAGGCGCGGTTCGGCTTCGAGCTCTACGAACTCACCTTCGCACCCGGCTTCGAGAGCATCTCGGAGCCGCACGACGTCGGCGTCGTCGAGCACATCACCGTCCAGCACGGCGAGGTCGAACTGCTGGTCGAGGAGGAGTGGCGGCCGCTCAGGCAGGGCCAGTCGCTGCGTTTTCCCGCCGACCGCCGGCACGGCTATCGCAATCGGACGCGCGAAGAGGCCGTGGTCATGGACCTGATCCACTACCGCTTCGCACCAAGCCCGAAGGCTTGAGCCTGTTCGAGAACAAGCCCAGCTCCTAGCGCCGGGAAGCGTCACTCTCCGAGCACGACCACTTTCGCGCCCTCGGCTACCTGCGCGCCCGGCTCGGCGCCGAGCTCAGTGACGGTGCCGTCGCGCGGAGCGGTCAACACATGCTCCATCTTCATCGCTTCGACGATGGCGAGCCGCTGGCCCTTCACCACTGCCTCGCCCGCTGTGACGAAGAGCGCAATCAGCTTGCCGTGCATCGGCGCCTTGATCACGCCGCCAGCGCCGGCGACTGCATTGAGATCGACACTGAACGGATCGAACAGCGCGACGGAGGTCTGCCGGCCGCGATGCAAAGCGAGATAGGTCCCGGCCTCGGCCCTGACCAGCGTCACCTCATGCTCGCCCTCATCAAGCGGATGGCCCGGCAGCGAGACTCGGGCATCGTCGCCGTTCCACTCGATCCTGGCCTCGATCCGCTCGCCATCGACCAGCAGCGGCAGGCCGAGCGCCGGACGCGGCATCAGCGAGAAAGCATCGGCGTCGAGCCAGGGCGACTTGGCTTCATCGCCGGTCCGCTCGATAGCGAGGTCGAGCGCCGCCACCTGACGCTCTTCCTCAAGCTGCAGCGCGGCCGCCGCAACCGCCGCCGCATCGAGCGGCTGCGGCTCGGCTCCGAGCGCCTCGATATTGCGCTCGATGAAACCGGTATCGAACGGCCCCTTCCGGAAGCCCTCAGCCTCGGCGAGCTTCTTCAGGAAAGCGAGATTGGTGCGGGGACCGGCGACGATGGTCTCGCCGAGCGCGAAGGCAAGATGGTCGAGCGCCTCGTCGCGCGTGCGGCCATGGGCGATCACCTTGGCGATCATCGGGTCGTAGAACGGCGTCACCGAATCGCCGGCCTCGACGCCGGTGTCGATGCGGATGTCCTCACTCTGCGGGAATTGCAGCGCCCAGAGCTTGCCGGTCGAAGGCAGGAAGCCCTTCTCCGGATCTTCGGCATAGAGCCGCGCCTCGACGGCGTGGCCTTCGGCCCGAACATCCTCCTGGGTGAAGCCGAGCGGCTCGCCGGCGGCGACCTTGAGCTGGAGCTCGACCAGGTCGAGCCCGGTGATCGCCTCGGTGACGGGATGCTCGACCTGGAGACGCGTATTCATCTCCATGAAGTAGAAACGATCGGCGCGCAGCCCATCGCGCCCGTCGGCGATGAACTCGACCGTGCCGGCCCCGACATAGCCGACCGCCTTGGCCGCCTCTGTCGCCGCCTTGCCCATGGCGGCGCGCACCTCCGGCGTCATGCCCGGCGCCGGCGCCTCCTCGATCACCTTCTGATGGCGACGCTGCAGCGAGCAGTCGCGCTCGTAGAGGTGGACGACATTGCCGTGGCTGTCGCCAAAGACCTGGATTTCGACATGGCGCGGCGAGAGCACGTATTTCTCGACCAGCACGCGCGCATCGCCGAAGGCATTCTTGCCCTCGCGCTGGGCGCTGGAGAGCGCGTCGGCGAAATCCTCGGGCCGATCGACCTTCTTCATGCCCTTGCCGCCGCCGCCGGCGACCGCCTTGATCAGCACGGGATAGCCGATGCGTTCGGCCTCCTTGGCGAGGAAACCGACATCCTGCTCGGCGCCGTGATAGCCCGGCACGATCGGAACATTGGCCTTCTCGACCAGCGCCTTGGCCGCATCCTTCAGGCCCATGGCGCTGATGGCGGAGGCCGGCGGGCCAACGAAGACGATGCCAGCCGCTGCGCAGGCCTCGGCGAACGCGACATTCTCGGAGAGGAAGCCGTAGCCCGGATGAATGCAGGCCGCACCGGCCTCCTTGGCGACGGCGAGGATTTTCCCAGCATCGAGATAGCTCTCGCGCGCCGGCGCCGGGCCGATCCGGTAGGCCTCATCCGCCATCTCGACGAACAGCGCCTCGGCGTCCGCGTCTGAGTAGACGGCGATGGTGCGCAGGCCGAGCCGCTTGGCGGTGCGGATCACCCGGCAGGCGATCTCGCCGCGATTGGCGATCAGGATGGAGGGCAGTTTGGCGGCAATCGACATGGGACATCCTCGAACCGATGCCCCGTTATAGCCCAGCCGAAGCCCTTGTCTGCGCCTTGTTGCGCAGGCCGGGATGGGTGCAGCGCCTCAATCCAGCAGCCCGAGCCGCCGCCCCAGCTTCAGCATCACCGTCGTGCCGGCGATCAGGCCGACCGCAAACACCCAGCCCGAGACCGCTCCCGCCGAGATGCCCGAGAGCAGTGTGCCGACCGTGCAGCCGAGCCCGAACACCGTGCCCCAGCCGAGCAGCACGCCGCCCGCCAGCCCGCGCAGGACATGGCCGCCGCTCGGCCGCCGCGGCTTGAACTCGCCCGCCGCCAGCGCCGCAGCAAACGCAGCCACGATGAGCCCCGCGACGAAGAGCCCGTTCGGCGTCAACAGCGTCTCGCGGATCAGGGTGGCGCAGCCGCGGAAGCTGTCGAGCCCTTCGAGCCGCGCCGGCAGCCAGTCGAATTGCGTCGCCAACTGGCGCGAGCGCGAGCCGAGCTCGGCAGTAACGCCGAGCGGCGACAGGCGCAGGTAAGCGGCAACGCCGATCAGCCCGACGAAGAGCCCGCCAAGCCAGGCAGGCCAGCGGCGCAGGAAGATCGCGGCGACGGGATTGACCAGCGCCTTGTCCGCCGCGCCCCGCTCGTTCGGCCGGCCAACCCGCAGCAGCCACCAGGCCACCGCGCCCAGCACGGCAACCCCCGCCAGCAACGCTCCGCCATAGCCGATCTGCCGCGGCAACCACAGCACCGGCGACTCCGAGATCGTCAGGAGATAGAGCTCGTTCCAGCTCAGGAAACCGAGAATGAAGCCGAGACCCGCGCCGAGCAGCGCGAAGGGCGAGGTCGGCGAGCCCTCTCCCAGCCGGTAGAGATGGGCGCTGATGCAGGAGCCGGAGATCGCCATGCCTGCGCCGAAGGCGAGCCCCGCCAGCAGCAGCGCCGGGCCGACCGGGCCGATATGCGCCGTCGGCGGCAGGCGCGTCCCGGACGGATCGGGCAGCCAGGCGCCGTAGATCAGGGTGTAGCCGGCAAGCCCGACCGCCAGCGCGGCGAGAATGCCGAGCAGGCCGCGCGGATCGCGCCGGTCGAGCCAATCCTTCCACATGCAGAAGAAGCAGAAGCGCGCGCGCTGCAGCACGAAGCCGAAGGCGGCACCGAGGATCAGCGAGAGCTGGAGCCGCGGCGCCGGATCGCCATGGCGCCCGACGAGGTAGATGGACACCGCGATCGCCGTGGCGACGATGGCCGCCGCGATGTAGCGCAAGGGCGGCAGCCCGATCGGCTCCGCCCCCGCCTGCCGGCGCGCCAGCTCATAGTCCAGCGCGCCGCTATCATCGGAAATGCTCATCAGGAGGGCTTACTTGCCGCCCCAGACGGTGCCGGCCGGATTGCTGATCGGCAGGCCGACGACGTTGCCGTATTCGGTCCAGGAGCCGTCATAATTGGCAGCCTGATAGCCGAGCACGCGCGAGAGGATGAACCAGGTGTGGCTCGAGCGCTCGCCGATGCGGCAGGAGGTGATCACCGGCTTCGTGCCGTCAATGCCGACCTCGGCATAGAGCTTCTTCAGCTCCTCCGGCGACTTCAGCGTGCCGTCGGCCTGGTTGACCGCCCGCGCCCACGGCACGTTGACCGAGCCGGGGATATGGCCGGCGCGCAGCGCCAGCTCCTGGAAGCCGGCCGGCGCGATGATCTTGCCGGAGAACTCGTCCGGCGAGCGGATGTCGAGCACGCGCGCCTCGGATTTCTTCTCGACGGTGGCGACGACGTCGGTGAGGCGGGCGCGCAGCGCCTTGTTCGGCTCGCCGACGGTGAAGTTGGAGGCCTTGACCGGCACCGGATTGGTCGCGACCGGGCGCTTCTCCAGCTCCCATTTCTTGCGGCCGCCATCGAGCAGTTTGACGTTGTCGCGCAGGCCGTAGATGTCGAACACCCAGGCGCCCCAGGCGGCGAACCAGTTGTTGTTGTCGCCGTAGAGGACGACGGTCACGTCCTTGTCGACGCCGAGCTTGCGGGCCAGCGCCTGGAACTTCTCGGGGCCGGCGATGTCGCGCGAGACGGCCTCGACCAGGTCGGTATGCCAGGCGATGTTCTGCGCGCCGGGGATATGGCCGCGCTCATAGATGCCGGGCTCGACGCTGACCTCGACGATCCGGACCTTGGGATCGTTGAGGTTCTTCTCCAGCCACTCGGTCGAGACCAGCGGGCCGGACTGGGCCAGCGCCGCGCCGCCGAGCGCGAGGCTCGCGGCCAGCACGGCCGCACCACGGCGGATGAGGGAGAGGACGGACATTCTGGCGCTCCTTGGCGCCGAAAGAGCCGGGATCTCGGCCCGTTTCGGCGTGAATTGCAGGGGCTGCCATGATTTCGCCACGCGACCTGCCGGAGAAGCCGGACAGGATTTTTTTGTTTGCCATCAGGGCGGAAGAACTGGGTCGTACGACCTTGGTCTAGGGAGAATATTCTCCTTTTGCTTCGACTTTGGTTCGATCCTGCGGCTGTCTGGTCGCGCGCCAGATCGCCCAGGTCGCCTGGAAGCAGAGGAAGGCGACGAAGACGTCGAACAGATATTCCGGCCAGCGCACTGGCAATAGCCGCGCAGCGAGGCCGAGCAGCGCGAAGCCGGTGGTCGAAATCGCGTCGTTCCGGGAGGACAGCCAGGTTGCCTTGATCACAGGATTGGCCTCGGCCCGGAAGCGCCAGAGCACGCCGATGATCAGATAAGCGATCAGGATCGCGCTCGCCGCCGAGAAACCGAGCGTGAAGAGTTCGATCGGCCGCGGCCGCAGGATCTTGTCCCAGAGATCATAGAGCGTGTGCAGGCCCGCGACGGCCATCACCGCGCCGATGCCGAGCGCCGCCAGCTTCTCGGCGCGTTCGTCGCGGCCGAAGACCAGCGCGGCGATGCCGTAGAGCGCGACGTCATAGACCCAGTCGACGCCGTCCTTGAACAATTGGTTGTTGCCGATCGCCAGCGCCCAGAGCACGACATTGCCGGCGAAGATCAGGATGCCGAGCGCGATACCCCAGATCGTCAGCCGATAGGCCCGCGCGACCTTGGGATCGACCGGCGCGGCATGGCCGGGCTCGCTCTCGACGCGAGCGCCCTCCTCCCCGTCATGCTCGGCCTTGTGCCGACCATCCACGTCTTCAACCCGTTCCGACGCATCGAAGGCTGACAAGCGAGGCACTCCCGAGCCGCCCCGGACAGTGTCGCGCAAATTATGCTCGTCGCAAGACGTCGCTGGCCGGAACTGGCCCGACCAGGACGATAGCGGATCACCGCTCACGGCGCCGGCGCTTGCGGGAGCGTGCCCCTTAGCCGCGCCCGACGAGCGGGGCCTTGGTCGCCATCACCGTGACGAAGAGGATGTTGGCCTCGAGCGGCAGGCCGGCCATATGCAGCACGGTCGAGGCGACATGGTCGACATCCATCACCGGCTCGACCTTGATCGAGCCATCCGGCTGCGGCACGCCGGTGGTCATCTTCTTGGCCATCTCGGTCAGAGCATTGCCGATATCGACCTGGCCGACGGCGATGTCGTATTTGCGCCCGTCGAGCGAGGCGGTCTTGGTCAGGCCGGAGATGGCGTGCTTGGTCGCGGTGTAGGCGGCCGAATTCGGCCGCGGCACCTGCGCCGAGATCGAGCCGTTGTTGATGATGCGCCCGCCACGCGGCTCCTGCGACTTCATCACCTTGAAGGCCTCCTGCGTGCACAGGAACGGGCCGGTCAGGTTGGTGTCGACGACCTTCTGCCAGTCCTCCAGCGAAAGGTCCTCGAGCAGCACGCCGCCCGGCGCATTGACGCCGGCATTGTTGAACAGCACGTCGACGCGCCCGAACTTGTCCTTGGTCCTGGCGAACAGTGCCTCGACGGACTTCTTGTCGGTGACGTCGGTCGAGACCGCGAGCGCCTGCGCGGCTGGTACGCCCGAGAGCTTGATCGTCTCTTCAAGAGCGTCAGTGCGCCGTCCCGCCAGCACGGTGCGGTAGCCATCCTTCAGGAAGGCGATGGCGACAGACCGGCCGACGCCCGAGCCGGCACCGGTGATGATCGCGACCTTGTTATGCCCAGACATGCGCTTCCTCGCCTTACCGTGATTTAAACCGTTTCAGGTGCCGCACCTTAGCAGCGTATGCAGTATACGGAACCGCTTTTCCCGCAGACCGGCTCCGCCCTGTCCCTTGCCTGACGCAAGGTCCGCCCTACTGTTCTAGCGAGGGAGGATGCGTCATGACCAGCCTGAACCGCCGCAGTTTCGTCGCCGCCGGAGCCGCGAGCCTCGCCGGAACCGCTTTCGCCCAGCAGCCCGGCCATGAGCAGCATGGCGGCCATTACGAGCGGCTGAACCAGCCCGGTCGCATCGGCAAGCCCGAGCTCGCCGCCTCGCAGAACGTCTTCGATTCACCGGCGCCCAAGACCGCCGATTCCGGCCGCTGGAGCACGAAGGCGCTGCTGCCGCTGCCGCGCTCGGAAATGGCCTGGGCCGCGGCCCATGACGACCGCATGCACATCGTCGGCGGCTATGGCGAGCAGCGCACCGACCGCGCTTACCACCATGTCTACGATCCCAAGGCCGACAAATGGAGCGACGGCGCGCCCGTGCCCCAGGGCGCCAACCATGTCGGCGTCGCCTTTCTCGATGGAAAACTCTACGCCATCGGCGGCTTCCTCGAGCAGAATCGCAAGCCGCATCCGCGCTGCTTCGTCTACGACCCCAAGGCGGATAAATGGGCTGAGATCGCGCCCCTGCCCCGCCCGATCGGCTCGGCCGCGGTCGTCGGACTGAACGGCCTGCTGCACGCGATCGGCGGCGCGATCGGCGACACCACCGAGAGCAAGACCTCGGTCAACTGGCACCGCGTCTATGATCCCAAGGCCGACGCCTGGAGCGAGCGCGCGCCCATGCCGACGGCGCGCGACCACACCGGCACGCTCGCCATCGGCAACCTGATCCATGTCATCGGTGGACGCGTCGACAGCTTCCACACCAATTCGAACCTGCACCATGCCTATGACCCGGCGACCGACAAATGGGCGCCGCGCAACCCGCTGCCGACCGCCCGCTCCGGCCACGGCGCCGTGCTCTATCGCGGCAAGGTCTTCATCATGGGCGGCGAAGGCACCAACCGCGTCTTCGGCCAGATGGAGGCCTATGATCCCGCCAGCGACGGCTGGGAACAGTTCGCCCCGATGCTGACACCGCGCCACGGCCTTGGCGCCGCCCTCGTCGGCGACGCCATCCACGTCGCCGGCGGCGGCCCGATCATGGGCGGCGGCGTGCAGAGCGCAGTGCATGAGGCGTTCAGTCTGGGGTGAGCCGATCGCGAGGCCGGCCCTCGCGCCCTTTCAGAATCGCATCTCGACCCTGCCCTTGAGGGCGTGGTCTCTGGAGCGTTCGCCGATGGCGGCGGAGTAGGTCAGGCCGAGCGCGGTGGCCTGCGAGATCCGCCAGTCGAGGCCGGCTTCCGCCACAAGTGCCTCGCGGTCGATCCTGGCTGCGAAGACCGTGGCCGGTGTCGTGCCGGCGACGAAGGCGGTCCTGGCCTGCGGGGTGAGCTCGCCAAAACCGTGGCGCCAGCCGAGCATGGCCCGGGCGAACAGCGGCATCGCCCCGAGCTGCGCCTCGGCCCGCAGGCCGAGCGTGATGAAGCCCAGCGTCTGGTCGGAGGAGAGCACACGCAAGGCCGCGGCCCCGCCGCACTCGCTGCCGGCGTCGGTCGAGACCCGGATCAGCGCCAGCTGCGCGAAGGGCTCGAGCGCAAAGCCCTGGAAGGCGAAGGCATAGCCGAGCTCGGCGAAGCCTTGCGTCACCGAGCCCGGACGCTGCAGGCGCAGCAGGTCGCCGAAGCCGCGGATCTGGACCTGGCGGCGGATGTCGCTCTCCGACCAGCTATAGGCCGCGCCGGCGTCGAGACGCAGATGGCGTCGAGACGCAGAT
>NZ_JBFUKM010000023.1:0-41012 GCF_056400825.1 Allobosea sp. P4_H5 | reverse complement strand
GGCGCGGTCTTCGACAAGAGCGCGATGGGCGCCGAGAGCGACGACCCCTATGAGCAGGCGGTCGCGGTGGTCCTGCGCGACAAGAAGGCCTCGACCTCCTACATCCAGCGCCGGCTGCAGATCGGCTACAACCGCGCCGCCTCGATCATGGAGCGGATGGAGAACGAGGGCATCGTCGGCCCCGCCAACCACGCCGGAAAACGAGAGATCCTCGTCGAGACAGGGCGCGCAAGGGAAGACGAGGAGTGACGGGCCATTCCAGCAAAACTGCATAGCGGTCTTGCGTCCGGAATTGCGTGGAAGCACAGCGGCCGGTGCGGCCAAATGGCGCGAAACCGGTCCTGAAAATGCCATCAGCCCGGTGCAACCTCGTTGCCTGCTGACGCGTTGAACCCTTGCCGGCCAGCCTTGGCGGCACGATATTCCGCCAGAAGGCCGCCAACCGGACATCCGAGCTCCATGACCAGTCTCTCGCCCATGCCAGCCCTCGCAGCCGCCGCCCTGGCGCTCGCGCTGGCGTCGGGTCCGGTCTACGCCCAGCCGCTCGACATCAAGMCCTCGGCTCAGCCGCCGGCGCCGCGCACCGCCCAGCGGGCGTTCCCCTTGCCGCCGATCCGGCCGGTGGGCCTTGGCCTGCCGCGCACCGACGCCCCGGCACAGCCCACCGCTGCCGCGCCGGCACCAGCCCCGGCGCAAGAACCTGTCGTCACTGCGAACAACGAGCCGCGCGGGGCTGCTCCCGCCAGGTCGTCCAAGCCGAGTGCGCCCCTGTCAAAGGCTGAGGCTGTCGAGCGGTTGAACACCTACTTCAACAGCTTCTCGACACTGCAGGGCGATTTCATCCAGTTCGCTGCCGATGGCCGCCGCTTCGAAGGCAAGCTCTATATCCAGCGCCCCGGCAAGATGCGCTTCGAGTACCGGCCGCCCGTGACGATGGAGGTCGTCGCCGACGGGACTTCGGTGGCGATCCGCGATCGCAAGCTCGCCACCCAGGATCTCTATTCGATCGGCCAGACGCCGCTGAAGTTCCTGCTCAAGGAGCAGATGAACCTCGAGAAGGACTCGACCGTCACCGGCGTCAGCACCAAGGGTGACATCCTGTCGCTCAAGCTTGAGGACCGTTCGACGCTGGGCGGCACCTCGAAGATCACGCTGAACTTCGACCTCTCCGCCAACGCGCTCCGGCAATGGGTGGTGATCGACCCGCAGGGCTATGAGACCTCGGTCTCGGTCTACAATCTCGACACGCAGCGCCGGCCCGACCAGAAGAACTTCGTGATCAACTACGAGCGCGTGCTCTGAGCCAGGGGCATTGCGTTTCTCGTTGCAGTGAGGGAGCGAGAACCCGCCCCCTCACTCCTGTCTAGCTTGCAGCCCCAGTCGCCCGAAACCGCCAGAACAAGGCGCAGTCGGCCTCGGCCGGCAACTCGAGCACGACGATCGTGCCAGTTCCGACACGCCGTCGCAGGGCGTCCGTGCGATCCGACTTGATCCGAAGCACGCAGCGGTCCTCCAGCGCTTGCAGCCGTGCACGCGATACCGCAAATTCGGACGCCAGCAGGCGATCGAGGCGCAGACTCGTTGGCAGCGGGACGACCAGCGCGATCGCGATGGTCGTCGGGGACTGACTGTCGCGCACGATCTCCTTGGCGATGGCGACATCCGCGAACTCGTCAATGCGCGGCGATGCGCGCCTCAAGGCGCCGAGGTTGAAGGCTTCTGCCGAAGCCCATCGCGGATCGTTGGATTGCAGCGCCGCGAGAATCGCAGGATCGATCTCGCGAACGGCCCTGCGTTCGAACAGCGGCCGGTTCCAGCTTTTGTCGCAATCCGTGCAGTTGTAGATGAGCCAGGCGTCGAGCCTGCGACCATTGGCGTTGAGCCTGATCTTTCCGCTGGATCGAAAGGCTCGTGGCCCGCCACATCCACCGCAGGCGATCCAGGGCTCAGGGGCTGTCTTGGCGGTGATGGTCCATCTGACCTGAAGTGCAGCGCACATGATGTCTTGGTCTTCCTCTCGGAAGTTCACCAAGGCGGCGTGCGAGAAAGCCCGAGCGGGCGCGGTATGGCGATGCTTTAGCGGGTCGCAGAGCAGAAACAGCGAGAGCTGTGCTGGCACAACTGGACAATGCCAAACCGGTCTCGCCACCACCCGACGAACATAGTCGAGGCCGGCAGCGCGGCGCTGTCAGCCTGTACGGGTGAAACTGGATCGAGACCGGATTTACTTAGGCAAAGTCTACCTCGGCGGGACCAACGCTCTGCGCGAGCACCGATAGCAGATGATCGGCTTCGGAGGGAGCCTCACGCGAAACGCCAAGGGAGGAGCTGCTGCATGAGATATTTGTGCAACGTCATGCAGCCCGCGAGGGCAGCTCAACTCGCCCAGTGTGCAGCGCGCGGGGGAGGGCTTGCGCAAAGCCTTGCTTTTCTGGAGCTGGCGACCCAGTTTCCGGCTTCCCTTTCCGCCGGAATCCCTGCGTGCAGCTCTCCGTCACCACCTGGAACATCAACTCGGTGCGCCTGCGCATCGGGATGGTCACCGAGTTCCTCAGGAACCACCAGCCCGACATCCTCTGCCTGCAGGAGACCAAGACGCCGGACGAGCAGTTCCCGGCCAAGGCCTTCACCGAAGCCGGCTATGTCCATCAGGCCTTCATCGGCAACAAGGGCTATAACGGCGTTGCCATCGTCTCCAAGCTGCCCTTCTCCGAGAAGGAGGCAATGGCGATGTGCGAGCGCAACGACGCCCGCCACATGACCGTGGTGCTCGACAAGGGCGCCGGCGCGGCGGCCGGCATCGCCATCCATAATTTCTACATCCCGGCCGGCGGCGACATCGCCGATCCCGACGCCAATCCGAAATTCGCCCACAAGCTGCAATTCCTCGACGCCATCGGCGCCTGGGGTGTCGCCCGCAACCCGGCGGGCCGACCCAGCATTCTCGTCGGCGATCTCAATATCGCCCCCTACGAACACGATGTCTGGAGCCACAAGCAGCTGCTCGACGTCGTCAGCCACACCCCGATCGAGACCACGACGCTGGAGAAGCTGCGCAGCGAGCTCGGCTGGACCGACGCCGCCCGCACGCTCCGGCCGGAGCCCGAGAAGCTCTACAGCTGGTGGAGCTACCGCGCCGCCGACTGGCAGGCCTCGAATCGCGGCCGCCGGCTCGACCATATCTGGCTTTCGGACGCTCTGAAGCCGACGCTGCGCGACCTCACCTTCCTGAGCGAGGCACGCGGCTGGGAACGGCCTTCGGATCATGTTCCGGTGACGGTGCAGCTGGAGCTGTGAGCCACCCGTCATTGTGAGAAGCGTCAGCGCAGATCGATCGCCCTGAGCGCGGTCCCGACTGCGGCCAGCTCGCTGTTGAACGCATGCAGCCGCTCTGCGACCGCCGCTGCGATCGCCTGCGCCGAATCCGGTGATTCGCCGAGCACCCGGCGCATCACGCTGCGCGCGAGGCGCATCACCTGGGTCGGCTCGCGCGCGATCGCCGTCACCGGCCGCTCCAGCGCCGTGAACAATGCGAGCTCGCCGATCAGCGCGCCTGGCCCGACGACCTCATCGGCCGGGCGGCCGTCATCCTCGCGCTTCAGCGCCACCGCGCCGGAGATGATAAGAAAGGCCCCATCCGAGCCCTCTCCACGCCGGAACAGCACGTCTCCGGCCCGCAGGGACCTGGTCTCGGCAGCAAAAGCGAGCAGGCGCAAGGCATCGCGATCCATCAGGCCCAGCAGCGGCTGTCGGGCCAAGAGGGCGATGTCGTCGTTGAGCGACATTCAGGACTACGGATTCAGCCGGTAGCCACCGGCGTCGGTGACGAGCAGGCGCGCATTGGCGGGGTCCGGCTCGATCTTCTGGCGCAGGCGGTAGATATGGGTCTCGAGCGTGTGCGTCGTGACCTGCGAGTTATAGCCCCAGACCTCTTGGAGCAGGGTCTCGCGCGCGATCGGTTTGCGGCCGGCGCGATAGAGGAAGCGCAGGATCGCCGTCTCCTTCTCGGTGAGCTTGGTCTTCGAGCCCTTGGCGCTGACCAGCAGCTTGGAACCGGGGTGAAATGTATACGGCCCAACTTGAAAAATGGCGTCCTCGCTCGCCTCGTATTGCCGCAAATGCGCGCGGATGCGCGCCAGCAGCACGGCGAACTTGAACGGCTTCACCACATAATCGTTGGCGCCGGCTTCCAGCCCGAGCACGGTGTCGGCGTCCGAGCCCTGCCCGGTCAGCATCACCACCGGTCCCTTGAAGCCGTTCTTGCGCATCAGCTTCACCGCCTCGCGGCCATCCATGTCGGGCAGGCCGACATCCATGACCACGAGGTCGATGCGCTCGGCCTGCACGGCCTTCAGGCTCGCCGTCGCGTTCGGCGAGGACGACACCTTGAACTCGTCGTAAAGCGCGAGCTGCTCGGCGAGCGCGTCGCGCAGCATCTGGTCGTCGTCGACCAGCAGGATATGATGGATTGCAGACATGAAGGCGATTCAGCCCGTTTGCGTTGGCGCGACATTAGAGCATGTTCGGCAGAAGTGGGAGCCACCTTTGCGAAGCGCCCGCGGTCCAACATATTGAGTTCAGCGCAGATTCTGACGACCCAGCTCAAGCTGGTCAAACGGAAAGAACGCCGGGTGGCCGGAAACGACCGGCAGATCACGCAAGATGGATGAGCTGTGAAAAGACGTGATGATCGCGCTGCGGCGGGCCGGCGGCTGACGAAACTGGTGGTGGTGCGCTCGGTGCATGATCGCCGCAGGGGCTTCCTCATCGCCGGCTCTGCCGCCTTTCCCTGCGCGCTCGGCCGCTCCGGCATCATCGTCGCCAAACGCGAGGGCGATGGCGGCACGCCGCGGGCGAAGCTGCCCCTGCGCCGGGTCTTCTACCGTGCCGACCGGCTGCCGCGCCCCGCGAGCCTGCTGCCGGTCCGTGCCATCACGCCGCGCGACGCCTGGTGCGACGACCAGACCGACCGGCGCTACAACCGCCTGATCGATCGGCCGCCCGGCGAGGCCGAGGAGCGGCTCGCCCGCGCCGACAATCTCTACGACGTCATCGTCGAGCTCGGCTGGAACGATGCGCCGGTGCAACGCGGCCGCGGCAGCGCGATCTTCTGGCACCTCGCCCGGCCTGGCTTCACCCCCACGGCAGGCTGCGTTGCCGTCACCGGCGACATCTTCGGCAAGGTCCTGCCCAGGCTGGCGCGGCGCTGCACGATCGTGGTGCGCTGACCGCTTGCAAGCCGAGCCCGGCTGGAGATACTGGCTGCCGAGCACCGTCTCATCGATCGATTTCAGGAGCGCCGGATTTGAGCGGGCACCGCCCCGTTCAGGTAAGGCCAGCTCCCAGCAAGAGACTGTGCCATGACTGATTCGCCAATGACCGAGATCGGCTTCGGCCGTGTCGCCGCGATGTTCCCCGTCAAGGACATGGAACGCGCCTGCGCCTTCTATATCGGCGTCCTCGGCTTCACCAAGACCTTCGAGAACGGCCAGCCTGTCGGCTTCATGATCCTCAAGCAGGGCAAGGCCGAGATCCATCTGACCTTGCAGAAAGACCACGAGGCCGCGCCCTTCAACATCGCCCATATCATGGTCGATGATGTCGACGCCTTTCACGAGCTCTGCCACTCTCACGGTCTGCGCATCGTCAAGGGCTTGCGCGACAAGGACTACGGCTTGCGCGCCTTCGTCTTCGAGGACCCTGACGGCAACCGCATCGACGTCGGCCAGCCGATCTAGAGCATTTTCGAGCGAAGTGGGCACCAGTTCGCGTGAAGAAAATGCGATAAAACAAGGAGCTAGAGCGCTTCCGCGTTTCTCCGAATCGCGGAAGTGCTCTAGCGGGCCGACGTCACGGCGTCCTCAACCGCGCGCGCCAAAAATCGCGCTGCCCACCCTGACATGGGTGGCGCCAAGCTGGATCGCCGCCTCGTAATCGGCGCTCATGCCCATCGACAGGATCGCCAGGCCGTTACGCTTGGCGATTTTGCCGAGCAGGGCGAAATGCGGCGAGGGAGGGTCCTCGGCCGGGGGAATGCACATCAGCCCCGCGATCGTCAGGCCGTAGCGGGTCCGGCACAGCTCCAGGAAGGCGTCGGCCTCGCCAGGCAGGATGCCGCCCTTCTGCGGTTCGGCGCCGGTGTTGACCTGGACGATCAGCTGCGGCGCCTTGCCGGCGCGCTCGATCTCGCGCGCGAGCTCCTTGGCGAGGCTCTCGCGGTCGAGCGACTGGATCACGTCGAACAGTGCCACCGCGTCGCGCGCCTTGTTCGACTGCAGCGGTCCGATCATGTGCACCCTGGCCTGCGGGAAGCGCTCGCGCAGCGCCGGCCACTTCTCCTTGGCCTCCTGGACATAGTTCTCGCCGAAATCGATCTGGCCGGCGCCCAAGACCGGCACGATCATCTCCGCCGGCTTGGTCTTGGAGACCGCGATCAGCGTCACGGCCTCCGGCTTGCGGCCGAAATCGCGCGCGGCGCGGCCGATCGCGTCCCGCGTTTCCTGAAGTCTTGCCACGACATCCGACATTTCGCCCGTCCTCGCCTCGTGCGCGCCCGCCAAGCCGTTCCGAACATTGACCCGGCGGCTGCGATGGTGTCCTAGTCCGGCCCAGTCCGCTCACGCAAGAACGACACGATCAGCATGGCCGTCGAACGCTACAATCCGAAGGAAGCCGAGCCGAAATGGCGCAAGGTCTGGGATGAGCGCAAGCTCTTCGAGACCCGTAACGACGATACCCGGCCGCCCTACTATGTACTCGAGATGTTCCCCTATCCGTCGGGGCGCATCCATATGGGCCATGTCCGCAATTATGCGATGGGCGACGTCGTCGCGCGCTACAAGCGCGCCAAGGGCTTCTCGGTGCTGCACCCGATGGGTTGGGACGCGTTCGGCCTGCCGGCGGAGAACGCTGCCAAGGCCAACAAGGTCCATCCGCGCGACTGGACCTATGCCAATATCGCGACCATGCGCAGCCAGCTGCAATCGATGGGCCTGTCGCTCGACTGGAGCCGCGAGCTCGCAACCTGCGACGCCAGCTACTACCAGCACCAGCAGAAGCTCTTCCTCGACTTCCTGAAGGCCGGGCTGGTCGATCGCAAGACCGCCAAGGTCAACTGGGACCCGGTCGACGAGACCGTGCTCGCCAATGAGCAGGTCATCGACGGCCGCGGCTGGCGCTCCGGCGCGCCCGTCGAGCTTCGCGAGCTGACGCAGTGGTTCTTCAAGATCACCGCCTTTGGCGAGGAGCTGAACGACGCGCTGGAAGGCCTGACCCGCTGGCCGGACAAGGTCCGGCTGATGCAGAAGAACTGGATTGGTCGCTCGGAAGGCCTGCTTGTTCGTTTCGCTCTCGAATCGAATGCGCTGAGCCAAAGCGAGATCGAGGTCTACACGACCCGCCCCGACACGCTGTTCGGCGCCAAATTCCTGGCGGTCGCCCCCGACCACCCGCTGGCGAAGGCTGCCGCCGAAACGAATCCGGCGCTGCAGGACTTCATCGTCGAATGCAAGAAGACCGGCACGGCGCAGGAGAACATCGACAAAGCCGAGAAGCAGGGTTTCGACACCGGCCTGCGCGCTGCCCATCCCTTTGATCCCAAATGGACCCTACCGGTCTATGTCGCGAATTTCGTCCTGCTGGAGTACGGCACCGGCGCGATCTTCGGCTGCCCGGCGCATGACCAGCGCGACCTCGATTTCGTCAACAAATATGGGCTCGGCAACACCCCGGTCGTCTGCCCGGAAGGCACCGATCCCGCGAGCTTCGTCATCACCGACATCGCCTATGACGGCGAAGGGCGGATGATCAATTCGCGCTTCCTCGACGGCATGACCATTCCGGAGGCGAAAGAAGAGGTCGCCAGGCGGTTGGAGGCTGAAACCCTCGGCAACCGCCCTGTCGCCCAGCGCAAAATCAATTTCCGCCTGCGCGACTGGGGTATTTCGCGCCAGCGCTATTGGGGCTGCCCGATCCCAATCGTGCATTGCCAGGATTGCGGCGTCGTTCCGGTGCCGGAGCAGGACCTGCCGGTCAAGCTCCCGGACGACGTCTCCTTCGACAAGCCCGGCAACCCGCTCGACCATCATCCGAGCTGGAAGCATGTCGCCTGCCCGCAATGCGGCAAGCCGGCCCGGCGCGAAACCGACACCATGGACACCTTCGTCGATTCGTCCTGGTATTTCGCCCGTTTTACCGACCCTTGGCGCACCGATAGCCCGACGGACCGCAAGGCTGTCGACCGCTTCCTGCCGGTCGACCAGTATATCGGCGGCGTCGAGCACGCGATCCTGCACCTGCTCTATTCGCGCTTCTTCACCCGCGCGATGAAGGCAACCGGCCATACCGGGCTGGACGAGCCCTTCGCCGGCATGTTCACGCAAGGCATGGTCGTGCACGAGACCTACCGGGCTGAGGACGGCGCCTGGGTCGAGCCGGGCAATGTCCGGATCGAGACTGTTGGCAATGAGCGCCGCGGCTTCGACGTCGAGACCGGGGCCCCGATCGAGATCGGCTCGATCGAGAAGATGTCGAAGTCGAAGAAGAATGTCGTCGACCCCGACGACATCATCGCCTCCTACGGCGCCGACACCGCCCGCTGGTTCATGCTCTCCGATTCACCGCCGGATCGCGACGTGATCTGGAGCGATGAGGGCGTCCAGGGCGCAGCCCGTTTCGTGCAGCGGCTCTGGCGCCTGGTCGCCGAGATCGGCGAGCGCGTCGGCGGCCAGCCTGCGCGCCCGGCTTCGTTCTCGGAGCCGGCGCTCGCCCTGCGCAAGGCGAGCCACCGCGCTTTGCACGCTGTCGGCGCCGATATCGAGCGGCTCGCCTTCAATCGCTGCATCGCCCATGTCTACACGCTGACCAATGCCATCGGCAAAGCGCTCGATATGGCCGCCGAATCGGCTGACGTCCCGGCCGACATGGCTTTCGCGCTGCATGAATCCGCCATGATCGCGACGCAGCTTGTCGCGCCGATGATGCCGCATCTGGCCGAGGAGTGCTGGCAGGCGCTGAAGCTTCCGGGCCTCGCCGGCGAAGCGTCCTGGCCGCAGACCGAAACGGATTTGTTACAGGATGACAGCAAGATCCTGCCGGTGCAGGTCAACGGCAAGAAGCGGGCGGAGGTGACGGTGCCCGCCGATGCCGATACGGTGGCGGTCGAGGCGATCGTACGCGCCTCCGAGGCTGTCGCCAGGGCTCTGGAGAACCGGCCGATCCGCAAGGTGATCGTGGTGCCGGGGAGGATCGTGAATGTCGTCGTCTGAGACCGGCACCATGACGCGCCGCCGTCCATTGGCGCTTGCAGCTGCTCTCGGCTTCGCCGCGCTCGTCGGCGGCTGCTTCCAGCCGCTCTATGGCGAGGGCACGGTGAGCAAGGTCGGCGGCAATGTCCGCAACGCCATGCTCGGCATCGACGTCCCGGAGATCAAGGGCCTGGTCGGCCACTATCTGCGCAATGAGCTCGTCTTCGAGTTCGACGGCGGCGGCGCCCCCGACCGGCAGAAGATCCTGAAACTCGAAGCGACGACCAAGGAAACGCTCGAGGTGATCACGGTCGACTACGCCAATGGCCGCGCCGATTCAGCAACCCTGATCGCCACGGTCGATTGGCAGCTCCTGCGTGTCGGCTCGAACGAGGTGGTCGCCTCCGGTCAGAGTGTCGTCCGAGCGCCCTATGAGCGCTCGCAACAACGCTTCGCCTCGCTGCGTGCAGCGCGCGACGCGCAGATTCGCGCCGCCAAGAACCTGGCCCAACTGATCAAGGCCCGCGTCGCCGCTGCGCTCGTCGCCGGCTGAGCCGATGGCGATGATCAAGGCGCATGAGGCGGATCGCGCATTGGCGCGTCCCGACCCCGCCTGGCGTCTCTACCTGTTCTATGGCCCTGATGCCGGCCTGATCTCCGAACGGGCTGCCGCACTCGCACGCAGCAGCGTCGACGACCCGCAGGACGCCTTCCAGCTGATTCGCATGGACGGCGACGACATCGCTTCAGACCCGCTCAAGCTGGTCGACGAGGCCAACACCATCGGCCTGTTCGGTGGGCGTCGCGCCATCCGGGTGTCACCGACCTCGCGCCCGCTCGTCGCAGCCGTCGAGCCCTTGCTGGCAACGCCTTCGCAGGACGCGGTCGTCATCATCGAAGCCGGCGACCTGCAGAAGTCCAATCCGCTGCGCACCGCCTGCGAGCGCGCCAGATCCGCGCTCGCCGTGCCCTGCTATGGCGATGCCGCACGCGATCTCGGCACGATCGTCGACGAGATGGCAAAGGCAGCCGGCAAGAGCATCGATCGGAGCACACGCGACCTTTTGACCAGCCTGCTCGGCGGCGATCGCCAGACCTCGCGCCAGGAGATCGACAAGCTCATCCTCTATGCCGGCAGCGATGCAGCTCTGACGGCCGCCCATGTCGAGGCCATCGTCGGCGATACCGCCCAGCGCGAGCAGGCGGGTGTGGTCGACGCCGTCTTCGCCGGCCGCCTGCCGAGCCTCGATCTTGCCCTCGCCAAGCTCACCGGCGAAGGGCTCGATCAGGGTGTGCTGCTCGGCGCGGTCCTGCGCCATACACTCGCCTTGCTGAAGGCAAAACTCGCCATTGAAGGCGGCAAGCCGGCGCGCGAGGCGGTCGGCGCCATGCGCCTGCCCTATCCACGCATTGCCACGGCGGAAGCGGCGCTCAACGCCTGGCCGACAGCGAAATTGCGCGATGCCGTGACGATTCTGGGAACGGCGATGCTGGCCGTGCGCCGCGACGGCGACATGGCCAAGCCGATCGCGGCCCGGACGCTCTGGACACTCAGCCGGATGGGCGGCAAAGGCCGCTGATCAGGCCTTCAGCCGCCGGCAGAGCGCATCGAGCTGCTCCAGCGTCTTGTAGCTGATCCTCATCTCGCCGCCGCCGCTGGCACGATGCTGGATCGAGACGCTGAGGCCGAGGGCTTCCTCCAGCGCCTTCTCAACCGCACGCGTATCCGGATCCTTCTCCGGCTTCGGCGCTGCCGCCCTGACGGGCTTGTTCTCGCTACGCGCCTCATCCTGGCCGAGCCGCTCGATGTCGCGGACCGTAAGTCCTTCCTCGACAATGCGTTTCGCGACCTGTTCCGGTTCCGAAACGGCGAGCAGCGCGCGGGCATGGCCGGCCGAGACCGAGCCTTCGCCGACCATGCGCTTGACCGGCTCCGGCAGCTTGCTCAGGCGCAGCGTGTTCGCCACATGCGAGCGACTCTTGCCGATCACCTTGGCGAGGTCGTTCTGCGTATAGTCGAATTCGGCGATCAGCCGCTCATAGCCGGCCGCTTCTTCCATCGCATTGAGATCGGCGCGCTGGACGTTCTCGACGATGGCGATTTCGAGCGCCTCGCGATCATTGGCCTCGACCAGGATGACGGGGACGTCATGTAGTTCGGCCCGCTGCGCCGCCCGCCAGCGCCGCTCGCCGGCAATGATCTCGTAGGCATCGATCATGCCCGGGATCGAGCGCACGATGATCGGCTGCAGGATGCCGCGCTCGCGTACCGAGGCTGCAAGATCCTCGAGCTCGGCTTCCGCGAAGGCCTTGCGCGGATTGCGCGCATTCGGGCGCAGGAATTCGACGGGAACCTTGCGCTGTCCGCGCGCCCGTTCGAGCGCGCCGATCTCCTCACCGACATCGCCGATCAACGCAGCCAGACCCCGGCCAAGACGCGAACGCCCCTGTTCCTCGACCATTGCCATTCCTCTTGAACCTTTTCTTACCGATCAGGCGGCGCGCAGCGTGCGCTCGCGCTTGATCACCTCCGAGGCCAGCTTCAGATAGGCCTGCGAACCCGCGCAGCGCAGATCGTAGAGCAGCGCCGGCTTGCCATAGGACGGCGCCTCCGAGATCCGCACATTGCGCGGGATCACGGTCTCGTAGACCTTGTCGCCGAGAAAATCGCGGACATCGGCCATGACCTGGCCGGAGAGATTGTTGCGCGGGTCGTACATGGTCAGCACCACGCCCTGAATGATCAGGCGTGGGTTGAGCCCGGCCCGCACCTGCTCGACCGTCTTGAGCAGCTGGCTGAGGCCTTCCAGCGCGAAGAACTCGCATTGCAACGGCACCAGGACCGCGTCCGCTGCCGTCATCGCGTTGATGGTGATCAGGCTGAGCGAGGGCGGGCAATCGATCAGGATATAGGTCAGATCGCTGCAGCGCTGATCGTGAACCAGCTCGTCGATCGCCTTCTTCAATCGCAGCGCGCGGTCTTTGGCACCGGCGATCTCAAGCTCGACACCCAGAAGGTCGAGCGTTGACGGCGCCAGGAACAAATTGGGAACAGAAGTTGCCTGCATTGCCATGCCCAGGCCGATATCGCCGCAGAGCACGTCGTAGGTCGAGGCCTTGCGGCTCTTCCGATCGACGCCCAGGCCGGTCGAGGCATTACCCTGCGGATCGAGATCGATGATCAGCACTTTCTCGCCGATCGCGGCGAGGGCGGTGCCAAGATTGATCGCGGTCGTGGTCTTGCCGACCCCGCCCTTCTGATTGGCGAGCGCCAGCACGCGCGGACGCGTGGGAATGGAAATAGGCTGAGAATCGGTCATCAATCGGCCCGTTTCTCGGCGCCGCCTATCACCAGGATAGCGGCCGCCGAATCCGTCAAGGATGGAAACGTTGTGGCCTGAATCTTCCAATATTTAGACGCGGCGGTCAATTCCGCATCTAGATGTTGTCCCTTGGGAAAGACTCCCGTCACCCCGGTTCTCAACAGCTCTTTGCACCAGTCGAGCAGCAGCGGCAGCGGCGCCAGCGCCCGCGCCGTCACGGCCTCGACCTTGCCGACAAAGCCGTCGACGACATTCTCGATCCGGGCATTGTGCACTGTGACGGACGAGCCGGTCAGGCGCGCGGCATGGCGCAGGAAGGCGCATTTGCGGGCATTGCTCTCGACCAGGTCGATATGCCCGCCGAGCTCGGCAAGCCGGATGCCCAGTACGAGACCGGGAAAGCCGCCGCCCGAGCCGAGATCGAGCCAGCGCCGTGCCTGCGGCGCATGGTCGAGCAATTGCAAGGAATCGGCGACGTGACGGGTCCAGACCTCGTCCAGCGTCGCGCCCGAGACGAGGTTCTTCGCCTGCTGCCAGCGCTTGAGCTCCGCCACCAGAATGGCGAGGCGCTCCTGTGTTTCACGTGAAACAGGCGTCAAGCGAAAAGCGTGCTGCCTATCGGAGTTATCCGCCTTATCAACAGAACTCACAGGGTCATGCCTCGGCATCCGCCATTCGTGCGGCCTGATGCTTACGCGCATGCGCGGCCAGCAAGGTCAAGGCCGCTGGCGTCATGCCCTCGATCCGGCCCGCCTGCGCCAGATTGCTCGGCCAGGCCGCACGCAGCTTCAGCCGCACCTCGTTCGACAGCCCGGAGATGCCATCAAGATCGAGATCGGTGGGTAGCGCCAGCGCCTGGTCGCGCTGATAAGATTCAATCTCGGCCGCCTGCCGGTCGAGATAAACCGCATAGGTCGCGTCTGCGGCGACACGCGCCCGCACCGTCTCGGAAAAACTTCCGAGGTCGGGCCAGACCCGGAGCAGGGCCTCGAAATCGACAGTCGGGTAGGACAGGATCTGGAAGGCCGAGCGCCTGATCCCGTCGCGATTGAGCTCCAGCCCGGCCGCTGCCGCTTCATTTGGCGAGAGAGAGCGTTCGCGTAAGAGTTCGGTAAGCTTAACGATCTCCGACTGCCGGCTTTCGAAGCCCGCCTCGCGAGCGTGACCGACGACACCGACCCCGATGCCCAGCGGTGTCAGGCGCTCGTCGGCATTGTCGACCCGCAGCGATAGTCGGAACTCGGCGCGCGAAGTGAACATTCGGTACGGCTCCGTAACGCCGCGCGTCACGAGATCGTCGACCATCACCCCGATATAGGATTGCGTACGATCAAGGCTGACCGGTTCGCTGCCGCCGGCGCGGCGGGCGGCATTGAGTCCGGCGAGCAGGCCCTGCGCCGCCGCTTCTTCATAGCCGGTCGTCCCGTTGATCTGGCCGGCGAGGAACAGCCCGGAGACCGCCCGCGTCTCCAATGTCGGCTTCAGCGCGCGTGGATCGACATAATCGTATTCGATCGCATAGCCCGGCCGCAGCATCACGGCGCGCTCAAGGCCCGGGATCGTCTTGAGCAGGCCGAGCTGGACGTCCTCCGGCAGCGAGGTCGAGATCCCGTTCGGATAGACGGTGGGATCGTCGAGACCTTCGGGCTCGAGGAAGATCTGATGGCCGTCACGATCGCCGAAGCGGCCGACCTTGTCCTCGATCGACGGGCAATAGCGCGGTCCGCGCCCTTCGATCTGGCCAGAGAACATCGGCGCCCGATGAAGGTTGGCGCGGATCAGCTCATGCGTCGCCAGCGTCGTCCGCGTCACGCCGCAGCTGATCTGCGGCGTGGTGATCGCCTCGGTCATCGCCGAGAACGGTTCGGGCGGCTCGTCGCCGGGCTGCATCTCCAGGCTGGCCCAGTCGATGGTGCGCCCATCCAGCCGCGGCGGCGTTCCGGTCTTAAGCCGCCCGAGCGGGAAGCCGTGCCGTTCCAGCGTCGCGGAGAGGCCAAGCGAGGGCGCCTCACCGACACGGCCGGCGGGGATCTTTGTCTCACCGATATGGATCAGGCCGCGCAGGAAGGTTCCGGTCGTCAGCACGACCGTTCCGCAGGCGAATCGACGGCCATCCGCAAGCACGACACCGGCGACCTGCTCAGAGATGATCTCAAGGTCGAATGCCTCGCCCTCGATCAGGGTAAGACCATCCTGGGCGGCCAGAGCAGCCTGCACGGCCTGGCGGTAGAGCTTGCGATCGGCCTGGACGCGGGGCCCGCGTACCGCCGGTCCCTTGCGCCGGTTGAGCATGCGGAACTGGATGCCGCCCTGATCAGCGCAGCGGGCCATGATCCCGTCGAGCGCATCAATCTCACGAACGAGATGGCCCTTGCCGAGTCCGCCGATCGCCGGGTTGCAGGACATTGCGCCAACGGTGGCAATCTGCTGGGTGATGAGTGCCGTCCTGGCGCCGGCGCGTGCTGCCGCGGCCGCGGCTTCCGCCCCGGCATGGCCACCGCCCACCACGACGACATCGTAGTGCCCATTCGCCTGTGCATTCAACATGAGCAAATCGCTAGCCAAGGCTGGCGGCGCGGTCAATGAAAACCGCCTATTTGCCGATACAGAAGCCGGAAAACAGGCTGTCCAGCACATCCTCGACATCGACCCTGCCGATCAGCCGCTCCAACGCCCGGACGGCAAGACGCAGCTCCTCCGCAATGAGCTCGGGCTGTTCATGCGGGAGCAGGGCGGTCCGTTCGATCGCAGCTGCGGCATCCGCCACCGCGACGCGTTGGCGTTCGCGGGTGACGAGGGCAGGCTCCGCCTGGCCGAGCTTGCCGAGGCGAGACGCGATGAGCTCGACCAACTCCGGTAGTCCTGCCCCGGTCGTGGCGGACACACCGACCTCGCCGGGCCGAGCACTACCACCAAGATCGAGCTTCGTCGCAACAACGATCTCGGTAGTGCCACTGCCTTTTCGTTCCGGCTCCGAATCGGGCGACCGTAGCCGCAGCACGAGGTCGGCATTGTCAGCCCTCTGGCGGGCGCGCCGCACGCCTTCCGCCTCGATTTCATCGGAACTCTCGCGCAGGCCGGCGGTATCGACCAGAACGACCGGAATACCGCCCAGATCCAGCCTGACCTCGATGGCATCCCGGGTCGTACCGGCGATCGGCGAGACGATCGCGACGTCTCTTCGGGCCATCGCATTGAGCAGGCTCGACTTGCCAGCATTTGGCGGTCCGGCCAGGACTACGACAAAGCCCTCACGCACCCGCTCGCCGGCGGCGAAACTACCGAGCGCTACCCGCAGACTACCAAGAACGCCCTGCGCCCCCGCGACAGCTTCGGCGATCAGCGGCCCGGCGACATCGCCTTCGTCGGAAAAGTCGATCTCGGCTTCGAGCAGCGTCATCGCCTTGATCAAAGCGCTGCGCCATTCAGCGGCCGCCTGGCCGAGCGCGCCTTCCATCTGGCGCAGCGCCTGTCTGCGCTGCCATTCCGTCTCCGAATCGATCAGGTCGGCGAGGCCTTCCACCGCCGCGAGATCGAGCTTGCCGGCCTCGAAGGCGCGGCGGGTGAACTCGCCCGCCTCCGCCAGACGCAAGCCTGGCAGGGCCGCGAGCACCGAGAGCAGCCGCGACAGCACCGCACGCGAGCCGTGGACATGGAGTTCGGCGACGTCCTCGCCGGTAAAGCTTGCAGGCGCCGGAAAGAACAGGACCAGACCGTGGTCGATGATCGCCCCATCGCAATCACGCAGCGGCCGATAGGCGGCCTTGCGCGCTTCAGGGACAGACCCGGCAATCGTTTCGACAACGAATCGGACATCCCTGCCGGAGATGCGAACCACCGCGACGCCAGCGCGTCCGGCGCCGGAGGACAGCGCCACGATCGTCGGAGAGGCTTTCACGGCTCGACCCCGTCAAGGCTGGAGTTCCGTGGACGAACCGCCTGAAGCAAGCCAATCCCAATCTGCTGCTGCACCAGGACAATCCCGTCCACTGGAGGGAGTGGGGCGCAGAGGCCGTCGCGGAAGCACGCGCCAGCAATCGCCCCGTCCTCTTCTCGGTCGGCTACGCCGCCTGCCATTGGTCCCATATCATGGCGCATGAGAGCTTCGAGAACCCCGCTATCGCCGCGGTGATGAACGAGCTCTTGGTGAACATCAAGGCCGATCGCAACGAGCGGCGACATCGCCCATATCTGTATGAGCGCTCTGCACGCTCTTGGCCGCGTGGAAGTGCGTGATGATCTCCGGTCTCGTCCGGGCCGGCGGGATCCCTGGCCGTAAGGACTGGATCGAGCTCGCAGCCGCCGTCTTTCGTTTCGTTGCCGAATCCATGGCGGATAGAAACGGCCTGGCCCATTCCTACCGCGCCGGCGAACAGCACTACTTCGGCCTCGCCAGGCGGTGAAGCATGCATACTGATCGGCACTACCGCCAGGCTGACTCGGGACCGCTGCGGAAGATTCGGGCCGACTCCACCGCGCTGCCGGTCGTACCCGGGCCGACTCATACGATGCCGTACCCAATGCCAGCGGCCTGCCCGAGGATCGCGAGCGAGCTGGCCATTTCCTTGCGGCCATACTCGCTCCGGCAGCGCATCCCCGACGACTCATGGCTCGATCCTCAACAATCAACGCCTACGACCTCACCCGCTACGGCGTGGAAATCGTACTCGCCGGTCCGACTCAAGAATCCTTCAGGCAGACCGCCCTGACACTACAGGATCTGACGGTGACCCCCGGTCGACTGCCCCAATCCGGATCGACTGCCGCCTGAGCATGCGGCCGATGCCTATGCCAAGCAGGCGAGGAGAGGCGCCGCCTTCGCCTGCCTGCACGGGCGCTGCCTGTCGCCCGTCACGGATCCGAATCGATTGGCCGAGGTGGTCGCGAGCGCTCGTTAGGTCGCAACCGATATCAACAACAAAAAAGGCTCCGGCATCGTGCCGGAGCCTTTCGAGATCGCCGAGGTGATGATCCCTAGTCAGGTGTTCATCGAATCGAAGAATTCGGAGTTCTGCTTGGTCTGGCGCAGCTTGTCCAAAAGGAACTCGATCGCGTCCTGCGGACCCATCGGGTTGAGGATGCGGCGCAGCACATAGGTCTTCTGCAGATCCGAGCGCGGCGTGATGAGCTCTTCCTTGCGGGTTCCCGACTTGATGATGTCGATCGCCGGGAAGATGCGCTTGTCGGCCACCTTGCGGTCGAGGATGATTTCCGAGTTACCGGTGCCCTTGAACTCCTCGAAGATGACTTCGTCCATGCGGCTGCCGGTGTCGATCAGCGCAGTCGCGACGATGGTCAGCGAGCCGCCTTCCTCGATATTGCGGGCCGCGCCGAAGAAGCGCTTCGGCCGCTGCAGGGCGTTGGCGTCGACACCGCCGGTCAGGACCTTGCCGGAGGACGGCACCACCGTGTTGTAGGCGCGGCCGAGGCGGGTGATCGAGTCGAGCAGGATGACGACGTCGCGGCCATGCTCGACCAGGCGCTTGGCCTTCTCGATCACCATCTCCGCGACCTGGACGTGGCGGGTCGCCGGCTCGTCGAAGGTCGAGGACACGACCTCGCCCTTCACCGAGCGCTGCATGTCCGTGACTTCCTCGGGCCGCTCGTCGATCAGCAGCACGATCAGATAGCACTCGGGGTGATTGGTCGTGATCGACTGTGCGATATTCTGCAGCAGCACGGTCTTGCCGGTGCGCGGCGGCGCCACGATCAGCGCGCGCTGGCCCTTGCCGATCGGCGCGACGATATCGATGACCCGCGGCGAGAAGTCCTTCTTCGTCGGGTCCTGCACCTCGAGCTTGAGCCGCTCATCGGGATAGAGCGGCGTCAGGTTGTCGAAGTGGATCTTGTGCTTGATCTTCTCCGGATCCTCGAAGTTGATCGTGTTGACCTTGAGCAGGGCGAAGTAGCGCTCGCCATCCTTCGGGCCGCGGATCGGGCCTTCGACGGTATCGCCGGTACGCAGGCCGAACTTCCGGATCTGCGAGGGCGAGACATAGATGTCGTCAGGACCCGGCAGGTAGTTCGAATCGGAGGAGCGCAGGAAGCCGAAGCCATCCTGCAGCACCTCGACGACGCCTTCGCCGAGGATTTCGGTTTCCTGAGAGGCGAGCTGCTTCAGGATGGCGAACATGAGCTCCTGCTTGCGCATGGTGCTCGCGTTCTCGACCTCCATGCCTTCAGCGAAGGTGAGCAGCTCGGTCGGCGACTTCGCCTTGAGTTCGTGGAGTTTGATTTCCCGCATGGGGTACCCGGAGTAACAGGCCCGCGATCAGGCAGGCCGGACGGCAGTGGAGGGATCGACGGGACGAAAGGCCTGAAGGCCCACTTGTCAGGAAGTCGTGTCGGCCGAGAAAGCAGCCACGGCACGAGCCGTCGACGATAAGGAAGGACGCGTACGAAAAGCGCAGAGGCTTGATAACCGCTTTCCCTGAATCGCTCAAGCGGGAAACCGCGGCGATTTCAGAACGGCTTGACGATCACCAGGATGACGATAGCCGCCATCAGCAGCGCCGGTACCTCGTTGAGGATGCGATAGAAACGCGCCGGCTTGTCGTTGCGGTCTTCGGCGAAGGCCCTGACCCTGCCGCTGAGATAGCCATGGATGCCCGAGAGGACAAGGACCAGCGCGATCTTGCCGTGCAGCCAGCCGCCCTTGAAGCCGAACGCGCTCCAGGCAAGGTAGAGCCCGAGCACCCAGGTGATGATCATCGAGGGGTTGATGATCCCCTTGAGCAGCCGGCGCTCCATGATCTTGAAGGTCTCGGACTGGATCGAGCCTATCTGCGCCTCGGCATGATAGACCATCAGCCGAGGCAGATAGAGCATCCCGGCCATCCAGGCGATCACCGCCATGACATGGAAAGCCTTGATCCATTCGTAAGCCATGGCGGTAGTCCTTCAGGCTTCAGGCGCGAACCAGTTCGACCAGCCGCTCGACATGAGCGATCGGTGTGTCCGGCAGGATGCCATGCCCTAGATTGAAGACGAAGGGACCTCCGCCGAATGCCGCACGGATCGCCTCGATCTCGCGATCGAGCTCGGTCCCGCCCGCTCGCAGCAGCTGCGGATCGAGATGACCCTGCACCGGCGCAAGCGGCTGGATCGACTCGCGCACGAAACCTCGTTCGATCTCGGTCTCGAGCCCGACAGCGTCGATGCCGGTCTCGCGGACGTAAGTCGGAATGCCGGCCCCGGCCCCGCGCGGGAAGCCGATGATCTTCGCGTGGGGGTGCCGCGCCCGAACAAGATCGACGATCCGCCGGGTCGGCTCGATGCACCAGCGCCTGAAATCCTCAGGGCCAAGCGAGCCCGCCCAGCTGTCGAAGATCTGCACGGCATCGACACCGGCATCGATCTGCGCGTTGAGATAGGCGGCGGAATTGACGACGAGCCGGTCGATCAATCTTGCGAAGAGGACAGGGTCGCGCTGGAACAGGGCCTTGGCCGGTCCCTGGTCGGGGGTGCCGCGCCCGGCGACCATATAGGTCGCGACGGTCCAGGGCGCACCACAGAAGCCGATCAGCGCAGTTCCCTTGGGAAGCGCTGCCCTCACACGCCGGACGGTCTCGTAGACCGGCGCCAGCACGTCGGGATCGATCTCCTCGCGGATCTCACCGAAGCGGGCCGCATCGGCGACCGGCTCCAGCCTCGGTCCTTCGCCCTGTGCGAACCAGAGCTTCTGCCCGAGCGCATGGGGGATCACCAGGATATCGGAGAACAGGATCGCCGCATCGAAGCCGAAACGCCTGATCGGCTGCAGGGTGACCTCGGCTGCCCATTCCGGATTGTAGCAGAGATCGAGGAAGCCCCCGGCTTTCGCGCGAAGCTCGCGATACTCCGGCAGATATCGGCCAGCCTGCCGCATCAGCCAGAGCGGAGGCTTGGGGAGGGTCTCGCCGGAGAGAGCACGCAGGAAAGTGCTTTGGGTCATGAAGCGCACCGGGCTATCCGCCCATCGTCCTAAAAGATTCTTTTATAAGAGAGTCTTCTGTTTAGACTCTTGGATGGGGGCACATAGCCCGCCCCAAGATTGTCCACAACCGGTCCACAGGCCGCACGCAAGCCAGCCGGCTGACCGATATTGGGCCGACCGGCCCTTAAGACTTTCTTAACGAATTGGATTTTGCTTCGGGGCGCGGCCTGGCGCCGCGTCCAAAAATGATTCACGTGAAACATCCGGATTCAGCCCACAGGCCGATGCCTGTTGAGGCTTTGGCCGGGTTATCCCGAGCCGTCGAGACGGATTCCTGGAAGCGCCGGGTTATCCCCAGTTGTCCCAGCTATGTGAATCAGTGGTCCGCCGGCGACTGAAGGATCGAAAAGGGATTCCCAGGCCGGCGGAACAGCTCTAGAGCTGAGCCGAAGAAGAGGCCGGCAGGGGCGACGGAAACCGTGGCGCGCAACTATTTTCACCTGCATCTGGTCTCCGACGCGACCGGCGAGACGCTGATCGCCGTCAGCCGCGCCGCTGCGGCACAATACGAAGCGGTTTCCGCAATCGAACATGTCTACCCGCTGGTCCGATCAGAGAACCAGTTGTCGCGTGTGCTCGCCGAGATCGAAACCTCTCCCGGCGTGGTTCTCTATACGCTGGTCGAGCCGGAATGGGCGGAGCGTCTGGAGAGCTTCTGCCGCGACATAGGCTGCCCCTGCCTGTCGGTACTGCAACCGGTGCTGTCGCTGTTCCAGTCCTATCTCGGCCAGGCTTCCGCACCCCGGCCGGGCGCACAGCATATGCTCAATGCCGAGTATTTCCGCCGCATCGATGCGATGAATTACACGCTGATGCATGATGACGGGCAGCTCGGCGGCGATATCGAGAATGCCGATGTCGTCCTCGTCGGCATCAGCCGGACCTCGAAGACGCCGACCAGCATCTATCTCGCCAATCGCGGTATCAAGACCGCCAACATCCCGCTTGTGCCGAATGTACCGCTCCCGGTCGAGCTCGACGGCCTGAAGAAGCCGCTGATCGTCGGCCTCGTCGCCAGCGCCGAGCGGATCATCCAGATCCGCCAGAACCGCCTGTTGTCGCTGAAGGCTGATGACGAGACGCCTTATGTCGATCCGGATGCGGTCGCGGACGAGATTACCCAGTCGCGCCGGCTTTGCGCCCGCCGGGGCTGGCCGGTGATCGATGTCACGCGTCGCTCGATCGAGGAGACCGCCGCCGCGATCCTCGACCTGCTGCGCGACCACCGCATGAAGTTCATCGCGACGTGACCGGGCAGGCGACATTCTGGCGCGGCGATGCGCCGCTCATCCTCGCTTCCGGGAGCACCACACGGCTGCAGCTGCTCGAAGCGGCAGAGCTTCCGGTCGAGGTGATCAGGCCGGATGTCGACGAACGTGCCATCGAGGCCGATTTCCTCGCTATGGGCGGTCCACCTGCCGGCGTCGCTACGGCGCTGGCGGATGCCAAAGCCCTGTCGGTCTCGCCGCAGCATCCCGGCCGCGCCGTTCTTGCCGCCGACCAGATGCTGGTCTGCGAGGGTCGCCCGTTCCACAAGCCCGAAGGCACGGCAGCGGCCGAGCGGCAGATCACCATGCTCGCCGGTCGCAAGCACGAACTCACCTCGGCCTTCACCCTGGCTCGCGATGGCAAGATCATCGGCCGCGGCGCCAGCAGCGCGGTGCTCGTCATGCGCCCGCTGACCTCCGGCTTCATCAGGGATTACGTCGCACTGGCTGGCGAGGCGGCGACCACCAGCGTCGGTGGCTATCAGCTCGAAGGCCTCGGCATCCACCTGTTCGAGGCGATCGAGGGCGATCATTCGACCATCCTCGGCCTGCCGATGCTGAGCCTGCTCGCCACGCTGCGCGAGCTTGACCTCGTCGCATGATCCTTAGCTCCACGACTGCCATGACCAGACGCTGCTTCATCATCGGACATCCCGTCGCGCATTCGCGCTCGCCGCTGATCCACGGTCACTGGCTCGCCGAGCATGGCCTTGCCGGCAGCTATGAGCGCGTCGATGTTCCGCCGGCCGAAGTGCCGGGCTTCATCGCCGGGCTGCGCGCCGGCGAGTTCGTCGGTGGCAATGTCACCGTGCCGAACAAGGAAGTCGTACTGCCCCTGCTCGACGTGGCCAGCGATACGGCGCGGGCGATGGGCGCGGCCAACACACTCTGGATGGACGGCGGCAGGCTCCACGGCGACAACACCGACGCCTATGGCTTCCTGGCTCATCTCGACGCCTGCGTGCCCGATTGGGCCGGGCGGAGCGGCACGGCGCTCATTCTCGGCGCCGGCGGCGCGGCGCGCGCCGTGATCCATGGCCTCGTCGAACGCGGCGTTGGCCGCATCCTGCTGGTCAATCGCAGCCCGGAGCGTGCGGTCGAGCTGGCAGCTTCGTTTCCGCGAACGGTCGCAGCCCGGCCCTGGCACGACGTCGCCCAGCTCGTCGGCGAGAGCGACCTGATCGTCAACACCACCTCGCTCGGCATGCATGGCCAGCCGCCGCTGGAGATCGACCTCTCCGCTTTGCGCCCTGGCACGATCGTCGACGACATCGTCTATGTTCCGCTGGAGACGCCGCTGCTTGCCGAGGCGCGGCGTCGCGGCGGCCTCCCGGTCGACGGTCTCGGCATGCTGCTGCACCAGGCGGTCCCGGGCTTCGAGCGCTGGTTCGGCGTCCGCCCGCAAGTGACGCCGGAGCTGCGGGCGAAGCTCGAAGTCGACATTCCCCGCGTGTGAGCGCGATGGCGGAGGCGCTGCAATGACCTTCCTGCTTGGCCTCACCGGCTCGATCGGCATGGGCAAGTCGACGACCTCGGCGATGTTCCGTGCCGCTGGCGTACCCGTCCACGACGCTGACCAGGCGGTGCACGATCTCTATGCCGGCGCGGCGGCGCCGCAGATCGAGGCGGCTTTCCCGGGAACGACGGCGAATGGCGTCGTCGATCGGGCCAAGCTCTCCGCCGCCGTGATTGGCCAGCCCGAGGCGCTGGCGAAGCTCGAGGCGATCGTCCATCCGCTGGTGCGCGCCGAGGAGCAGGCCTTCCTGGCACGCGCTCGCAAGAGCGGCGCAACCGTCGCCGTGCTCGACGTGCCGCTATTGCTGGAGACCGGCGGAGAGGTGCGCTGCGATGCCGTCGTCGTCGTCACCGCTCCGGCCGAGGTGCAACGCAAGCGCGTCCTCTCCCGCTCCGGCATGAGCGAGGAGAAGCTCGCCGCAATCCTTGCCCGCCAGATGGCGGATGCTGAGAAGCGCCGCCGCGCCCACTTCCTTGTGGACACCTCACGCGGGCTCGTGGCCGCCGAGCACCAGGTCCGCTCTATCCTGAATGCCGTCGCCGGCCGCTTCGGCCGGACGCAAAGGGCGGGCTGATATGCGCGAGATCGTTCTCGACACGGAAACCACCGGCGTCGAACCGCTGAAAGGCGATCGCATCGTCGAGATCGGCTGCGTCGAGCTGGTCAATCATTGCCCGACCGGCCGCAACTACCATGTCTACATCAACCCCGAGCGCGACATGCCGGATGGCGCCTTCCGGGTGCACGGGCTGTCCGCGGCCTTCCTCTCCGACAAGCCGGTCTTCGCCACCATAGCCGGCGAGTTCGCCGCCTTCATCGCGGATGCCAAGCTGGTCATCCATAACGCCGCCTTCGACGTCGGCTTCATCAACATGGAGTTCGGCCGGCTCGGCCTGCCTGCGATCGTGCCGGCGCTTGTGGTCGACACGCTCGCCATGGCCCGCCGCAAGCATCCTGGCGCCAGCAACAGCCTGGACGCGCTCTGCTCGCGCTATGGCATCGACAACAGCCGCCGTACCAAGCACGGCGCGCTGCTCGATTCCGAGATCCTGGCCGAGGTCTATATCGAGCTGATCGGTGGCAAGCAGACGAGCCTTGGTTTCGGCGGCGCTGTTGCCGGCAAGGCGGGCGCCGGGCTTGCGGTCGCGATCGAGCGCCCGGTGCGCCAGCGGGCGCTCGCGCCGCGGCTGACGCTTGAGGAAAGAGCGGCCCATGAGGCCTTCGTGATGAAGCTCAAGGGGCCGCTCTGGCGCGGTTATCTCGGCGTGCCCGAGGAAGCCTGACACAGAACGTCATTCTCGGGCGAAGCGCAGCGCAGATCCGAGAATCTCTCGACGAGAAGGCTGTTCAGCGCCTCCCCTGCACGAGATGCTCAGGTCGAGCCCAAGCATGACGGTCGCGCTTGCTACTCGCCCTGTTTCCGGCTCGCCCGGCGCGACATCATGTTGAGGCCCTCGATCAGGGCCGAGAAGGCCATGGCGGCGTAGATGTAGCCCTTCGGGATATGGGCGCCGAAGCCTTCGCCGATCAGCGTGCCGCCGATCATCAGGAGGAAGCCGAGCGCCAGCATCACGATCGTCGGGTTCTTGTCGATGAAGCGCGCCAGCGGGTCGGCGGCGAGCAGCATCACCGCGACGGCGACGACGACGGCAATCACCATCACCGGGATATGCTCGGTCATGCCGACGGCGGTGATGATGCTGTCGATCGAGAAGACGAGGTCGAGCAGCAGGATCTGGAAGATCACGCCGCCAAAGGTCACGGCCGCGGCCGCACTGCCGTCGAACATGTCGGGCCCGTGATCCGGATCGACCTTGTGATGGATCTCCTTCGTCGCCTTCCAGACCAGGAACAGGCCGCCGGCGATCAGGATGATGTCGCGCCAGGAGAAGGCCTTGCCGAGGACCGAGAACACCGGCGCGGTCAGCTGCACGATGAAAGCGACGGTCGAGAGCAGGCCGAGGCGCAGGATCAGTGCCAGGCCTATGCCGATCCGCCGGCCGCGCGAGCGCTGATGCTCGGGCAGTTTGTTGGTCAGGATCGAGATGAAGATGAGGTTGTCGATACCGAGGACGACCTCCATGGCGATCAGGGCGCCGAGCGCCACCCAGACTGCTGGGTCGGCGGCGAGCGTCATAAGGGAATCCATGGAAGTCGTGTACCTCGCGGGAACGGCGCGCCGGAATGGCAGCCTCTGGCCCGCGGGAGATGGAAACGCCCGGGCGATTTACAACGGCCAGCCCAACAAAAAAGAGCCCCTGAGGGCTCTTTCCTGTCGAATTCGCGATTTCGGCCTTGGTTCAGGCGTTCGGCGTGCCCTGCTGCGCCTGCATCTCCTCGAGGCGCTGGCGGTAGAGCTGGGCGAAATCGATCGGGTCGATATAGAGCGGCGGGAAGCCGCCATTGCGGACGGCTTCGGCGACGATCGCCCGGGCGAACGGGAAGAGCAGGCGCGGGCAGTCGATCATCACGACCGCATGCAGCTGCTCCTGCGGCACGCCGAGGATGCGGAAGACGCCGGCATAGCTGAGCTCGAACGCGAACAGCGTCTCGTCGTTCAGGGTCGCCTTGCCTTCGAGCGTCAGGATCGTCTCGACGTCGTTCTCGCCGAGCGCGTTGGCGTGGACGTTGACCTGAAGGCCGATCTGCGGCCCGCCCTGCTGTTGCTGCTGGGTCAGTGAGCGCGGAGCATTGGGGTTCTCGAAGGAGAGGTCCTTGATGTACTGGACCAGCGTGTTGAGGCTGGGCCCCTGCTGGTCGGCGGCGGCGCCGTTGCCGTTTTCGTTGGCCATGGGTCCCATCATCATTGTCTAGAAAACCATCGGGAAATTCCGTGCCGTGGCCGGAATTGCCCGGCAAGGCGGCGGCGCCGGGCTCGCGTCGGCTATCATGGCGGCGGGGCCGGCACAAGCGACGCGCGCTTTCGCGCCCTTGTCGCCTCCGGGGGTGGATGTTACGAGCCTCCCTCACCATATCCGTTCGATGACGGGCGACGACGTACGCCTGCGCGGGAACGAGTTTTCGAGGTTCGGATCAGCCGGCGATGCAGAATTTCGATATGACGACCCTGGTCTTCCTGGCCCTGGCCGTTTTCGTCGCCTGGAAACTGCGCTCGGTTCTGGGCCAGAAGACCGGGCACGAGAAGCCGCCGGCCGACCCGTTCGCGCGCCGCGAGACCCCGCCGCTGCGCCCGGATCAGCCCGGCAATGGCGAGAGACGCGACAATGTCGTCCGTTTGCCGGGCGCCGCCAACGACGCAGCGGCTGCCCCCGTGGCCGATGCCGAGCGCTGGAAGGACATTGCCGAGCCGGGCTCAGCCATCGCTGTCGGCCTCGACGCCATCCTCCGCCAGGAACCGCGCTTCGACGCGCCCGGCTTCCTCATCGGCGCGAAATCGGCCTATGAGACCATCGTCACCGCCTTCGCCCGCGGCGACCGCAAGGCCTTGAAGGGCCTGCTCGCCAAGGAAGTCTATGACGGCTTCGAGCAGGCGATCGCCGAGCGCGAGAAGCGCGGCGAGAAGGCCGAGTCCAACTTCGTCTCGATCGACAAGGCCGAGATCGTCGCCGTCGACGTCAAGGGCAAGGCCGCCCAGGTCACCATCGCCTTCGTCTCGCAATTGATCAGCGCGGTCCGCGATGCGCAGGGCAACGTCGTCGACGGCAGCGCCGAGGCGGTCTCCGAGGTCAACGACGTCTGGACCTTCGCGCGCCAGCTCGGTAGCCGCGATCCGAACTGGCTGCTGGTCGCCACCGAATCGGCCGCGTGATCCGTGTCGTCGGTCTCGTTCTGGGGCTGCTGGCCGCAGGTGTATCGATGACCGGCGCACAAGCCTCTCCCCCATCTCTGCCGCAGGGCGCCCGGGTCGAATCCGTGGCGCCCGCTTCGCTTGCCGGCTGGAGCGCCGACGACCAACTCGCTGTGCTGCGCCTGTTCGCGCAGGGCTGCGAGACCGATCCGCCGCTGCGGCAGGGCGCGCCTGCGCCTGCGGCCCTGCCGGCGTTATGCACCAAGGCTGCGGGCCTGCTCGCCGCGGGCGATGTGAGCCCGGATGTGGCCCGCAGCTTCTTCGCGGACAATTTCGCCTTCTGGCGCATCCGTCCTGCCGGCGCCGAACACGGCTTCATGACCGGCTATTTCGAGCCGGAATTCGAGGGCTCGCTCGCCCGCTCCGACGCCTTCCCGACGCCGCTCTATGGCCGCCCGGCCGATCTCGTGACCAGGATGCCGGGCGATGACTGGTCCGGTCTCGATCCGGCGCTGACCTCGGCGCGCCGGACGGCCAAGGGGCTGGAGCCCTTCCCGGATCGCGCCGCGATCAAGGAAGGCGCGCTCGCCGGCCAGGGGCTCGAGATCCTCTTCATGCGCGATCCCGTCGATCGCTTCGTTCTGCAGGTCCAGGGCTCGGGCCGGATCCGCCTGCCTGACGGCAAGGTGACGCGCCTGGTCTATGCCGGGCGCAACGGCCACCCCTACACCTCGCTCGGCCGCGAGCTCAGCCGGCGCGAAAACATCCCGCCCGAGCAGATGACGATGGACAAGCTGATCGCCCGGCTGAAGGCCGATGCCGGCTTTGCCCGCGACCTCATCCGGCTCAACCGCTCCTTCGTCTTCTATGCCCGCAACGACGATCTTCCGCCCGGTTCGGGCCCGATCGGCGGGGCCGGCCTGCCGCTGACGCCGCTGCGCAGCGTCGCGGTCGACCGCTCGCTCTGGCCTTATGGCATGCCGGCCTGGATCGAGACCGAGATCCCCGACGGCAAGGGAGGCAGCGAGAAACTGGCCCGGCTCATGCTGGCGCAGGATACCGGCACCGCGATCGTCGGCCCGGCGCGGATCGATCTCTTCGTCGGCTCCGGTGCGGAAGCGGGGCATCGTGCCGGCCTGATCCGGCATCCCGTCGATTTCGTCGTGCTTTGGCCGCGCTGAGCCATGCGCCGGCGCGGCAAGCTTCTTTCCGAGGCGGAACTCGCACTCTGGCGCCAGGTCGCGCGCACGGTGAAGCCGCTGGCCGGCCGTGCGCCGGTCGAGCCTGAACCGGAAGCAGCACAGGCCAAACCCGCTCCGATTGCGGAGAACGCTTCGCCTCCAGCGATGCTGACACCAGCCCGGCCTACCAAGCCGGCACCGCCCCCATTGGTGCCGCTGGAACGGCGCATGCGCACGCAATTGCGCCGCGGCCAGCAGGGCGTCGAGGCTGTCATCGACCTGCACGGCCTGCGCCAGGACGAGGCGCATTCGGCCTTGCGCGGCTTCCTGCGCTTGCAGCAGCAGCGCGGCGCCAAGCTCGTGCTGGTGGTGACCGGCAAGGGCATAGCCGGCGATGTTCCTTATGGCGAGGAACGCGGGATCCTGCGCCGCAATGTGCCGCATTGGCTGCGCTTGCCCGATCTGCGTCCGCTGGTGCTCGGCTTCGACGAGGCCGAGCAGCGCCATGGTGGCACCGGGGCGCTCTATATCCGCCTGCGCCGCAGCCGGGAGCTCGACTGATGACCCCCTTCGGCCGCCGCGTCCGTGAATTGCGCGCCGCCCGCGGCGTCACACTGGCGCAGATGGCGCAGGCGCTCGGCGTCACCCCGGCCTATCTTTCGGCGCTGGAGCACGGCAAGCGCGGCCAACCCACCTTCACCCTGATCCAGAGCGCAATCCATCATCTCGGCGTGATCTGGGACGAGGCCGACGAATTGATCCGCCTCGCCGAGCTCTCCCATCCGCGCATCGTCATCGACACCGCCGGCCTCGAACCCGAGGCAACCCTGTTCGCCAATCGCCTTGCCCATGAGGTACAGTGGCTCGGCCCGTCGGACCTGGCGGCACTGATCTCGATCCTCGACAGTGCCGCGCGCCGGCGCGGAAGCGCTTGACCTGACCTGCCGGCAATGCAACACGCCGCCATCCTCCCGCCATTACGGATCGTTTCATGACCTCCAAGCGCTATGACGTGCTCGCCTTGGGCAATGCCATCGTCGACGTCTTCGCTTCGGCGGAGGAAGACTTCCTGATGAAGTACGAGCTGGTCAAAGGCTCGATGGCGCTGATCGACGAGCCGCGGGCCGAGCTGCTCTATGGCGCGATGGGTCCGGGCAAGGTGGTCTCGGGTGGCTCGGCCGCCAACACCATCGCGGGCCTCGCCTCCTTCGGTGGCAAGGGCGCCTTCATCGGCAAGGTCAAGGCCGACGAGCTCGGCAAGCTCTACCGTCACGACCTGACCTCGCTCGGCGTCGCCTTTGATACTGCCGCGGCGAATGAGGGCCCGGCGACGGCACGCTCCTTCATCATCGTCACGCCCGATGGCGAGCGCACGATGAACACCTATCTCGGCGCCTGCCAGGGCCTGTCCCCGGCCGATGTCGATCCGGCCACGGTCGAGAACGCCGACATCGTCTATCTCGAAGGCTATCTCTGGGATCCGCCGGCGGCCAAGGACGCCTTCCGCAAGGCCTCGGAGCTCGCCCACAAGGCCGGCGGCCGCGTCGCGATCACCTTGTCCGACTCGTTCTGTGTCGACCGTTATCGCGACGAGTTCCTCGGCCTGATCCGCAATGGCCTGGTCGACCTCGTCTTCGCCAATGAGCATGAGTTGAAGAGCCTCTACCAGAGCGCCGATTTCGACACGGCGCTGGCGGCGCTGCGGGCCGAGAACGTCCTTGCGGTCATCACCCGCTCGGAGAACGGCGCGCTGGCGCTGACGCCGGACGGCGTCGTGGCCGAGCCGGTCTTCCCGATCGAGCGCGTCGTCGATGCGACCGGCGCCGGCGATCTCTTCGCCGCCGGCTTCCTGCATGGCCTGACCTCCGGCCGCGAGGCCCGCGACTGCCTGCGCCTCGGCGCGCTCGCTGCCGCCGAGGTCATCAGTCATGTCGGCGCGCGCCCGGACGTCAATCTGAAGACGCTTGCCGGCAATAACGGTCTGCTCTGAGCACTCCACCGTCATTCCGGGGCAGGCCGCAGGCCTGAGCCCGGAACCGATGCCCTGTTCAAAGAAGCCTGCACACGGCAGCGCTATCACTGCAACCGTATCGGTTCTGGGTTCCGGGCTCGACGCTACGCGTCGCCCCGGAAAGACGGCAGCGCTCAAGCCGCCCGCTTCAGCCCCACCGCGCTCCAGATCTCGCTGAGCGCGCCGACTAGCGTGGCGATGTCCTCATCCGAATGCAGTGGCGTCGGCGTGATCCGCAAGCGCTCGGTGCCGCGCGCCACGGTCGGGTAGTTGATCGGCTGGACGTAGATCGCAAAGCGCTCCAGCAATTCGTCGCTGATCCGCTTGCACAGCGCGGCGTCGCCGACCATCACCGGCACGATATGGCTGGGATTGGCGAGATGCTGGATACCGGCCTGGTCGAGCTGCCCACGCAGCTTGCGGACCCGGTCCTGCTGCCCCTCGCGCTCGGCCGAACTCGTCTTGAGATGTCGGATCGCCGCGAGCGCACCGGCGGCGAGCGCTGGCGGCAGCGAGCTCGAGAAGATGAAGCCGGAGGCGAAGCTGCGGATGAAGTCGCAGAGCGCCGCAGAGCCGGTGACATAGCCGCCCATCACGCCGAAGGATTTCGCCAGCGTGCCCTCGATCAGGTCGAGCCGATGGGTCAGCCCGTCGCGCTCGCTGACGCCGCCGCCGCGAGCGCCGTAGAGCCCGACGGCATGGACCTCGTCGACATAGGTCAGCGCCCCGAATTCCTCGGCGAGATCGCAGAATTCGGTGATCGGCGCGATGTCGCCATCCATCGAATAGACCGATTCGAAGGCGATCAGCTTCGGCCGTGCCGGATCGATCATCTGCAACTTGCGGCGCAGATCCTGCGCGTCGTTATGGGCGAAGATCAACTTCTCGGCCCGTGAATGCCGGATGCCCTCGATCATCGAGGCATGATTCGCGGCATCGGTCAGCACGACGCAGCCGGGAATGCGCGCGGCCAGCGTCGAGAGCGAGGCCCAGTTCGACATGTAGCCGGAGTTGAACAGCAGCGCCGCCTCCTTGCCGTGCAGGTCGGCGAGCTCATGCTCCAGCAGGACATGATAGTGGTTGGTTCCGGCGATGTTGCGGGTGCCGCCGGCACCGGCGCCGCAGGCATCGAGCGCCTCGCGCATCGCGGCGAGGACGGCAGGATGCTGGCCCATGCCGAGATAATCGTTCGAGCACCAGACGGTGACCTCGCGCGGCCCGTCCGGACCGTGGAAGGCGGCGCGGGGAAAGCGGCCGGCGCGGCGTTCGAGATCGGCGAAGACGCGGTAGCGGCCCTCGGCCTTGAGGCCGTCGAGCTCGCTGCGGAAAAAGGCCTCGAAATCCATTGGGCAGCCTCCTGGCGCCACCTTTGAGGGATTCCAAGCACAGGGTAAAGGCGCGCCGATGTCGCGCCGCTGCAGGGCCGTGGCGGATCGATGCCAGGGCCGGCCGCGCCGCATCGTGCAAGGTGCTTTTCGTTTCCGGCAGGGAATGGGCCTTTCCCTTTGGCACGCCGGGCCTTTAGATCGTCGGCAAAGCTGACGAGGAACAGGCCATGGCGGTAACGATCGACGGACGGACCCTGAAGGGCAGGCAGGTGCTGCGCGTGGCCCGGCCGGGTGCCTCCGGCCGCTATGAGAAGGCGACGCTGGCCAAGTCGGCGCGCGAGGCGATCGCGGCGACGCGCGCCCATATCGACGCCAATTTCATGAACGACGAAGCTCCGTTCATGTACTCCTTCAACACCGGCGTCGGCCTGTTCAAAGACCAGCGCGTGCTGATGTCGGAGATGACCCAATATCAGCGCAAGAGCGTCTACGCCCACGCCACAGGCATCGGCGAGCCCTTCGCGGAGGATGTGACGCGCGCCACCATGCTGCTGCGCGCCAATGCCTTCGCCTCGAACTATTCCGGCCCGCAGGTCGCCTTGGTCGAGCGCCTGCTCGCCTGCCTCAATGCCGGCATCCACCCGGTGATCCCGCAGAAGGGCTCGGTCGGCGCTTCCGGCGACCTTGCCCCGCTCGCTCATATGTCGGCCGCGGTCTGCGGCTTCGAGGAGGCGGAGGCGTTCTACAAGGGCAAGCGGATGAAGGCCCGCGAGGCCCTGGCCAAGGCTGGGCTCGAGCCCGATTTCAAGCTCGGCGCCAAGGATGCCTCGGCCCTGATCAACGGTTCGACGGTGTCGCTGGCGCTCGGTGTGCTCGCGACTGAAGACGCCAAGCGTCTGATCAAGGCCGCCGATATCGGCCTTGCTCTCTCGCTCGAAGCCATGCGCGGCGAGCTCGCCGCTTTTGATCCGCGCGTCCATGCTGCCCGCCCGCATCCCGGCCAGGCGCTGGTGGCGCGCAACCTGCTCAAGATCACGCAAGGGTCGAAGCGCTGCTCGGCCTCGGCCCGCGAGACGATCTATCCCGACGAGATCGGCCGCACGCCAGGCAAGCCGCCGGCGCCGCGCGTCCAGGACGTCTATTCGCTGCGCTGCGCCCCGCAGGTGCATGGCCCGGCTCGCGAGGCGCTCGATTATGTCTCGCGCATCATCGCGACCGAGACCAATTCGGCGACCGACAATCCGCTGATCTTCCCCGAGGATGACGGCTACCGCGTCATCTCCGGCGGCCATTTCCACGGCCAGTATGTCGCGCAGGCGATGGACCTGCTCGCCATCGCCATGACCGATCTCGGCTCGATCTGCGAGCGCCGCCTCGCCCGGCTGGTCGACCCGACCATGAGCTACGGCTTGCCGCGCAACCTGCTCGCCGGCAAGCGCGGCCTCAATACCGGTTTCGCCACCGTGCAATGCTCGATGTCGGCGCTGGTGATGGAGAACCGCACGCTGTCCTCGCCCGGCTCGGTCGATTCGATCCCCGGCAAGTCCAACGCCGAGGACCATGTCTCGAACTCGACCTGGTGCGGTCGCAAGGCGCGCACCGTCGTCGAGAATGTCGAGATGATCATCGCCGCCGAGATCCTGATGGCCTGCCAGGCGCTCTCGCTGATCGCCGAGACGGCCAAGGCCCATCCACTCGGCAAGGGCACGCAGGCGGCGCTCGACGCGCTGCGCGAGACGATCCCGCCGGCGCTCGACGGCGACCGCTGGTACGCCGCCGAGATGAACCAGGCGACAACGCTGGTCCGCTCCGGCGCGATCGTCGAGGCGGTCGAGGCGGCGGTGGGGGGACTGGAGTGAGGCTCTGGAGAACCCCTCTCCTGGAAGGAGAGGGGCAGGGGTGAGGTGTTCGGATTGGAAACGTGAGCTTGAACCGGACTGCGCGGTCAGGGCTCACGGCGCTGGTCGGATAGCCTACACCTCACCCTACCCTCTCCTTACAGGAGAGGGTTCCCGCGCTTGCTGGTCACGGTGGGGGCGTTCCGCCCGAGACTGACGGCTCTCAGTACAACGTCGCCCTGACCCGCTCAGGCAGCGCTTTGTCATAGGCCTCGCCGTCGAAGGCCTCCGCGGCCGCCCGTGCCGAGATGTCGCGCAGGATCGTGCCCGCGCTCGGCAGGGAGCGCTTGTCGACCTGCGCCGCCGGGTTCCAGAGGTCGGCGCGCACCACCGCCCGCGAGCACTGGAAGTAGGCGGCTTCGACGGTGACGACGATCACGCAGGCCGGCAGCTTGCCCGCCATGTCGAAGCGCGCACACAGTTCGGGATCGGTCGAGAGCACTGCGGTGCCGTTCACGCGCAGGGTTTCGCCGTAACCGGGAATCAGGAAGAGCATTCCGATTCGATTGTCGGACAGAAGATTATTCAATGAATCCAGACGGTTATTGCCTCTTCGGTCCGGAATCAGCAGCGTTTTCGCGTCGCTCGCGGTGACAAAGCCCGGCAGATCCCCGCGCGGTGAGCAATCCAGGCCATCAGGACCATTGGTCGCGAGCACGAAAAACGGCGAGGCCGCGATCAGCGCGCCGTAGTTGGCGTCGATGTGATCGATCTCCTTGATGACCGAGGCCGGTGCGGCCGGGTTCGGATAGAGCACGGCAAGCTGTTCGGGCGAGGTTATGCGATGCGCGGTCATGCTAGCCTCCGGAGACAATAAGTCTAGACTATTCTTTCTCGCTGCGTTGCACCAGAGGGACCCCCAAAAGAAAACGCCCCGCACCATCAGGTGCGGGGCGTCTGATTCACGTGAAACGCAGATCGCGGATCAGTCTTCCGCGCCCTGACGCTCGCGGGACTTCTCGGCGTCGCGCTCGGCCTTCAGCTTCTCGGTGATGTCCTCGCCGGTGGTCTGGTCGACCACCTTCATCGACAGGCGCACCTTGCCGCGCTCGTCCATGCCGAGGAACTTGACCTTGACCTTGTCGCCTTCCTTGACGACGTCCTGCACCTTCTGGACTCGGCGCGGGGCCAGCTCCGAGATGTGGACGAGACCGTCCTTGGCGCCGAAGAAGTTCACGAAGGCGCCGAACTCCATGACCTTCACGACGGAGCCGTCATAGATCATGCCCGGCTCGGCCTCGGAGACGATCGACTTGATCCACTTGATCGCCGCTTCGATCGACTTGCCGTCGGCCGAGGCGATCTTGATGGTGCCGTCGTCCTCGATGTTGACCTTGGCGCCGGTCTTCTCGACGATCTCGCGGATGACCTTGCCGCCCGAACCGATGACTTCGCGGATCTTGTCGACCGGGATCTTCATCGTCTCGATGCGCGGCGCATACTCGCCGAGCTGGCCACGCGAGGCCGACAGCGCCTTGTTCATCTCGCCGAGGATGTGATCACGGCCGCCCTTGGCCTGGTCGAGGGCGACCTTCATGATCTCCTCGGTGATGCCGGCGATCTTGATGTCCATCTGCAGCGAGGTGATGCCCTCGGCGGTGCCGGCGACCTTGAAGTCCATATCGCCGAGATGGTCCTCGTCACCGAGGATGTCGGAGAGCACCGCGAAGCGCTCGCCTTCCAGGATCAGGCCCATGGCGATGCCCGCGACCGGCGCCTTCAGCGGCACGCCGGCATCCATCAGCGCCAGCGAGGTGCCGCAGACGGTGGCCATCGACGAGGAGCCGTTCGACTCGGTGATCTCCGAGACGACGCGGATCGTGTAGGGGAACTCCGACTTCGCCGGCAGCATCGGGCGAATGGCGCGCCAGGCGAGCTTGCCATGGCCGATTTCGCGACGGCCGGGCGAACCCATGCGGCCAGCTTCACCCACCGAATAGGGGGGGAAGTTGTAGTGCAGCAGGAAGGTCTCCTTGTAGGTGCCTTCCAGCGAGTCGATGAACTGCTCGTCATCGCCGGTGCCGAGCGTGGTCACGACCAGCGCCTGGGTCTCGCCGCGGGTGAACAGCGCCGAACCGTGGGTGCGCGGCAGGATGCCGGCTTCCGAGACGATCTTGCGCACCGTCTTCAGGTCGCGGCCGTCGATGCGGACGCCGTCGTCGAGGATGGTCCAGCGCACGACCTTGGCCTGCGCTTCCTTGAACTGGCCGCCGACCTGCTCCTTGGTGAAGGTGGTCTTGCCGTCCGGCGTCTCGGAGACGAGCGCCTGAACCTTGGCCTTGGCGGCGTCGAGAGCCTTGTAGCGCTCGGCCTTGGTGGTGATCTTGTAGGCGGCGCGGATATCCGCATCGACCAGCTTGAGCACGGCTTCGAGCACGACGGAGTTGTCGGCCGGCACGTAGTCGCGCGGCTCCTTGGCGGCCTTCTCGGCCAGGCGGATGATGGCGTCGATCACCGGCTGGAAGTGCTTGTGGCCGAACATCACGGCGCCGAGCATGATCTCCTCGGAGAGCTGCTTGGCCTCCGACTCGACCATCAGGACGGCGTCGGGCGTGCCGGCGACGACGAGGTCGAGCTGCGATTCCTTGATCTCGTCGACCAGCGGGTTGAGCTTGTAGGCGCCGTCGAAATAGCCGACGCGGGCAGCGCCGACCGGGCCCATGAACGGCACGCCGGACAGCGTCAGCGCGGCGGAGGCCGCAACCATGGCGACGATGTCGGGGTCGTTCTCGAGGTCATGCTGCAGCACGGTGCAGACGACCTGCGTCTCGTTGCGATAGCCTTCGACGAAGAGCGGGCGGATCGGCCGGTCGATCAGGCGGGAGACCAGCGTCTCCTTCTCGGTCGGGCGTCCCTCGCGCTTGAAATAGCCGCCGGGAATGCGGCCGGCGGCAAAGGTCTTTTCCTGGTAGTTCACGGTCAGCGGGAAGAAGTCGATCCCGGCCTTGGGCGATTTGGCGGAGACGACGGTCGCGAGCACGACGGTCTCGCCATAGGTGGCGAGCACGGCGGCATCAGCCTGGCGGGCGATCTTGCCGGTTTCGAGCACGAGCTTGCGCCCGCCCCAGATCAGCTCTTCGGTCTGTACATCGAACATGGATATGTCTTTCGGTCGGATGCGATCCGTCCGGCGTCGATCGTGCCCATGGGCAAGACGGCGAAACGTCCGGGAGGTGCTTGCAGGAAGCGCGCCCGGGCGCTCGGCGATCCTGCCATGGACGTCACTGACGCCGGCGGATCATGCGGGAAGCCGCCCCATGCGGTTGCCGCACTGGAATGGGAGGTCGCGTCATTGCGGCACTCCCGGAATGAGGCCGATGACACGGCCTCTAGCAGAACCGCCCGGAGCAGCGAGGCACCGGGCGGAATTCCGTCTCGATCAGCGGCGGATGCCGAGCTTCTCGATCAGCGTCTTGTAGCGCGCCTCTTCCTTGCCCCTGAGGTAGTCGAGCAGGGAGCGGCGCTGCGAGACCAGCTTGAGCAGGCCGCGACGCGAGTGGTTGTCCTTGGTGTGGGACTTGAAGTGGCCGGTCAGGTTGTTGATGCGCTCGGTGAGGATCGCAACCTGGACTTCCGGCGAGCCGGTGTCGTTCGGCTTGGTGGCGTGTTCCTTGATGAGCGCGGTCTTGCGCTCGGCAGTGATCGACATCGTCATGTCCTTTGGTTCGGGTGTTGATCTGGCGGGCCAGGCCGGGATGTCGTCCAGCAAGGTCCGAAGCCCGCATCCGCTTCATCGCGGAAGGGATGCGCAGCCGGCTGTCGAGCCGGTTGCCCGGGCATATACACGAAATCTGGCGAAACGCTAGGGTGCTGCATCGCAGCACGGGGAAAGCGTAGCTTCCGGAACCTCCGTTGGCTCCGCAGGTTGACTTGCCCCAGGTTTCCAAACCCGGGAGTCGCGTATCATGCCCGCTCTGCCGAAGGACCGCCTCATCGCCGCGCTCGGCGCCCAGCTCCGGGCCGAGCGCGAGACACGTGCCGCGCTCCGCGACGTGATCGCCAATGGCCAGCTCGACCGCGAGGTCCTGCTCGCCATCCTCTCAGATCCCGTGCCGGTCGTGACCTGCGACGAGATCGTCCGGGCCGAAGCCTGGCTGCGGGGCCTGCCACCAGCCTTCCCGCCTCGTCCTGCGCTCAAGGCAGCCTGATCAGGCGGCGATCTCACCACGATCATAGCGGCGCTGCGCCGCCTCGATCTCGCCGATATGAGCCTCCGCCCATTGCGTCAGCGCCGCGACCGTGCCGGCGAGCGTGCGCCCGAGCGGTGTCAGCGAATATTCGACCGTGACCGGCACGGTCGGGAAGGCCCGGCGCGAGATCAGCCCGTCCCGCTCCAGGCTCTTCAGCGTCTGAGACAGCATCTTCTGCGAGATGGAGTCGATCCGCCGGCGCAATTCGTTGAAGCGCAATGTCTCCTGCTCCAGCAGGATCAGCACCAGAACCGCCCATTTGTCGCCGATGCGGTCGAGCACCTGCCGCGTCGGGCAGCGCGCGTTGAAGGCGTCGGGGCGGTGAAGCATGGCGGTTTCCAGCAGGTGACCTTGTGGCGTTAAAGTGCCTTCTTGAGAGAAAGTCGCATGGCTGCCATCTGGTGTCTATTGGGATGTAGGTTCCCACCAGATACTGGGGAAGATCACCATGAAGATTGCTCTCATCGGCGCCACCGGCTTCATCGGCTCGCGCCTGCTCGCCGAGCTGACCAGCCGCGGCCACCAGGTCACCGCCATCGTCCGCAATCCCGAGAAGGTGCCGCAGGGCGCCGGTATCGTGGCAAAGAAGGGCGATGTCTACGACAAGGACGGGCTCGCGGCCCTGCTTGCCGGCCATGACGCGGCGATCAGCGCCGTGCACTACACCGCCAGCGATCCGGCGGTTCTGCTCGCGGCGGTGAAGCAGTCCGGCGTGAAGCGCTATCTCGTCGTCGGCGGCGCCGGCAGCCTCGAGGTCGCGCCGGGCGTGAAGCTGTTCGACACCAAGGAATTCCCGGCGATCTATCTCGACGAGGCCAGGAAGGGTGGCGCCTATCTTGATCAGCTGAAGGGCGAGAGCGACCTCGACTGGACCTTCCTCTCACCCTCCGCCTTGATCGAGCCGGGCGTGCGCACCGGCCAGTTCCGGCTCGGCAAGGACCAGCTCCTGGTCGACGGCAAGGGCCAGAGCCGGATCTCGGCCGAGGACTATGCCGTTGCCTTGGTCGATGAGCTGGAGAAGCCGGCGCATACGCGCCAGCGCTTTACGGTCGGCTACTGAGACGGGACCTAGCGTCCCGTCTCAGCATCGCGTGAGATTACCGGTCAGATTGAATCAGTCTGGCCGGGTCCAGCTGCAGGGTCCGGCGGAAGCGCTTCTCGCCAAAGGCGAGCTGGCCGCGGCGCAGTTCGCCGCTCCAGACATGGCCGGCGTCGCTCTCGAAATAGAGCTGCGACGCATCCACCTCGTAGCGGCCGCCATGACCCGGCGCCTGATCGCGCTGCTTACCGAAGCGGCCATTGGGACGAAGATCGAGCCGGATGGCGCCGTCTTCGCTGACCCAGCGGCCGAGCACGGCGAGCTCGGCCTTCGTCAGCGGCTCCGGAAGCTCGAGATCGATCTCGAGCGGACGAACCGACGGCTTGGCCGGCACGATGATCGACGCGATCGCGCCGAGCGACTGGAAGACCTGGTTGAAGGGCATGATGATCTCCTTTCGTTCAGGCTGTTGGGCGGTGCAGATAGCGCCGCCTTTGACAGGAATATGTCAGTAGCAACCGGCTCGGGGCGCCAGGGCATTCCGCTCCTGGGTCCGTTGGTCGACGACGCTGCCGGTATGCTGGGACAATGCACCGGTGCGGCCGGAGAGCGGTAGACCGATCCGCCGCGATCATTGCCTGATCCTCCAGCACTGCAGCCCACCCATGGCAAAGCCCCGCCACTTCCTTATATGGAACTCCAGGCATCCGGGTCGGCTTCCAGCGACCTGCCAAGGAGGTCGGCACATGTCCCAGGTCGAGGAACTCGCCAGTTTGATCGCGCGCTTTGCGCCGAGTGACGGCGTCCACCAGACCGCGATCCCGCGCTTGAAGGTCGTCCGTCTCTCGCAACCCAGCGAGCCGATGCACGGCCTGCACGAGCCGGCGCTCTGCATCATCGCCCAGGGCGCCAAGCAGGTGATCCTGGGCGACCAGATCTATCGCTACGACGCCGCCCATTGCCTCGTCGTCTCGCTCGACCTGCCGGTCATCGGCCAGGTGATCGAGGCGACGCCGGAAGAGCCCTATCTCTGCGTCAAGCTCGAGCTCGATCCGGCCGCCATCGGCGCTCTGATGCTGGAAGCGCCGCCGCTCACCGAGCGGGAATTGTCATCCGGCCCGGGTCTGACGGTCGGTCCGATGACGCCGGCCTTGCGCGACGCCGTGATCAGGCTGACCGGCTTGCTGAAGGCTCCAGCAGACATTGCGGTGCTCGCGCCGCTGGTCGAGCGCGAAATCCTCTATCGCCTGCTGACAGGAGAGCAGGCGGCGCGCCTGCGCCAGATCGCGGTGGCGGAGAGCAAGCTGCAGCAGGTCAATCGCGCCATCGCCTGGATCAAACGCAATTACCGCAGCCCCTTCAGCGTCGAGATCGTCGCGGCGGAGGCACGGATGAGCCCTTCGGCGCTGCACCAGCATTTCAAGGCGGTGACGGCGATGAGCCCGCTGCAATACCAGAAGCAACTGCGACTGCAGGAAGCGCGGCGGCTGATCCTGGCCAGGGCGCATGACGCTGCCTCGGCCGGATTCCAGGTCGGCTATGAGAGCCCCTCGCAGTTCAGCCGGGAATATAGTCGCCTGTTCGGTGCCCCGCCGCTGCGCGACGTCGCGCGCCTGCGCGGCTCCTCGGCGGCCGACGCCGCCTAGAACTCTTCCCATCCGGTCTCGTTTGCGCGCCCGTTTGCGGCCTTGCGGGTCTGGGCTGGAGCGCGCTGGGGCGCAGCGGCCTTGCTCTGGGCGAAGGCGGCCTCGGCGAGTTGGCGCAGGCGCTCCGGCTCGGGCGCCTGGCCGCTGCTGCGATGGGTAGGGCCAGCAGCATGCGGCGCGATGCCGGCGGGGCGTGCGGGCGCGCGCATCGCAGGCATCGCAGCAGATCTGGCAGCCGGGCGCGTCCCGGGGCCGGCGAAGGCCGGCGCAGGCGCCATCACGCCCTGTGTCGCGTTCCCGGTGCGGAAGCTCGCCACCAGCGTGTTGAGCTCGCCGATCCGGCCCGCCAGCGCCCCGGCCGAGGCGGCGCTCTGTTCGGCCAGCGCCGCGTTGGCCTGCGTCATCTCATCGAGATGGGCGACCGCCTGACTCATCTCCTCGATGCCGTTCGCCTGCTCGCCCGCCGCTGCCGAGATCTCCTGGATCGTGCCGGTGACCTTCTGCGAGGCCGCCAGGATCGTCTCCAGCGACTCGCCGGCCCGGCGCACCAGCTTCACCCCGGCCTCGACCTCGGCATTGGAGGACGAGATCAGCGTCGAGATGTCCTTGGCCGCATCGCCCGAGCGCTGTGCCAGGGTGCGCAC
>NZ_JBFUKM010000022.1:0-42500 GCF_056400825.1 Allobosea sp. P4_H5 | reverse complement strand
TCGAACTGACCGGCGACAGCTCCGGCTTCTCCGGCGCGACCACCGTCTCCGCCGGCACGCTCATCGTCAACGGTTCACTCGGCGGTGGGCTCGAGGTCGAGGCCGGCGCCCGGCTGCAGGGCAGCGGCACCGTCGGCTCGACCACGATCCAGGCAGGCGCCACGATCGCGCCAGGCAACTCGATCGGAACAATCACCGTCGCCGGAGACATCACCTTCGCCGCAGGCTCGACCTATGAAGTCGAGGTCAGCCCGGACGGCAGTGCAAGCGACCTGATCCGCGCCAGCGGCAAGGCGAGGCTGTCCGGTGGCTCGGTGCTCCATCTCGGCGAGGACGGCACCTATTGGGCCAATCAGCGCTACACCATCCTGACGGCGAGCCAGGGGGTGGAGGGCCGCTTCGACGAGGTCAGCTCGCGCTATCTCTTCCTCGACCCGTCGCTGGACTACGGCGCCGACAGCGTCACGCTGACCCTGCTGCGCAACGACCTGGCCTTCGCCGCGCTTGCCCGGACGCGCAACCAGGCGCAGACGGCGCTTGGCCTGGAGAGCCTCGGCGAGGCCAATCCGCTCTGGCTGAGCTTCACGCAATTGCGCGACGGGGACGAGGCCCGGCAGGCCTATGACAGCCTGTCGGGCGAGATCCATGCGTCGGCCAGGACGGTGCTGATCGAAGGCAGCCAGATGATGCGCGGGGCCGTATCCGACCGGATCCGCGCCGCCTTCGACGGGATCGGCGCGCCGCGCATCGCGACGCTGGCCTATGCCTCGGGCAAGGGGACGATGGACAAGGGGGCGATCTCGGCCGCGCCGGCGGAGAGCCTGGCGCTCTGGGCGCGCGGCTTCGGCTCCTGGGGCCAGTCGCGCGGCGATGGCAACGCGGCTTCCCTCACTCGGTCGAGCAATGGGCTTGCCACGGGCTTCGACATCGCGGCGGCGCAGGACGCGCGGATCGGCCTCACCGCCGGCTATTCGCGCGCCAAGTTCGAGGTGGCGCGGCGGATGTCGCGCGGCGAGGCCGACAGCTACCATGTCGGCCTCTATGGCGGTGCCAGCTTCGACCGCCTGCGCCTGACCGGCGCCGTCAGCCATGCCTGGCACGAACTCTCGACGCGGCGCAGCGTCTCCTTCCCCGGCCTCAGTGAGCAGCTCTCGTCCAGGCATGAGGCGCGCAGCATCCAGGCCTTCGGCGAGATCGCCTATCGCTTCGATCTCGGGCCGGCCGCGTTCGAGCCCTTCGCCAATCTCGCCTCTATCAACCTGCGCAGCGATGCCTTCGCCGAGACCGGCGGCGTTGCCGCGCTCTCGGCTCGGGCGCAGACGAGCGCCGTCGCCTTCGCTACGCTCGGCCTGCGCGCGCAGATGCGCTTCGAGCTCGGCAGCCTGCCGGCGCGGCTCGACACCACGCTCGGCTGGCGACGTGCGGCCGGCGACATCACGCCGCTGTCGCTGCAGGGCTTTTCCGGCGGCACGCCATTCTCGATCGCCGGCGTCCCGATCGCACGCGACGCCCTGGTCGTCGGAGCCGGCCTGGCGCTCACCTTGGCCCCAGGCGCCGAGCTCGCCCTCGCCTATGACGCACAACTCGCCCAACACGCCACCGACCACACATTCAACGCCAGACTCGGTGTCAGATTCTGAGCGGCCGCCGGATAGTCATCGTCAATAAGTGACTCGTATTCCAGCGGTTTGGTCGCTAGCGTAGTGGCTGTGAGTTGCGTAGCGATGAGGTGGTGTCATGCCGAACGCCGACGCCGTGATGATCTCGTCTTATGAAGAGCGGAAGGCTGCTGTGCTGCGAGCTGCACAGTTGATCTCATCCTCGAGGGGCTCTGACGGTGAGCGCGAGTTCGAGCTGCTGACCGAGGCTATCGCGGACTTTGACATCCGCCAGGACGCTCTCGGCTACATCGAGATCCCGCCGGCTTTCATGCAGTTCCTGTCCCATGGGCATCAGGGCCGGACGTCGAGCAGCCGTCGCTGAGACGAAGAAGGTTCTTCGGCTGGCAGGGCGCTGGCGGCCCGGAGCGCGCTACCGTACCGGCGGCCTGCGACGGCCAGCGGATGCGTCATGCGGACCCGGGAGGACCGCCGCTTCTCCGGTGATCGGCCACGTTGATGACGATCTCGAACACGCGGCTGCCACCCGGCTTCAGCACGGGCGACGAGGCGTTGCGGCCGTCGTCGCGGCGCCCGATCGAGCAGGGCTCGATCGACATCACGCCGGCGCCCGGCCGCAAATCGCGCCAGAGCTGCAACCAGGGCAGTTCGACGGTGTTCCAGTGAAAGGCGATGGTCGCCGCCTGGCCGTGCACGCTGCAGCTCGCCTGCGCGCTGGTCGCGGGATGCAGCGAGGCCGGCACCATCCCGTCCTCGGGTACAGAGAGCGGGCCCGCCAGGCATTCGCCGTCGAGCTCGATCGTGCTGCCCTCGATCATCGGATAGCCGAGATTGAAATGGTAGAGCGCCATGATCGGGGCGGCCTCGGCGCCGATCACCGTCACCTGGTCGCGAAGGCTGAGCGAGCTACCGCCGATCGGCGCCTCGATCCGCCGCCGCAAGCGATAGCCGAGCCCGCCATGGGCCCAGCAGAGCGCCTCGCCCTCGCAGAACAGCTTCGGCGTGCCTGCGTCCCAATCCTCGCCATAGGCGGTGAGCCGCGCCGGCGTGAACGGAGCTGAGCCGTGCAAAGGACGCCCGTCGGCCGGCTGGCGGATATGGTCGAAGCCGCAGGTGTTGAGGAAGCCGCCGAAGGCCGTGCTGAAGCGCCGCTCCGTGTCGACCGGAGCGCTATCGGGACGGCGCAAACCCGCGGGACTCTGCCAGCCGAGCTGGACGCCGCGCCAGGACAAGGTCGCGATGTCCATCAGCCGCCCGACAGTCACCCAGAAATCGAGCCCGCCCCCGGTCGAGAAGGCCAGGGTCTCGATACCCTCCTCGGGCCCCTCGGCGAGGATGATGCGGCGCACGCTGGCGAACTGCCGGGGATCGGCGGCGAGATGGCGTGGAAAGATCGCCGGCTTGCGCATCGTCAGCCGGCCGCATCCGAGGCGAGATTGATGCGGGCGAAAGCCTCAGGCGGCGCGCCATTGGCCGTCATCAGGCGCCGCATCAGCTCGGCAAGCCGCGCCTCGACGGCCGGGTCGCCCAGGGGCGCTTCCTGCCCCGGATCGGTTGCGAGGTCGTAAATGCGTGTTTCGGATTCCAGCAGCGCTCCGGGACCGTAATTGTTGTACATCGGCGAGCGCTCGATCACCGGCACCTTCAGCAGATTCGCGCCCTTGGTGAAGCCCAGCGGCGGCGAGATCGTCGCGCCCGCCAGCTCCTCCGGCGAGAATGGCGAGAAGATGTGCGTCGGCATCAGCGTGTACTGATAGAGCTCCTGCTTCGACAGGTCCTCCGGGAAGCGGTGATAGGTGTAGCGCCCGTCCGCGACGTTCACCGCGCCGCCGAAATAACCGAACAGCACGCCGTCGCGCAGCGCGGTGCCATCGGCCATGCGGCAGAGCGATATGCCTTCGTTCTCGGCCGGTGGCGTGGCGCCGAACAGATCGAGGAAGGTCGGCGCGAGATCGATCGACTGGGTCAGCGCCTGCGAGCGCGTGCCGGCACGTTCCGGATGGCGGGGATCGTGCAAGAAGAGCGGGATATGGGCGACCTCCTCATAGAGGTTCATCCGGTTCTTCGCCCAGAAATCATGCTCGCCGAGCAGGAAGCCGTGATCGGTGGTGACGACGAGGGCGGTGTCCTTCCACATCTCGTTGGCATCGAACCAGTCGAGGAGCTTCCCGAGCAGGTCGTCGCACATCGCGACGACGGCGTAGTAGTTGGCGCGGAGCTCCTCGCATTCCGCCGGCAATTCATCGACGCGGCCATAGCGCGGCCAGTCGCGGATCGGGCCGTTCCAGCCGGTGTCGAAGGCCTCCTTGAAGCGGGCCGGGGCGGTGAAGGGCTCGTGCGGATCGAAGGTCTCGATCTGCAGCAGCCAGTTGTCGGCGTCCTTGTTGCGCTCGAGGAAGTCGAAGCCCTCGGCGAAGCAGCGCACCGAGGGAAAGTCCTCCTCCGCCTTGATGAATTCGCGGTTGATGATGTTCTGGCCGAAATAGCTGCGGCGCGCGTCGCTGAACTGGCGCGCATGGTATTTCTCGCGCAGCCGCTCCCAATGTGGCTGCACCATCGCCTTCCAGCGATCGCCCTCCTGCCCCCGCACGAACTCGTAGGAATCGTAGCGGTTGTGATAGGTCGCCCCGCCATCCTCCCAATAGTGGAAATGGTCGGTGATCAGGTGGCTATAGGTCCCGGTCTCCTTGTGCAGGATCTCCGGGAAGGCGTTGTCGAAGGGTTCGAGCGGCCCCCAGCTGCGGTGCAGGAAGGTGAGCCGCCCGGTCAGCATGTCGCGCCGCGCCGGCATGCAGGGCAGGCTGCCGACATAGTGCTGGTCGAAGCTGACCGATCGGCGTGCCAGCCGGTCGAAATTCGGCGTCGGCACGCGCTTGCCGCCATAGCAGCCGAGCATGTGGCGGTTCAGCGAATCGAAGAGGACGAATACGGCCTTCACAGTGGTCTCCCGGCTCGGCCTTACCGCGGGCGCTATTTCACGGCGCCTTGGGTCAGGCCTTTGACGATGTAGCGTTGGGCGAAGAGCATCACGATCAAGGCCGGCAGCATGGCGAGGCCGGCGCTGGCCGCCATCTGCGTGTACTGGATCTCGAATTCCTGGGCGAACTTGGCGATCGCGACCGGGACGGTCGCCGTCTGCTTCATCGTCAGCGCCAGCGACACCGCGAACTCGTTCCAGGAGAAGACGAAGGTCAGGACCGAGGTGGCGGCGAGGCCTGGCGCGATCACCGGCAGCACGACGTTCCAGAGCAGGACGGGCGTGGTCGCGCCGTCCATCAGCGCGGCTTCTTCGAGTTCCTTCGGCACCTCGCGCACGAACACGCTCATCAGCCAGATCGCCATCGGCAGATTGAGCGTCGCATGCGCCAGGATCAGGCCGGTGAAGCTGTTCTCCAGCCCGACCATGCGGAGCATGGTGAACCAGGCGCTGGCGAGCGCGACCGGCGGGATCATGTGGAAGACCAGCGTCCAGGCGAGGAAGACCTGCACCACCCAGCGGCGCCAAAGCGTGCGGTTCAGCGAGAAGGCGGCGAGCGTCGCCGCGCCGACGCAGAGCACGGTGCTCGCCACGCCGACGATGATCGAGTTCCGGTAATTGACCAGGAATTCCGAGGTCTTGGAGAACAGTACCTCGTGGAAATTGAAGAGAACAGGCGAGAAGGTGACCTCGCCCATCAGCAGGGATATCTGCGTGCGGAAGCCGGCGGCCACCGTCCAGATCACCGGGACCAGCACGATCGCCGCACTGATCATGAGGGTGGCGTGGATCGGCCAGCCCGAGGAAGCGCGCGACCCGCCACTCATGCCCGGCCCTCCGAGCGGCGGCGCGCCGAGAGCGCCACCACCAGCAGCAGGCAGACCAGGAAGATCACGGTCACCGACATTGCCGAGCCGTAGCCCGCTTTGTCCTCGGTGAAGAAACGCTGATAGAGCGTGAAGCTGATGACCTCGGTCGCCGTGCCCGGCCCGCCCTTGGTCAAGAGATAGACCTCGTCGAAGACCTTGAAGGCGAGGACGAGGCGGAAGGCGAAGGTGACGACGATGGTCGGCACCATCAATGGCAGGGTGACATAGAGCAATTCCTGCCAGGCATTCGCGCCGTCGATCTTCGTGGCCTCGTAGACGTCCTGCGGCAGCGATTCCAGCCCCGCCAGGAAGAGCAGGAAGCAGAACGGCGTCCAGTGCCAGATGTCGACCATGATCACCGAGAGCAGCGCGATCTGGCCATTGCCGAGCCAGTCGACCGGCCCCAGCCCGACCAGGCCGAGGATCTGATTGGCCAGCCCGAAATCATAGTTGAGCATCAGCTTCCAGATCGCGCCGATGACGATGCCGGGGATCAGGATCGGCAGGATGAAGATCGTCCGGTAGAGCACGCGCGCCCGGCTGACCTTGCTGACCAAGAGCGCGAGCGCGAAGCCGAGCAGCATCTGCCCGGTCACCGCCCCGAGCGCGAACAGGCCGGTGTTCCAGAGGCCGGCGCCGAACAGGGCATCGCTGAACAAGGCGCGATAATGGTCGAGCCCGGCCCAGCTGCGCACGGCCCGGCCCTCGGCCCAGGCGATGTTCTGGAAGCTGGTCAGGATGAGCCCGACGAGCGGGATGATGCTGAGCGCCAGCAGCATCATCAAAGCGGGGGCGAGCGTCAGCCAGCGCCAGAGACGCTGGTCGGCACTCTCCGCCTGTCTGGCGACGCCTTGCGCATCGCCCTTCGCCGCGGCTCCCGCCATGCCCCGTTCCCCTCGCCGCCTGGACGTCACTTGAGCGGCTGGAGCCCGCCGGTCTTGTAGGCATACTTCTCCATGATCTTGTGGATCTCGGCGGACATGCCGTTGAGGGCATCGACGCTGCTGATCTCGCCGGCCACGGCCCGGTTGAGCCCGATCTCGAGCACGGCGATGACGTCGTTTGCCTCGGGGAACTGGTAGATGTTGACCGCGTGCGGCAGCGCCTCAGCCAGCGGCTTCATCCAGCGGTATTTGCGCTCTTCGGCGATCGGATCCTTGTAGACGGCGGCGTGGACCGGGATGCCGCCGGCCTTCGCCGTCTCCATCTGGGCGTCCTTGGTCTGGAACCAGCGCAGGAACTCGACCGCGGCGCGCTTGCGGTCATCGGGCACGTTCCGCGAGATGCCGGCGAGCCAGTGTCCCAGGCCCGGCGCGGTCGGCAATCCCGGCTGGGAGGGCGGCGGCGCGAACTCGATCTTGTCGACCACGGCCGACTTGTTCGGATCGTCCATCTGCGACCAGGCGGCGATCACCATCATGATGTGCGCGGCATGGCCGGTCACCATCGCCTGTATGACCTCTGCCTGGTCGGAGGCGGCGGTCTTGGGGTGGCCGACCGTGCGCGCCAGCCGGATGTAGTAGTCGAGCGCCGCGCGCCCCTCGGGCGAGTTCAGCGTCACCGAGTAATCGCCGGCCGACTGGTCCTTGAAGATGCCGCCACCGAACCCGTAGAGGTATGGGTAGAAATCGTAGGCGACGGTATGCGGACCGCGCGCGCCGCGCTGGACGATGCCGTACATGCCCGGCGGCTTGTGGAATTTGGCGGCGTTCGCCTCGAGTTCGGCGAAGGTCTTCGGCACCGACAGCCCGGCCTGCTTGTAGAGGTCACCGCGATAATAGAGCAGCGGGATCAGCGGCGAGACCGGCAGCGACATCAGCTTGCCGTCGGCCGTGACCGTCTTCTTCTGGGCGTTGTAGTAGATGGTGTCGCCGAGCGTGTAGATCTCCGGATCGAGCTTGAAGCTCGGGTCGATGTCGGTGATCGCATCGAGGAATCCGCCGGCATACATCTCGGTGAACCAGCCCGAGTTCATGATCAGGATGTCGTACTGTCCGCGCTGGGCACGGACCGAGTTGCGCTGCTTCTCCAGCGATCCGGCGAAGGGATTGACGTCGAGCTCGACCTTGTTGCCGGTCGCCGCCTCATAGGCCTCGACCGTGCGGCGGAAGCTGGCGAACCAGGGCGACTGGTTCACGACGATGGTGATGGGTGCGAGACCCTTGGCGTAGAGCGGCCGGATGCCGCCGGTACCGAGCGCGGCGCCGAGGCCGGTGGCTCCGATGCCCTTGAGGAGATCGCGTCGCGGCAAGCGAAAGTCGAAGCTCATGTCATCCTCCTGCGAAACCGTTCCACACCAGTCTGCCGTCAGCTTAACGGCTTTCCGTCATCCCGCGCCCTCAGCGGCAGAATATCGGGCTGGCCCAGGCCCACTGGCCGTTGGCCTGACGCATCCGAACATAGACCCAGTCGCCGGACCGCAGCGGTTCGAGCGCGATCTTCCCCTGCCACTGCCATTGATGCGGACGGGGCAGGGGGAAGAGCCTGAAGGCCGGGCTGTCGATCGGGCCGAGATTGCCGGCCAGCGCCCCGGCGAACAGGCGCGCCGCGGTCGCCTCGAAACGCTGGCCATTGGCTTCGAGCACGAGGCGGGCATCGCTGCGCAGCCGCACGCGCGCCGCGATCGCCTGCATGGCCGGCGTCATATTGTTCGGGTTCGACGATGCGGTGATCGAGAAGGCAATCCGGTTGCCGTCGAGCGAGATCTCGTCTTCGTCCTGTCCGTCGGCGTCGCCTTCGAGCGGCGAGACGACCTCATTGCCGCGCAGGCGCGGTTCGACCGAGAGGATCTCGCCACCCTCGACTCGCAGCGATCCGGCCCAATGGTGCTGCCTGCCGCGCGCGCCCCAGCCGAGCTCCAGGACGACGATCGTCTCGAGCTCGGCGCTCTCGCCAACGATCGGGGACGCCTCGACCTCCGGCACCACGCGCCGCACCAGCTCGCCGTTCCGGATGACGTCGATATAGTCGATATGGCCGGGCGCAACGGCTTCGAGGTGGAGAGTCGGATCCGCGCCCGCCTCGACCTCGCCGCCCGGCATCGCTCCGCCGAGCGTGAAGAACAGATGGGCGTTGTCGCCGGTCAGCGCGCCGGTGCGCCGCTGCATGATGGCGTCCCAGAGCGCGCCGCGATCATTGCCGTCGGCATAGACCACGGAGCGGCCATGCCCGTAGGAGCCGGGATAGCCGCTATGATGGTCGGTATTGCCCAGGAAGCCGAAGCGGTGCCCGAGATCGAGCCCGTGCCGCACGGTTGAATTCCCGTCGCTCGGCCCCATCGAATGCAGGAAGGGCCGATCCATGATCGAGGTTTCGGAGCAGCCATGCATGGAGATGATCTCCAGCACCGGCGACAGCTCGGGATCGAGCGAGGCCCAGTTGATGCCGCGTGCGCCGAGCCGGTAGCCGATATGGTGCGGGAAGGCGAAGGCGCCTGCGCCGGCCTCGGCCTGCAGCATCGGCTTCAGCTCTGCCGGGCTGTCCGCCTTGAGGATCGGGCGCGGCGTCAGGTCGCGATAGACGATCGTGTAGTCGCCATGGGCGAAGGAATGGATCTCGTAGCCGGGAAAGACCGTGAAGCGGCCGGGCTCGTCGGCGGCGGCGAGCGTGGCGAAGTGCCCCGGCCAGAGCCTGTCCAGCCGGGCGAAGCCCTTGACGTGGAAATCGACGATATGGGCGACGCTGGCGTCGTCCACCGGCATGTCCGGCCAGTAGGCATGGCCGGTGACCGAGACGAAATCGAGCTGCCGGCGCGCCCGCTTCAGGGCCTGTTCGAGGCTGCCATGCCCGTAGGAGATGCCGCAATGATTGTGCAGGTCGCCGTAAAACGGCCTGACCCCGGCCGCCGAAGCCAGGGGTGACAGCCTTTCCGGAAGGCGCTCGCCAAGCATGCCGTTCCCACCCGCGGTTTTTTCTTATCGAGGGCTCACGCTAGCGTGGGTCAATATATATTGCAATGTACCTCTGCGAAGTCGTCAGGGCTGCTTCGGCTTCGCCGTGCTGCCGCGCACGACCTGGTCGCAATGCAGGTAGACGATCTGCGGCGAGAGCTGCGGCTGCTCGATCCGCCGCCTGATCGTCTCCACCAGCTTCTCAGCCGCCTTCCGCTGCGAGCTGCCCGCGATGGTCATGACGCCGAGATGTTCGCTCGGGACGTCGCGGTGGCCGAGCACGACCACGCTCAGATCGTTCGGCCAGTCGATTCCAAGCCGCTGCAGGCCCTGGGTGACGCCCAGCGTGTCGGAGATGCCGAGCGTCAGCAGCGCCGTGAACGGCAATCTGCCATCGTCGGACAGGAGCGGCGTCAGCGTATCGGCGACAGCATCGAGCACGCTGTGGCTGGGGTGCTGGACCCGTTCGAGCACGATGGGGGGATGGAAGCTGAAGCGCCCCCGCTCGATCGCCGCGTGGCGGCCGAAGGCGCGCCGCGCCGCCAGGATCGGCTGGGCCATGGTGTTGATCGAGACCAGGCCGAAGGAGCGGTGCCCGAGATCGACCAATTGGCGTAGCGCCATCTCGAGCGCGTCCTCCCAATCGGTGCCGATACGGTCGATATCGACGCCGGAGACGGTATGGCCGTCGACGACCAGCGCCTTCGCCTTCTGCTGCAGCAGATGGAGCAGGCGGATCGGGATGCTCTCGTAATGCGACTGCAGCACGACCGCGTCGAAGTTCGGGATCGAATTGAGGATCTCCAGCAGGTGGTCGGTGTGGTGGTAGGAGATCTGCACCACCTTGGCATCCTGCCGCGACATCTCCTCGACGATGTAGTTCTGAACCAGGGCGCAGCGCTCGTTCATGCTGGCGTTCGACAGGATGAGAAGGCTGTCGAGCCCAGTGTTGCGGCCGCTCTCGCTGGGGCGCGGCGCGCTGCTGCGGGTGACATAGGTGCCGCGCCCGACCTGAGAGACGAGCAGGCCCTCGCCCTTCAGCTGGTCGAGCGCTTCCTGGACGGTTGCCTGGCTGACCTGATGCTTCTTCATCAGGTCGCGCACGGTGGGCAGGCGCGCACCATCCTCGAGCCGCTCGATCATCTCGGAGAGCGTCCTCAGGACGATGTTCGCCGATCCGTTGCGCATGGGTCCCTCTCGACAGCCTCCCGATGCGACGGCGCCGAAGTGTTCTGGCCGCATACAATCGCCACCAGCGCGCTGCAACCGCAGATACCGGTTTCGACTCGCTGCTGACATCATACGCGCTGAAATACAAATTGCACTTTACAATTTGCCTCCTTGCATTAGCCTGACCTCAGGGCCGGCTCGAAGACCGGGGGAGGAGTGCCGATGAGCTGCGCCGGCAATGTTTCGATGCGCGAGCCGGACGCGGCGCCGCACGCCCGCCATGCGGCCCGCTCGCCCTTCATCCGCATCGAGGCCGTGCACAAGACCTTCGCCGCGCGTCAGGGCGACGAGCTCACCGTCCTCGACAGCATCGACCTCGACATCGCCGAGAACGAGTTCGTCTCCCTGATCGGCCGCAGTGGGTGCGGCAAGACCACGCTGCTCAACATCATCGCCGGCCTCGACGCCGCGACCTCCGGCCGGATCGCGATCGGCGGCCGGCCGGTGACCGGCCCCGGCCAGGGGCAGGGCGTCGTCTTCCAGCAGCATGCGCTGTTCCCCTGGCTCACGGCGCTCGGCAACGTCTCCTTCGGCTTCCGCAAGGCCGGTCTGTCGCGCGACGAGCGCCGCGAGCGCAGCCTGGAACTGCTGCGCCTCGTCGGGCTGGAGGCGGCGGCGAACAAATATCCGCGCGAGATGTCCGGCGGCATGCAGCAGCGCGTGTCGATCGCCCGTGCGCTCGCGCTCGATCCGCAGATCCTGCTGATGGACGAGCCCTTCGGCGCGCTCGACGAGTTGACCCGCATCGAGTTGCAGCAGGAGCTACTGCGCATCTGGCAGGCGCGGCGCAAGACAGTGGTCTTCGTCACCCATTCGATCGACGAAGCCCTGATGCTGTCCGACCGGATCGTGCTGCTCGCGCCCAATCCCGGCCGGATCCAGCGGATCTTCAAGGTGCCGATGCCGCGCCCGCGTTCGCGCACCGAGCCGGCCTTCAACGCGCTCTACGACGAGATCTGGAGCGAATTGTCGTCATGAACGCCCGGCTCGCCCGCGCCGCCAGCTCGCTCGCGGTCATCGCCGTGCTGCTCGCGGCCTGGGAGCTTGCGGTCGGCTATGGCCTGCTCAAGGCCTATCAGTTTCCGCCGCCAAGCAAGATCGCCCGGGGCTTCGTCGAATTGTCGCTGACCGGCTTCCCCACCGGCGTCTCGCTCTGGACCCATGCCGGCGTGACGATCTGGCGCGTGCTGCAAGGCTATGTCGCGGCCATCCTGCTCGCCGTGCCGCTTGGCCTGCTGATCGGCGCCCTGCCGGTGCTCGACAAGCTGAGCGCTCCGCTCATCGTGTTCTGCCGTTCGGTCGCGACGCTGAGCCTATTGCCGCTCGTCATCGTCTGGTTCGGCGCGGGCGAGCTGACCAAGGTCGTGCTGATCGGCTATGGCTGCTTCTGGACCATGCTGTCCAACGTCATCGTCGGCGTCCGCTACGTCGATCCTGTGCTGGTCAGAGCAGCGCGCTCCTTCGGGCTGCAGGGCCCGGGGCTCTATCGCGAGGTCGTGTTGCCGGCGGCTCTGCCGCGCATCTTCGCCGGCGCGCGCATGGCGCTCGGCGTCGGCTTCATGGTCATCGTCGGCGCCGAGATGATCGGCACGATCCAGGGCCTGGGCGCCCTGATCATGGAAGCCCGCACCTTCTATCGCAGCGAGATCACCATCGTCGGCATGCTGGTGATCGGCCTGCTCGGCTTCCTGATCTCCAGCGGGCTCGCCGGGCTCGAACGTGTCCTCATGCCCTGGGCCGGCAATCTCGACCAGGTGCGGCGATGAGCGCGAGCACGCTTCGCAGCGGCGATCTCGCGCTCGGCGTCATCGGCACGCTGGCCGTGATCCTGTTCTGGGAAGCGGCGGTACACACGGACTTGATCGACAGGGCGGTGTTCCCGAGCCCGTCACTTGCCATCGCCGCCGCCACCGAGCGCCTGACGGCGCGCCAGCTCGGCGAGAATCTGTCCTGGAGCTTGGCCCGGGTCTTCTCCGGCTTTGCCCTCGGGGCGCTCGCCGGCGTCGTGGTCGGCATCCTCGCCGGCTGGTATCGCCGCTTCGGCCTGCTGGTCAGCCCGCTGATCGAGCTGCTGCGGCCGATCCCACCGCTCGCCTGGATCCCGCTGGCCATCATCTGGTTCGGCCTCGGCGAGCCCTCCAAGTTCTTCATCATCTTCCTCGGCGCCTTCTTCCCGGTCGTCACCGCCGCCTATCAGGGCATGCGCAGCGTCGATCCGATGCTGCTGCGCGCCGGCCAGACCATGGGCCTGTCGGGCGTGCCGCTGCTCCTGCGCGTCGCGATCCCCGCCGCCGCGCCCGATCTCGCGACGGGGCTGCGCATCGGCTGGGGCCTGAGCTTCGGCGTGCTCGTCGCCGCCGAGCTGATCGCGGCCGACAGGGGGCTCGGCTACATGATCATCGCCGAGCGCAATGCCGGCGGATCGGTCGGCGTCATCATCGTCGGCATCCTGCTGATCGGCGCCCTGAATCTGCTGACCGACGCTGCCATCGGCGTGGCGATCCGGCATTGGGTCGGCCGCTGGCACGGCAGCTAGAGGCGACTATCCAGAAGCAGAAAAAGGGGAGGTTCGAATGACGGCATTTCCTAGATGTTTGCGGACTGTAGCGCTCGCCGGGCTGCTGACGCTGGCCGGCCTGCTGCCGGCGGCGGCGCAGAAGATCGAGACCGACAAGCTCTCGATCAGCATCGGGCCGGACCTGCCCTTCCTCGTCCATATCGTCGCGAAGGAGAAAGGCTGGTTCACCGAGGCCGGCTTCAAGACCGTCGAGTTCAAGACCTTCGCATCGGGCAACCTCGCCGGCGAAGCGCTGCTCGCCGACCAGATCCAGCTCTGGACGCCTGGCAACCTGCCGCCGGTCTCGATGGCGCATAACGGCGTGCCGGTGGTCATCCTCGGCACCAATGCCGTCAGCCACGGCCTGGAGAAGATCGTCGTCCGCAAGGACGCCGGCGTCGAGAACCCGGAGGACCTCTACAAGGTCAGGCTCGGCCTGCTGGTGAGCTCGACCTCCGGCGCGCTGCTCGACAATGTCGCCAAGCGCTACGGGCTCGATGCGAGCAAGATCAAGACCGTCAACCTGGCCCCGCCGGAAGCGATGGCGGCGATGGCCAGCAACGAGATCCAGGGCATGGTCTTCTGGGAGCCGTTCCCGTACCGCGCCGTCAAGGAGCAAGGCGCCAGGATCGTCCATAGCGGCACGACCAGCTATTTCGCCAAGAACAAGGGCGAGGCCGCGCCTGTCTCCAACAACCGGACGATCTGGGTCGCCTCGCAGGACTGGGTGCGCAAGAACCCGAATGCGGCGAACGCCCTGGTCAAGTTGCTGCTCAAGGCGCAGGCCTATGTCGCCGACCCCGCCAACAAGACGGAGGTGATCAAGATCTTCTCGGATGTCCAGAAGCAACCGGCCGAGATGAACGAGGCGCTGCTCGCCGACTACAGCTTCGGCTCGAAAGTCGACCAGGCCTATGTCGACGACATGGCGGCGATCGTCGGCTTCCTGAAGGCGACCAATCGCATCCCCGGCCAGCCCATCGACGCGCTGACCTACACCTACACGGCCCCGCTGAAGGCGGTGGATCCGGCTCTGGTCGCGATCGAGGGCCGATGGAAGCCCTGATTGCCGGATGGGGCGGCCTTCTCCTCAAGGCCGCCTCGCTCACCTCTCCTGCACCGACGTCTTTGCGCGAGGCATCATGAACCGCTCCCCGTCGGACAAGGTCGCTGTCGCGCTGATCGGCGCGGGCTTCATCGCCGACTACCATGTCGGCGGTCTCAGGGCCGCGGGCGGGGCCGAGATCGAGGCCCTCGTCGGGCGGCGGCGCGACGCTGCCGAAGCGCGCGCCGCCGCGCTCGGCATCGCCCGCGTCGAGACCGATTACCGGGCGGTGCTCGACGATCCCGCGATCGACGCTGTCGTCATCGCCTCGCCCGACAACACCCATGAGCGCATCGCCATCGATGCGCTCGCCGCCGGCAAGGCCGTGCTGCTGCAGAAGCCGATGGCGCTCGACAGCGGGCAATGCCGGGCGATCCTGGCGGCCGCGGCGCAGTCTTCGGCACCGCTGACCGTCAGCTTCATGCACCGCTACTTTCCGGAGGTGCTCTGGCTGCGCGAACAGCTGGCGAGCGGTAGGCTCGGCGCGGTTCATTCGCTACGATTGCGCAACGCCACGCCCGGCGCCGACTGGGCCGATTGGTTCTTCCGGCCCGGCGAGGTCTCGGGCGGGGTCGTGATGCAGCTCGGCGTGCACGGGATCGACCTCTGCCGCCATCTCTTCGGCGAGATCGGCGATGTCGAGGCGCGCGCGCGGACCGCGCGGCCGGAGCGGCGATTGGCCGATGGCCGCATCGTCCGCACCGCACTGGAGGACACCGTCGCCGCGACCTATGGCCTGGCGGACGGCGCGATCGCCAGCCATGAGATGAGCTATACCGAGCGGGCGGGCTGCGACCGCTTCCGGCTCGAACTCTACACCGACGCCGGCACGGTCTTCCTGCGCACGGAGCGGGGTCCGGCTGCGCTCTTCGCGCCCGAGCTGACCGGCGAGAAGGCCTGGGTCGCACCGCCGCTCGTCGATGCACCGCTCGGACAGGCCCATCACCGCCACTGGCTCGATGTGGTGCGTGGCCTCGCGCCGGCTGATGGTACCGCCGAGGCAGGCCTGCGCTCGGTCGAGGTTGCCGAGGCGATCTATCAGGCGGCGCGAACCGGGCAGCGTGTGCCGGCCGCGCCCACAGCACCAAAGGAACCGAGATGAGCCTGCGGATCGCGATCCTGGGGGTCGCTCACTACCACGCTAATTTCTGGACCCAGGCCTTCCTGAAGAGCGAGGGCGTCACGGTCGCTGGCGCCTTCGATGCCGATCCCGCGCGTCTGGAGCCCTTCGCGCGACAGCACGGCATCGCTGCTGTCGCCGACCTCGCAACGCTGCTCTCCAAGAGCGATGCGGCTGCGATCTGCTCGGAGACCGTGAACCATCCGGAGCTGGTCCGCGCCGCCGCGGAGAGGGGTCTGCCGGTCCTTTGCGAGAAACCGCTTGGCGCCACCATGGAGCACTGCGACGCCATCGCCGCGATCGTCGGCGAGAGCGGCATCCGCTTCATGCAGAGCTTCCCCAAGCGCTTCGATCCGGTGAACCACGAGATCGCCGGCCTGCTGCGTGACGGTGTTGTCGGCCGCGTCACGCTGGTGCGCATCCGGCACGGGCACAGCCACGGCTTCGACCCGAATTTTCGCAAGGGCTGGTTCGTCGATCCCGCGCAATCGGGCGGTGGTACACTGCTCGACGAAGGCGTCCACGCCGCCGACTTCCTGCACTGGCTGTTCGGGATGCCGGTCAGCGCCTATGCGACGACCTCGTCCGACACCTTCGGCCTGCCGGTCGAGGACACTGCCGCGGCGGTCTTCCGCTACGGGAACGGGATGATCGCCGAGGTCACGACGAGCTGGGCTTTCGCCGCCGCGGACACCTCCATCGAGATCTACGGCACGGAGGGCACCATCCTGCTCGGCGGCGTCGACATCGCCTCGCGCCCGACGCGCGAGAGCGAGTTCCTCAGGGTCTTCCGCCGCGAACCAGGCGGCGGCAGCTGGGCCTCATCGCCGACGGTGCCGCATTTCAAGACCGGCGTCTTCCACGAGCATGTCGCCTGGGCCTTCGTCAAAGCCCTCAAGGAGGGCGGGCCGATGCCGGTCACGCTGGACGATGGCCGTCATGCCTTCGCGATGATCGATGCGGCCTATCGCTCGGTGCGCTCCGGCCGTGCCGAGCCGGTCAAGGCCTGAACGGAAAGACGAGTTCCTATTCCGAAACCTGACGGTCGGTGAAAGTTCCGACCTGCGTCGCCGCGATACGCCAATCGAGCTCGCCGCCGAAGAGCTCCGCGGCCAGGCTGGAGTCGAGGGCGCTGTAATGGGGCCGGATGACCGAGGAGCCGAGGTCGCTCATCGGGACTGGAACCAGCTCCGGCGTCCGCCGTCCGGCGAGGCGAAGCGCCTCGAAGGCCGTGGCGACCCAGTCGGCCCGCGACACGGCCGGCGAGCCGGCGAGATGGAGCAGGCGCGGGATGGGCTCTTTTGCCGTCATGCGCTCAGCCAGGGACAGCAGCCGCCCGGCGAGCGGACCGATCGGCGTCGGCGAGCCGATCTGATCGCGGGCGATCCTGACGCTATCGTCCTGCCCGCGCAGGAGATGGGCGATGAAGTCCTTGCCATCGCCGAACAGCCAGGCGACCCGGGCGACGCAGACGTCCCCACCGGCGGCGAGAGCCTGTCGCTCGGCCTCTGCCTTCAACTGGCCGTACCTATTGACCGGCGACACAGGATCCGTTTCTCGCCATGGGCGATCCGTCGGGGCGCCGAAGACGTAATCCGTCGACAGGTGGATGAACGGTGTTCCGGCCTCGGAGCAGGCATGCGCCATATGGCCGGGTGCCAGCGCGTTGACGGCGTGTGCTCGCTCGGGCGCGCGCTCGCAGGCCTCGAGGGCGCTGATCGCCGCCGCATTGATGACGACGTCCGGTTTCAGCCTCGCAAGCGCAGCCTGAAAGGCAAAGGCATCCGAGATGTCGAGTTCGGCGCGCGACAGGGCCTGTACACGATCCCCGCCGACGAGCGACAGCACGCTGGCAAGCCGGCCGCTTCCGCCGCTGACGAGAATGCGGATATCGGACTGTCGTCCCTCGGTCATCGACTTTCAGTCCCAAGCCTGGCGATCGTGAATCAGGTCCCGGACGGCAATGTCGAGCAAGCCTCCCCGGAGTGGCAATCACGGCGGGTATGACCCCACACCCGCTAAATGTTCATAGCGCATGTCTGCGCTCGGGGAGGAGACGTTCGATATCGGGGATCGGAATCTCCGCGATCGGGGCGAGCTTCATGATCACGTTGATCGCGCCGAAGACGAGATGCGCGCCGGCGTCGATGACGTCGCGGACAGGCCTGGCGTGCTCGCCGAGATGCGAGAGCACATAGCCGAACAGGATCGAGATCAGCACCACCGGCAGGATGTCGCCTTTGGCGAAGGCGTCGACGACTGTGCCGGGGATGACGTCGAGCAGGAGCTCAACAGGTTGCGCGTCGATCTTATATTGCATTTTATATCTTCTATATGCAATATGCATCATGCTTCGGTTCTCAGCGATCTCTGCAGTCGGGAATGCAATCCGGGTAGACGCCGCCGGCTTGGTCGGTTCCGAGTACGCTCGCCTGCCGCACATCTTCCGCATACTGGCCGAGAACGTCGCCCGAAACGCGTCCTCCTCGGTGGAGCGCGATGCGGCCATCGCAGCGATCCGCGACTGGCTGAAGGCCGGGACGAGCAGCGCGGAGATCGCCTTTCAGCCATCGCGGGTGCTGATGCACGATACGACGTGCACGCCGGCTCTGGTCGACATCGCCGGGATGCGTGACGCGCTTGCGGAAGCCGGCGGCGACCCTGGGGCGCTCAGCCCTGTCCTGCCGGTCGACGTCTCCGTCGATCATTCGCTCGGCGTCGACGTCTCGGCTGCGCCGGGTGCCGCCGACCTCAACAAGGAGCGCGAATACCGCCGCAACGGCGAGCGCTACCGATTCCTGAAATGGGCGACGCAGGCGATGCGCGGCGTGCGGGTGAATCCGCCCGGCACCGGCATCATGCACACGATCAACCTCGAGCAGCTCGCAACGGTCGTCGGCACGACCGTGATCGAGGGACACACGGTTGCCGTGCCCGATACGCTGATCGGGACCGACAGCCATACGCCGATGATCAACGGGATCGGCGTGCTGGCCTGGGGCGTTGGCGGGCTCGAGGCCGAAAGCGTGATGTTCGGCATGCCGGTGATGATGCGGCTGCCCGACGTGATCGGCGTGCGCCTCGAGGGCCGGCTGCGAGAGGGCGTGCTCGCGACGGATTTGGCGCTCACCGTCACGCAGCTCCTGCGCGAGCGCGGGGTGACCGGGGCTTTCGTTGAGTTCTTCGGAACCGGAGTTTCGAGCCTGTCGGCGGGCGAACGCGCGGTCGTCGCGAACATGACGCCCGAATTCGGAGCATCGACAGCCTTCTTCCCGATTGACGAGCGCACGCTCGCCTATCTGAGCCAGACCGGCCGTGACGCACGGGCCGTCGCGCTGGTCGAAGCCTACGCCAGGGAGCAGGGGCTGTGGTTCGACCCGGCCGCCGAGCCGGGCTTCACCGACACCGTGGCGCTTGATCTCGGGACGGTCGAGACGAGCCTCGCCGGCCCCTTCCGGCCGCAGGACCGGCTGCCGCTCTCCGGCGTGCCGGCGGCGCTGGGCGTGCTTCCGCAGCCGACGAAGCTGGCGGAGGGTTTGCCACGCCATCCGGTCGCGATCGCCGCGATCACGAGCTGCACCAACACCAGCGACCCGCGCCTGCTCGTCGCGGCAGGGCTGGTGGCGCGCAAGGCCCGCGCGCTCGGCCTTCTTCCGCCGCCCTGGGTCAAGACCTCGCTTGCTCCGGGCTCGCCGGCGGCCGAGCGTTTCCTGCGCCGCTCCGGCCTCCTCGACGATCTCGAATCTCTCGGCTTCGGGATCGTCGGCTATGGCTGCACCACCTGCATCGGCAATTCGGGGCCGCTGCTTCCGGTGATGGAGCAGGCAGTCTCGGTCGGTGAGACGCTTCCGGTCGCGATCCTCTCGGGCAATCGCAACTTCCCCGGACGCGTCCATGGCCAGGTTGAGGCCGGCTTCCTCGCCTCGCCGCCACTCGTCGTCGCCTATGCCCTCGCAGGGGACGCGACGCGCGACCTCTCACGCGACGCGATCGGCCGGGCCGGCGACATTGCAATCCACCTGTCCGACCTCTGGCCATCGGGCGAGGAGATCGATGCAGCTTTGGCTGCCGGGCTCGATCGCGGCGACTTCCGTGACGCGTTCGCGCACGCCTCCGCCGATCCGAACTGGGCCGGGCTCGACGCGCCGTCGACGCCGCGTTTCCCGTGGGACCCGTCGTCGACCTATCTGCGCCGACCCCCTTTCGCCCGTGCCGACGCGCCCATCTCCCTTGGCCGGTTCAGCGCCCACCCGATCCTGGTTCTCGGCGACGACATCACCACCGATCATATCTCGCCCGCCGGGCAGACCCCTGCTGCGAGCCAAGCGGGGCGGTGGCTGATCCAGAATGGCGAGAACCCGCGCGACCTCAACGTCTACGCCTCGCGGCGTGGCAATTGGGAGGTCATGCTGCGCGGCCTGTTCACCAACCGCACGGTGCTCAACCGGCTGGAACCCGACCTCCCGCCGGGATCGACCCGGCACGTGGCCAGCGGCGAGGTGCTGCCGCTCTGGGTCGCCGCGGAGCGCTATCGTGCGGCGGGCGAAGCCATCGTGATCGTTGCAGGCGAGCGCTATGGCACGGGCTCCTCGCGCGACTGGGCGGCGAAGGGCCTCGGCCTGCTCGGCGTCCGCGCCGTGCTCGCGGCGAGCTTCGAGCGCATCCACCGTTCGAACCTGATCGGTATGGGCATCCTGCCGCTCACCTTCGACGATGCCGCGCAAGACGCCGGCCTGTCGCTCCGGCCAGGCGATCGCATCGAGATCGCGATGCCCGAGAGCCTGCTCGTGCCGCGTCTCGCGACGCAGGTCGTGCTCGCGCGCGCGGGCGGCGAGCGTCTGTCGATCCCGATGCACCTTGCGGTCGAGACGGAACTCGAATGCGAGACGCTGCGCGCCGGCGGCATGCTGCCGCTGATCCTGCGGCGCTTCCTGCCCGATCACGGAGATCACCCGCCGGGTGAAGACGATGCGAGCGAACGCCGCCACGCCTGACGGCGCCTCGTGCCGCGACCACGCGAGACCAGACCACAAACGGAGGAAAGCCTATGATCGACCGTCGATTTCTACTCGCCTGCGCCGCTGCCTTCATCGCGGCTCCGGCCATGGCCCAGGCCCCGGCTGAACTCAAGATCATAGCCCCGGCCGGACCAGGCGGTGGCTGGGACACGGCCGCGCGCTCGATCCAGCAGGTCCTGGCCAGCACCGGCCTCGCCAAAAGCGTCCAGGTTCTGAACGTCACGGGTGCGGGCGGCACCGTGGGCCTTGCCCAGTTCATCAACGGATCGAAGGGCGATCCGTCCCAGCTGATGGTCAACGGCATCACCATGGTGGGGGCGATCCTGACCAACAAGGCGCCGGTCAGCCTCGACCAGGTCACCCCGCTCGCGCGCCTGACGGGCGATCCGTTGGTCATCGTCGTGCCGGAGAACTCGCCGCACAAGACGATCAAGGACGTGGCCGCAGCCATCAAGGCCGATCCCTCGCGCTTCATCTGGGCCGGCGGATCGGCCGGCGGAGCCGATCACATCCTCGCTGCGCTCGTGACGAAGGCGGCCGGCAGCGATCCCGGCAAGCTGAACTACGTGGCCTTCTCGGGTGGCGGCGAGGCGCTCGCGGCCATGCTCGGGGGGCGGGTGACGGCCGGCGTGTCGGGCTATGGCGAGTTCGAGAGCCAGATCAAGGCAGGCAAGCTGAGGGCCATCGCCCTGTCCTCGGGCAAGCGCCTCGACGGCGCGGATGTCCCGACGCTGAAGGAGCTGGGCATGGACGTCGAGGTCGTCAACTGGCGCGCCGTCATGGCGGCGCCCAGGATCTCGGCTCAGCAACGGCAGGAGCTCACCGCCGTCTTCGACAAGATGGTCAAGTCGAAGGAATGGGCGGAGGTGCTGAAGGTCCGCGGCTGGGACGATTACTACCTTGCCGGAGAGCCTTTCGCCGCCTTCCTCAAAGCGGAGCAGGTCCGCGTCGCCGACGTTCTGCGCTCGATCGGACTCGTCAAATAAGCTTCGAATCGCCGCCCGCCTCGGGTAGATGCTCTCGTCGGCGGCTTCGTCGGCCGGAGGGAGCGCATCGTGGCACGGACGAGCGGACAGGACCTCGGAGAGACGCTGGCGGCGAAGCTGCTCGGAGAGATCCGGGAGTTGCGGCTCGCCGCCGGGACGCATCTGCGCGCACAGGATCTCGCGACCCGTCTCGGCGTCTCGCGCTTCCCGGTGGGCCAGGCTCTTCAACTGCTCGCCGGCAAGGGCGTGCTGCGCCATGAGCCCAACCGCGGCTATTTTGTCGGCGAGAGCGAGCCTCCCAGCGCAGAAGAGCTGGGGCTCGCCAGCACCGACGGCCGCGATGCGATCTATTTCCGGATCGCGGAGGATCGTCTTGGCGGCGTGCTTCCCGACCAGATCACGGAAGCCGAGCTGCGCGAGCGCTACGGGTTGACGCGGGCCAAGCTCACGATGGTGCTGACGCGCATCAGCTCCGAGGGCTGGGCCGAGCGACGCGCCGGCTATGGCTGGACTTTCCTGCCGGTCCTGAACACGCCGGAAAGCCTGGAGCAGAGCTACCGGCTCCGTCTTGTCCTCGAGCCTGCGGCCCTCCTCGAGCCGGGCTACGACCTTCCGCCCGAGCAGATAGCCATCTGCCGCCATGCCGAGGAGAGGCTGCTCGCGGGTGCCATCGAGACCGACTCCGCTGACGCGCTGCACGAGCGCGGGGTGCGCTTTCATGAGACGATCGTCGGAGCGAGCGGCAACCCGTTCTTCCTCGATACGATCAGGCGGCTCAATCGCGTGCGCCGCCTGCTGTCCTACCGGTCGATGCTGGACCGCAAGCGTTACCGCGCGCAATGCGAGGAGCACCTCGCCATCCTCGACAGCCTCGCGCGCCGCGATCAGGACGAAGCTGCCGACCGACTGCGCGCCCATTTGGCCCACACGATCGAGAATCTGGCGCGCATTCGCCCGATCCTGTCGCGCTGAAGCATGGTCTTCCCATTGCGACGGCTGAGAAGTGATATTGCATTGCAATATAATGGGTTTCGGATGCGGCATGCTTGTCGAAGCTCAACCGACCCATCGGCGTCAGCCTGGAATACGGGGCGTATCATTGGCCCGAAGCCGCCCCTGAAACCCAGATGCGCCACAGCCTCCGTTCCTGAAACCCGAAAGCAGTCTCAAATCATCTGATGATGGACAATGGCGCAGCGCCGCTTCCCATCGCCCGCCGGCATGCTCTAACTGTGGCATGCCGCAAGAGCCCGCCACGCAGACCACTGCCGAAACCGCCGAAGCCGACCTCGCCGCCGAGGGCCTGAAGCCAGATGACGGGCGCTATTCGGCCTTTGCGCCGTTGCGCCAGCCGATCTTCCGTGCGGTCTGGATCGCTAGCCTTGCCTCGAACTTCGGCGGCCTGGTCCAGATGGTGGGCGCAGCCTGGCTGATGACCTCGCTCTCCAATTCGCCGGACATGGTCGCGCTCGTCCAGGCCTCGACCGCGCTGCCGGTGATGCTGTTCTCGCTTGCCGCCGGCGCGATCGCGGACAATTACGACCGTCGCCGCATCCTGCTGACGGCGCAGGGCTTCATGCTCGCTGTTTCGATCATGCTGGCGGTTTTCGCCTGGTATGGGCTGCTCTCGCCCTGGCTGCTCCTGACCTTCACCTTCCTGCTCGGTTGTGGCAACGCGCTCAACAACCCGGCCTGGCAGTCCTCGGTCGGCGACATGGTACCGCGACCCGAGGTGCCGGCGGCGGTGACGCTGAACAGCGTCGCCTTCAACATTGCTCGCAGCGTCGGCCCGGCGATCGGTGGCGCCATCGTCGCCGCCTTCGGCGCGGTCGCGGCCTTCGTCGTCAATGCCTTCAGCTATATCGGCCTGCTCGTCGTGCTGGCCCGCTGGCAGCCGCCACGCGTCGAGCGCGTGCTGCCGCGCGAGACGTTCCTGCTCGCGATGGGCGCCGGCCTCCGCTATGTCGCGATGTCGCCCAATATCCGCGCCGTCATCCTGCGCGCTTCCCTCTTCGGCTTTGGCGGTATCGTCGGTCTCGCTTTGATGCCGCTGGTCGCGCGCGATCTCGTGCGCGGCGGCCCGCTGACATACGGCATCCTGCTGGGAGCCTTCGGCGCCGGCGCGGTCGCCGGAGCCTTCGTCAGCGCCCGGCTGCGCCGTCGTTTCAGCACCGAGACCCTCGTTCGCCTGACCTTCCTGGCCTATGCGGCCGCGGCCCTGGTGGTGGGACTGAGCCCGACCCTATGGCTCACAATGCCGGCGCTTGCGGTCGGCGGCTCCTGCTGGGTGCTGGCGCTCTCGACCTTCAATTCGACGGTGCAGCTATCGGCGCCGCGCTGGGTGGTGGGGCGCGCGCTTGCGCTCTACCAGATGGCGGCCTTCGGCGGCATGGCCGCGGGCAGCTGGGCCTGGGGCTGGGTCACCCTCCATTCCGGTCCGGCCGGCGGCCTCACCGCGGCGGCGGTCGCACTGGTCTTCGGCGCGGCCGCCGGGCTGCGGTACCAGTTGCCCCCGCTCGAGGCGCTCAATCTCGATCCGCTCGGCCGCTGGCGAAAGCCCGAGGTCGCGGTCGATATCGAGCCGCGCAGCGGCCCGGTCTTCGTCACCATCGAATGGCGGATCAGGCAGGAGGATGTGGTCGAGTTCCTGAAGGCAATGGAGGAACGCCGGCGCATCCGCCGCCGCGACGGTGCCCGCCACTGGTCGCTGCTGCGCGACCTGACCGATGCCGAGCTCTGGATCGAGCGCTACGACAGCCCGACCTGGGTCGAATATGTCCGCCAGGCCCAGCGCGTCACCCAGGCTGACGCCGAGATCGGCGACCGGGTCAGGGATCTGCATATCGGGCCCGAGCCGCCGGTCGTGCACCGCATGGTCGAGCGTCAGACCGGCGTGCTGCCGCGGGAGATACTGCGCGCGACGCGTCAAGCGCAGGCGTCGCCCTGAGCGGCGGCGGCCAAGCCGCTCAACGTCGCGATCACTTGCACGAAGGAGGCCCGTGATCGGGAGTGCTCGGTGTCGGCAGGCGGATGAAGGACCCTAGAAGTCGCCCGCGATTGACGCCGGCCGGGCGCGCAGGTGCTGCCACAGCGCTTCCGCGACGGGGCCATGGAGTCGGTCGCGCCGGCGTATGGCCGCCACGGTTTCGACCCGGCCAGGCAGATGTTCCCCAGCGATCGAGAGCAGCCTGCCATCCTTGAGCTCCTCGTGGATGAGCCATGCCGGCAGATGCCCCCAGGCGAGCCCGTGGAGGATCAGCTCCTTCTTCATCTGATGGTCCGGGACGGAGCAGCGCTGCGAGCCCTCGACCAGGAAATAACTATCCGGCGAGGGCTGTCGCGCCGTGTCGCGGATGACGCATTGGGTATAGGGCCGCATCTGCTCGGGCGTGATCGTCAGCCTGGCGGCGGCCGGCAGGAACCCTGGCGCCACCACCGGAACGAACTCGACGGTGCAAAGATCGACCCGTTCGAGACGCGGATCCGACGGGTCGGCGCGATGCAGGATCAGGTCGGCATGACCCTCCAGCAGGCGCTCGAGCGGTCCGTTGATCGTCTCATACTCCAAATGGAGGCGCGTCCGCTTGTGGCCAGCGAAGAACCGGCCGAGCAGGCGCAACGCAGGTGGCCGCGGACAGACATCCCCCAGAACGACGCGCAGAATCGTTTCCTCGCCGCTCGCCAGTTGATCGGCATAGCCGTGCAGATGGTCGAGCTCGCGCAGCATCAGCCGGGCGCGCGCATGAAACAGCGCCCCCGCCTCGGTCAGACACACCCTGTAGCCGCTGCGGTCGAGCAAGGTCAGCTTGAGCGCATGTTCGAGACGGGAGACAGCCGCGAACACCGATGGGTGCGAGCGATTCAAGGCGAGCGCCGCGGCCTGAAAGCTGCCTTGGCTGGCGACGGCGTCGAAACACTTGAGATCGTGAAGCTTCAGCTCATTCAATGTCATTATTTCCGACAGAGATTTTCGGATCATAGTAATATTCTACGACGCTGGCATGGCCTAGCCATATGTGCGGCCGGCACTTCATCCGCCGTGTCCCCGGGGGCGGGCCAGAGCCGAGCCCCGTTCGATCAGAAGGACATGCGGCATGGCCGGTTTCGTCACGCGTCGCAGCGCAATCGCGCTCGGTGGCTGCGCCCTCATGGCGCCAGGTCTGGCCGCAGCGCAATCAGCCGGCGGATCCAGCCCCGACGCAGCGCGAAACGCTGCCAACCCAAATCAGACCAGCAATGAGAGCAAGATGACCGAGACCCGTCATTTCACCGCCGGCGACGGCTGCCGCATCGCCTACCAGCTGACCGGCAGCGCCGACCGGCCCGTCCTGGTGCTGTCGAATTCGATCGCGACCTCGCTCCACATGTGGGACGGGCAGGTGCAGACGCTGTCGGAAACCTACCGCGTGCTGCGCTATGATTTTCGCGGGCATGGCAAGTCCGATACGCCGGTCGGCGCCTATTCGGTCGACCGGTTGGGGCGCGATGTGATCGAGCTGCTCGATTCGCTGGAGATCAAGCAGGCGCATTTCTGTGGCCTGTCGATGGGGGGCTGGATCGGGCAATGGCTCGCCGTCCATGCGCCGGATCGGATCGGCCGGCTCATCCTCTCCAACACTGCGGCCTATCTCGGGCCGCCTTCCAATTTCGACGTGCAGATCCGGGCGGTGCTCGCGGTCAAGGACATGTCGGACACGGCGGACCAGTTCATGCGCAACTGGTTTCCCGCCTCGATGCTGGCGGGCCCGAACGAGATCGTCGACACCTTCCGGGCCATGGTCATAGCGACGCCGCCGCGAGGTCTCGCCGGATGTTTCGCGGCTCTGCGTGATAACGATCTGCGCCGGACGATCGCGCTGATCAAGGTGCCGACGCTGGTGATCGGGGGTATAGACGACAAGGTGACCCTGGCCAGCCACAGCGAGGAAATCGCAGCGGCGATTCCGGGCGCCAAGCTAGTGCTGATGCCGGGTGTTCACATGCTCAATGTCGAGCGACCGGCGGAATTCCTTGACGCAGTGACGGGCTTCCTGGCGGCTGCATAGGAACAGGCCTTGCGAGACGGCCTCGCGGCAGCTCAGGCGATGACTTGTTCGTTGCCTGGCTCGTCACGACCCCATCCTCTCAGGGACCGGGGCTATGACAAAACCGGAGGCAGCTCGGTTGCCTTCAGAGCGATGTGCTTGACCTCCTGAAAGTCGTGCAGGGAGGCTAGGCCGTTCAACCGGCCGATGCCGCTCTGCTTGAAGCCGCCTTCCTCGAACTCGTCGTGGATGGCGGCCCAGTCATTGATCCAGACCGTGCCGACTTGGAGTGCCCGCGCAAGGCGAAGCATCCGGCCGGGGTTGCGGCTCCAGATGCTGGCCGCCAGGCCGAAATCGCTGTTGTTGGCGAGGTCGATGGCAGCTGCCTCGCCCTCGAAAACCTGGAAGGTCGCCACCGGCCCGAAGACCTCTTCCTGAACGATCGCCAGTTCCGGATCGGAGACCTCTAGCAGCGTGGGCCGATAGAACGCTCCGGCAACCAGCGCGGGTTCGGGCGCGGGGCCGCCACGGACGATGGCGCGGGCGCCTTCGGCCAGTGCCTTTTCCACCATGGCGTCGACGCGCGCGACGCTTTGCCGATCGATCAGCGGACCCATCTCGCTCGCCGGGTCGGAGGCCGGGCCGAGCCGGACTTTGGCCAGGCGCTCGGCAAGGGCCTGCCGCAGCCGGTCGGCAATCCCGCGTTCCGCCAGGATACGGCTGCCGGCCATGCAGAACTGGCCGGCGAAGACGGTAATCGCCTTTTCGAGCACGGGCAGCGCAGCCTCGATATCGGCATCGTCGAACACGATCATCGGCGTCTTGCCGCCGAGCTCCAGGCCAAAACGCTTGAGGCGGATGGCGCCGGCGGCCGCGATCGCGCGGCCTGTGCGGGTGCTGCCGGTGAAGCTGATCACCGGGACGTCGGGTGACTCAACCAGGAATGCCGAGCCGGCAATGCCACTCTCGGAAAAGATGTTGACGACGCCCGCCGGCAGCTCGGCGATCTCCGACAGGATACGCGCGATGAAGGCGTTCACCTGCGCGGTTTGGCCGGGCATCTTGGCGACGACGGTGGTGCCGGCGGCGAGCGCCGGACCAAGCGAGCGCATCAGCAGGACCACGGGGCTGTTCCACGGCACGATCAGGCCGGCAACGCCGATAGGCTCATGCAGGACCATCGAATAGGCATCCGGCCGGACCGCCAGAGCGCGGCCATGCTGGGCGAGCGCGAGCGCGGCGCAATAGCGCAACTTCGACGGGACGGTCGCGACCTCGAATCTGGCTTCCGGCAGGATCTTGCCGTTCTCCGTTGCCAGGATTTGCGCCAACTCGCCGGCGCGCGCTTCGATGCGGTCGGCGATCGCATTGAGGACGCGGGCGCGCAAGCGCCGGTCATCGCGCCAGTCGCCGTGCAGGAAGACCCTTCGCGCCACGGCCACGGCGCGCTCGGCATCGGCCTGCGCCGCATCCGCGAACGACCCTATGGTTCCTCCGGTGGCCGGATCGATGCTGGGAGCATGGACGGGGCTGTCGCACCACTCCCCGTCGATCCAGTTCAAGGCATGCGGCAGCTGTGCCATGGGGCGATTTCCTGATGGGTTGGTGGCGAGCCGTGGCAGCGGTCGCTGTCAGTCGAGCCCGTAGAGGCCGGGCACGGCCCGGTCGATCACGACTTCGACGAGTGTCGGCGAGGTGCTGGCGAACGTCTGCGCGAGGGCAGGCGCCAGATCAGCGGCGCGCTCGACGCGCAGCGCTGCGCAGCCATGCCCGGTGGCTAGGGCCGGGAAGTCCAGCCCAGGCAGGTCGATGCCAGGCGGGGCAGGACTCTTCATCAATTGGCTGAAGGCGCGCATGGCGCCGTAGCCACCATTGTTCAGGACCACCACGGTGAGCGGCAGTCGGTGTTGCGCCGCCGTCCATAAGGCCTGGACGGAGTACATCATCGAGCCGTCGCCGATGATGCAGATCACCGGGCGTGCGGGCTCGGCAAGCCCGATGCCGACCGATGCAGGCAAGGCGAAACCCAGTCCGCCGCTCGCCATGCAGTAGAAGCCGTTGTCGCGGATCGGCAGGTGGCGCTGGAGTGCTTCCTTGTGGGAGGGCGCTTCCTCGACGATCACGCTGCCGGGGGGACGCAAATCCGCGATCGTCTGCATGACGAGGCTCGCCGGGATCGGGTCGGCGATGATGATCCGCGGCGCCGGGGAGCGCCCGGCGCCAGCGGGTGGGCGCTCTCGTTGTGGCAGCCGCGCCAGCAACTCGAAGACCGCAGGGCGTATGGACGACAACAGGCTGGCGCCGCCTGCCGCAGATGCGGCGGCATCGCCGTCGTTGGTGATCTGGAGGATCGGCGGCCCTGATCGAAGCCCAGCCAGATCGCCGGCGACGTGGAAGGTGAAGGCCGGTGCGCCGAGAACAAGCACCAGGTCGTATTGCCCGAGCCGCTTGGCGAGAGGTTCGGGTGCCGCCGGCAGGAAGCCATTGAAGAGCGGGTGATCCTCCGGGAATGAGGCTCGATTCGCGACCGGTGCGGTCCAGACGGCCGCCTGGAGACGCTCGGCGAGCGTGACGACGAGCGCCGAGGCATTGTCGCGTGCGACAGCGGCCCCAACGACCATGGCTAGCCGCTCGCTGGCGTCAAGCGCCGAGGCGAAGTCTTGCAGCAGCTCGAGGTCGGGCCCGAAGTCGCGGCTGGTCTGCCGGGGCAGCACCGGGGGGCAGGGGGCCTGCCAGTCGTCCGCGGGGATGGAGACGAAGGTCGGGCCGCAGGGCTTCTGCATCGCGATGGCGTGGGCCTGCGCGATGGCGAGCGGCACGTCCTCGGCGCGCGCGGGCTCGCAGCTCCATTTCACATAGGGCTTCGGAAACTCCGTCGCCGAGGTGGCACCGAGAAAAGGGCGCAACGGAAGCAGCGGCCGAGCCTGCTGGCCAGCGGTGATGACGAGCGGCGTCTGGTTCCGGTAGGCCGTATAGATGCTGCCGAGCGCATGGCCGACGCCGGCGGCGGAATGCAGGTTGACGAATGCCGCAGTGCCGGTGGCCTGGGCATAGCCATCGGCCATCCCGACGACGCTGCTCTCCTGCAGGCCAAGCACATAGCGGAAATCGCTTGGCCAATCGTGCAGGAAGGCGAGTTCGGTCGAGCCGGGATTGCCGAACACCGTGGTCATGCCGAGGGCCCGCAGAAGCGAGATGGTTGCGTCGCGAACGGTGCCGGYCGGCTCCGCGCGCTCCGGGCCCGGAGCTACGGCCTTGTCTGTTGGCTGCATGGTGGTTCCTAGCTGGATCCGGTCCTGCACGAGCCCGGACTGATCCGGGTGAAGGCCAGCGGCTCGCTCAGATCGAGCGGAGCCGGGTTTCGTCAGCGACGACCACGGCCGTTACGGCGATGATCGAGACGATGCTGAAATAGATCACGATGGGCACAAGGCTGCCGCCGCTCCAGGCCAGCAGGCTGGCTGCGATCACAGGCATGGCGCCGCCGCCGAAGATCGTGCCGAACTGCCGGCCCAGCGACACGCCGCTGAAGCGAATGCGGGTGTCCGAGAACAGCTCGGGATAGAAGCTCGAGGTGACCCCGATATGCATCGGCTGGATGAGCGCCCCCGGGATGGCCATGGCGAGCATGACCAGCATGGTGTCGCGGGTCTGCAGCAGCGGGAAGAACAAGAAGGCGACGTAGAGCCCGGCCAGGACGAAGCCGGTGCCCAATACGAGGCGTCGACCGATGCGGTCCGACAGGCTGCCGAAGAGCGGCACCATTCCGATCGCGATGACATTGCCGATGAGGACGCCGCGCAGCAGCGTGGCCTGATCGAGCCCCAGCGTCTTCACGCCATAGGAAAGGCCGAAGATCGAGGTGAGATAGAAGACGCCGGATTCGGCCAGGGCGCAGCAGAACACGATGAAGGCCGGTCGCTTGTAGTTATCGAGCACCTGGAGCAGCGGAATCCGCGTCGGCGCCGTCCGTGCGGCCTCGAACACCGGCGATTCCTCGACTTTGAGCCGGACATAGAAGCCGAGGGCCACGAGCACGATGCTGAACAGGAACGGCACGCGCCAGCCCCAGCCCAGAAGAATGCCGCTCGGCAGCGTCGCCACGAAGGAGACCACCAATGTGGCGATCACGACGCCGGCGAAGTTGCCGGACTGGGCGATCGAGGCGAAGACGCCGCGCTTGCCCTCCGGCGCGCTCTCCAGCATCAGCACCGGCGCCCCGGTGGACTCGCCGCCAAGGGCGAAACCCTGCAGGAAGCGCAGGACCAGCAGCAGAACCGCCGCCCAGATCCCGAGCGAGCCATAGGTCGGCAGAAGACCGATCGCCGTCGTCGACAGCCCCATCAGGATCAACGTCGCCGCCATCACGGGCTTACGGCCGAGCCGGTCGCCGAAATGGCCGAAGAACAGGCCGCCGAGGGGCCTTGCCACGAAGCCGACGGCAAAGATGCCGAGCACCGCGATCGTGCCCGCAACCGGATCCGCATTGGGAAAGAACAGCTTGTCGAATACAAGCGGCGCGAGGAAACCGTACAGCATGAAGTCATACCATTCGATCGCCGAGCCAAGGAAACAGGACAGCGCGACTTTGGAACGGTCTTTCCTGTCAAGCACAGATTGCTTGCCGACGGCCGCTATCGACATGGTCTTCCCCCCGCGAATATTATGGCACTCGCAGAGCTGTTCGCCCGCGAAGCGATTATCGTGAGGCAAAGCATGGCCGTGCGCGCCGCAGGGCGTCGAGCGGCATTTCGGCAAGCATTGTTCGCATTCGGGAAACCGACGCTGGAGCCCCCGATCACCGGCCGCCCGGATCGGGGCCGCCGCTGCACACCGGCGGTCGCACCGGTCGTTCCGGCTGCGCCGCCAGGATATCGACCAGTGCGGCCATGGCCGGTGAGAGGACCGCGTTGCGCAGGGTCGCGAGATGCAGGTTGCAGGAGGCCCAGCTCTCCGCCAGCGGAATGCTGACGAGGCCGCGGCTGGCGACCTCCCGCGCGGTGCTGCGCATCGGCAGCACCGTTATACCCAGCCCTCCCTGCACCACCCGACTGGTCGAGGCGATTCCATGCACGCGAATGCGCGTGACCAGCTCGGCGCCATGGCTTGCTGCCTTCTGGGCCAGCAGGTTGCCGATCGCGGAATCCGGCGGCAGCACCCAATCCTGATCGAGCAGCTCTGCGAACCGAACTGTGGTCCGGCCGGCGAGCGGATGCGCCGGAGGAACCACGATCCCGAGCGCGTCGCATCGATAGGGCCTGAGACGCAGGCCGGGACTGACTTCGGCGCCAAGCAGGATGCCCAGCTCCGCCCGGCCATCGAGCACGCTCTCGGCGACTGCATTGCTGGTCTGTTCTTCAACCGAGAGTCGGACATAGGGATAGCTGCCGAGGAATGTCCGCAATTGCTCGGGCAAGTCATGAAAAAGGGCTGGCCCCGAAACGCTCAGCCGAATCTGCTCCAGGACGCCATCCGTGATGTCCTGCAGCTCACCTTCGAGCTGGTCGATGCCGGCAAGCATCTTGTGCGCATGTGTGGCGATCGCGCGCCCTGGCACTGTCAAGCCGATGCCGCGGCCGGTCCGCTCGATCAGGCGGAAACCCAGAGAGTCTTCCAGGAAGCGGATGCGGCGGCTCGCCGCCGAGACCACGATATGGAGCTCCTCGGCCGCCAGCGAGAGGTTGCCGTGACGTTCGATGCCGGCAATCAGCTTCATGGTCTTGAGGCTGAGCCGGTCGTTGAGCTTCACCATGGCGATCTCCCCCGCGGACGGCTTAGGGCAGGCTTGCCATCAAGCGTACAGGCTTTACTAAAATCTCAAAATATGAGAAATTGATGTGCCTATTGATTCAGCAATATCGAGATAACAAGAAAGTGGAGCAACCAACCTGATGCGCCCCAGATCGTGGAGCTGGCAGCGCTGTGGTCTTAGTTCGTGTGGGCCAAGCACGCGCCCGTGTGAGCGGTTGGGCCAGGAGCACTGCCTTGCGCAAGTGGATGTCGAGAGCCGTAGGGACAGGCCTGTCGGCCGTTCGGCCGACCAGGTCGTGACCCAGACGAGCCGGGGCGAGCTGTGAGCAGCCTCGGGCGCTATATCAAGCTGCTTCGGCTGTTCGGGGAGGCAAAGGGCAGCTGGACGGTGCAGGAGATGGCCGAGGCGCTCGGCGGGCCATCGAGCACGATCTACCGGACTGTGAAGGATCTGGTCGGCGAGGGTTTTCTCGAACCGGCCTATGAGGCGCATTACCGTCTCGGCCCGGCTTTCGTCGAGTTCGATCGGCTCGTCCGCCTGACCGATCCATTGGTCAAGGCCGGGCACTCCCACTTGCACGATCTCGTCACTCAAGCTGGCGTGCCGTGCCTGGCGCTTCTGGCGCGTCTGTATGGTGATACCGTGCTCTGCGTCGCCGATGCAGCCATCGGCAACCTGCCGGCGCGCCCGTCCTACGAGCGTGGGCGGCCGATGCCGCTGGCCAGGGGCGCCACGTCGAAGACGATCCTGTCACTGCTGCCCGCCCGCCGATTGTCGAGGCTCGTGACCGAAAGCCTCGCCGGGATGACCGGCGTCGACGAAGCAGCCACGCGGACAACGCTCGGGGAGCTGCGTGATGTGCTCGCCGGCATACGCCGGTCTGGATACTGCATCACTCGCAGCGAGATCGATGACGGGCTCGTCGGCATCGCCGTGCCGATTGCGGCGACGGGGCTCGGCATCACTGCCAGTGTCAGTCTCGTCCTCGATGCTCGCAGCCTCGACGAGAAGCTGGAGCATCGCCTCGTGCTCCTGCTCGTCGCGTCAGCCAGCCTGCTGGTCGACCAGTTGACGGGCCTGCGTGCGCCCGTCGCCCCGCGCGCAACCTCGAGCCTTCGGGACGTCGAATGATCCAGATGGAACAGCGCTTCTCGCGCTATGCGAACCGTATCGTGCCGTCCGCCATCCGCGGTCTGGCGACCATGGTGAAGGCAGCCGATTGCATATCGTTGGGTCCCGGCGAACCCGATTCTTCGCTCTTTCCCGTGGCTGAAATCCACGACAGTCTCGCCCGCATCCTGTCTCAGCCGGAGCGGACCCGGGCTGCCCTGCAATACGGCCCGAGCGAGGGCGACCCGGCTCTGCGCGAACGAATCTGCGCCTATATGCGCGCCAAAGGCGTGGCATGTGAACGGCAGAACATCCTGCTGACCAATGGCGCTCAGCAAGCGCTCGATCTCGTCACCGAGCTGTTCGTCGAGCCCGGCGCGAGCGTTCTGGTCCAGAGCCCGACCTATCCCGGCGCGCTGCAGATATTCCTCGCGCATGGCGCGAAGGTGCGACCGCTGGAGACGGCAGCACCCGCTGCCGACGAAAGGCCGGGGCTGATCTACGCGATGTCGAATTTCCACAACCCGACCGGGGCCACGCTGTCACTCGCCCAGCGCCGCGAGCTCATCGCCCTGGCGCAGGAGCTGGATACGGTCCTGGTCGAGGATGATCCCTACGAAGTGCTGCGCTATGAGGGTGCGGTGCTGCCGCCGCTCCTGGCCGTCGACACCAAGACGCGCTCGATCGAGGAGGCGCGGACGATCTATCTTGGCACCTTTTCAAAGGCGATTGCGCCGGGCTTTCGTGTTGGCTGGCTGGTGGCGCCGAGCGCCGTCGTCGCCAAACTCGCCCTGATGAAGCAGAGCGAGGACCTGCAGGCCGGCAGCCTGGCCCAGGCTTGCCTGCTCGACCTGTTCGATGGCGTCATCGAGAACCATGCGGACCGGTTGCGCGACGCTTACCGCATCCGGCGGGACACGATGCTGTCGGCACTCCAATCGGAACTCGGCAACCATGCCAGCTGGGTCGCTCCCCAGGGCGGGTTTTTCATCTGGCTGAGTCTCAACGCCGATATTGATGCGCATGCGCTCTTGAGCCGGGCTGCGGCGGCGGGGGTGACCTATGTTCCGGGCTCGGCTTTCCAGCCCGATGGGCAGGCGACAGCGTCGCTGCGCCTCAGCTTTTCGGCCGCGCCGCTCGATCGCATGGAAGAGGGCGTGCGGCGCCTGGCGAAGGTGCTGCGAGACAGCACAGCGCGGGCGGAGGATCGCGTCGCGCGATAGAGCAGAATTCTCGTTCCATCTCGAAGTCGAGGGGGCGAGTGAGCGGCCAGGGCCCAATTCAATCGGCGGCGTGTCAGAGCCAAGCGCCCAGGGTCCGCAGCGGAAGCGGTGCCTCATTCAAGACAGGCTGCGCCGCGGCGATGACCGCCTCGATCTCGGCTGTGGTCTCGCCGATGCGATGACCGGCGCAGACCGCTGCCCTAAGGTCGGCTGAGACGGCCTCAGGTATCGACCTGATTTTGAGCGGCCATGAATGCCTGTCAGTATGGTCCCGCGCAAAGTGGATATCGGTTTGCGCGAAGGTGATGGATAGGGGCGAGGACCGGCACACTTCTTACGTTTCATGACAATCCCAATTTTTTGAAGTGATGGGCATGCTGCGATATCTGCCGCATCGTGATCGGCGGCGCCCCTGGTGACAGTGTTCCGACGCCCGACATCCGCGCTCCTTCTGGTGCTGGGTATCCTGAGCTTGCTGGCATTTGAGACCTGGCGGAGTCACCGGGCGGCACAGGAGGACGCAGAGCGCAACGTCGCCAATCTGGTGAAGCTGTTGTCCGAGCAGACGGGCCGCACCATCCAATCGATCGATCTGAGCCTTCAAGGCATGGCGGCGGAGGCGGCAGGCACGCCCAACCTCGCCGACAACGATCCGCGTTTCGTCGCCGATCTACGCAAGCGGCTGAGTGTCTTGCCCTATGTGCGTGCGTTGTTCGTGGTCGGAGCCGACGGCTTCGTATCGCAGAGCACCAGCTATCCGGCATCGCCACGGGCCAGCCTGGCCGATCGACCTTATTTTACGGTTCAGAAGGACAGCCCGTCCGTGGGGCTGCACATCGATGCTCCCTTGCGCAGTCGCGCGTCGGGGGCCTGGATCGTCGCGCTGTCGCGTCGGATCGAGGGGCTCGACGGCAGATTCGCCGGGGTCACGGTGGCTGTGATCGACCCGATGTATTTCGAGCGCTTCTACAGCCAGCTCTGGGTCAATGGCGGCACGGTCGCCCTGTTTCATAAAGATGGCGTCGAACTCGCCCGTTCTCCGCATAACCACGCCTTGATCGGCACCTCGGCCGCTGGACGGGAAACCTTCAGGCGATTCCGCGACGGGAGTGCTCCGGAGGTCTTCTGGGGGACAAGTCCGATCGACGGCAATGAGCGGGTCGCAAGCTTCAGGGCGCTCGAAAACCTGCCGCTCGTCATGCTCGTAACGATGCGCGAGGCCATCGTCATGCGCTCCTGGCGCTCGCATATGACCGTGACGAGCGTCGGGGCGGCCATCATCATCGTGATGTTCGCCGGCATAGAAGCGCTGACACGGGACCATCGGCTGCAGGAGGAGCGGGCCAGGGCGCGCCTGGCGGAAGCGGAGCGGCTCGAATCGATCGGCCGGTTCGCGGCGGGAGTGGCGCATGATGTCGGAAACCTGCAGAGGATCCTCCGATCCGCCGTCCTGCTGCTGCGCCCGCAAACGGTGGACCGGGCCAAGGCGAGCGAATTGCTGGATCAGATCGACGCCACCCTCACCGTCGGCGGCGAGCTGGTCACCCAGTTGCTGTCGCATGCCCGCACTGGCAGTCGCGCGCCTGGGGTCAATGACCTGAATCTCGTCATATCCGAGGCGCTGCCGATGCTTCATCGCGCTGCGGGGCCGAAGGTGGAGGTCCGCCTGTCGACCGCGGCATCGGCCTTGCCGTGCCGGATCGACCGTCCCCAGCTTCTCGCCGTCCTGCTGAACCTGATCCTGAATGCGCGCGATGCGATGCCGGATGGGGGAAGGGTGTCGCTCGATGTCAGGGACGAGCGTCCTCGGGACAGGGCGGGCGGGGCTGGAGCGAAATCCGCGTGTCGGACAACGGGCAGGGCATGTCGGAAACAGTCCTCGGCCAGGCCTTGGACCCGTTCTTCACGACCAAGACGGCCGGACAGGGCAGCGGCCTGGGACTCAGCCAGGTCCAGACCTTCATCGACGACAGCCAGGGAGGGCTGGAGATCACGAGCGAACAGGGAAAAGGAACGACGATCCGCCTGCGCCTGCCGCTGGCCGAGATCGACGCGGCTGAAGAGGCCGGCTCACGCGCACTGCTATCCGTCCCGGATACGGCGCGCCGGCCCGCTTGATTCTGTGAAATCGACAACCGAGACTGCGATGAGCAAGTCGAGACCCGAACATGATGGGTAGACGAGAGCTGAGAATACTGGTCGTGGACGACCATCCCATCGTCCGTGGGGGACTGAGGGCAATCCTCGAAACTCAGCCGGGTTGGCATGTTTGCGCCGAGGCCGGGAATGGCGAAGAGGCCGTGCGCCTGACGCTCGAGCACGCCCCCGACATCGTGGTGATCGATCACTCCCTGCCGGTGCTGAACGGGTTGGAAGCGGTTCGACAGGTTCTCAGGGCCCTGCCCGACATCCGGATGCTGATCTATACGATGCATGACGATGACGGGCTGATCCACGATGCGCTGAAGGCGGGTGCACGCGGCTATCTGCTCAAGTCCGAGGACGACGGGGAGGTCGTCGCCAGCGTCAGGACACTGGCGGAGGGGAAAACCTATTTCTCGCAGCGCGTGGCGAAATGCCTGCTGGATCAGCTCCTCAGTGGCGAAAAGACCGTGGCATCGCAGACATTGACCGCCCGTGAGCGGGAGGTGGTGCAACTCGTCGCGGAAGGAGAATCGAACAAATCCATCGCGCGCCGCTGGGGCCTCAGCATCAAGACCGTCGATACACACCGCACCTCGGCGATGAAGAAGCTCAATCTGCGTACGGCAGTGGACCTGGCCCGTTACGCGATCCGCAACAGATTGATCGAACCCTAGCCGCGGATCTGATCGAGCGCGATATCGGAGACTGTTCCGCCTTGGCGGGCACCTCATGGCCAAGCCATGGCATGGCTCCGATGATGACCCGATCGGAGATGCGCCCATTAAAATGTGGGGAGAGGCGCTTCGCGTCGAAAGACCCGCTTTCCGGCCGATCTGCAATGCCGGCTGGGCGGGGTCAGCCTTAGGGGAATAGCGGCGCAATACTCAGGTGTTTGCCCGGTTGTCCCATTTTCCCAGCGCCAGCTAGATTGAACTTCCGGGTGACGTTGCGGAATTGATGTCAGAATCGTATCTGGTGTGCCAAAATTGTATTTTGCATATTACTTGGTTCTTTTGTTTTTGGAAACTGAACTCAACGGCGTCTGTATCTTTATTCTCTGCAGGTTCTCAAGCGAAAAGCAGCACTGAAGTGCCAAATTTGATCGGATAAGCAAGGTGTCGATCATCGATCTGCAAAGTCATGTCCTTCTCAAAAAGAGCAGGGACGTCGAGGTGTTCACCCAGTCGATCGCGAAGGTGAATTCCGAAATCAAATTCATGAAGGACATCATCGAGAGAGCGCAGATCAATGACGACGACAAGATCGCCATCCTGTCGAATTTCATCCGCATCTTCGAATTGTCGTTCAAGTCGCTGGTGACGTATTATTCCGTTGCCTACAAGGATCTCGCCGAGCAATTCACGGCTGCGGGCGACCATCCGGCCGCTGCCGACGGTGAGCAATCCGGCGCTTCCACGCGCACCGACGCGGCGGACCATGGCAATTGACCTGCTGATCGGCCGCCGGCCGACCGAGGCCGGCGAGGCGGTGACGCAAGGGGTCGTAGCGGCCGAGCGCGCCGCGCTGACCATCGAGGACGTCGCCTCCCGGGCGGCCCAGACCTTGAGCCAGGGCGCCCATGTCTTCGAAGCTGCCGGCCATGTCGATCGCTCAACGCGCGATCTTGCCGGCGTCGTCGAGACCTTCACCGCAGGCATGGTCACGGTGTGACCGGGGTGGGGAAGTCGGGACTGCCGCCGCTCCGTTCAGCTCGGTCGTGCGCCCCAGAAGAGGGGAATGCCGCGCGGCAGGTCGGTAATGCTGGTGCGCCACGCGCTCTGGGTCTTCCACTGGCCGAGCGGGATGAAGGGCACGTCCTGCCAGGCCTGCTCCTGGATCGCACGGCAGATGCGCTGGCGCTCAGCGAGGTCGGACGCCTCGAACCAGGCGTCGCGCAGCCGCTCGATCTCGGGCGAGGTCAGCCAGCCGCCCGCCGCCTTGCCGTCGCCGCGCAGGCTGATGCTGACCGCCGGGTTGACCAGATCGTTGCCGGACCAGGTGCCGACGAAGGCGCTCCAGCCGCCATTTTCGACCGGCTGCTGGCTGGTCCGCCGCTGCATCACCGTACCCCAGTCGGTCGAGACATAGTCGACATTCATGCCGATGCGGGTGAGCAGGTCCTGCGCGACCAGAGCGAGCGCGTTGATCGCGTCGATGTTCGAGGCCGCGAGCAGCACGACCCGCTCGCCGCGATAGCCGGCGGCCGCAAGATCGCGCTTGGCCTTGGCGAGGTCGCGCGGGCCGAACAGCCCGGTCATGCCCGCATCGTTCGCCATCGGCGTGCCGGGCGTGAAATAGCCGACCCGGTCGTTCCACATCGCCCGATCGTCGCCTGCGATCGCCTGCATGAACGGCGCCTGGTCGACCGCGGCGAGCACGGCGCGCCGGATCGCCGGGTTGTTGAAGGGGGGCTGGAGATGGTTGAACCGGAAAACGCCGATCGAGCCGGCCGGGTCGAGCGTCTCGACGGCGACCTTGTTGTTGTTTTTCAGCAGCGGAATGAGGTCCGGCGGCGGCGCCTCCCACCAGTCAATCTCGCCTGATTGAAGGGCGCCGGCGGCTGTGCCGGCATCGGGAATGGTGACCCATTCGACCCGGTCGAAATGGACGACCTTGGCGCCGGCGACGAAGCTCGGCTTGCCGGGAGCGGGGACATAGCGGTCGAACTTGGCATAGGCGGCAGAGGCGCCGGGGATGCGCTCCGAGGCGAGGAAGCGGAACGGGCCGCTGCCGATCACCTCGGTGATCTGCGTCGTCTGCGGGGTGAGGGCAATCCGCTCCGGCATGATCGCGCACATATACGGGCTGGCCTTGCCGAGCGCTGCGGGCAGGAGCGGAAACGGACGCTTCAGTCGAAAGCGGATCTCGCGATCGGAGGCGGCGGAGAGCTCGTCGGTCGCAGCCATCAGCTTCTGGCCGAACGCATCGGTAGAGGCCCAGCGCCGGATGCTGGCAACACAATCCTGGGCGCGCACCGGCGTGCCGTCATGGAAGAGCAAACCGCCCCGCAAGGTCAGCCGCCATAGCAGGCCATCGTTCTCGACCACATGTCCCGCGACCATCTGCGGCTGCGGCTCGAAGCTGGAATCGAGTCCGTAGAGGGTGTCGAACACCATGAAGCCGTGGTTCCGCGCGATATAGGCCAGGGTCCAGCCCGGATCGACGAAGCTCAGATCGGCATGGGGGGCAAAGCGCAAGGTGCGGGCGCGGTTCGCCTGGGCACGGCCGAGGTTCGGCATGGAAAGCCCTGCGGCGGCGGCTGTCGCCCCGGCGATGAAGTGGCGGCGGTGCATGCTTCCGAACTCCCTTCTTGTCGATTTTTCGTAATGCTATTCGGGCTTTGGTGCGGTGGCGGCCTCAAGCGCTGCCATAGACGAGCCTGCCCTCGAACCAGGTGGCGAGGACCTTCGTCTGCGCGATCGCCAGCGGATCGATCGTCATCAGGTCGCGGTCCAGCATGATCATGTCCGCCGACAATCCCAGTGCGAGCTGGCCGGTGCGGTGGCCGAGCCGCATGGCCGCCGCCGGGTTGGTCGTATAGAGCGGGAGGACCTCGGCGACGCTCACCGCCTGATCGGGTGCGTGCGCGCCATCATGACGCCCGGTCGGATCGCGGCGGGTGACGAGGCCGCACATCGCCTCCCAGGGATCGAGGTCCGGCGCGATCGTACGCCAGTCGGAGGCGGCGACGACGGCAGCGCCGGCGGCGAGGATGTCGCGAACCGGCCAGACCGTGGCATAGCGCTCGGCGCCGACCATCCTCTCATGCGTCAGGCTCGCCGAATTGGGATGCCAGAGCGGCGGGCACATGTCGTGGAGGACATTCAGCTCGGCCAGGCGCGGAATGTCCGCTGCGGTGATGAACTGGCCATGGGCGATCTGGTGCTGCGGTCCGCCTGGGCCGTTGCGGCGGCGCACCTGTTCGACGGCATCGAGCACCATGCGGATCGCACGGTCGCCCACCGCGTGCACTTTCACGCCGAAGCCGTCCCGGTCGAAATCGGCGATCGCCTCGGTCAATTCGTCAAGCGTCAGCGACGTCGGGACCGGCGGTTCGTCGGGCGCGATGGCATAGGGGGAGAGCATTGCGGCCGTGCGCAGCGATGGCACGCCGTCGAGGAAGATCTTGGCGAAATCGGCATTCATATGCCGGCCGCAGAGCTCGCGGCGCTGCTCGCGCATGAGCTTGGCTTCGTCGGCTGTATAGCCGGAGCAGGTCGGGCTCAAAGCGAGATGGAAGGCGGCCCAGCAGGTCAGGGCGCCGGCATCATCGAGGCTCCGGTAGAACTGCAGCATCTCCAGGCTCGCCGATGCATCGGCGAAGCCGGTGATGCCCAGGCTGTTGAGGTAGGCGATCGAGGCGCGCGCCGCCTCGGCCTTCCCGGCTGCGGACAATTCGGGAATGGCGGCGGTGACGGCCCAGGCTCCGGATTCGACGAGCAGGCCGGTCGGTTGCCCCGAAGCGTCTTTGACAATCTCACCATCCGGTGGATTGGGCGTCGCCGCATCGACGCCGGCGATCCGCAAGGCGGCGGAGTTGGCGAAATGGCCATGGCCGCTGAGATGCTGCATGACCACCGGCCGGCCGTGGCTGACAGCATCGAGGGCCGCGAGCGCTCCGGGTTCGCGCATCCGGCGCAAGGCGAGCGCTCCATAGGAGTTGGCGACGACCCAATCGCCCCCATCCTGGCGGGCGCAGGCAACTTCGATCTTGCCCAGGATCGTGCCGAAATCGTCGGCCGTGTCGAGCGCCGTCGTATGGAGACGCGCGATCATGCTGGAGAGGAGATGGACATGGAAGTCGATCAGCCCCGGCATCAGCATGCGGCCGCCAAGGTCGACGAGAGTGGTTGCCTCTCCGCGGAGCGCCATGACCTGCGCGCGCGTGCCGAGCCCGACGATCCGGCCGCCGGCGACGGCAAGGGCTTCCACCACCGGGTTCGCCGCGTCCATCGTGCGGATCACCCCGTTATGCAGGATCGTTTCAGCCGCGGGCTCGGGCTTTGCTGCCTTCGGTCGATCGGTCATCCCTATCCCCTCGAAAGTGGTGTCGGGTGACCCAAACAAAAAAACCGGCGCTTCCGCCCCGGCCCTCGCGAGCCTGGAGAAAAAGCGCCGGTTCGAATTGTTTCCCTGGAGGCCCGTCTCGAAGAAGGGCTTCCAGCACAAGTCACCTAGCAAGTTCAGTACGTGTCGAAATGGCCTCTCTGTCAACCGTCGCGATGATCGCTAGGCGCAACCGTCTCGATCGTCTGCACGAGTGGAGGACCTTGCCGCAGCAGCATGCCTCCAGATGCGCAACTTTTCCGTACTTGTCAGACGCGTTTCGGCAAGGTCTCTCTCGTTAGAACCGCATCTCGACCTTGCCCTTGAGGGCGTGGTCGCGGGAGCGTTCGCCGATTGCGGCGGAGTAGGTCAGGCCGAGCGCGGTGGCTTGCGATATCCGCCAGTCGAGGCCGGCCTCGGCGACGAGTGCCTCACGGTCGATCCGGGCGGCGAAGACCTGCGCCGGCGTGGTGCCGACGACGAAGGCGGTGCGCGCCTGCGGCGTGAGCTCGCCAAAGCCGTGGCGCCAACCGAGCATGGCCCGGGCGAACAAGGGCATCGCCCCGAGCTGCGCCTCGGCCCGAAGACCCAGCGTGGTGAAGCCCAGCGTCTGGTCGGAGGAGAGAATGCGCAAGGCCGCAGCTCCGCCACGCTCGGTGCCGGCATCCGTGCTGACGCGGATCAGCGCCAACTGCGCGAAGGGTTCGAGCGCGACCCCGCGGAAGGCGAAGGCATAGCCGAGCTCGGCAAAGCCCTGCGTCACCGAGCCCGGACGCTGCAGGCGCAGGAGATCGCCGAAGCCGCGGATCTGGACCTGGCGGCGGATGTC
>NZ_JBFUKM010000021.1:0-43733 GCF_056400825.1 Allobosea sp. P4_H5 | reverse complement strand
GAGCATGGCGTCGCCGTCGCCGACTTCAACCAGTACGGCACGCGTCGCGGCAATCATGAGGTGATGATGCGCGGCACCTTCGCCAATATCCGCATCCGCAACCACATGATGGGCCAGAACGGGCGCGAAGGCGGCTACACCATCCACTATCCCAGCAAGGAAGAGCTGCCGATCTACGATGCGGCGATGCGCTACCAGGCCGAGAAGGTGCCGCTGGTGATCTTTGYCGGCGTCGAATACGGCAACGGCTCCTCGCGTGACTGGGCCGCCAAGGGCACCAACCTGCTCGGCGTCAAGGCGGTGATCGCTCAGAGCTTCGAGCGCATCCACCGCTCCAACCTCGTCGGCATGGGCGTCGTGCCGTTCACGCTGCAGGACGGCACCAGCTGGGCCTCGCTCGGCCTCAAGGGCGACGAGAGCGTGACGATCAAGGGCTTGGCCACCGTCAAGCCGCGCCAGACGCTCGAAGCCGAGATCACCTATGCCGACGGCAAGGTGAAGAAGGTTCCGATCCTCTGCCGTATCGATACGCTGGACGAGCTCGACTACTTCAAGAACGCCGGCATCCTGCACTACGTGCTGCGCGGCATCGCCGCTTAAGGCTCGGCGAAGATAATACTGGACGCCCGGCCAAAAGCCGGGCGTCTCTCTTTGGTCGTGACGGTTGTCCTATCCTGCACGCAGGTGTAAGGGGGCGGTCACAGCCATCCTCGGCGGGGGGCTTGGGGCAGGCGCGGGGCGAACGCGCCCGGACGCCATCCGCCATCATCATCCACGACGGGAGCACCCGCATGTCCGCCACGTTCGAGACGGTCGCCGGCATCATTTCGGAAACTTGCGACATTCCTCGCGAGAAGATCACACCCCAAAGCCACGCGATCGAAGATCTCGGCATCGACTCCCTCGCCTTCCTCGACATCGCCTTCGCGATCGACAAGGCCTTCGGCATCAAGCTGCCGCTGGAGCAGTGGACCCAGGAGGTCAACGAGGGCAAAGCGCCGGCCGAGCAGTATTTCGTGCTCGAGAACCTGTGCAAGCGTATCGACGACCTCGTCGCCGCCAAGGCCGCCTGAGCGCATCCCGGCCCGCCGGGGCCATCGCTGGACGTTAAGACGCCGCAAGCGGGGCCTGACCCCGATCGCGGCGAGACGGGTTGAAACCGCATGCGCCTCGAATATTTCGACATGATCGACAAGGTCGAGAGTTTCGATCCGGCGGCGAAGCGGATCCTGACCCGCTCGACCGTTCCGGCGGCAAGCCCGGTCTTCGAGGGCCATTTCCCCGGCCACCCGCTCGTTCCCGGCGTCCTGCTCACCGAAACCATGGCGCAGGCCTCCGGCTATCTTCTGCTCGGGCTCAACGGCCTGACGCAGATGCCTTTCCTGATGATGGTTGACAAGGCGCGCTTCCGCACGTTCGTCGAACCGAACGCAGTGCTCGACGTCAGCGCCGAACTCGTCCACGAGGGCTCCGGCTACGCCGCGACGAAGGCGAAGATCGCCATTGCCGGCAAGCCGATCTGCGATGCTGAACTGCGCTTCCGCCTGATGCCCTTCCCCGCCGATATGCGCACATTGATGCAAAGCCGCATCACCGCCATCGGCCTCTCCCCGGAGGCAGCCTGACATGGTCCGCGACGTCGTCATCACCGGCATCGGCCTCGCCTCCAGCCTCGGCGAGGGCATCGAGGCGCACGCGCAGGCGCTCGCCTCCAATGCCGCTCCCGCTGTCGATACCCGGAGCTTCGCGCCTTACCCGCTGCATCCGCTGAAGCCACTCGAGCTCGACAAGCAGATCCCCAAGAAGTCCGACCAGCGCCAGATGGAGCCCTGGCAGCGCCTCGGCGTCTATGCCGCCGGCCTTGCCCTCGACGATGCCGGGCTGAAGGACGATGCCGAAGCCAAGAGCCAGCTCCAGGTCATCGTCGCCGCCGGCGGCGGCGAACGCGACCATGCTGTCGACGCCGCCGTGCTGGCCGGCCTGCGCAACGCCAACCAGCCCGGCGCCTTCCTCAACGAACGGCTGATGGGTGATCTCAGGCCAACCTTGTTCCTGGCCCAGCTTTCCAACCTGCTCGCCGGCAATATTGGCATCGTCCACGGGATCACCGGCGCCTCGCGCACGCTGATGGGCGAGGAGCAGGCCGGCGTCGACGCGATCCGTACCGCCCAGGCCCGGATCGCGGCCCGCCAGGCCGACATCATCCTCGTCGGCGGCGCCTACAACGCCGAGCGCCGCGACATGCTGCTGCTGTTCGAGCTCGGCGGCTTCCTGCGCTCTGCCGATTTCGCACCGGTCTTCGCTCGCAGCGAGGCGCCCGGCATGATCACCGGCAGCGCCAGCGCCTTCCTCGTGCTCGAATCGGCCGAGCGCGCCGCGGCGCGCGGCGCCAGGGCGCATGCGCGCCTCAGCCATGCCGGCGCTCATCGCAGCCGCCGCCAGCCCGGCTCGGTCGCCAAGGCGCTCGACGAACTGCTCGCCGGCTTCGGCCCGATCGGCGCCGACGCGCTGGCGATCTCGGCTGCGACCGGCTGCGCCGAAATCACCGACGAAGAAGCCGCTGCCATCGCCAAGGCCGCCCCGAAGGCGCGCCGCATCGCCACCGGCGACCTCGTCGGCCATTCCATCGAAGCGGCCTTCCCGGTCTCGGTCGCGCTCGCCGCGTCCGCGCTCTCGACCGGCGCGGCAAATGAGGCGATCGTCACCGGCGCCGCACATTGGCGCGGCGAAGGCGCCGCCCGTCTGGTCAAGGCTTAAGGAGAGGCGTCATGGGTGCAAACCATCGCGACAGCCAGGGCCGGCCGATCGTCGCCGTCACCGGCCTCGGCATCGTCACCTCGCTCGGCCAGGGCAAGGACGCCAATTGGGAGGCCCTGACCGCGGGCCGCTCCGGCATCCACCGGATCGAGCGCTTCCCGACGGAAGGCCTGCGCACCACCATCGCCGCGACCGTCGACTTCCTGTTCGACGGCTCCTTTGCCGCCCCCGAACTCTCCGAGAAGCTCGCCACCCTCGCCGCCGAGGAAGCGGTGGTGCAGAGCGGTCTCGGCGCCGCCGGTGATTTCCCGGGCGAACTCTTCATGGCGGTGCCGCCGGTCGAGATGGAATGGCCGCAGAAGCAGGAACTGGCGCAGGCCGTCGAGGGCGATCCTGATTACGACGCGCTCCTGCGCGTCGCCGCCCGCCACAAGCACCAGGCGATGCACGAGCTCTTCCTGTTCGGCGGCGTCGCCGAGCACATCGCCGAGAAATTCGGCACCAAGGGTTCGCCGATTTCGCTCTCGACCGCCTGCTCCTCGGGCGCGACCGCGATCCAGATGGGCGTCGAGGCGATCCGTCGAGGCGAGACCGAGGCCGCGCTCTGCATCGGCACCGACGGCTCGGTCCATGCCGAGGCGCTGATCCGCTTCTCGCTGCTCTCGGCCCTCTCGACCCAGAACGACCCGCCGGAGGCCTCCGCCAAGCCGTTTTCCAAGAACCGTGACGGTTTCGTCATGGGCGAGGGCGCCGGCGCGCTGGTGCTGGAGGATTACGACCACGCCCTGGCGCGCGGCGCCACCATCCTCGGCATCGTCGCCGGCTGCGGCGAGCGCGGTGACGGCTTCCACCGTACCCGCTCGAGCCCGGACGGCAAGCCGGCGATCCTCGCCATGCAGGACGCGCTCGCCGACGCAGGCCTCACCCCTGATGATGTCGACTACATCAACGCGCACGGCACCTCGACGCCGGAGAACGACAAGATGGAGGCGATGAGCTGCTCCGCCGTCTTCGGCGAGCGCATGGCGAATCTCCCGATCTCCTCGAACAAGTCGATGCTCGGCCATACGCTGACCGCGGCCGGTGCGGTCGAGGCGGTGATCTCGCTCATGACCATCGCCAATGGCCGGATACCGCCGACGATCAACTACAGCACGCCCGATCCGGCGATCGCGCTCGACGTCATTCCGAACGAGGCCCGCGACGCCAAGGTCCGTACCGTTCTGTCGAACTCCTTCGGCTTCGGCGGCCAGAACACCTGCCTCGTCCTGACGGCGGGGCCGAACGCAGCATGACCAGGGTTCTCGTCACCGGCGGCGCCAAGGGCGTCGGCGCCGCGATCGTGCGGGCGCTCGTGGCCGATGGCCACGATGTCGACTTCACCTATCGCTCCTCCGGCGAGCAGGCGCAGGCCCTTGCCGCCGAGATCGCGGAGGCCGCGCCCGGCCGCATTGTGCGCGCTCTGCCGCTCGATCTCTCCGACAAGGCCGCGCTCGACGCTTTCTGCGAGCAGTGCGAGGGCGAGGCCTGGTTCGGCCTCGTCCACAATGCCGGCCAGCCCTATGACACGCTCGCCGCCATGCTGGTGCAGGACAAGGCGGAAGCGGCGATGCAGGTCAATTTCTGGGCCTTCACCCGTCTCGCCAAGAGCCTGATGCGCGGCATGATCCGGGCCAAGGCCGGCCGCATCGTCGCGATCGGCTCTGTCGCGGCGCTGCGCGGCAATCCCGGCAATGCCGCCTATGCCGCCTCCAAGGGCGCGCTGATCTCCTATGCCAGGACGCTCGCGGTCGAGACCGGCAAGCGCGGCGTCACCGTCAACGTGATCGCGCCAGGCTTCGTCGACACCGACATGATGGCGCCCTACGCCGCCTATCGCGACAAGATGGAAAGCCAGATCCCGGCCGGCCGCTTCGCCAGGCCGGAGGAGGTCGCTGGTCTCGCCGCTTTCCTGATGAGCCCGCCTGCCGCCTACATCACCGGCACGGTCCTGCCGATCGATGGCGGCCTGACCGCCCATCTCGGCGTGCACCGCTAAGGGCGTGCTCCAAAGCTTCACGTGAAACATGGTAAACGCACCGCGCTTGGCGCTGCGCTGCAAACTGCCTATGTTCAGCGTGAACCGGAGTGAACCAGCATGACCGCCGCTTTCACCATCCGCCTCGACGACGAGACCCTCGCCAAGCTCGACGCGCTGGCGGCGGACACCGACCGCTCGCGCAACTGGCTCGCCGCCAAGGCAATCGAATCCTATGTCGAGCTCAATGCTTGGCAGATCGAGCAGATCAAAGAAGGTATCGCCGAGGCTGATCGTGGCGAATTCGCCACGGAGGAAGAGGTCGAAGCCGTCTTCGCGAAGTACCGGACGAAGGCGTGAAGCTTCTCTGGACGAGGCGGGCTCTCGCCGAGATCGATGAGATCTTCGTTTATGCCGCCGCCGACAGCCCCATGGCAGCACAACGTCTCGCGCTTCTGATCGAAGCCAAGGCGCGGTTACTGATCGATCAGCCAAGTATGGGGCGGCCTGGCCGTGTTGACGGCACTCGCGAATTCGTGGTGACGGGTACGCCCTACATCCTTCCCTATCGCGTCCGCGACGGACGCGTCGAAATCCTCGCTGTCCTGCATGCTTCCCGGCAATGGCCGGACCAGCTCTGAAAGACCACGACCCATGCTCTCGCTCCAGCTCCATGGCGACCGCGATCTCCGCCTTGAACAGATCGAGCCGCCGCCGCCGCCGGCCGCCGGCGAGGTCCAGATCCGCGTGCGCGCTGTCGGACTGAACTATCTCGACCTCTGGGGCTTCCGCGGCATGGCCTTCGCCAAGCGCAAGATGCCGCAGGCGGCCGGCGTCGAGGCGGCCGGCGAGGTCGTCGCGGTCGGCGAGGGCGTCTCGCGCTTCCGCGAGGGCGATACCGTGACCATGTACGGCGCCGAGACCTGCGGCCACTGCAAGGCCTGCCGCGAGGGTCGCGACAATCTCTGCGAGAACGTCGCCGGCATCATGGGCTTCCATATCGACGGCTTCGCCCGCGAATTGATCAACCGGCCCGAACGCCTGGTGATCAAGGCGCCGAAAGGCGTCTCCTTCGAGGACGCCGCCTGCGCGCCGATCGGCTTCGGCACGGTCCAGCACATGTTGTTTGACAATGCGAAGCTGGAGCCGGGCGAGTCGGTGCTGGTCCATGCCGGTGGCTCCGGCATCGGCACCGCGGCGATCCTGATGGCCAAGGCGATCGGCTGCACCGTCTACACCACCGTCGGCGACGACGAGAAGGGCGCGAAGGCCAAGGCGCTGGGCGCCGATTTCGTCGTCAACTACAAGACCGAGCGCTTCGAGGGCGAGGTCCGCCAGCTGACCAAGCGCAAGGGCGTCGACGTCGTCTTCGAGCATGTCGGCGCCGACACCTGGAACGGCTCGCTGCTCTGCCTGAAGCGCGGTGGCCGCCTCGTCACCTGCGGCGCGACCTCGGGCGCCTCGACGACGATGAACCTGATGCAGCTCTTCCAGCAGCAATACCGCATCACCGGCTCCTTTGGCTGCCGGATCGAGAACATCGCGCAATCGCTGGAGAAGATGGCTGCAGGCATGAAGCCGGTGATCGATTCGGTCTTCCCGCTGGCGCAGTTCGAGCAGGGCCTCGCCCGGATCGAAGGCCGCAAGGTCTTCGGCAAGGTCATGGTCACGCTCTGAGCGACCCTTTGAGCCGGCGCGACTTGACGCGCCGGCCACAATCCCGCAAGTCGCGCCGCAATGGCGAGGTCCGGCCCGGACACTGCGCCGACGGACCGGGCTGGGATTTTGAGGCAGCTGAAGCAATTTGCGACGCGCATCGGCGCTGCGCTGATGATCGGGCTCATCCGCGCGGTCTACGCCTTCCTGCGCGCACTCGGGCCGGAGCGCGCCTCCGATTTCGGCGGCTGGCTCATGCGCAGCGTCAGCCCGCTGATCCCCGTCAACCGCGTCGCCTATGCCAATGTCCGCGCCGCCTTCCCGGGTATCGCCGATGCCGAGGCACGGCGTATCGTCCGCGGTGGCTGGGAGAATCTCGGCCGCACCGTCGCCGAATATGCCCATCTCAAGACGCTGTTCGACTATGACTACCACAATCCCGATCCGAACGGCCGGATCGAGGTCGTCGGCATCGAGCATTTCATCGCGCTGAAGGACGACGACAGGCCCGGCCTGATCTTCTCGACACATCTCGCCAACTGGGAACTGCCGGCGATCTGCGCGGCGACCTACGATCTCGACACCACCGCCGTCTTCCGCGCGCCGAACGATCCGGCCATCGCCGCGGTTGTCCACGAGATCCGCTCCGGCGCGATGGGCGGGCTCGCCGCCGCCAAGCAGGGCGCCGCCTTCGCCATGCAGGGCGTGCTCGAGAATGGCGGCCATCTCGGCATGCTGATCGACCAGCATTTCACCCGCGGCGTGGTCGTGCCTTTCCTCGGCCGGCCGGCGCTGACCAACCCAATCCTCGGCAAATTCGCCCGTCGCTTCGAATGCCCGGTCCATGGCGTGCGCGTCATCCGCCTGCCGAACCGGCGCTTCCGCATCGAGTTGACGCCGCCGCTCGACCTGCCGCGCGATGCCAATGGCGAGATCGACGTTACCGGCGCGATAGCGATGATGACCGCCGTGGTTGATGGCTGGGTCCGGGAATATCCTGAGCAGTGGCTCTGGATGCATCGGCGCTGGCGCCCGAACCTGATCAGCGCCGAGGCCCTGGCACGTTTTCGCGATCAGGCGCCGCAGAAGCCTGTTTTCAAGGCAACGTGATTTCCAATTGAGTGGAGAGTAGCGCTTTTGGTAACCGCCTGCTTCTATACAGGCGTCGAGTTCGAATGATGGTCCGCCACATCAGCAACATCGCTGCTGCCGTTGCTCTCCTGCTCCTCGCAGGTGCCCCGGCGCATGCCCAGCAGCCGGCGGTGCGACCGCAGGCGGTGGTCGAGCTTTTCACCAGCCAGGGCTGCTCGTCCTGCCCCGCGGCGGACGCGCTCTTCACCGAGCTCGCCAAGGACCCAAAGCTGATCACCCTGACCCTGCCGGTGACCTACTGGGACTATCTCGGCTGGAAGGACACGCTCGGCCAGGAGGCCTTCAGCAAGCGCCAGAAGCTTTACGCCAAGGCGCGCGGCGACGGCCAGATCTACACACCCCAGGCCGTGGTCAACGGCGCTGCCCATATCGTCGGCTCCGACAAGGGCGGCATCGACAAGCTCGTCCAGGAGCAGGGCAAGGACGGCTTCCCGGTCAAGGTCGACCTTTCCGAGGCGGATGGCGCGCTGCGTGTCGGCTTGGGCCAAGCGCCTTTCGCCAGCGAGAAACCAGCCGTTGTCTGGCTGCTGCAGGTCAGCCGAACCGCGAGTGTTCCGATCGAACGCGGCGAGAACAGCGGCAAGACCGTGACCTATGCCAATGTCGTGCGCGGTATCAGTCGGATCGGCGAATGGAACGGTGCGAGTGCGACCCTGAGCGTGCCGCTGGAGACCGTCCGCTCCGTCGCGAAGGCCGATTCTTACGTCGTGCTGGTCCAGGGCGATCTCTACGCCCGCCAGAGCGCCATCCTCGGCGCCGCACGCGGTCCGGCGAAGTAATTCGCTACAGAATCACCACCTTGTTCGGCAGCTCGTCGACATCGTCGGCTGCCGGTGGCGCATGGGCAGCGAGCACGGCGCCGACATCGCGCACCGCCACGATCAGACCCTCGCGCAAAGCATCTTGCGCCGCAGCCGCCAGCAAGGGCTCGACGATCTTCTGCCAGGCCTCGTCATCGACCTTGGCCGAGATCCCGGCATCGGCGACCACCTCGGCATAGCGCTCCTGCACGGCGATATAGAGCAGCACGCCGGTGCGCCCCTGCGTCAGCGTCAGCCCGCGCGCCGTGAACTCGCGCAGCGCCGTCTCATGCGCCTGCCGGCGCTTGACGAAACCGGGCACGAAGCGCCCGCCGCGTCCATACCAGAGCAGCGTCGCGAGCAGCAGCGCCGCGGCGATCAACTGGGTCAGGAAGATGCTCGCCGCGCTCAACGTCGTCAGCAGCAGGAACGGCCAGGGCACGAACAGGGAGAGCGCCAGCGCCAGCACCAGCGGCACCGCGACATGGCTGCCGGCAGCCCGGTCGACGACGACGACGATCTCGCCGGAGGTCTGCCGCTCGGCCTCGCGCACGGCCTCGGCGATGGCGTCGCGATCATCGGAATTCAGCATCTCACCAGTCCCCTGAAGCTCCGCCACCGCCGGACGAGCCGCCGCCACCCGAGAAACCGCCCGAGCTCGAACCGCCTCCCCAACCCGAACCCCAGCCGCCCGAGGAGGAGTTGCCGCTCCAGCCCGAGCCGCCGGAGGGCGGCAGGACGATCCAGCGCCCGTCCCGCGTCCGGTGCCGGCGCGCTCCGCCGGAGGAGCGGCCGAGCTCGCGCATGAAGCTCACGATCAGGATGAACACCATGATCATGACGAAAATCACCGCGGCGATCTCGACCCAGGAGGATTCGTCGCTGCGGATCTGGGCGCGCCGCTGCCATTCCTCGGCATCGCCCGCCAGGATCGAGAGGATCGCATCGACRCCGCCCTCGATGCCCCCCGCAAAATCGCCGTTCTTGAACTTGGGCGCGACCGCCGTGGTGATGATCACCTTCGAGAGCGCGTCGGTCAGCGCCCCTTCCAGCCCATAGCCGACTTCGATGCGCACCTTGCGCTCATTCGGCGCGACGATGAGCAGCACGCCGTTGTTCTTGGCCTTGTCGCCGAGCTTCCAGGCTCGGAACAGGCCGTTGGCGAACTCCTCGATCGGATAACCCTGCAGCGAGGGCAGGGTCGCGACCACGACCTGGTCGCTGGTCTTCTCCTCATGTGCCCGGAGCTTCTGCTCGATCCGGCTGAAGGCCTCGGCATTCAGGAGGTTCGAGTTGTCGACGATGCGGCCGGCGAGGGCTGGGTAATTGGGCTCAGCTGCGGCAGCGAGAAGGGGGAAAAGCAGGAAGAGGAGTAGCGAAAGCCATGCCGCAATGACCGGGCGAGCGGACATCTTTCCTTCTCCCGGATGGGAGAAGGTGGCGCGGAGCGCCGGATGAGGGCCTGCCGCTTCCGCAGGAAGCACAACCACGCCGCTGCTCCTCATCGGGAAAGGGCTGTCCCTCAACCCTGCCCCTCTCCACTGATCTCGGGCCTGCCCGAGATCAGCACTCAAAGTGATCGAAGTCGGGTAAACCCGACTTCGATGCGGGAGAGGGGTTCCCCGCGCCTGATCACGGTCGGCAGAGCTCACGGGACAGCGACAATCAGAACTTCACCGCCGGCGGCCGTTCGGCTCCTGCCGTCGCCGAGAAGCTCTCCATCGGCTTGGCGCCCCAGAACAGGCGGGCCCAGATCACGCCCGGGAAGGTCCGGATCTCCGTATTGAAGGCCTGCACCGCCTGGATGTAGTCGCGCCTGGCGACCGCGACGCGGTTCTCGGTGCCTTCGAGCTGCGACTGCAATGCCAGGAAGTTCTGGTTCGACTTGAGCTCGGGATAGCGCTCGACCGTCACCATCAGGCGCCCAAGCGCGCCGCTGAGCTGGTTCTGCGCGTCCTGGTATTCCTTGAACTTGGCGGGGTCGGTGATGGTCGAGGCATCGACCTTGACCTGCGTCGCCTTGGCGCGCGCCTCGATCACCTGAGTCAGGACCTCGCGCTCCTGCTGGGCATAGCCCTTCACCGTCTCGACCAGATTGGGGATCAGGTCGGCCCGGCGCTGATACTGGTTCTGCACCTCGCCCCAGGACGCCTTGGCCTTTTCCTCCAGCGTCGGCACGTTGTTGTAGCCGCAGCCCGCCAGAACCAGGCCGAACAGCCCGATCAGCAGCATGACGAGGGGACGGCGAATTGCCGGAGACTGCGTGAGCACCATGACGAACCCCTTCGGCTTAGGCAGAGCAAATCGGAGGCCGACCATAGCCGCGCCGCCCGGCAGATCAAACCAGCGCCGCAAGCATGGCGCGCAAACCGGGAAGCACGCTAGTCTGCACGGCAATCGAAGAGGACAGGACCATGCCGCATACATCGTCCGCATTCGGTACCCGCTCGATCATCGCTCTCGGCCTCTGGCTCGCCGCTGTAGCCGTAGCCCCGGCCCAGACCATGGCGCCCGCGCCGGAAGCTGCGACCGGCCGCACCGCCAAGACGCTCGGCACGGCGCAGCGCTATATGGCCGCCGCCGCCAATCCGCTCGCCGCCGCGGCCGGGCGCGAGATGCTGCGGGCCGGCGGCAGCGCCACCGATGCCGCGATCGCGATCCAGCTCGTGCTCAATCTGGTCGAGCCGCAGAGCTCCGGCATCGGCGGCGGCGCCTTCTTCGTCTATTGGGATGAGGCTGGCCGCCAGATGACCACGCTCGACGGCCGCGAGACCGCACCGAAGGCGGCAAGGCCGGAGCGTTTCCTCGGCGCCGACGGCAAGCCGATGAAATTCGTCGACGCCGTGGTCGGCGGCCGCTCGGTCGGCGTGCCCGGCACGGTCCGGCTGCTCGAAGAAGCCCATAAGCGCTGGGGCAAGCTGCCCTGGGCCGAGGTCTTCGCCCCGGCGATCAGGCTGGCYGATGAGGGCTTTGCCATCTCGCCGCGCCTCAACGGCCTCCTCACCCAGGAAATGAACCTCGGCAAGGACGCTCGCGCCGCCGCCTATTTCTACGAGGCGGACGGCAAGCCCAAGCCGGTCGGCACCATCCTGAAGAACCCGGCCTTCGCTGCGACCTTGCGCGCCATCGCCGGGCGCGGCGCCGACGCCTTCTATGAGGGTGCGATCGCCGAAGACATCGTCGCGACGGTGACCGGTCACGCGAGCAATCCCGGCGACATCACGCTCGACGACCTTGCTGCCTACAAGGTCGAGGAGCGCGCGCCGCTCTGCGGCCGCTACCGCGCCTATACGCTCTGCGGCATGGGGCCGCCGAGCTCGGGCGCCGTCGCCGTGCAGCAGATTTTGGGCATGCTGGAGACCAAGGACATCGCCCGTCTCGGCACGGGCGCCGAAGCCGCGCACTGGTTTGCCGAAGCCGGCAAGCTCGCCTTCGCCGACCGGGCGCTCTATCTCGGCGATCCCGCTTTCGTCAGCGTCCCGACCAATGGCCTGATCGACGAGGATTATATCCGCGAGCGCGCCAGGCTGATCAGCCCGGACAAGGCGATGGGCAAGGCCAGCGCCGGCACCCCGCCGAACAAGCGCGCCTTCCTGTTCGCGCCGTCCGAGGGTGTCGAGAACGGCACCAGCCATATCTCCGTGATCGACGCTGCCGGCAATGCCGTCTCGATGACGACGACCATCGAGGACGGTTTCGGCTCGCGCCTCATGACCAAGGGCGGCTTCCTGCTCAACAACGAGCTGACCGATTTCTCGTTTGCGCCATCGGAGGACGGCAAGCCGGTCGCCAACCGGGTCGAGCCCGGCAAGCGGCCACGGTCCTCGATGGCCCCGACCATCGTCTTCGACGCCTTCGGCCGGCTCTATGCCGTCACCGGCTCGCCTGGCGGCAGCCAGATCATCGGCTATGTCGCCAAGACGCTCGTCGCCCTGCTCGACTGGAAGATGGACCCGCAGCGCGCCGTCGACCTCGCCAATTTCGGCAACCGCAACGGCCCGACCGAGCTGGAGAAGAGCAGCGAGGCGGAAGCCTGGAAAACTGCGCTTGAGGCCAAGGGCCATGAGGTCCGCTTGATCGAGATGACCTCGGGCATCCAGGCGATCGTCAAGACGCCGGAAGGCTATCTCGGCGGCGCCGACGGGCGGCGTGAGGGCGTGGCGATCGGCGATTGAGCTTCATCAGCCTGTCATAGGACGGGCGCTGGGTGCCGGCCCCACCCCTAGGGATCACCGCCATGCGCATCACCGCCTCCGCGCTGCTGACCGCAGCGCTTCTTCTCGTCGCCCCGGCCTGGGCCGGCGAGGGCAAGCCCTTCGCCACCGCCGAAACCATCGACCTTTTGACCCTGCTGAAGCCGCCGCCGGCCAATGACTCCGCCCAGACCAAGGCCGAGCTCGCCGAGGTGCTGACCATCCAGGTCACCCGCACGCCGCAGATGGAAGCGCAGGCGCAGGCCGATGTGGTGGAGGATGTCTGGCGCTTCTCGGAGGTGATGGGCCCGGCCTTCAAGTCGGAGGCACTGCCGGCCTTCTCGGCCTTCTTCGACCGCGTCGTCGCGACCGAAGGCGCCGTCGTCGACCCGGCCAAGGACAGCTGGAAGCGCCCGCGCCCGCATCAGTACAGCCCACTCGTCAAGCCGGTGGTCAAGCTGTCGAATTCGGGCGCCTACCCATCCGGCCACACCACCGTCGGCACGCTGATGGGCATCGTGCTGTCGAACATGGTGCCGGAGAAGCGGACAGAAATCATGGCGCGCGCCTGGGCCTATGGCGAGAACCGCATCGTCGGCGGCATCCATTTCCGCGCCGACATCGAGGCCGGCCGCATCGCCGGCAGCGYCATTGCCGCCCGGATCATGGAACAGCCGGATTTCCGTACCGAATACACTGCAGCCCGCACGGAACTGCGCAAGGTGCTCGGGCTCTAAGTCAGCCCTGCTGCGGCAGATCGGGGCGGTCGGCCTTTTCGCCGCCCGCCCCGCGCCCGGCGATCAGCCAGTAGACGAAGCCGGTGGCGGCCCCGACCAGGAAGAGCGCCGACACGACCTGCATCTCGCCGGCGCTCGGCGTCCTGGTCATGCCCAGCATGGCGAGCGGCAGGACCGCCGCCAAAAGGCCGGTGAGGCCGCTCTGGATCAGCCCGCTGCGGAATCGGAAGAGCTCGGACGCGATTGCGACCAGCACCACCGGCAGCACCAGGATGGCGAAGCCGAGCCGGCCGAGCAGCGCGAACGCCGCTTGCGCCGTCGGGCCGGGATCGAAGCCGCGCTCGGCCTGATCGAACAGCGCCGACAACAAGCGGTCGAAGCCGCCGCCAATCAGCAGGCCGAGATCTGGCGAGGCGACGCCGGCGATCAGCAACGCGACCAGGCCCGAGCCGATCGCGAACAGCAGCGCGAACGGGATCAGCAGCAGCCAGCGCAGCATCTTAGAGCCTCCAACAAAACCTGGACCTATCTGGACGCCGGCAATTCGTCCGCTCCGCCAGGAGCGGCGTGAAGCCGATACCGTTGGTATCGGCAAGCGACGCGACGCCGCGGGCGGGCGAATTCCCGGCGCCAGAGGTGGGCCTTGGAGGGCCGCCTGCGGCGTCGGACCGACTTGCCGATATCGAAGGATATCGGCTGCGCGTTCCTCCTGGCATTCGACTCCTCCAAGACCCATCCAGATAGGTCCAGGTTTGGTTGGAGGCTCTTAGTGCGCGGCCGTCGCGGCGTCGGCTTCGCCTTGCTCCAGCATCAGCCGGGCCCGGGCCGAGAGCTTCTCGGTCTCGCTCTTGAGCTGGCCGCAGGCGGCGAGGATGTCGCGCCCGCGCGGCGTGCGCACCGGCGAGGCGTAGCCGGCCTTGAACACGATCTCGGAGAAGCGCTCGATCCGCTCCCAGTCCGAGCATTCATAGCGCGTGCCGGGCCAAGGGTTGAACGGGATCAGGTTGATCTTGGCCGGGATGCCCTTGAGCAGGCGCACCAGCTCGCGCGCCTCGGCGTCTGAGTCGTTGACGCCCTTGAGCATGACGTACTCGAAGGTGATCCGTTTGGCGTTCGACAGGCCGGGATAGTTCCGGCAGGCGTCGAGCAGATCCTTGATCGGGTACTTCTTGTTGAGCGGCACCAATTCGTTGCGCAGCTCGTCGCGCACGGCATGCAGCGAGATCGCCAGCATCGTGCCCATCTCGTCGCCGAGCGGGCCGATCTGCGGCACCACGCCCGAGGTCGAGACGGTGATGCGGCGGCGGCCGAGCGACAGGCCCTGATCGTCGGTGATCACGCCGATCGCATCGCGCACGCCATCGAAATTGTAGAGCGGCTCACCCATGCCCATGAAGACGATGTTCGAGACGAAGCGCCCGCCATCATTGGGAACGAAGGCGCCGTCAGGCGCGCTGCGGTTAGGGAAATCGCCGAGCCGGTCGCGTGCGACCATCAACTGCGTGACGATTTCCTCGGTCGTCAGGTTGCGGACGAGCCGCTGCGTGCCGGTATGGCAGAAGGTGCAGGTCAGCGTGCAGCCGACCTGGCTGGAGACGCAGAGCGTGCCGCGATCGACCTCGGGAATGTAGACGCATTCGATCTCGGCGCCGCGGTCGCGCGGACCGGTCGGCGCCATGCGCAGCAGCCATTTGCGGGTGCCGTCGCTGGAGACCTGCTCGGCTGTGACTTCCGGCAGGTCGAGCGTGAAATGCTCGGCGAGCTGAGCGCGCAAGCCCTTGCCGATCGTCGTCATCTCCGCGAAGTCGCGGACGCCAAAATGGTAGATCCAGTTCCAGAGCTGGCCGACGCGCATGCGCCGCTCCTTCTCGGGAATGCCGATCTCGGCCAGCGCCGCATCGAGGCCGGCGCGCGTGCGCCCGGCCAATGAAGGCCGCCGCATAACAGGTTCGGCCGCCGGAAGGGCGGCTTCAGCAACAGAGAGATTCATCGGAACTCGGCTCGCGACGGGCGATCTCGCCCGGAATTGGCCGCCTCATAGCACGAGAGCGGCCTATCGCGAAATCGGCCTATTTGCAGGCGTCCTCGGCCCGCTTGACGATCTGCGAGATGCCGGCGAGCGAATACTTGTCGCTGGTTGCATTGCCGCGCTTCGAGGTGCCCTTGATCTCGAGGCCCGCCCCTTTGCGCAGCGCATCGAGCATGCGGCCTTCCTCGGCCGGATTCTTCAACCAGACGTTCTGGCCCTTGGCGACCAGCGCGAAGCGTTCAGCGCCGATGATCGCCTGGTGCTCGACATCTTCCTTGAGGTCGAAATTCATGACGAGGCTGATCTCGTTGCGCACGCCCTCGCCGGGGCGGCTCGAGATGAACAGCAGGCCCTCGACATCCTTCAGATTGGCAGGGATGCGGGTTTCGGCCTTGGACAAAGCGTAGCAGATCTTCGTGCGGCCCTGCTGCGAGGAGAAGGCCTGCCATTTGCCGGCGGTTTCGAGCAGCAGCGCCTGGCCCTGCCCTCCGGCCGCAGCCGTCTTGGCCGGCGCCGGCTTGCTGCCGGCGCGCTGGGCCTGCACCGGGGTGGCCACAAAGGTCAGGGCCGCCAAGCCGAGCAAGGCAGCGGCCAAGGCCGGGCGGCGGGCGGAAGAGGGAGCCGAAATGCGAATCATGGACCGCCAGTAACCAACAAAAACGTTAACGCCGAATGGAGAATGCGCAGGATCGGCGATCCGGATTGACGCAACGCGACGGATAGAATGTCACGATCCTGGCGAAAATGCGAACGTCCGCTGCGGGCGCACCGGCCGAACGAGGCCTTCTGCTTCAATAGTTTAGGGAGGGCTCGCGCCCGGTTCCGTTCGGCTTCGAGCTGTGCCAGCCTTGTGCAGATGCGAGAGAAACGGCCAGACGGGATGAAGGATCGATGAAGGCGCTGCTGTGCGAAGCCCTCGGACCAGCCGAGACCCTCGTGATCCGCGACTTGCCCGAACCGGCACCAGGCCCTGGCGAGATCGCGATCCGGGTCAAGGCCGCGGCGCTCAACTTCTTCGACACACTGGTGATCCAGGGCCGCTATCAGGTGAAGCCGCCGCTGCCCTTCTCGCCCTCAGCCGAATGCGCCGGCGTGATCAGCGCCATCGGCGACGGCGTCACGAATTGGCAGGTCGGCGAGCGCATCGCCGCCTGGCTCGGCCATGGCGCGGCCCGCGAGATCGTCGTCGTTCCGACTGAGGCGGCGATCCGGATTCCCGACAAGCTGAGCGATCACCAGGCCGCCGGCCTTTTCGTCACCTATGGCACCGCCATGCACGGGTTGATCCAGCGCGGCGATATCAAGCCGGGCGAGACCCTCGCCATCCTCGGCGCCGCCGGCGGCGCCGGCCTTGCCGCGGTCGAGATCGGCGCGCTGCTCGGCGCGAGGGTGATCGCCTGCGCTTCCTCGCCGGACAAGCTCGCGCTCGCCCGCGAGCACGGCGCGCAGGAGGGGCTGGACTATGCCGCAGACGACCTTCGGGCTGGCTTGCGGCGTCTTATTCCCAATGGTCTCGATGCGCTCTACGACACGGTCGGCGGCGAACTCGCCGAACCGGCGCTTCGGTCGATGGGCTGGGGCGGACGCTATCTCGTCGTCGGCTTTGCCGGTGGCGAGATCCCGAAGATCCCGCTCAACCTCTTGCTGCTGAAGGGCTGCGACCTGCGCGGCGTGTTCTGGGGCGACTTCGTCCGGCGCGATCCAGCCGGCCACCGCGCCAATATGGAGCGCCTCCTGGCCTGGGCCGCCGAGGGAAAAATCCGCGCCCATGTCCATGGCGCTTTTTCGCTCGAGCAAGCGGCGGAAGCGCTGGCGCTGATCGCCGGCCGAAAAGTCCAGGGCAAGGTCGTGCTGACGCCGTAAACGTCAGAGATCGGCCAGCATCTCCCTGGCCTTGTCGCGATGTTGTGGCGTGATCGAGCCGGCGACAGCGGCGAGCGCAGCGGCGATTACCGCGGCATCGTCGGTGAAGCCGAGCAGCGGCATCACATCGGGGATCGCATCGAGCGGCAGCACGAAATAGCCGAGCGCCGCCAGCAGCGTCAGCTTGACCCGCCGCGGCGTCGAGGGATCGCGCGTGCACACCCAGGCGGCGAGCAGGTCCTCGGCGAAGGGGATGCGCTTCGCCACCCGCTTCAGCCGGCCGATGAATTCCGACCCGAAACGGGCCTCGTCACGCAGGCTCTTGCGGATCGACGCCATCTCGTCGGGGGTGAAACGCTGGCCGAAGCCGAAGCTGTCGCTCATTCCTCTCTCCCTTGGCGCGCCAAATCTCTAGCCCGCCGTCGACGCAAAAATGTGGCCCTGCATGAAGGGCTGCACAAGGGACCGACTCAGAATCGCACGTCGAACCCTCTTGGATGCCGAGCATCCCGCCTCTAAACCCCATGCAGCAATGTCAAAAGACGCGAGGGACGCCATGAAACTCGACTCCTCCATAGCCGCCATCGTCACCGGCGGCGCCTCCGGCCTCGGCGAGGGCACGGCGCGCATGCTCGCCAGCCATGGCGTCAAGGTCGCGCTGTTCGACCTCAACGCCGAGCGCGGCGAGACCATCGCCAAGGAGATCGGCGGCCTGTTCTGCGCTTGCGACGTCACCAGCGAAGAATCCGTCGACGCCGCCCTGCAGAAGGCGCGCGCCGCCCATGGCGTCGCCCGCATCGTCGTCAACTGCGCCGGCATCGCCCCCGGCCGCCGCGTCGTCTCGAAGAAGCGCGACACCGGCGAGCTCATCGCCCACGACCTCGCCACTTTCGAGAAGGCGGTCGCGATCAACCTGACCGGCACCTTCCGCCTGATCGCCAAATCGGCGGTGGCGCTCGCCGCGCTCGACCCGATCACCGAGGATGGCAGCCGTGGCGTCTTCGTCTGCACGGCGTCCGTCGCCGCCGAGGACGGCCAGATCGGCCAGGCCGCCTATGCCGCCTCCAAGGCCGGCGTGGTCGGCCTGACCCTGCCGGTCGCGCGCGATCTCGCCGGTGTCGGCATTCGCATCGTCACGATCATGCCCGGCCTGTTCGAAACGCCGATGTTCGCCGGCCTGCCGGACGAGGCGCGCGCCTCGCTCGCCGTCTCGGTGCCGCATCCCTCGCGCCTCGGCCGGGCCTCGGAATACGCCGCCTTGGTCAAGAGCATCGTCGAGAACGACATGCTGAACGGCACCGCGATCCGCCTCGACGGCGCGATCCGGCTGGCACCGAAATAAGGCGGGCACGTCATGCTCGGGTCAGCGCTTTGCTTCGCCCGAGAATAACGCGCGCCTGCCTACTCCGCCGCCCCGTCGCGCTTGATCTCGTGCTTGAGGATCAATGGCGTCTGGGCGAGCGCGAAGATCATGGTCAGCGGCATCACGCCCCAGACCTTGAACGCGACCCAGAAATCCTGCGTCTGCGTGCGCCAGACCGCTTCGTTCAGCGCCGCCAGCACGAAGAAGAACAGGCCCCAGCGCAGGGTGAGCTTGCGCCAGCCTTCCTCGTCGAGCTGCAGCACGCTGTCGAGCACCAGCGCCAGCAGCGAGCGGCCGAAATAGAGCCCGCCGAGCAGGATGCAGCCGAACAGCGTGTTCACGATCGTCGGCTTGACCTTGATGAAGAAGGCGTCGTCGAGCGCCAGCGTCAAACCGCCGAAGACCGTCACCACCACGGCATTGACGATCGCCATGCGCGGCAGATGGTTCATCACGATCTTCGACAGCGCCAGCGCGATCAGCGACGCCGCGATGAAGATGCCGGTCGCGACGAAGATGCGCCGGTCCTCGGCAACGCCGAACCAGCGGTCGCCATAGGAATTGACGAAGAAGAAGATCGCCAGCGGCCCGAATTCGAGCGCGAGCTTGAGCAGCGGATTGATCGGTTTTGCCGCGCTCGGGCTCGCCGCCGTCCCACTCATGCCGCTTCTCCCAGCCCTGCCACAGCGCGGGCGAAATCACGCGCCGAGAATGGTTCGAGGTCGTCGACGCTCTCGCCGACGCCGATGAAATGCACGGGCAGGCCGAACTGCGCCGCCAGCGCGACGAGGATGCCGCCGCGCGCCGTGCCGTCGAGCTTGGTCATCACCAGCCCGGTGACGCCGGCGGTCTCGCGGAAGGCTTCGACCTGGCTGACCGCGTTCTGGCCGACGGTGGCGTCGAGCACGAGCAGCGCCGCATGCGGCGTCTGCGGATCCAGCTTGCGGATCACCCGCACCACCTTGGCCAGCTCGTCCATCAGCCCCGTCTTGTTCTGCAGCCGCCCGGCGGTGTCGATCAGCAGCACGTCGGTGCCCTCGGCCTTGGCCTTCTGCAGCGCCTCGAAGGCGAGCCCGGCCGAATCGGCGCCCTGCTGACCGGAAACAACTTGCGCGCCCGTCCGCTCGCCCCAGACCTTGAGCTGCTCGATCGCCGCCGCACGGAAGGTGTCGCCCGCCGCCAGCATCACCGACTTGCCTTCGGCCCGGAACTTGGCCGCGAGCTTGCCGATCGTCGTCGTCTTGCCCGAGCCGTTGACCCCGACCATCAGGATCACGAACGGCTTTTTGGTGGCGTCGATCGCAAGCGGCATCGCAACGGGGGTCAGGATCGCCTCGACCTCGCGGGCCAGGATCGCCTTCACCTCCTCCGGCTCGATCTGCTTGTCATAGCGGCCCTCGCCGACCGCCTTGGCGATCCGGGCCGAGGTCGCGAGACCGAGATCGGCCTGAATCAGGATGTCTTCCAGGTCCTCCAGCGTCGCAGCGTCGAGCTTGCGCTTGGTAAAGAGGTCGCTGATCCCGGTCGTCAGCGCCGAAGAGGTCCGCGACAGGCCGTCGCGCAGCCGGCGCCACCAGCTGCGCTTGGGCTGGACCGGTTCGGGCTGAGACTGCGGCTCCGGTGGCGTGACTGGCGCCGGCGCGGTCTCGCCGAGCAGGATTTCGGGAGCGACCAACGCCTGCGGCTCGGCCTCGGGTACGATCTCGGCCACGGGCTCGGCCGGCGGCTCGGACAGGGGAGCAGGCGCCGGTTCCGGCGGCCGTGGCGGCTCCGGCTGGTCCAGCCCGAACAGCTTCGAGAAGAAGCCGCGTTTCTTCGGTTCGGTCTCGCTCATCGCCCGTCCTGCCGCGATGCGCGGCAACGCTTCAGGTTGCATGGCCTCGCGGCCTTGTTTAGCGCAATGCCATGACCACGCCCGAGCGACCAGCCCTTTCGCAGGACGACCTGCCTTTCGCGTTGCTGCATCGCGACGCGATGATGCTCGTCATCGACAAGCCGGCGGGGCTTCCGGTGCATCGCGGCCCGGCGGCGAAAGGCCGCATCATCCCGGTGCTGACCGACCATCTCGACGCCCTGCGCTTTGGCCTGCCGCGTCGGCCCGAAGCTGCGCACCGGCTCGACAAGGACACCTCCGGCTGCCTTGTGCTCGGCCGGCACCCGCGCGCCATGGCGCAGCTCAACCAGCTCTTCCGCGATGGCCGCATCGAGAAAATCTATTGGGCGGTCGTCGAGGGCGAACCCGCCGAGGATACGGGGTTGATCGACCTGCCCCTGGGCAAGCGCTCGCCCGAGCGCGGCTGGTGGATGAAACCAGACCCGGAAGGCCTGCCTTCGCAGACACGCTACCGCGTGCTCGGCCGCGGCCATGTCGACGGCACGGCCATCGCCTGGCTGGCGCTCGAGCCGCTGACCGGCCGCACCCACCAATTGCGTGTGCACTGCGCCGCCAGCTTCGGGCCCATCCACGGTGACGAAATCTACGGCACGGCGCCACGCGACATCGGGCCGGGCCTGCACCTGCATGCACAAAGCATCTCGATCCCGCTCAATCCGAAGCGCGAACCGGTGACGATCGTCGCCCCGCCGCCACCGCATATGCACGCGGCGCTCGCGGCCTGCGGTTGGCCTGGCGGCGATAAGCTTTCCTAAACCCTAACGCCGTGATGGCTTGCGACAAGACCTCGTCAACCATTCTCTAAGGCGTTCCTGCTATCCCCGGTTGCAGAGACCGCGGGGCTTTTCATGCTGGACAAGGTGGCGAGAATGGCGGAAGCGCGCGATGCGCTGCTGACCTTCGCGCAGGTGCGGGCCGACATCGCGGCCGATGCCGGGGCGAATGCCGCGCTCGCTACGCTTTTGGGCTGGGTCGAGAGCTATCTGATGCGCGAGCATCCCGATCTCGGCCGCACCGGCGCCGTTTGCCCCTTTACCCGCCAGGCTGCACGCATCGACACGGCGCGGCTCGCCATCTGCACCGCCGGCCCTGATGAGGAGGAGCGCGCCTTCGCTCTGATCCGCGGCAGCTTCGGCGCGCTCGACGCCATCCCCTGCAAGCCCGGCATGGTGCATTTCCGCACGGTCATCATCGGCTTCCCGAACTGCAGCGACGAACGCGGCGTCGCCATGCTGCAACGCGTCCAGAAGCGGCATAAGGTCTATTCGCTCGCGCGCGGCCGGATGATCGGGCTCATGTACGAGGCTTCCGACGCCCCCGGCTTGTGGAACCGCGATTTCCGGCCCTTGCGGGCTCCCCTGCCGGTCCTCGCCATACGTCACATGGTCGAGCACGATGCGCCCTTCGCCGCCCGGCATCCGCTGTTGCTCGCGCCTTATCTCGCGAAGTTCCGCCTGGCGGGGGCCAAGCGCCTGATCGATCACCTCCGCGGCCAGGAATGAGCATGCCCGCCAAGTCCATGCGCCGGGACACGGAAGGATCGCCCTCGCCCGGCGACGCGGTGGCGGCAAGCTTCTCCGTCGAGATCCTGACCGGCCGCGACGCTTTCCTCGCCCTGAAGCCCGAATGGGACGCGCTTTTCGCCCGCGCCGGCCTGCCGCAGCAGCTCTTCCAGCGCCATGCCTTCCTGCGGCACTGGTGCGATCACTATCTGCCTGCCGGCGATCGCCTCTGCCTGGTCGTGGGTCGCGAGTCCGGCCGCCTTGTCATGCTCTGGCCGCTTGAGCGCCGGCGTCGCCTCGGTCTCGAGCTGGTGCGCCTGATGGGCGCGCCGGTGGCCCAGTTCGGCGATGTCCTCGTCGAGCCCGGCCCACGACGCGAGCACTGGCTGGAGCGCGGGTGGGAGGCCTTGCGCCGGCACGGGATCGACCTCGTTGAGCTGCGGCTTGTCCGTGCCGACGCGGCACTTGCCCATTGCGGCCGGCTGGCGCTGGTCGCCCCGGTGGTGAGCCAGGAAGCGCCGTTCGCCGACCTCGCCTTGCGCGTCGCGCCGGACGGGCCGAGCCTCGCCTACCCGGCGCGCGATCGCTCGAATTATCGCCGCCGCCTTCGCCGGCTCGCCGAGCGCGGCGAGATCGTCTTCGCTCATCAGGAGCCCGGTCCCCAGGCGGGAGCGCTGGCCGAGCAGGCAGTGGCGATGAAGCGCGACTCGCTCGCCCAGCATGGCATCGTTGCCCCCGCGGTCTCGAACCCGCGCTTCGGGAGCTTCTTCGCCGCCCTGGCCGCCGAACCGAACGAGGATACGGGCCTGCGTCTCTCGGTCGTCACCTGCGACGATCGCCCGGTCGGAATCGATCTGTCCTTCGATTGCAAGGGCCGCAGCTTCGGCCATGTCATCGCCAGCGACCTCGCCTTCGAGCGCGAGGGTCTCGGGCGGGTGCTGATCCACCACGCTTTCGCCAGCGCCAGGGCGCGCGGCAACGCGATCTTCGATCTCCTGGCGCCCGCCGACCCCTACAAGCGCGAGCACGCCGACGGAGCCGTCCCGGTCCGCGACTTCACGGTGCCGCTGAGCTGGCGTGGGCAGCTCGCCTGCGACCTCGCGCTGCCGCAGCTGCGGCCGACGCTGAAGGCGATCGTCAAGCGCCTGCCGGCAGGCTGGGTGCAACGCTTCGCGGGGTCCGGGAGCTAGCTCGCCATCGCGTCCATGGCGCGCGCCAGCCTGACGTCGAGCTCGGTCAGGCCGCCGGCATCATGGGTCGACAGCGTCACCACGACGGTCTTGTAGACGTTCGACCATTCCGGGTGATGGTCGAGCTTCTCGGCGAACAGCGCCACCCGGCTCATCCAACCAAAGGCCTCGTTGAAGTCACGGAAGACGAAGCGCTTGCTCATCGCCTCGCGGCCTTCGACCAGCGTCCAGCCGGTCAGGACCGACAATGCCTCCTTACGGGCCTCCGGGCTCAGGCGCTTCGGGCGGTCATGTCCCAATGTTACCTCCGCTGCGAAAGCGCGCCGAGTGGGCGGTTCGGATAGTGCAGGCCGAGCGGATAGGCCGCCTCCAGCACATAGGGGCCGCCGCCGATCGAATCGCGCGACGACATCAGCGCCAGGCGCCGCACCGTGAAGCTGATCGGCCGCACGATCGGATGCAGGGCGAGGTAGTGCGCGACATCAACCGGCGAGACGTCCCGCAAGCGCGCCAGCGTCACATGCGGCGTGAACTTGCGTGATTCGGCCGGCAGGCCGAGCCGCCGCATCAATCGCTCCAGCTCTGCCTGCAGCTCATTGAGCTTCGGCGAGGGCTGGACACGGGCGAACACCGCGCGCGGCCGATCGCCGCCGAAGCTGCCGAGCTGGTCGAGCGTGATCGTCAGCGGCTCGCCGCCGATATCGTTGAGGAAGCTGTCGACGTCATGGGCCATGCGCCGGTCGACATCACCGAGGAAGCGCAAGGTGATGTGGTAGTCGGCGGCCTCGATCCAGCGGGCGCCGACCAATCCGCCGCGATGCAGCGTCAGGACCGAGGCGACCTCGGCGGGAATCTCTAGCGCGGTGAACAGCCTAGGCATGACGAATCAGTGCCAAGCATTTGTGACTCTGGCGAGACGGCAGCCTCGCATCGTCAGCGGYCGTTCACAAGTCGGCTCTGCTTTCTCGTCATGGACAGGGGTTGCCGAACCGCTGATGGATCGCGTCGATCTTCGCTTCCAGCTCCGGTGAGATCGTCACCGAAGCGGAGCCGATCGCCGTCCTGAGCTGCTCCATGCTGGTCGCGCCGATGATGTTCGAAGTGACGAAGCAGCGCGAGGTCACGAAGGCCAGTGCCATCTGGGCCGGGTCGAGCCCGGCCTCGCGGGCGAGACCGACATAGGCCTTGATCGCCTCTTCCGCGCCGGCGGTCTCGTAGCGCTGGCCACGATCGAACAGCGTCGAGCGCGCCCCGGCGGGCCGGGCGCCATCCAGATACTTGCCGGTGAGATAACCCTGGCCTAGCGGCGAATAGGGCAGCAGCCCGACCTCTTCGCGCATGGCGATCTCGGCCAGAGCCGTCTCGAAGGTGCGGTTCAGGAGGTTATAGGCGTTCTGGATCGACTGGATACGGGGCCGATCGCTATCCTTCGCCGCGGCGAGGAAGCTCATCGTGCCCCAGGCGCTCTCATTGGAGAGGCCGATATGACGGATCTTGCCGGCCTTGACGATACCAGCGAAGGCGTCGAGTTGCTCCGCGAACGGTGTCTCGTCCTCGGCTTTCGTGAACGCGGCCTGGTTGAAGCGCGTCGGGTTCGAGCCCCATTGCATCGGCCGGTCGGGGAAATGGATCTGGTTGAGATCGATATAGTCGGTCTGCAGCCGCCTCAGGCTCTTGTCGACGGCTTCCTCGACCTGCCTGCGGTTGACCCGGGTCGGGCCCTTGTCGTCGCGGAACCAGTCATTGCTCGATCGGCCGACGATCTTGGACGCCAGGATCACCTTGTCGCGATTGCCACGTGCCTTGAACCAGCTGCCGATGATCGTCTCGGTCGCTCCTTGCGTCTCGGGCTTGGGCGGAATCGAATAGAGCTCGGCCGTGTCGAAAAAATTCACGCCCTGGTCGAGCGCGTAGTCCATCTGCGCATGGCCCTCGGCCTGCGTGTTCTGCTGGCCGAAGGTCATCGTGCCCAGGCAGATCGCCGAGACCTTGAGATCGGTGCGGCCGAGACGGCGGTGGTCCATGGCGAAAGGCTCCGGAGGCGGACGCACCGGAAGCGCGCCGCGCATGACGAGGGTGATGGCAGGATGCGCCCTGGCTCAGGAGCGCAGGCGCAGGGAGGCGAGGAACCGCTCCACCGTTGGCAGGATGCGCTGCACGATGACGCGCACGCCCTCAGCCGTCGGATGCAGCATGTCGGGCTGGTTCAATACCCGGTCCCCGGCGATCCCGTCCAGAAAGAAGGGATAGAGGATGAGCCCGTGTTTTTCGGCGAGTTTCGGATAGATCGCGTCGAAGCGGGCGACGTAATCGGGGCCGTTGCTGCGCGGCGCATACATGCCGGCGAGCAGGACCGGGATGCCCCGCGCCTTCAGCCCGGTCACGATTGCGTCAAGCGATCGTTCCGTCAGCGCCGGATCGACCCCGCGCAGGGCGTCATTGGCGCCGAGCTCGAGGATGACGCCATCGGTCCCGTCGGGCACCGACCAGTCGAGCCGCTCCAGCCCGCCCTGCGAGGTATCGCCGGAGACGCCGGCATTGGCGATCTCGACCGAAATCCCCTTGTCGCGCAGCATCTTCTCCAGCACCGTCGGGAAGGCGGCGCTGCCGGGCAGATTATAGCCGGCGCTCAAACTGTCGCCGAGCGCGACCAATTTGAGAGGCTTGGTCTGGGCGAAGGTGGAGCTGTTCATCGAAAAAGAACCCAGGCTGGCGAAGACGAGCAGCATCACCGCCCAAATGCGTGGCGACAGCTGGATTCGTGACAGTAAGCGCCCATATCGGTTGGCGGCGCGACGCATGGCGGTTCGGATCCCTTCGGTTCGAAATGGCAGTCGAAGCGGCGACATCGGATGGGATGAAAGCGGAAACATGGCGGTGAGCGAAGGAACCCCGGCGGTGATTGAACTGAGCGATGTCGAGCTCAGTCTGGGGCGCGGCGCCGCCCGCGTCCATATCCTCAAGGGCGTCTCGCTGGCGATTCCCCAGGGACAGGCCACCGGCCTCGTCGGCCCCTCCGGCTCCGGCAAGTCGACGCTGCTGATGACCATGGCCGGGCTGGAGCGGCCCGATTCCGGGCTGGTGAAGGTCGCTGGCCAGGATCTCGGCGCGCTCGGTGAGGACGCGCTCGCCCTCTTCCGCGGCCGCCATATCGGCATCGTCTTCCAGTCCTTCCATCTCGTCCCGACCATGACGGCGCGCGAGAACGTCGCGCTGCCGCTGGAGCTTGCCGGCGCGGACGACGCTTTCGAGCGCGCCGCAGCCGAACTGCGCAATGTCGGCCTTGGCGAGCGCATGGACCACTACCCGGCCCAGCTTTCCGGCGGCGAGCAGCAGCGCGTCGCCATCGCCCGCGCCGTCGCTCCCGACCCGGCAATCCTCGTCGCCGACGAGCCGACCGGCAATCTCGACGAGAGCACCGGCCGCTCGATCGTCGACCTGATCTTCGCGCTCCGGCGCGAGCGCGGCGCCACTCTCGTGCTGGTCACCCATGATCTCTCGCTCGCCGGCAGCTGCGACCGCACCGTCCGCCTGCGTGCCGGGCGGATCGAGACCGAAGCCGGCACCGAGGCGCTGGCGATCTGAGATGCACGCCCCCGTCAAACCGTCGCCCGCCCCTTCGAGCTCCTCGCGCCGCCCCGTCGGCCTGAAGCTCGCCTTGCGCCTCGCCTGGCGCGATCTGCGCGGCGGCCTGCGTGGCTTCGGCGTCTTCATCGCCTGCCTGGCGCTCGGCGTCATGGCGATCGCCGCCGTGTCCTCGGCCTCGCGCGGCCTGAGCGAAGGCCTCGGCCGCGAAGGCCGGCGCATCCTCGGTGGCGATGCCGCCTTCAGCCTGATCCATCGCGAGCCGACCGCCGAGGAACACGCCTTCCTCGCCCGCCATGGCCGCGTCTCGACCATCGCGACCCTGCGCAGCATGGCCAATGCCGGCGAGAAGGGCGCAGCCCTGGTCGAGCTCAAGGCCGTCGACGGCTCCTATCCCAGCATCGGCGAACTACGCACCGATCCCGCCCAGCCGGCGGCCGATCTGCTTGCCTTGCGCGACGGCGCCTATGGCGGCATCGCCGATCCCGTCCTGTTCGGCCGGCTCGATCTCAAGCCCGGCGACACCGTGCTGATCGGCTCGGCGCGGGTGCAACTCCGCGCCAGCCTGACCTCCGAGCCGGACAAGATCGCCGCCGGCGTCGGCTTCGGCCCGCGCCTGATCCTCTCGCAGGACGCGCTGCGGGCGTCCGAGCTGCTGCAGCCCGGCAGCCTGGTGCGCTGGACCGCTCGGGTCATCTTGCCCGATGGCGCCAATACCGACGCCGCGCTCGATGCCCTCCTGGCCAACGCCGCCCGCGAACAGCCGAATGCGGGCTGGGAAGTCCGCTCGCGCGCCAACGCCGCCCCGAATTTCCAACGCAATATCGAGCGCTTCACCCAGTTCCTGACCCTGGTCGGACTGACCGCGCTCCTCGTCGGTGGCGTCGGCGTCGCCAATGCGGTGCGCCGCTTCGTCGAGGCCAAGCGGCTCGACTTTGCCACGCTGAAGGCGATCGGCGCGACCGGCGGCCGGGTCGTCGCCATCCATCTGACCGAGGTCATGCTCGTCGCCGGCTTCGGCATCGCGATCGGGCTCGCGCTCGGCGCCGCCGCGCCTTTTGCGCTTGGCTATATGCTCGCCGACGTCCTGCCGCTGCCCTTCGAGCCGACGCTCGCCCCGATCGAGCTCGCCATCGCTGCGCTCTACGGGCTGCTGACCGCGCTGGTCTTCGCCATCATCCCGCTCGGTCGCGCCCATGACGTTCCTGTCTCGGCGCTGTTCCGCGACCAGATCGAACCCGATCGGCGCCAGCCGCGCTGGTTCTATCGGGCGATTTTCCTGGCCGCGCTTGCCGGCCTCGTCGGCGTCGCGCTCGTCTTCGCCTATGACCGGCGCATCGCGCTGATCTATATCGGCGCCGCCACCGGTATCTTCCTGCTATTGCGGCTGATCGCCTGGGGGCTGATGGCGCTGGCCCGCCGCGCCGGGCGCCCCCGGCAGCCGGCGCTACGCCTGGCGCTCGCCAATATCTATCGCCCCGGCGCGCTGACCCCCTCCTTGGTGCTCTCGCTCGGGCTTGGCGTCGCCCTGCTCTCGACGCTCGCCTTCATCGACGTCAGCCTGACCAGGCAATTGACTCAATCGCTGCCGCAGAAGGCACCGAGCTTCTTCTTCCTCGACATCCCCAACGCCCAGGCCGCCGCTTTCGACCGCTTCCTCGCCGAGCAACGCCCCAACGCCCATGTCGAGCGCGTGCCGATGATGCGCGGGCGCATCGTCAGCGTGAACGACGTCCCCGCCGAGCAGATCAAGGCGAGCGAGCAGATGGCCTGGGTGCTTGAGGGCGACCGTGGCATCACCTATTCCGCCGCCGTGCCCGAGGCCTCCAGGCTCGCCTCGGGCGAGTGGTGGCCGGACAACTATCGCGGCGAGCCGCTGGTTTCCTTCGACGCCCGTGCCGTCGAAGGGCTCGGCCTCAAGCTCGGCGACAAGCTGACCGTCAACGTGCTCGGCCGCAACATCACCGCGCGCATCGCCAATTTCCGTGACATCGAATGGCGCTCGCTCGGTATCAACTTCGTCATGGTGTTCTCGCCCAACACCTTCGCCGGCGCGCCGCACACCAACCTCGCCACCGTCACCGACAAGGGCGCGGCGCCTGTGGCCAGCGACGCCGCGCTGATGCGCCAGCTCGCCATCGCCTTCCCGGCCGTGACGGCGGTCCGGGTTAAGGACGCGCTGGAGGCGGTCAACACCATCGTCAGCCAGCTCGCCGGCGCGATTCGCGGTGCCTCGGGCCTTGCCATCACCGCGAGCCTGCTGGTCCTCGCGGGCGCTCTGGCGGCCGGACAGAGGGCGCGGCTCTATGACGCGATGATCCTGAAGACGCTCGGCGCGACTCGCCGTTTCATACTTTCGTCGTACATCCTCGAATACGCAGGCATCGGTGTCGTGTCTGCCCTGTTCGGGCTCCTGGCAGGTGCCGTCGCGGGCTGGGGGGTCGTCACGCAAGTGATGAAGATAGATTTCGTCCCTGACCCGACAGGCGCTATTATCGCTGCGACTGCAGCCGTCGTGGTCACCGTCGTGTTCGGATTGATCGGAACGCTGCAGATACTGTCGAAAGCGCCCGCTTCTCATCTGAGGAATTTATGAGGTCTGACTCAAGCCGGTCGGACATAAACATGAACAGAGCGTAATGTTGCATCGACTGGGCGACGAATTTCTATGCCGAGCGCCCCGCTAACCATTCGGCCCCCTTGTAAGCCTGCGCGATCCCCCTCATATTTCGTGATGTCGCCACGTTGGTGCGCGGCGGTGGGTGTCGCAAGGGCGATGTCCGCCAGGCAAAGTTTCAAGGGGAACTCTCTCCATGAGCGATTTCGATCGCAACGCTCAGGTCTGGGGCACCGGCCGCGCCCAGCAGACCAGCGCCGTCGAGATGGACCAGGGCCTGCGCTCGTTCATGCTCGGCGTCTACAACAACATGAGCATCGGCCTGGCCATCACCGGCCTGATGGCGATCGGCATCTCGATGCTGGCGATTGCCGGCTACTCGCCTTCGGGCAAGGTCACCGCGCTGACGCCGCTCGGCCAGGCGCTGTACCTCAGCCCGCTGAAGTGGGTGGTGATGCTGGCGCCGCTGGCCTTCATCTTCTTCTTCTCGTTCAAGGCCGAGAGCATGAGCTCGTCGACCGCGCGCGCCATGTTCTTCGCCTTCGCGGCGGTGATGGGCATCTCGCTGTCGTCGATCTTCGTGGTCTTCACCGGTGAATCAATCGCCAAGGTGTTCTTCATCACCGCGGCCTCCTTCGCCGGCCTCAGCCTGTTCGGCTACACCACGAAGAAGTCGCTGTCGGGCATCGGCTCGTTTCTGATCATGGGCCTGATCGGCCTGGTGATCGCCTCGGTGGTCAACATCTTCCTGGCCTCGAGCGCGCTCTCCTTCGCCATCTCGGTGATCGGCGTGCTGGTCTTCGCCGGCCTGACCGCCTGGGATACGCAGCGCCTGAAGGAAATGTACCTGTACTCGGACATGGACTCCGAGTCGGCCGCGAAGCTCTCGGTGAACGGCGCCCTGTCGCTCTACCTGAACTTCGTCAACATGTTCCAGATGCTGCTCTCGCTCTTCGGCTCCAAGCAGGAGTGATCAGGGCAACAGCCTGAAAACACGAAACCCCGGCCGCAAGGCCGGGGTTTTTCTTTTTGGGCCAGCCAATGTGTGGCGGTCTCAGCTCACCACGCTCAACCGCTTGTCGAGCACCTTGAGCACTCGGCTCAGTTCGGCGCCGCGCTTCAGGATCAGCCCGGTCGCGGTCACCACCGAATAGGTACCCTGTCGCCGCGCCAGCGACGGGTCCTTGACGATCCGGTAGAGTGGGACCTCGGCCGTGCGGCGAAAAACCGAGAATTGTGCCTTGTTGCGCAGGAAATCAATGGCGTAATCGCGCCACTCACCGGCCGCGACCATGCGGCCATAAAGGTTGAGCAGCTCGTTCAGCTCACGGCGATCGAAGGTCACAGAGGAGGGCGCGGTAGCTGCCGGAAAGGCGACGACAGCGCCCACTCGCTGACCTGGCGGAGTTTCGCTTTCACTCATCGCGCCTCCTGTTCATCGCCTGCCGTTACCCGGCAAGGGATGATGCGCCCGCCCTCCAGCGCTGGCAAGGGTGCCGCAAGACAGATTGATGACAGGCCCGCCACCCTTCTCCGGCACCAGGGCGATTGCCATGATTTTGCCGCGCTTGCGCCAAGCGAGCGCCCCGTTGCGGGGCTCAACTCCGATTCGTTGCTTCGGCGGCCCGGCCTGTCCGGTTCCGGACACGTCAGCCCCCCAGCCCCTCCGGCGCTGCGGCGGGCCGGGCCAACGAGTCGAAGCCAACTCACGGCTGGCGGTTTCCGCCGGCCGTTTTCTTTTGGCCGGGATCCTTACCGCGACGCGCCGTGATATTCGGGATTGGGCCGCATATCGACAGCCGAGGCGATCCGGTTCGACATGTTGAAGAAGGCGGCGACCGCCCCGATGTCCCAGATGTCGCGCTCGCCGAAGCCAGCGTCTCGCAGGGCCTGCCGATCCTCCTCCTCGATCTTGTGTGGCTCTTCCGTCAGCTTCACCGAGAAGTCGAGCATGGCGCGATGGCGCGGCGAGAGCTGCGCGGCGCGATAGTTCATCACCATCATCTCGCCGAGCACGGGATCACCGGAGAGCTGGCGCACCGCCTGGCCATGCGCCGTCAGGCAGTAATAGCAGCGGTTCACGCTGGAGACCGCGACCGCGATCATTTCGCGCTCCAGCTTCGACAGGCCGGACGGCGCCAGCATCAGATCATTGTAGAAGGTGGCGAAGGCCTGGAGCTTGGCGTCGTCATGGGAATAGGCGGCAAGGACGTTCGGGACATAGCCGAGCTTCTCCTCGCATTTGGCGAAATAGGCCTGCATCGGCTCGGAAAGCTCAGCTCGCGGCAGAGAGAGCGCCATCACGGCGGGCGGCGCGTCCTGCTTCGCAGGCTGCTCACCCACCATCGCTTTGTCATGCTTCTTCGTCATCTCTGCATTCCTTACGCTGATATCCGCGCGGATCGGGCACAAGCTGCCGTGTCCGCGCCATATTGGTGCAATCTGGCTGCTGCGATGCGACGAAAGTTGCAGCCGCCGGTGAGCTATGTCATCGCTTCGGCAAAATAGCAGGGGGAAGAAGACTATGGCCAAGCGCGAAGCGAATGCCACGGCTGCAGCCGTCACCGCGATCGAGGCAGCTGCCCATGAGCTCGGTTCGGCGATGCCCGCAGACTTCCCCAAGCTGCTCTATGGCCGAACCGTCGCCGAGGATCTCGTCGCGCTGCCGCCGGAGTTCCTGGCTCGGGCCGCCGACGCCGCCTACGCCCACCTGACCGGCAACCGCAAGCCCGGCGAGCCCAATCTGCGCTTCCGCGACGAGGCCGTGAAGGAGGATGGGCGCGAGCGCCAGATCACCATCCTCGAGGTCGTCAACGACAACAAGCCGTTCCTGCTCGATTCGACCCTCGCCGAGCTCGCCGAGCAGGGCTACGAGCCCCGCCTCGTCGCCCATCCCATCCTCGCCGTGGTGCGCAAGGACGATGGCACCTTCCAGTCGCTGGCCGGCGAGGCCTCGGGCCGTGCGGTCGAGGGCACGCGCCGCGAGAGCCTGATCCATATCCATCTCGACCGGATCGACACCGCCGAGGCCCGCGAGCGGCTCGCCGCCGGCCTTGCCCGCGTCTATGTCGATGTCGGCCTAGCCGTCGACGACTGGGCCGCGATGCGCGGGCGAATCACCGAGGTGATCCAGTCCTATCGCGCCAATCCGCCGCCGCTGCCGGAGGACGAGGTCGCCGAGGCCCTGAACTTCCTCGAATGGATCGCCAGCGACAATTTCACCCTGCTCGGCGTGCGCGCCTATCGCTTCGCCGGTGGCGACACCGCCGCCGACCCCGTCGATTCCTCCGGCCTCGGCATCCTGCGCGACCCGGATGTCCGGGTCCTGCGCAAGAATCGCGAGCTGGTGGTGATGACGCCGGAGATCCGCGCCTTCCTGGCCAAGCCCCAGGCGCTGATCATCACCAAGGCCAACGTCAAGAGCCGCGTCCATCGCCGCGTCCATCTCGACTATGTCGGTGTGAAATTGTTCACGCCCGACGGCCGGCTCGACGGCGAATTGCGCATCGTCGGCCTGCTCACTTCGAACGCCTATACCGGCAGCGCTCGCGCCATTCCCTATCTGCGTCTCAAGGTCGCGCGCGTGCTCAAGAGCACCGGCTTCGACCCGTCGAGCTATTCCGGCCGCGCCCTCTACAACGTGCTCGACGCCTTCCCGCGCGACGAGCTTTTCCAGATCGACGTCGAGACGCTGGAGCGCTTCGCCCTCGACATCATGCAATTGACCGAGCGGCCGCGTATTCGCGCGCTCGCCCGTGCCGACGAATTCGATCGCTTCGTCTCGGCGCTCGTCTTCATCCCGAAGGACCGCTACGACACCACGGTGCGCCGCCGCGTCGGCGAATTCCTCGCCCGTGTCTACCAGGGCCGCGTCTCGGCCGGCTATCCGGCCTATCCGGAAGGCCCGCTCGCCCGCACCCACTACATCATCGGCCGCGACGAGGGCCGCACGCCCAAGGTCGACCGCAACACGCTGGAAGCCGGCATCGCCGCGATCGTCCGCACCTGGAGCGACGGCCTCAAGGACGCGCTCGACGCTGAGAAGGCCGGCCCCGCCGCCCGTTCCCTCGCCGAGCGCTATGCCGAAGCCTTCGGCGCCGCCTATCGCGAGCGTTATTCCGCAGAGGACGCGCTGGTCGACATCGACATGCTGCAGAAGCTGTCGGATGAGCGCCCGCGCGCCGTCAATCTCTACCGCCGCGACGGCGACGGGCCGACCAGAGCCAACCTCAAGCTGTTCTCGCGCGGCGCCGCGATCTCGCTCTCCGAGCGCGTGCCGATGCTGGAGAACATGGGCTTCCGCGTCGTCAACGAGCGCACCTTCAACATCACCCCGCAGCAGAACGGCGGGGGCAGCGCCGACAGCCGCGTCTGGTTGCACGACATGACGCTGGAGCGCGCCAGCGGCGGCGAGATCGACATCGAGAACCTCGATCCGACGATCGAGGCGGCGCTGATGGCGCAGTTCCGCGGCCTCACCGAATCCGACCGCTTCGACCAGCTCGTCCTCGCCGCCGGCCTCGCCTGGCGTGAGGCGGCGCTGCTGCGCGCGCTCGGCCGCTATCTGCGTCAGGTCGGCGCGCCCTATGCGCAGGACTACATCGCCGACGCGCTGACCCGCCATTCCGGCATCGCCACCGGATTGGTGAAGCTCTTCGTCGCCAAGTTCGACCCGCACCTCTCCGACAAGAAGCGCGCCGAGCAGATGAAGGCCGAGCGCGAGCGCATCGAAGCCGCGCTCGCCGACGTCACCAGCCTCGACGAAGACCGCATCCTGCGCCGCTTCGTCAACCTGATCGACGCGACGCTGCGCACCAACTTCTTCCAGATCGGCCCCGACGGGCATCCGCGCAGTACGATCTCGTTCAAGCTCGCCTCCGGCCAGGTCGACGGCATGCCGCTGCCGCGGCCGCTCTACGAGATCTTCGTCTATTCTCCGCGCGTCGAGGGCATTCATATGCGTTTCGGCAAGGTCGCGCGCGGTGGCCTGCGCTGGTCGGACCGGCCGCAGGATTTCCGCACCGAGGTGCTCGGGCTGGTCAAGGCCCAGCAGGTCAAGAACGCTGTCATCGTTCCGGTCGGTGCCAAGGGCGGCTTCGTGCCCAAGCAATTGCCGCCGGCCTCCGATCGCGCCGCCTGGCTAGCCGAAGGCACCGAGAGCTACCGCATCTTCATTCGCACCCTGCTTGAGCTCACCGACAATCTCGACGGCGAGAAGATCCTGCCACCGCCCGACACTGTCCGTCATGACGGCGACGATCCCTATCTCGTCGTCGCCGCCGACAAGGGCACGGCGACCTTCTCCGACACCGCCAATGCGCTCTCGGCCGAGAAGCATCACTGGCTCGGCGACGCCTTCGCCTCCGGCGGCTCGCAGGGTTACGATCACAAGGGCATGGGCATCACCGCCCGCGGCGCCTGGGAAGCGGTGAAGCGCCATTTCCGCGAGATCGACGTCGACATCCAGACCACCCCCTTCACCGTGGCCGGCGTCGGCGACATGTCCGGCGACGTCTTCGGCAACGGCATGCTGCTCTCGCCGGCGATCAGGCTCGTCGCCGCCTTCGATCATCGCGACATCTTCCTCGATCCCGACCCGGATTCAGCCAAGAGTCTGGCCGAGCGCCAGMGCATCTTCGCTTTGCCGCGCTCGTCCTGGGCCGATTACGACAAGTCGCTGATCTCGAAGGGCGGCGGCATCTTCTCGCGTCAGGCCAAGAGCATCGCGCTCTCGCCCGAGATCCGGCAGGCTATCGGCTTCGACAAGGCGCAGGTCACCCCGGCCGAATTGATGACCGCGATCCTGAAGGCGCCGGTTGACCTGCTCTGGTTCGGCGGCATCGGTACCTATGTCCGCGCCAGCGACGAGAGCGACGCCCAGGTCGGCGACCGCGCCAATGACACGATCCGCATCACCGGCTCCGACCTGCGGGCCAAGGTGATCGGCGAGGGCGCTAATCTGGGCAGCACCCAGCGCGGCCGTATCGAGGCGGCCCGCAACGGCGTGCGCCTCAACACCGACGCGATCGACAACTCGGCCGGCGTCAACACCTCCGACGTCGAGGTCAACATCAAGATCGCGCTGGCCGACCCCGTTCGCGACGGCCGCCTGCCCGAGAAGAAGCGCAACGCTTTGCTCGCTGAGATGACCGACGAGGTCGGCCTGCTCGTCCTGCGCAACAACTACCTGCAGACGCTGGCGCTCTCGCTGACCGAGGCGCAGGGCATCCAGGCGAGCCCGCATCTGCGCCGGCTGATGGTTCGGCTGGAGGAGGACGGCCGACTCGACCGCGGCGTCGAGTACCTGCCCTCGGACGCCGTGCTGATCGAGCGCGAGAAGCGCGGCGAGGGCCTGACCCGGCCTGAGCTCGCCGTGCTTATCGCCTATGCCAAGCTCGCCCTGCACGACGCGCTGCTCGAATCGGCGATTCCCGACGACCCCTATCTGAAGAGCGAGCTCGTCCGCTATTTCCCCCAGCCCCTGCGCGAGGGCTATGGCAAGGAGATCGCCGGCCACAGGCTGCGCCGCGAGATCGTCGCGACCCAGCTCGCCAACGCCATCATCAACCGCGGTGGCCCGGCCATCGTCTCGATGCTGGCCGACCAGACCCGCGCCGAGGCACCGGCGATCGCGGCGGCCTATGCCGTCGCCCGCGATGCCTTTGACCTGATCACGCTGAACGGCGCCATCGACGCGCTCGACGCCAAGCTGCCGGGCAAGACCCAGACCGGGCTCTATGCCGCCGCGCAGGAGCTGGTCGTCGACCGGATGCGCTGGTTCCTCCGCCGCGGCGTCGCCAAGCCCGGCGCAATCGAGCAGACCGTGGCGCATTATGCCAAGGGCGTTGCGGCGCTGGAGCGCGCACTCGGCGAATTGCTGCCCGAAGCGGCCGCCCAGGCGCGCAATGCTCGCATCGCCGCACTGACGGCCGAGGGCGTGCCGGAAGCGCTGGCGATCCGCGTCGCCAGCCTGCCCTGGCTTGCCGAGGCGACCGACATCGTCGACATCGCCAGCCGGACCAAGCGCGATATCGTCGAGGTCGCCCGGATTCATTTCGGCACCGATTCGGTCTTCGGCTTCTCGACGCTAAGATCAGCTGCCGCAGCCGTCCCGGCGACCGACGATTACGAGCGCCTCGCCCGCCAGCGCGCGGTCGAGACCCTGACCGATGGCCATGCCGGGCTGACGCAGGAGATCGCGACCGGCAACTCCGGCCCGGACGCGCTGAAGGACTGGCTGGCGGAGCGCGGCGCCGATGCCGAGCGCACTCGCGCCACCGTCTCGGCCATTGCCATGTCGGGCCTCTCCCTGCCAAAGCTGATGGTGGCGGCCGGAATGCTGGCCGATCTGCCGCGCCGCTGAGGCCGGCTATCAGGACATTGGTCGCCGCGGCCCGAGCAGTGCGCGGCGACCTGAGGAGAGACTGTGACGATGAATCCCGAAGAGGACGGCACGGCCGCGACCCGGATCGACCCGAAGCTGCTGGAGATCCTCGTCTGCCCGGTCAGCAAGGCGACGCTGGAATACGACGCCGCACGCCAGGAGCTGATCAGCCGCGCCGCCAAGCTCGCCTATCCGATCCGCGACGGCATCCCGATCATGCTGCCGGAAGAGGCGCGCCAGCTGGAGGGGTAGTGCCGGTAGTACCCTCCCTTCTCCCCTCGGGGGAGAAGGTGGCAGCGCGAAGCGCTGACGGATGAGGGAAGGACAAGCGCTACCTGCCCGCGTCTTACCCAGTCATACCGCCCTCATCCGTCTGCTTCGCAGACACCTTCTCCCCCGAGGGGAGAAGGATTCCTGGGTCCTACAGCATCTCGCCCTTGAGCAGCCGCGGCGTCGGCCCGGCCAGTCCGGCCGCCTCACGGATGAAAAAGCGCTTCAGCCGCGGCATGCGCTCGACCAGGCCGAGGCCGAGGTCGCGCGCCAATCGTAACGGAGTCGAATCGTTCGAGAACAATCGGTTGAGGCCGTCGGTGACGACACCCATCGCGACCGTGTCGAAGCGCCGGCCCTTCTCATAGGCTTCGAGCACCTCGGAACCGCCGACATCGAGGCCGAGCCGGGCCGCATCGACGATCGCCTCCGCCAGGGCCGCGACGTCCTTCAGCCCGAGATTGAGGCCCTGGCCGGCGATCGGGTGGATGACATGGGCGGCGTCGCCGAGCAGCGCCAGCCTGTCGCCGACGAAACGGCGCGCCACGCCGAAAGAAAGCGGATAGGCGCCCGGCCGGCTCTCAACGGCGATCTCGCCGAGCTCGAGGCCGAAACGGCGCTCGACCTCGAGCAGGAGGTCGCTCTCGTCCAGCGCCAGCAAGGCCGGGACATTCTCGCTCCGCTCGGTCCAGACGATCGACGAGCGATGGCCGAGCTTGCCGCCATCGGCCAAAGGCAGGATGGCGAAAGGACCCGACGGCAGGAAGTGCTCGACCGCCCGCCCGTCATGCGGCCGCTCATGGCCGATCGTCGCGACGATACCCGATTGCGGATAGGACCAGCCAACCCAGCCGATGCCGGCCTGCTCGCGCAGTTTCGAGCGGGCACCGTCGGCCGCGACCAGTATAGCGGCATCAAGGGTTTCGCCACCGGTGAAGACGACTCCAATCAGCCCGTCATCGTCCACCGTCCCGGAACGGACGCCCTCGGGCCGCAATTCGACGCCATTGGCGCGCGCGACCTGAAGCAGTGCCGCCATCAGCGCGCCATTCTCGACCATATGGGCGAAGGGCTGGCCGGGTTCGATCTCGCCGTCGAAGGTCAGGAAGACCGGCCGCACCAGATCCGGCGTGCGGCTGTCGGTGATGACCATCTCGGTCATCGCCGTCGCGGTGGCTTCCGCCAGACGCCAGATGCCGAGCGCCTCCAGCATGTTGCGTGCCGCCGCCGCGACCGCATAGGCGCGATCGTCGGCGCGCGGCGGGCCTGCCAGCGTCGGATCGGCGACGATCACGTCAAAGCTCTCGCCCAGCGCCTGCTTCAGCGCGACCGCCAGCGTCAGCCCGGCGACGCCGCCGCCGGCGATGACGATGCGTTGGCTCGCATTCTCGGGTCTCTGCACTGTCGCCTTCCTCGCATCGCGCCGCTTGACGCGGCCGAGTCGCTCGTTGCTGATGCTTTCTCGTCTTGCCCATAGCCGGCCGGGGCTGCAAGCCCGGGCCGTGCCGGTTCCTGCCGATGACATCAGCCGCCAACACCCTGCTCTCGATCTTCGATCTCGAACCGCTCGGACACAACCGGTTCCAGGGTCGCAGCCCCGACAATGGCTGGACCCGCGTCTTTGGCGGCCAGGTGATCGGCCAGGCGCTTTATGCCGCCTGCAAGACCGTCGAGGAGCGGCAACCGCATTCACTGCACGCTTATTTCATGTTGCCGGGCGATCCGGCGATCCCGATCGTCTACGAGGTCGAACGCCTGCGTGATGGCGGCTCCTTCTCGACACGGCGCGTGCTGGCACTGCAGAAGGACGCGGCGATCTTCGCCATGTCGGTCTCCTTCCAGATCGCCGAACCCGGCTACGATCATCAGATGCCGATGCCCGCCGTGCCGATGCCGGAGGAGCTTCCCGGTCGTGACGGCATGGAACGCGACGTGCTGCCGCATATGCCCGAGGCGGTGCGCGCCTATTACCGGCGCGAGCGGCCGATCGAGATCCGCCCCGTCGAGATGAGCCGCTACGCGGCGGATGGGCCGCGGGAGCCGAAATTCAATGTCTGGGTCAGGGCGTCGCAGAAACTGCCCGATGAACCGGCGCTGCACCAGAGCGTGCTCGCCTATGCCTCCGACCTGATGCTGCTCGATTCCAGCCTGATCGCCCACGGCACCAGCGTCTTCGACCGGCGTGTCCAGAGCGCCAGCCTCGACCATGCCATGTGGTTCCACCGCCCCTTCCAGGCCGACGACTGGCTGCTCTACGCCCAGGACAGCCCTTCGGCCTCGGGCGCGCGCGGCTTCTCGCGCGGGCTGATCTTCGACCGACAGGGACATCTCGTCGCCTCGGTCGCCCAGGAAGGCCTGATCCGGCCGCGTCCCGATCGCGCCTGAGCGACCGCCGCCTGCTTTCACGGCATCTGCCTAATTATTGATCAGTTCAGCGCGCTGAAAGCCGCCTGATCATGGCGGAATCGCGGCATTGCCCGCTCATGCGCCACATCCGCCGGTTGGCACGGGCCTTGAAAGGTCTCCTCCGACGCGCCTGGCTCGAAAGGGCGCGAGAGGCGCAACGACGTCGTTTGGACCGCGGTCCGGCGGCGCACAAGCGGGGGATAACCCAGCCATGAAGATCGTGATGGCCGTCATCAAGCCGTTCAAGCTGGAGGAGGTGCGCGACGCGCTCACCGCCATCGGCGTGCACGGGCTGACCGTGACCGAAGTGAAGGGCTATGGCCGCCAGAAGGGCCATACCGAAATCTATCGCGGCGCCGAATACGCCGTGAGCTTCCTGCCGAAGATCAAGATCGAGGTCGCGGTCACCGACGATCTCGTCGGCAAGGTGATCGAGGCCATCACCGCCGCCGCCCGTACTGGCCAGATCGGCGACGGCAAGATCTTCGTCTCGTCGATCGAGAAGGCCGTGCGCATCCGCACCGGCGAGACCGACGGCGACGCCCTCTGATCCCCGACCATCCCAGGAGCTTTTCGATGAACAACAAGACCCTTAACCGGGCCGGGCTGGTCGGGCTGGCCTTCGCCGCGATGGCCGGCGCCGCGCTGGCGCAAACCCCGGCCGCACCGCCCGCCCCCGTGCCCAACAAGGGCGACACCGCCTTCATGATGAGCTCGACGATCCTCGTCCTGCTCATGACCGTGCCCGGCCTGGCCCTGTTCTATGGCGGCCTCGTCCGGTCCAAGAACATGCTCTCGGTGCTGACCCAGGTCTTCGCCATCGTCTGCATCGTCAGCCTGATGTGGATCATCTTCGGCTACTCGCTCGCCTTCACCAATGGCGGCGGCCTCAACGACTTCGTCGGCGGCTTCTCCAAGGCCTTCCTGCGCGGCGTCGACGGCAACTCGACCGCTGCGACCTTCTCCAACGGCGTCGTCATCCCGGAATATGTCTACATCGCCTTCCAGATGACCTTCGCCTGCATCACGCCGGCCCTCATCGTCGGCGCCTTCGCCGAGCGCATGAAGTTCTCGGCGCTGCTGCTCTTCATCGTGCTCTGGGTCAGCTTCATCTATTTCCCGATGGCCCACATGGTCTGGTACTGGGGTGGGCCTGATGCGGTCGGCAATGCCGCCAAGGCGCTGGCCGAGGCCGGCACGGACGGCAAGGCCGCGGCTCAGGCGGCGCTCGACGCGGTCAATGCCGATGCCGGCATGCTGTTCAAATGGGGCGCGCTCGACTTCGCCGGCGGCACCGTGGTGCACATCAATGCCGGTATCGCGGGCCTCGTCGGCTGCGTCCTGATTGGCAAGCGCATCGGCTTCGGCAAGGAGCTGATGGCCCCGCATTCGCTGACCATGACGCTGATCGGCGCCGCTCTCCTCTGGGTCGGCTGGTTCGGCTTCAACGCCGGCTCCAATCTCGAAGCCAACGGCACCGCCGCGCTCGCCATGATCAACACCTTCGTCGCCACTGCTGCGGCGGCGGTCGCCTGGCTGTTCGTCGAATGGGCGGTCAAGGGCAAGCCCTCCATGCTCGGCATGGTCTCGGGCGCGGTCGCCGGCCTCGTCGCCGTCACCCCGGCCGCGGGCTTTGCCGGCCCGATGGGCTCGATCTTGCTCGGCCTTGTCGCCGGCGCGGTCTGCTTCGTCTTCTGCTCGACCGTGAAGAATGCGCTCGGCTACGACGACTCGCTCGACGTGTTCGGCATCCACTGCATCGGCGGTATCATCGGCGCGCTGGCCACGGGCATCCTGGTCAACCAGGCGCTCGGCGGCGCCGGCATCCCCGACTATTCGACCAAGCCCGGCGAGCTGGTCGCCGCGACCTACGAGTTCGGCACGGCCTTCATGGCCCAGCTCAAGGCGGTGCTGTTCACGCTCGTCTTCAGCGGCGTCGGCTCGGCAATCCTCTACAAGGTCGTCGATGTGATCATCGGGCTGCGTGTCCCCGCCGACCAGGAGCGCGAGGGCCTCGACATCGCCGAGCATGGCGAGCGCGCATATCACGACTGAACCAGGGGTTTACTCCTCGCGCATCATCGCCCCGGCGGGACACCGCCGGGGTTTTTCGTTGGGTCGCTCAGTCGCGGCTCTCGGCGCGGCCCAACACGATCTCCAGTATCTGCACCGCTTCCGGCAGTTCGATCAGGAATTCGGCATCGCGTTCGAGGTGATGGATCCTGCGCGGATCGGGCCCGGCGAAGCGCGACATCGCCTCGACGCTCTCCCAATAGGAGATCGTCACGAACTCGCTCTCGGTCTCCCGATCCTCGCGGAACATCTGCGCGCCGAGCGCCTTCTTCGCCAGCGGCCGGACGCCGACCTCCAGCAGGTACTCGGCATAGGCATCGGCCTTTTCCGGTGCGGTGCGGCCGCGCCAGATCCGGGCAATTCTTGCGATCCTGTCGTCGCCATCGGCCATCTCGCCCTCCTTGCGGTTGCTGCTCGGAAAAATGCCTTGGCCAGCCCAATCGTTCCTCGGACTGCTGACAGTCCGCGGCGGCAGTGCAAGGTTAAGCGGGCCTTAACCGGACCTTCCTAACCTGCCGGTTCGACAGGTGGCCTTCGCCGCCTTCCTGATGCCCGCAGACACGGCCCGATGCGCACGATCCGACGCTCCTCATCGCTGATCGACCGCCTGCCCGATCCGGTGCGCGAGTTCCTGTCGCGCCGCGCCGCCGAGATCGGCGGCATGGCGATGCTCGCGCTGATGGTGGCTGTCGCCGTCGCCCTCGCCACCTGGTCGGTCGACGATCCCAGCCTCAACAACGCCACGCGCGGCACCGTGCACAACCTGCTCGGCCGGCCCGGCGCGATGATCGCCGATCTCGCCATGCAGCTGCTCGGCCTTGGCGTCATCGCGCTGCTGTTGCCGCCGCTGCTCTGGTCGCTCCGGCTGATTCGCTTCCACCTCTTCGATCGCAGCGCCCTCAAGCTCGTGCTCTGGGTCGTCGGCATCGTCTCGAGCGCCGCGGTCGCGAGCGCCCTGCCGGCGACGCCGCGCTGGCCGTTGCCGACCGGCATGGGCGGCGTGATCGGCGACGCGCTGCTGCAAGGCACCCGCAACATCGTCGGCCTCGGCGGCACCGCGCTCGGCAGCCTCGTCGCCTTCGTCTTCGCCGGCATCGCCATCCTCTCCGTCACCGCCGCTGCCGGCTTCGGCTTCGTCACCGACGAGGATCCCGAACTCGACCAGGACGACGATGCGCCCTTCGCCGATGGCGAGGAGCGTCGCGACGACGAGCCCGGGTTCTCGGTCATCCTGATCGGCTGGGTCGCCCATGGCGCCATAGCACTGAAGGCCGCGATCCTGCGCCGCCTGCCGCGCCCGCCGCAACCGGCCTCAGCCAGCGCGGGCGCGATGCCCGTTCCGGCCCAGACCGGCCGGGTCCGCCGCGAACCGAACTTCACCGGCGATCCGGAGGCCTACCGGTCCCCTGTCGTCGCCCCTGAGCTCGTGCGCCCCGCTGCCGCAAAGGCCGCGCCGAGCGCCCGGCCGGCTTACGATGACGATGACGAGCCCTTCGAGGCGCAGGACGTGCGCGATCTCAATGCGCCGCGCGTCGCCGCGCCGGTGCGGGCGCCCAAGCCGGGCAAGCGCCTGTCGCGCGAGGCGCAACCCTCGCTGCTTGACTGCGAGGGCTTCGAGCTGCCGCCGCTGACCTATCTCGCCGAACCCAAGAAGGTCCCGGCGAATACCGTCTCCACCGACGCTCTCGAGCAGAACGCCACCTTGCTGGAAGGCGTGCTCGAGGATTTCGGCGTGCGCGGCGAGATCAGCCAGGTTCGCCCCGGCCCGGTTGTGACGTTGTACGAGCTTGAGCCTGCTCCTGGGACCAAGAGCTCCCGCGTGATCTCGTTGGCCGACGACATTGCGCGCTCGATGAGCGCGGTGTCGGCGCGCGTTGCGGTGGTGCAGGGCAAGAACGCGATCGGCATCGAACTGCCCAACGCCAAGCGCGAGACCGTCTTCCTGCGCGAACTGCTGGCGAGCCAGGATTTCGAGGGCACCAAGCACAAGCTGGCGCTGTGCCTCGGCAAGACCATCGGCGGCGAGCCGGTGATCGCCGACCTTGCCCGCATGCCGCATCTGCTCGTCGCCGGCACCACCGGCTCGGGCAAGTCGGTCGCGATCAACACCATGATCCTGTCGATCCTCTACCGGCTGAAGCCGGAGGAGTGCCGCTTGATCATGGTCGATCCCAAGATGCTCGAGCTCTCGGTCTATGACGGCATTCCGCATCTGCTCACCCCCGTCGTCACCGACCCGAAGAAG
>NZ_JBFUKM010000020.1:0-63061 GCF_056400825.1 Allobosea sp. P4_H5 | reverse complement strand
GCCTTGAGCTTCGCCGCCATGTCCGTCGTCAGCCCGGGCTTTCGGCCGCTGTCGACCTCAGCCTTCTTCACCCACTCGTTCAGCGTTTGCGCCGTGCAGCCGATCTTGCCCGCGATCGACATGATCGCCGCCCAGCGCGACGGATGCTCGGCTTCGTGATCCAGCACCATCCGCACCGCACGCGCGCGCATCTCAGGCGAGAACTGGTTCGTCGTCTTGCTCGTCATAGCCCCATCCTCTCAGGAGTTGGGGCCTCCGGCGAACCCGGGGCGGTTCAGTTTCATTCATCGGAGCAGTCGTAACCGCTTGAAGAAATTGGTGCCGTGAAACTGGCTGGGTATCCTGGCGTCCCAGCCATTTCCAAAATTATTGAATTTTAAGAGAAATTTTTGGCGCCAAGGCGACCCGGCCGGGAAGGCATCCGGCCGCGTGCTCACCGGCCTGCACATCAATGGATGTGCAGGCCGCCATTCACGTCGATCGCGACGCCGGTGACATAGCCCGACATTTCGGAGGCGAGGAAAAGGCAGACGCGGGCGATGTCGTCCGGCACAGCGAAGCGGCCGAGAGGGATCGTCGCTTCCACCGCCTTGCGGCGCTCGGGCGGATAGCCATCCTCCGTCATCGCCGTGTCGACCACGCCGGGATTGACGCTGTTCACGCGGATGCCGGCCGGGCCGTATTCGCGCGCCATGGTCTTGGCCAAAGCGAGGATGCCGCCCTTCGAGGCGGCATAATGGGGACCGCCCATCAGGCCGCCGCCGCGTTGGGCTGCGATCGATCCCAGGAAGACGACCGAACCGCCCTTGTCCATCAGCGGCAGCATTTCCTGAGAGACCTGCATGGCGCCGCGCAGATTGACCCCGAGCACGAAATCCCAATCCGCAGCCGAGACATCGGCCAGCCGCCTCGTCTGGACGACGCCGGCATTGTTGACGAGCACGTCGAGCCGCCCCCATGCGCCGCGAAGGCGGTCGGCGGCGGCGCGGCAGGCGGCCTGGGAAGCGATGTCGGTCTCGATGGCGAGGACCTCGGGTCCCAGTTCCCGGCCGGCGGCCGCCAGTGCCGCGGCGTCATTGTCGAGGATCGCGACGCGCGCACCTTGCGCCACGAACAGGCGCGCGATGGCAAAGCCGATGCTCTTGGTGTTGCCGCCGCCGGTGACGACCGCCGTCTTGTCTTTGAGAAGCATGGTGGATGTCCTGCTGGAGTTGGCGCCTTCAGCTCATGAAGGCGCCGCCGTTGACGTCGAGAATCGTGCCGCAGACGTAGCTCGCACCGGGGGAGCACAGGAAGGCCAGCGGCCAGGCGATCTCCTCCGGTCGGCCGAAGCGGGGCACCGGCATCGCCTTCATCGTGGCGGGATCGGCCTGCGCGATCATCGCGGTCTGAGTCGAGCCGGGCGCCACCGCGTTGACGAGCACTTCGGGCGCCGCCCGGCGCGCGAGCCAGCGCACGAAGCTGTGGATCGCGCCCTTGGACGCCGCGTAATGCAGGGGCGAGTGGGCATGGGTTCCGCCGGTACGTGCGGCGATCGAGCCGAGCAGCACGATGCGCCCAGCGCCTCTCTCTTTCATATGCGGCAGCGCGGCACGGACGAAGTTCGCCGGCCCGACGACGTTGACGTCCATGCAGTGCCGGAATTGGTCGTCCCAATCATCGGCCTGCCAATCCTCCTTCGGAAAGATTCCGGCGTTGAGGACCAGTGCGTCGAGCGGGAAATTGTGCCGGCAAAGCGCCTCGACCGCGGCGCGGTCGCGCACGTCGCAAGGTTCGAAGACATGGGCTCTGCCGTCGCGACGCAGCTCGCCGAGAAGCTCCTCGTCGACCTTGACGTCGGTCAGTACCAGCTCGGCGCCGAGCGAGGCGCAAAGGCGCGCGGTTGCGGCGCCGATGCCGCCGGCGGCACCCGTCAGCAGGATGCGCAGGCCGGAGAGATCATAGGGAGCCTTCGTCATCGGGGACCGCCTGTCGGAGGGAAGGGGAGTGGGCTGGGTCATGGCAGGGCCCGCTTGGCGCGATAGCGGGCCAGCGCCGCGAGGATCTCGTCTTCGGTGTCGATGCAGCCGGTGAAGCCGAAGCGGCGGGCCTTGGTCATCGCGGAGATGTCGTCCCAATCGCCGCGGAACAGGAAATCGGCCCAGCTCCATGAGACGACATCGTTCAGCTCGGTCGGACGCAGGCCGTGGCGGGCGGTGATCTTGCGCCAGAGAACTTCCTTGTCGGCCATGTATTCGGCGAGCGGCAGCGGCCGCACTTCGCCCATTTGCATGTCGAAGCTGGCCGCTATTGCCGGCCAGAGATTGCGCCAGCGAAAGAGGTCGCCATTGGTGATGTTGAAGTCCTGGTTGGCGCAGGCCGGCGTGGTCGCGGCCCAGAGCATGGCGCGGTTCAGCAAGCTGACCTCCGTCGCCATGGTGAGTGTGTCGAAGCAGGCCTGCGTGCCGGGAAAGTCGAGCGGCTCGCCGAGCTCGCGGCGGATCGCGGCATAGGCGCCGATGGCGGCGACCATGTTGTGCGGGTTGCCGGTGTTGAAGCCGCAGATGAAATGCGGGCGCAGCGTTGAGAAGCTCCAGGGCTGCCCGGCCTGCGCGGCGCTCAGCCAGTCGCGCTGCGCATAGTAGAAGTTCGATCCGGCATGGCGCGGGTCATCCTCCTTCGCCGGGGTCCGGTAGGGGCCGAGATGGCTGCCATACCATTTCGTGCCCTGGACCAGGCAGACATGGCGGAGCGAGCCGGCGGCGAGCAAGGGCGTCACCGCATTGCGCAGCAGAGCAAGATTGGGCTTCACCTGCGCTGCCGGACCGGCGCCCGGCGCCAGCGCGGCGAAGAAGACATGGGTCACGCCTGAGACGGAGCCGAGCGCCTCGGCACTGGCGCTGTCATCGAACAGGTCAACGGCGATACACTCGACACCAGCGTCGAGCGCTTCGTGCGAGCGCGCGAGTGCCAGGACGCGCCAGTCGCCGAGGGTGCGCAGATACTCGACCATGTTGCGGCCGATGATGCCGTTGGCGCCGACGACGAGAGCCGTTCGTGCCCCCGCCCGCCGTTGCGGAGCGATCATGTCCGGCCGTCGCGGGCAGAGGCCGGCGATACCCGCGCAGCAGCTCCAGCGGCGATTATCGGCCTTGCGCGGGGCATTCCGCTGGTTCTCCGGGGAAATTCCATACTTGTTATTATTATTGAATAGTGAGATTAGTGAATGGAATTCTGACCGTCAAGCGAACTGCCCGCTCTGCAGCGGAAGCCGACGGCGCGGGAGAGCAGCTGACGCCGGGAGCAACCCGGCGCCACCAAGGAGAAGACGATGAGCGATGTGAAACCCATCATCACGCGCAAGGGGCAGGAACACGCCGGCACCGGCCAGTCGGGTGGCGCGATCCGGATCTCGGGCGTCAGCCCGCAGCACACCCCGGCGACCAGGATCTGGTTCGGCCAGGTCAGCAACGAGCCGGGCTACCGCTCGCTGCCGCACCATCACGGCGAGGCCGAGACCGGCGGCTATGTGCTGCGCGGCCAGTGCCGGATCTATTTCGGCGACAACTACCAGGAGTATGTCGACATGGAGCCGGGCGACTTCGTGTTCGTGCCGCCGCACATGCCGCATGTCGAGGTCAATATGAGCACCACGGAGGACCTGGTATTCCTGACCTGCCGCTCGCCGGACAACATCGTCGTCAACCTGCCCGATGTCGACGATGCCATCCTGGCCGGCTATTCCCGCCCCTGATCGGCGGAGCTTGGAAAGGACCGGGTTTTTGCCTCCGGGCATTTCGTCCGGAGGCGAGCTGATTTAGGCTGCGTGATGCCCAAGCGGCGCAAGTGGCGCTGATTCGTGAGGTCAGATGGTTCAGAGGGCAAGATGAGCAGCCTCGATCGAATGTTGACCATTCTCGACCTGTTCGACGAAAACCTGATGAGCATCCAACTCGACCATGCGGTGCAGGCAACAGGCGCGTCCAAGGCGACGACCTATCGCTACATCCAGTCGCTGTGCAATCGCGGCCTGCTGGCGCCGGCGACGGGCGGCAGCTATGTGCTCGGGCCCCGGATCATCGAGCTCGACCGGCTGGTGCGGAAGATGGACCCGCTGCTTTCGAGCGCCGGCCCGCTGATCCGCGCCGCCAGCATCCGGTTCGATGTCGACATCATGCTGTGCGCTTTCTACGGCGACAAGGTGATGTGCGCCGACCTTGTCGGCCCGGACCCCAGCGTCGAGACGATCTATGAGCGCGGCCGGCCGATGCCGATGTTCCGCGGCGCGATGGCGAAGATCATCCTCGCCCATCTCACCCCCTATCAGTTGCGCAGCATGATGCTGTGGCACGCCGACCGCATCCGCGAGGCCGGCCTCGGCGAGAACTGGGAGGAGTTCCGCACGCACATGACCCGGCTGCGCAAGGCCGGCTACTGCCTGTCGCGGGCGGAGGTCTTCCCCGATCTCGTCGGCATCAGCGCGCCGATCTTCGACGCCGAGCAGCGCGTGCTCGGCAGCGTCGTCTTCATCCTGCCGGAGACGCGCTACCAGGCGAGCCTCGAGACGCCCTATCCAGCGGAGATCATGGGGCTCGGCGCCGCGATCACCGCGGATATCGCCAGGCGCTCGGCCGGCAGTCCTTCCATCGGCGGACGTGCCGCCAGGCCGCGCAAGACACGCATCGCCCCCGAAACCGAGAAGGCGGGCCTCTGACCCGTCGCCGGCCGGCTCAGGCTCACCCCGCCGCCAGGAAGCCGCCGTCGACCGTCAGCGTCGTGCCGTTGACGAAGGATCCCGCTTCCGAGGCGAGATAGAGGACGGCCGGGGCGATATCGGAAGGCTGGCCCCAGCGGTTGCCCGGCACGCGCGCCAGCATGTTCTGGGTGAAGGCCGCATCGGCCTGCAAGGGCGCGGTGAACTCGGTCGCGGTGAAGCCCGGGGCGATGGCGTTGGCGGTGATGCCGTAGCTGCCAAGCTCGTGAGCGAGCGCCCTCACCATGGTATTCAGCCCGCCCTTCGCCGTGGCATAGGCCGAGATCGCCTGCTTGGGCTGCTGGACCGCGATCGAGCCGATCATCACGATCCGCCCGAAACGCCGCTCCATCATCGCCGGGACGACGGCGCGGGTGACGAGGAAGGCGCCGTTGACATGCGTGTCGATGACCGCGCGCCAGTCAGCATAGCTGAACTCGTGGAAGAGCTTGCGGCGCTGGATGCCGGCATTGTTGACGAGCACGTCGATCGAGCCGGCTTCGTCAACGATCCGGGCGATGCCGGCCGTGACGCCTGCCTCGTCGGTGATGTCGAAGGCGGCATGCGAGGCGGCATGGCCGGCGGCGCGCAGTTCCGCCGCACGGCCCGCCACCGCAGCCTCGTCGAGATCGTTGATGACGACATGTGCGCCGGCCATGGCGAGCGTCTGCGCGATCCCCCAGCCGATGCCGCGCGCGGAGCCCGTCACGAGCGCCGTGCGGCCGGCGAGGCAGAACAGATCGGTCGTCATGGCGTCTTCCTTGGTCAGAGGCTCGCTAGAGCACTTTCAAGCGAAGTGGATACCGTTTCGCCTGAAGAAAATGCGACAAATCGAGAGTCAGCCGAGCTTGCAGGCCGGGCTCGGTGGGGTGGTGGCGGTTTCGGCCGGGACCGACATCTTGATCACCGGACGCAGCTTGCCGCCACTCTCCTCGACGATACCGAAATAGTTCGGCCGGACGAGCTGGTTGTCTTCCTTGCGCAGATGCACCTTGCCGACGATCGTGTCGTAGTCGCGCCCGGGGATCGCCTTGGCCAGATCGGCGGCGTTGACGCTGCCCGACGCCTTCACCGCCTGGAATATGACCTGCATGCCGATATAGGTGTCGCCCTCGAAATTCGACGGCTGCGTGCCGGGATAGGCCTTTTCCCAGGCGGCGACGAAGTCCTTGTTGGCGGGGGTGTCGAGCGTCGCCGAGTAATTGATGATGCCCGAGACGCCGCGCGAGGCCTCGCCGATGGCCTGGACGGTGTTGTCGGTGACGAAGCTGACGCCTGCGACCGTGGCGGCGTCGAGCAGGCCGTATTGCTTGGCCTGGGTGGCGAAGTTGATCGCGTCGCGGCCGGCGAGCGCGACGTAGACGCCCTTTGCACCCGAGTTCCTGATCTTCTGGATGTAGGTCGCGAAATCATTGGTGCCGAGCGGCGAGAAGTCCTGCGAGACGACCTTCTTGCCCTGGGCTTCTGCCGATTTGGTAAAGCTGGCGGCGACGTCGCGGCCCCAGGCGATGTCGGCGCCGATCAGCGCCCATTCCTTTTCGGGCCGCTCCTTCAGCCAGGGCGTGGCGGTGGCTGCGTCCGAGGAGTCGGCGTTGTTGACGCGGAACAGGCGCGCCACGCAGTTCTCGCCGGTGATCTTGTCGCTCTTGTTGATGGTGGCGACGTAGAGTGCGTTCCAGCGCGCCAGTAGCGGGGCGATGGCAAGCGCCTCGCCCGAGGCGATGGCGCCGATCAAGACCTTGTTGCCCTGCAGAGCGAGCTTCTCTGCCTGGCGGCGGGCGAGATCGGGCTTGGCCTCGGTGTCGAGATACTCGACCTCGACCTTGTGGCCCTCGACGCCGCCGGCCGCATTGGCCTGCTGCACGGCAAAATCGATGGCGCGCTTGGCCTGGTTGCCGAGATCGGCGTAGGTCCCGGTGAGGGCCGTCGGAACGCCGATCCGGAGCGGATCCTTGGCGAGCGCCGTGCCGGCGGCCAGAGTGGCCAGGCCGGCGAGAAGGATGCCGGCGGTGTTGATCTTCCCTTTGCTCGTCATGCTCTTTCTCCCTTGCCTGGTTCTGGTTCTCGTTCAGACGGCGACGTGGCGCTTCAGCCTTTCGTCGCTGAGCTCGGCGAGGCGTCCGCTCTCGATCAGCGCGCCCTTCGACATCAGGTGGTAGGTTTGGGCGACGCGCCGCACGAGGCTGATGTGCTGCTCGATCAGCAGCAGGCTGGTACCCTCGCGCGCCAGGCGGACGAAGACCTCCGCCAGCTCGTCGATGATCACGGGCGCGAGCCCCTCGCTGGGTTCGTCGAGGACGAGCAGCGCCGGATTGGCCATCAGCGCCCGGCCGATCGCCAGCATCTGCTGCTGGCCGCCGCTGAGGGCAGTGCCTGGCGTGTCCTGGCGCTCCTGCAGGATCGGGAAGAGATCGAAGACCTGCTTCAGCGTCCACGGCCCCTTCCTGTCGACGGCGGAGCCGAGGACGAGATTTTCCTTCACGCTGAGCGCGCCGATGATGCGCCGCCCCTGCGGGACGACCGAGATGCCGGCCCGCGCGGCGCTGTAGGTCCTGATCCGGCCGGGGGAATTGCCGGCGAGCCGGATCTCGCCGCTGCCGAGCGAAGCGATGCCGAGTACGGTGTTGACGATGGTGGTCTTGCCGACGCCGTTGCGGCCGAGCACCGCGACGCGTTCGCCCGCTCCGATCTCGAAGGAGACGCCGCGCAGAACCTGGGCGCGGCCGTAGAAGGCGTCGACCTGGCTGAAGGAGAGCAGGCTCATGCGACCGAGCTCCCGAGATAGGCGGATACGACGACCGGGTTGGAGCGGATCTCGTCGGCAGTGCCCTCGGCCAGGAGCTTGCCGAGATGAAGCACGGTGATGCGGTCGCAGAAGCCGAACACGACCTCCATGTCGTGTTCGACCAGAAGGACGGTGACCTGCCATTCGCGAGCGAGATCGCGCAGCAGGGCGGCCATGGCGAGCGATTCCTCGACCGTCAGTCCGGCTGCCGGCTCGTCGAGCAGCAGCACGCGGGGGCGGCCGACCAACGCCAGCGCCAGGTCGAGGCGGCGGCGGTCGCCATAGGAGACGTCGCCGGCGAGGCGGTGGCGCAGTGCCGTGAGCTCGAGCGCGTCGAGAACCTCGGCGGCATTGTCGATCTCGGCGCTGCGGGCGGCGAGCCGGATCTGTTCGGCGATCGTCAGCTCGGCGAAGATGTTGGTCTTCTGGAAGGAGCGCGCGAGCCCAGCCTGTCGTCGTTCGCGCGGCGAGAGCGAGCCGATGTCACGCCCTTCCAGCCTGACCGTGCCATGCCAGCGTTCGGCGCGGCCGACAAGCACGTCCATCAGCGTCGACTTGCCTGCGCCGTTGGGGCCGATAATGCCACGCACCTCGCCTTTGGGTACGGCGATGTCGACACCGTCCAGAGCCTTGAAGCCGCCATAGAGACGGGTCAGGCCGGTGCCCTCGAGCGCGGGAGCCGCCACGGACGTACTCATGCGCGCCTCCGCGAGACCAGCCGCATGATCAGGCCGCTGAGGCCCACCGGCACGAAGACGGTGACGACGATGAGGATCGTGCCGATCACTGCCGGCCAGTGCTCGGTGGCGTCGCCGGCGATCTCCTTGATGTAGAAGAAGACGATCGCCCCGAGCGCCGGCCCCCAGACGACGCTGGTACCGCCGATGATCGCCATGATCAGGGCCGAGCCCGACAGCGTCCAATGCAGCATGTCGGGCGAGATGAAGGCGTTGTAGAAGGTGGCGAGGATGCCGGCGATGGCGGCGAGGAACGCCGAGATCGCATAGATGGCGGCGCGCGGCACCAGCGTCTCGTAGCCGATGAAGCGGGCGCGCTCCTCGTTCGCCTTGATCGCGCTGGTGAGCAACCCGAAATGGCTGCGCACCAGCAGCCAGAGCCCGCCGAGCGCCAGCATCAGTACGATCCAGCAGACCACGAACATCGAGTGCGGGTTCTGCAGCGCCGAGACGTCGAGGCCGAAGATGCGGGCTGGAAAGTTGACCACCAGCCCGTCATCGCCATTGGCGAGGGTGCGCACCTTGAGGGCGAGCTCGTAGAAGGCTTGGGCGCAGGAGAGCGTTAGCATGCCGAAGGCGACGCCGGGGATGCGGGTGATGACGAGGCCGAGCAGGAAGGCGAGGGCTGGCGGCACGACGAGGGCGAGCAGGAGGGCGAGCTCTGCCGGCAGCAGGCCGCGGCCGACGCCGACGCCCAGGATATAGCCGCCGAGCCCGTAGAAGAGCGCGTGGCCGAAGCTGACCATGCCATTCTGCCGCACCAGGAAGCCGACGCCGGTGGCCAGCAGTGCGCCGATGAGCGCCTGCGTCAGCAGGGAAAGCGTCAGCGGCGACGAGACGAAGAAAGGAAATGCGCAGCCGCCGAGCGCGACGAGCGCCGCGGCGAGGGCAGGCAGGAGGCGGCGCGACGGAGCAAGCTCGCGAGGCGTGGCCATGGTGGTCTCGGAGGCCATGCTCATGCCGCCCTCCCGGCGAGCCCGGCGGGGCGATAGATCAGGACCACCACCATCAGCAGGAAGGGGATCATCGAGGCGATCGACGGCACGAAGACGATGCCGAAGTTCTGGAGCTGCCCGATCAGCAGCGCTGCGACGAAGGCACCCGAGAAGCTGCCGAAGCCGCCGACCACCACGACGATGAAGCTCTCGATCAGGATCGTGCTGCCCATCGTCGGCGACAGCGCCAGCAGCGGCGAGGCGATCGCGCCCGCGAGGCCGGCGAGCCCGGCCCCGATCGCCACGACGGTGGCGCTGACGCGCTCGGTGTCGACGCCCTGCATGCCGGTCGTGACGGGATCGGCGGCGAAGGCGCGGACATAGAGGCCGACGCGGCTGGTCTTCAGCCAGAACGTCAGGGCAAGGCCGATCAGCGCCGCGGCCGCGATCACGAACAGGCGGTAGATCGGGAAGGTCGAGCCGGCGATCTGCACGGTGCCTTGCAGCAACTGCGGCACGGCCACTGTGAGGTTGTCGCGCCCCCAGATGGTGCGCACCGCATCCTCGAGAACCAGCAGCAGCCCGAAGGTGACAAGGACCGTCACGATCGGGTCCTGGTCCTGCAATTGGCGGAAGACGGTGCGATCGAGCAGCAGGCCGAGCGCCATCAGCACCAGCGTCGAGGCGAGGAGCCCGGCCCAGAAGCCCGCAATGGCGACCGTGGCGTAGGTGACATAGGCGCCGACCATGAACAGGCTGCCATGGGCGAAGTTCACCACCTGGCGCAGCCCGAAGATCAGCACGAGGCCGACGGCGACGAGATAGAGCAGGCCGCCGAAGACGAGCCCGTTGAGCATGTGGATCAGCATGGCGCGCCCGTCAGCCGCGCCGGGCCAGCTTCGATGCCGTCGACATCTGCTTCCTCCGACCGCGCCGCTTGACGGAGCGCGGTTGCGCGGCCGTTTGCGGCTTCTCGATTTCTACACTAATCTCATAATTTGCGATTATTGGCAATTATTGATTTGAGTCAATGCGCAGTTTTCAGGAGCCTGAATGCAGCGCCTTCAGCAGTGCTGCGAGCCCGCGGTCGCGCTGCCGCGTCAGTTCGGAAACGGCGGCGCCCCCAGTCTCCGCGCGCAGGCCGTCGACGAGCTTCGCTTCCAGCTCTGGCGACAGCGCGACATCGCCGAGATCGGCGCACCATTGCGCCAGCGGCTCGCGAGCCCAGGCGAAAAAGCCGGCGAGCCCGGCCTCGCCGCCGCCCATGTGATAACTCAGATGCGGGCCGGCGACGGCAAGGCGCAGGCCGAGCCCATGCGTGACGGCAGCATCGACATCCTCGACCGAGGCGACGCCGCTCGCGACGAGGAAGGCGGCCTCGCGCCAGAGGGCGACCGTGAGCCGCGTCGCCAGATGGCCGACGACCTCGCGGTTCAGCACCACCGGGCGCTTGCCGATCGCGGCATAGAAGGCGCACGCGGCCCGGATCGCCCCGGGATCCGTCGCGGTTCCGCCGACGATCTCGACGAGCGGGATCAGATGCGGCGGATTCATCGGATGACCGACCAGGATGCGGCCGGGATCGGCGCAATGCGCCTGCAGGTCGCTGGCCTTCAGCCCCGATGTGCTGGACGCGATCAGGACATCGGCGGGCAGCGCGGCGTCGAGTGCGCGCAGCGCCTCCTGCTTCAGCGCCAGCTCCTCGCGGACATTCTCCTGGACGAAGCCGACGCCGCTCCCGGCGAGATCCTCAGGCGCCGCAACGACGGTCAGCTTGCCCGGACTCGCGCCGGCCGCAACGAGGCCGGCATCGGCGAGTGCGGGCCAGTCGCGGGCGATCGCCTCGGGCAGGCCCGCGCGTATCGCCGCAACGGGCTCGACCGCGACGACGCCGAGGCCGCGCGCGAGGAAGTAGGTCGCCCAGCTCGCGCCGATCGTGCCGGCCCCGACGACGGCGACGCTGGTGATCTCGTCCGGGGCGGCGTGGCTGGTCATCGCTGAGACCGCTCAGGAGATCGTCAGGCCGCTATCGACCGGAAGGATCTGCCCCGTGGTCTTGCCCGAGGCGTCGGAGGCAAGGAACAGGGCGGCATTGGCGACATCGATCGGCTCGACGATTCCCAGCAGATGCGCCGCCGTTAGCTTCTGCGTGGTTTCGAGCGCGGCGAGCTGCGCCACGACGCGCGGTGTCCGCGTCACACCCGGCGCGACGGCATTGACGCGGACCTTGTGCGGGGCGAATTCGACCGCCATCGAGCGTGTCAGGGCCGAGATTCCGCCCTTCGCCGCCGTATAGGCGTCCTTGCCCGGCCAGCCCATCAGGGCGACGACGGAGCTCGCATTGACGACGGCGCCGCCGCCGGCCCGGATCAGCTCGGGGATGCCATAATGGCAGACGAGCCAGGTGCCGAAGAGGTCGAGCTTGATCGCGCGCCAGAACTCGTCGGCCTCGACGCGCGTCACGTCGCCGTCCTTCATGCTGGACCCGCCGGCATTGTTGTAGATGACGTCCAGCTTGCCGAAATGCCTGACAGCTTCTGCGACGCAGGCCTGCACGCTGCCGGCATCGGTCACGTCGGTCCGCACGAACAGCGCATCGAGTCCTTGTGCCTTCAGCTCCTCGGCGACGATTCTGCCCTGTTCCTCGTTGATCTCGGCGATCACGACCCTGGCGCCGTTGCGGGCGAACAGTCCGGCCGCGGTGGCGCCGATGCCGATCCCCGCGCCGGTGATCAGGGCGACCTTGTCCTTGAGCAGAGGCATGCGTGGTTTCCTTTGTCGCGTCGTGAAGCTCGGCCGTTTCTGCTGCGGCTCAGCCGCCCGCAGCCCCGGCCGTGCCGAGGAGCTTTGCCGGCAAGGGCGAGAAGTCGGTCGGCAGCAGGATGCGGTTCTCCATGCTGCGGATCATCGGGCGGATCTTGGCGAGGCAGCCACGCCAGCCCGGCTGCTCGGCGAGCCGCGCGCGCCGGCGCCGGCGATCCTCGAGATCGGCATAGGCCCAGAAATGGACGAGCTGGTTCAGCATGCCGATTTCCGTGGTGAAGTAGCCGAGGAAGCCGCCGAGGATCTCCAGCTGCAGCGGCAGGCCCTCCGTCTTGTAGATCCTGAGGTATTCGTTGACGTCGACCTCGGTGTGCAGGACGTAGATGCGTTCCTCGACGATCACGATCGTCTCCTCTCAGATCAGGGGGCTCCGGCGGATTGCGGGCGAAGCTGCCCTCGCTGGAGCTGTCGGCGCGGCTGCGGGTAGCGCGCAGCGTCGCTATGGGAAGCCTGCGTTCCCACTGCTGCGGTGATGCGCAAGCGGCAGGCCGCGCATCGCGCGCGGCCTGGACATTCCAACCTATTTCTTGACGAGCGAGCAGGCCGGGTCGGGCGCCTTGAAGGCCTCGGCCGCGGAGGTCTCGCCGGCCTTTTCGTAGAGATCCCAGGGCGATTTCGACTGCGCCGGTTCCTTAATCCGGAACAGGTACATCGGATGCAGTTTGCGGCCGTCTTCGCGGACCGAACCCTTGCCGAAGGTGAGGTCCTCGGTCGGCAGCTCCTTCATCTTGGCGACGATGGCGCGCCCGTCGGCATCACTGCCGACGGCCTTGACCGCCTTGAGATAGTGCAGCACGCCGGAATAGACGCCGGCCTGGTAGGAGGTTGGCATCGCGCCGTTGTGGCGCGCGGCGAACGTCTTGGCGAAGGCGCGGGTCTGCTCGTTCAGGTCCCAGTAGAACGGCTCGCTGAGATAGATGCCCTTGGCGCTATCGAGGCCGAGCGACTTGATGTCGGTCAGGTAGACCGCGAGCGCGGCCAGACTCTGCTTGCTGCCGACGATGCCGAACTCGGCCGCCTGCTTGACGGTGTTGGTGAAGTCGCTGCCGGAATTGGCGAGCGCGATCACTCCGGCCTTCGAACTCTGGGCCTGCAGCAGATAGGACGAGAAGTCGGACGAGCTCAACGGATGGCGAACCGCGCCGACGACGTTGCCGCCTGCCTGCTTCACGATCTCGCCGGCCTCGCGCTCCATGTCGTGGCCGAAGGCGTAGTCGGCGGTGATGAAGTACCAGCTCTTGCCGATCGTCCTGAGGACCGCCGTGCCCGTGCTCTTAGCGAGGCTGTAATTGTCCAGCACCCAGTGGACGTGGTTCGGCGTGCAGGCGTCGCCGGTCAGGCGGTTGCTGTTCGAGGTGGTGACGACCGCGACCTTGTTCTTGTCGCGCACGAGCGTCGACAGGGCCAGCGAGATCGAGGAGTTGGGAATGTCGGCGATCATGTCGACGCCATCGGTATCGAGCCATTTGCGGGCGATGTTGAGGCCGATATCCGGCTTGTTCTGATGGTCGCCGCGGATGATCTCGATCGGCGTATTGCCGATCTTGCCGCCGAACTCCTCGACGGCGATCTGCGCGGCGACGACCGATCCCGGCCCGGCCATGTCGGCATATATGCCCGACTGGTCGTTGAGCACGCCGATCCGCACGACATTGTTGCTGAACTGCGCCTGCGCCGCGACGGAAGACAACGCAAGCAGCGCGCAGGCGCTGGCAAATCTGGTGATCTTCACTGACACCTCCCTGAGAAACTCGGCGCCTTTCGGTCTGGCGCTTCCTGTATTTTTCTTAATATCTCACTCTGTGAGAATTTCGTCAATTATCACTTTTTTAGCGCAAGGCGCCGTGACTGCTACTCAGCATGGCGATCCGTCACGACGTTCGTACGAGCATGCGTCCGGGTGACGGCGGAATCACAGATCGAAAACCGGCTGCCTGGAAAGCGGCCAGGCAGCCCGGCGGCGTCAATCTCGTCGCGCCGATTGCAGCGTTCGCTCTCGTCATTGCCGCAGCGGTCGTTCAACTCCCTGCCTACGGTCTGACGGCCGTGGCGCCATGGAGAGTTCCGGCGCACCCCGGCTGGCCGCCTGCTGAAATCGATGCGCTGGGCCACTTGACAAGGAATTCGCTTGATGAAACGTTTCCAATTACAAAGGAAACGTTTCCACAAGGGAGATCACCGTGGCTTCTGCCTCTCTCAATCGCCGTGTTTTTCTCCAAGGTGGAGCGGTCACAATCGGGGGGCTCGGTTGTTCGCTCGCAGTACGAGCCGCCGATGAGCGTTCCCTGATCGTCGCGATCCCGTCGAACCCCTCGACCTTCGACCCGATCAACCAGGGCAATCACGATGCCATGGTGGTCAATCAGCTCATCTTCGAGAACCTGATCGAGATCGATGGCGAAGGTCGCCGGCGCCCCATGCTTGCCAAGATGATGCCGGCGATCTCCGCCGACCGAACCGAGTATGTCTTCGAGCTACGCGACGACGTCACCTTCCAGAACGGCCAGCCGTTCACTGCGGAGGACGTGAAGTACAGCTACGACTATATGCTCGATCCGGCTCACAAGGCGCTGCGACGCCCGGTCTGGACGAATATCGAATCCGTTGATGTTCTTGAACGCCACAAGGTGCGCTTCAAGCTGAAGACGCCTTTCCGGCCCTTCCTCGACTACATGACCAAGTATATGGGGATCTTTCCGGCGGGGAGCCGCGAGAAATACGGTAACGAGATCTTCCAGCAGAAGCCCGAGGGGCTGGGGACGGGGCCTGGCATCTTCGTCTCGGCGCGGTCCAACGATGTCGTCGAATTCCGCCGCAACCCGAATTATTGGCGCAAGGACAGCATCGCCTGGGACCGGCTGCGCGTGCGGATCGTCTCCGAGGAGGCGGCCCGGATCGCTGCGCTGCTGTCGAAGTCGGTGCACATCATCGGCGCGCCGCCGGTACGCGACTACGTTCGCCTGAAGCAGGCCAAGGTGCAGGGCATCACTGGCGGCAGCCGCCCGGCGCTCGGCAGCATGATGCTGATGATCCACAATACCCGCAAGCCGCCGTTCGACGACGCCAATTTCCGTAAGGCGGTCTCGCTGGCGACCGATCGCAAGACCATTGCCGAGAAGATCTTCAACGGCCTGGTCGAGCCTTCGGCGGTGCCGGCGCCGGCCTCGGCCTGGTGGTATAACGCCAAGGCGGCCGAGGAGCTGGCTTTCAATCTCGAAAAGGCGAAGGCCTACCTCGCCAAATCCCGCTACGCGTCCGGCGCCGAGTTCGAGCTGCTCTATTCGTCGCAAGGCTATCTGCTGGATGTCGGCGATGCGGCCCTGTTCATCCAGGCATCGCTGGCGCGGCTCGGGATCAAGGTGAAGCTCCAGCCGCTCGAGACCGGTCAGCTCATCGGGCAGGTCTTCGCCGGAAACCAGACCTCTGTACTTATGGCCGTGATCGGGCCGTCCGACCCGACCTTCATCATCCAGGGCATCTATACGCCGAACCAGGTGATGACGCGCAGCTCCGGCTACAGCAACGAGCGGCTCGATGCCCTCCTGGCCGACAGTTTCCGTGTCGACGACGAGCCATCGCTCGGGCCGATCCTCGCCGACATGCAGGCAATTCTGGCGGAGGATTCGCCCTCGACCTGGATCGGCGCGATCCACAGCTTCAACCTCTGGCGGACCAACGTGCAGGGCTTCGAGCCCAATACGGGGATAACGCTCCGCCTGACCGACGTGGCCATGACCGACGGACGCTGAGGCGAAAACCATGTGGTTCGCGGGTCGAATACTCAGCAGTCTTGCGGTTCTCGTAGCTGTCAGCGCGGTGCTTTTTGCGCTCACGCGGCTGACGCCGTTGTCACCGGCGCGGATCGTGCTCGGCGCCGATGCCACCGCCGAGCAGATCCAGGCATTCGAGCATGACCGCGGTCTCGATCGCAGCCTGCCGGCGCAGTATTCGGCCTGGGTGGCGCAGCTTCCCCGGTCAGGGTTCGGGCAGTCCTACATCACCGGCCGCTCCATCGATCTCGAGCTCCTGGAAAGCCTGCCCGTCACGGTCGAGCTGGTAGCGGTCACCTTTCTGCTGACGCTCGCCGGCGCGATTCCGCTTGGTCTCATCGCTGCGCTGACCGAGGACCGCTGGCCGGACCATCTGATCCGCGTGCTGTCCCTGATGGCCGTGTCGGTTCCGGGATTCTGGCTTGCCCTGATCCTGGTCCGCGTCTTCGCCGTCAAGCTGGGCTGGGTGCCACCCATCGGGATCACACCGCTCGCCGAGGGCTGGCACGCCCATCTCGCCTCTCTGGTGCTGCCCGCCCTGTCGATAGCGCTCTATTATATCGGTGCGCTGAGCCGCCTGATGCGCGCCACCGTGATCGAGGTCCTGGGACAGGACTATGTCCGCACCGCGCATTCGCTCGGCCTGAGCCGGGGACTAGTGGCCCGCTACGTGGTCAAGAACGCGCTGCCGCCCTTCGTCAGCGTCGCCGGCATGTCGTTCGGCTACATGTTCGGCTGGGCGATCATCATCGAGCTGGTCTTCAACATACCCGGCCTGTCGCGGGCCTTGCTGACCGCCATCACGCAGCGCGACTACCCGATGATCCAGGCCACCGTCCTGGTCGTCACGGCGATGTTCATCGTCTCGAACCTCGTCGCCGATCTCATCCAAAGGCTGATCAACCCGAGGCTGCGACATGCTTGACGTCGTGCGCTCCACGGGATCTGCGTCGGCGGCAGGGGCCGCCAGTGCAAGGCGCCCGCGTCCGCTCGCCGGGCTTGCCGGTCTCGTGCGCCGCCTTGCCGGAACCCGGATCGGCCTGGTCGGCCTGGTGATCGTCGGCTTGCTCAGCCTGGCGGCGTTGTCGGCGCCCTGGCTGCCGCTACACGATCCGCTCGAGCTGATGATGGAGCATCGGCTGGAGTCCCCGAGCGCGTCGTTCCTTCTCGGCACGGACGAGATGGGGCGCGACATCTTCGCCAGGCTCGTATGGGGCGCGCGGAGTTCGCTGATGATCGGCGTGCTGACCGTCGCCATCGGACTCTCCGGCGGTCTCTTCGTCGGGACCCTGTCCGGCTATTACAGCGGGACGCTGGTCGAAAGCGTCCTGCTGGGCCTCATGGACATCTTCGCGGCGATTCCGCTGCTCGTCTGGGCCATTGCGATCGTCGGCATCTTCGGCACCGGGCCGGTGCAGCTGGGCCCGTTCCTGCTCCCGAACGAAGCCAAGATCGTCCTGCTCGTCGGGCTGCTCTTCATTCCCGGGCTGGCGCGTGTCGCCCGCGGCCTGGCCCTGGCCGAGGCCAGGGCGGATTATGTCGCGGCACGGCGCCTGCAGGGCGCGGGGGCGTGGTCGATCATGACCAGCGACATCCTGCCCAACATCCTCTCGCCGATCTTCGTGCAGGCGAGCGTGCTGATCGGCATCGGCATCATCATCGAGGCGTCACTGAGCTTCATCGGCCTCGGTGTGCAGCCGCCGACACCGAGCTGGGGCGGCATGCTGGCCGATGCGCGCTCGCTCGCCTTCTCGGACGAGTGGTGGGTCGCGACCTGGCCGGGCCTGGCCATCTTCATGGCCGTGATCGGCTTCAACCTGGTCGGCGATGCGCTCCGCACCGTTCTCGATCCCCGGCGGCGCGACGGAGGGCCGGCGCTATGACCGCTCCCGCGCTGTCCCTCACCGATCTGTCGGTCGCCTTCGGCCCCGAGATCGCAGCCCGCAAGGTCGTCCACGGCGTGACGCTTCAGGTCATGGCCGGCGAGAAGCTGGCGATCGTCGGCGAGTCGGGCTCCGGCAAGAGCGTCACGGCGCTCGCCGTCATGCACCAGCTTGGACGCGCCGGCCGCATCGTGGGCGGCTCGATGCGCCTCGACGGCGAGGACATCACCAGCCTGCCCGAAAGCGCCTGCCGGGACCTCCGCGGCCGCAAGGTGGCGATGATCTTCCAGGATCCGATGACCGCCCTCAATCCCGCCTTCACCGTCGGCCGTCAACTCGTGGACGCCATCCGCAGCCATGACGACCCCGGCCGCAAGGCGGCCTGGTCGGAGGCCGAGCAACTCCTCGCCAAGGTCGGCATCGACGACCCGCGCCGGCGTAGCGGCCAATATCCCCATGAGCTCAGCGGCGGCATGCGCCAGCGGGTCCTGATCGCCATGGCCATTGCCTGCCGGCCGCGCCTGCTGATCGCGGACGAGCCCACGACGGCGCTCGACGTTACCGTTCAGGCGCAGGTGGTCGCGCTGCTGCGCGATATCTGCGCCAGCTCCGGGATCGCCTTGCTGTTCATCTCGCACAATCTCGATCTGGTTGCGGAGTTCTGCGACCGGATCGCGGTGATGTATCGCGGCCGGATCGTCGAATCCGGCAGCGCCGAGGCGATCTTCAGCGCTCCGCGCCATCCCTATACGCGCCTCCTGCTGGACGCCGTGCCGCGACCGGGCCGCCCACTGCGGACGGCTGCCCCAGCGCCCCTGGCCGAGAGCCCGGGCGAGGGCGCTTGCGACTACTTCTCCCGCTGCCGCCTGGCGGATGTGGATTGCCATGTGCGGCCTGCCCTGCGGGGCGCGGGGACGCATTTGAGCGCCTGCTGGCGGAGCGCCTGACATGACGCACGCACGGGGATCTGCAGCACCGCTTCTGGCCGCCGCGAGCGCTGGCCGACGCTATCCGGTCGCGCATTCGCCGCTGGCGCGCCTGTTCGACCGGCGCACGACACCTGCGCTGCTGGGAGCGAGCTTCGAGGTCCAGGCCGGCGATGTCCTTGGGATCGTCGGCGAGAGCGGCAGTGGCAAGTCGACGCTCGCGCGGCTCCTTGTCGGTCTCGACCGCCCGAGCAGTGGCCGTGTTCTGTTCGAGGGACGCGATCTGTCCTCGTTCGCGGCCGCGGACTGGCAGCGTTTCCGCAACCGCGTCCAGTTCGTCTTTCAGGGTGCGCACACGGCGCTGAACCCTCGCAAGACCGTCGCGCGCAGCTTGAGCGAAGCCTTTCCGGAGCAGCCTACGCCCGGGGCGCTCAATGCCTTGCTGGCGCAGGTCAGCCTCGGGCCGGAGCTGCTGGAGCGGCTACCGCACCAATTGTCGGGCGGACAGAAGCAGCGCATCGGGATCGCCCGGGCCCTGGCGCGCCAGCCGGAGGTGCTGATCGCCGACGAGCCGACATCGGCGCTCGACGTTTCCGTGCAGAGCGAGATCGTCGCGCTGCTGCAGCAACTGCATCGCGAACGGCGGCTGACGCTGGTGATCATAAGCCATGATCTCGGGCTCGTCGGGGCGTTCTGCGACCGCGTGCTGGTCATGTATGCCGGACGCATCGTCGAGACGGGGCCCGCCGCACAAATTCTGGCGGAACCGGCGCATCCCTATACGCAGCGCCTGGTGGCCGCCATTCCGCGCGGGCTCGCCGGCCGCAATCGCCCGGCCGATCCGCCGCTGTCCGAGGCTGCCCGTCATGGCGGCTGTCCTTTCGAACCCCGTTGCAGCAACCGGATTCCGATCTGCGCGCAAGGTGAACCGCCCGAGGTCCGCCTCGGCGACCGGCTCGTCGCCTGCCACCTCGCGCCATCTCGGCCCATCATCGCGGAGACCAATCCATGACAACGCGCTCGTTTCGCGTGGGCGCCGATATCGGCGGCACGTTCACCGACATCACATTCCTGGAAAACGGGGAGACGGTTCATTCGTTCAAGCACCCGTCGACGCCGGACGATTACAGTCGCGGAATCGTCGAGGGCATCCTGGCGTTGCTCGAGCGCATCGGCGGCAAGGCGAGCGAGATCGAGGAGGTCGTGCACGCCACGACCGTGGCGACCAACGCCATCCTGGAAGGCAAGGGCGCCAAGACTGCGCTGCTGACGACGCGCGGGTTCCGGGATGTCCTCGAGCTCGGCCGGCTGCGCACGCCCGAGCTCTACAACCTCAACTACGAGAAGCCGACGCCGCTCGTGCCACGCCACAGGCGCTACGAGATTCCCGAGCGCATCGGTGCGCATGGCGAGGTCGTCCTGCCGCTCGACGAGAAGGCGGTGGCCGAGGTGGCGCGCCGCATCGCTGCCGACGGCACGCGCGCAGTCGCGGTGAGTTTCCTGCACGCCTATGCCAATCCGCAGCACGAGCGGCGGACCTGCGAGATCCTGACCGATATCCTCGGTCCGGATGTCTTCGTCTGCTGCTCCAGCGATGTCCTGCCGGAGATCCGCGAATACGAGCGAACCAGCACGGTGGTGGTCAATGCCTATCTCGGGCCGGTCGTGCGCTCCTATCTGCGGGCGTTGACGACCCGGCTGCGCGAGGCCGGCATCCACGCCCCGCTGCAGGTGATGCAGTCGAGCGGCGGCGTGATGAGCGCGCTGGCGGCGAGCGAGAAGCCGGCTTGCATCATCGAGTCCGGTCCCGCGGCCGGGGTCATCGCGGCGGCTCGCATCGGCGCGGCCGGCAGCTCCAACGACATCATCACCATCGACATGGGCGGCACCACCGCCAAGGCCGCGATCATCGAGCAGGGCCAGCCCGCTCGCACCACGGAGTACGAGGTCGGGGCCGGGATCAACATTTCGAGCAAACTGATCAAGGGCGGCGGACATGCTGTGAAGCTGCCGTTCATCGACGTCTCGGAGATCGGGGCCGGTGGCGGCAGCATCATCCGGGTCGATGCCGGCGGCCTGATCCAGGTCGGCCCCGACAGCGCCGGCGCGGTTCCGGGGCCGGCCTGCTATGGCGCGGGCGGATCCCGGCCGACGCTGACCGACGCGCTCGTCATGCTCGGCTACATCAATCCGGAATATATCGCCGGTGGCGCCGTACGCCTCGACGCCGAGCGTTCCCGGCAGGCGCTCAGCGAACAGGTCTGCGCGCCGACGGGCCTCGATCTCCAGTCCGCAGCGCATGGCGTCTACGCCATCGCGGCATCGACGATGATGCGCGCCGTCAAGGCCGTCTCGACCTATCGCGGGCGCGACCCGCGCGACTTCACCCTGTTCGCATTCGGCGGCAATGGTCCGGCCGTGGCGGCCGAGATCGCGCGCCTCCTCGACATGAAGCGCGTCGTCGTCCCGTCCCATCCCGGCGTCTTCAGCGCGCTCGGGCTGCTCTATTCGACGACCGAGCACGACCTGATGCAAACCTATTTCTGCGCTCTGGATGGGGTCGACACCGACGAGCTCGACATTGCCTACCGCAAGATCGAGACGAGCATGGTCGCCAGCCTGGAGACGGACGGGTTCGCGAAGGAAGACATCGAGATCGATCGGCTCGCGGACCTGCGTTACGCCGGGCAGGCCTATGAGCTGACGATCGGGGTGGCCCGTCATCCGGACGGGGCGATCGACATCGCGGCCACGAGCGAGGCATTCCATCGCGAGCACGAGCTGACCTATGGCCATGCCTCGGCGAACGATCCACTCGAAATCGTCAACATCCGCATCACCGGACGCCCTCATGGCGAGAGTGCCACGGCCTACCGGCCATCGCCCCCTCAGGCGCAGACGGCATCATCCGGTACCCAAGCGGCGCGGACCTGCTGGTTCGGCGCCGAATGGGGCCACCTGCCGACGCCGGTCATCACGCGCTGGGACCTCGCTGCCGGCGACCGGGAAAGCCCGCTGATCGTCGAGGAATACGACGCCACCTGCGTCGTGCCGCCCGGCTGGACCGCGGGCTTGGACGAACTGGGCAACCTCGTGCTCACAGCCTCCGAAAGGTAACGCCATGCTTGCCACGAATTCTGTTCCCGACCGGACGCGCTCCGATCCGGTGACGTTGGAGATCGTCAAGAACGCCCTTGCTTCGATCGCCGACGAGATGGCGCTCGTCATCCTGCGCAGCGCCTATTCGCCGATCGTCCGCGACTCGATGGATTATTCGACGGCGCTCTGCGACCGGGACGGGCTCATCATCGCGCAGGGCCTCACCAATCCCGTGCATCTCGGCTCGTTCCCGAGCGTGATGGCGAATATTCTCAAGCGCTTCGGCGGAAAGATGCAGCCGGGCGACGGCTACATCACCAACGATCCCTATGGCGCCGGCGGCATGCATCTGCCGGATGTCTACCTGGTCAAGCCGGTCTTCCATGACGGAGAGGTCGAGGGCTTCGTCGCCAGCCTCGTCCACCACACCGACCTTGGTGGCATGGCGCCGGGCAGCATGGCGCTCCATGCGACGGAAATCTTCCAGGAAGGCCTGCGGATTCCGCTGATCAAGGCCATGCATGACGACCGGATGGACGAGAACCTGCTCGCCTTTCTGGAGGTGAATTCGCGCATGCCGGAGCAGGTCCTGGGCGACCTGCGGGCTCAGATCGCCGCCTGCGCCGCGGCGGAGCGCGGCTTTGGCAAGGTGCTCGCCAAATATGGCGCGTTGCCGATGCGCGGCATGCTGGCCGAACTGCACGACTATGCGGAGCGGCTCGTCCGCGACGAGATCCGCGCCATGCCCGATGGCGTCTATGAGGCCGAGGATTTCATCGATGGCCTCGGCGAGGTTGGCGGGCCGATCCGCTTCAAGGTCGCGATCACCGTCGCCGGCGACGAGATCGAAATCGACTGGACCGGAACGAGCGGGGAGGTGCCAGGCGCCATCAACGGGCCCGTCGCGATTACCTATTCTGTCGCCTATGCCGCGTTGCGCTGCGCCGTTCAGGCGGCGGTACCGAACTGCGAGGGCTATGCCCGCCCGATCCGGGTCGTGGCGCCGCTCGGCACCATCGTCAATCCGCGTCCGCCTGCTGCCTGCGCTGCGCGCGGCGTCATGGCCTATCGGATGCTCGATGTGCTGTTCAACGCCTTCGCCCAGATCGTGCCCGACCGGATGCCGGCCGCCGGCGAGGGAGGCCCTTCGGCCATTTCGCTGAGCGGCGTCCACGATGGCAAGGCCTGGCTGATCACGGACGGAATTCTTGGAAGCTGGGGCGGCCGTGCCACCAAGGACGGCGTCGACGGGATCTCCAACCCCGGCGCCAACCTTTCGAACATGCCCGTGGAGCTGATCGAGGCACGCTATCCGCTGCGGATCGAGAGCTACGGTCTGGTTGCCAATTCGGGCGGTGCAGGGCGGCGGCGCGGCGGCATGGCGATCACGCGGTCGTATCGTATTCTTGGAAAAACTGCGGCCCTCACCGTCCGTTCGGACCGCCGCGCGCATCTGCCGCCGGGGCTGCTCGGCGGGTGTCCGGGATCGCCGTCCCTCAATATTCTCGATCACGGCGGCAAGGCCGAGCTCCTGCCGGTGATGCCGATGCGAACGCTTGCGCTGCACGAAGGTGATCTCTTCACGCATGTCGCTCCCGGCGGCGGAGGCAATGGCGATCCGCTGGAGCGCGATCCGGCGCAGGTGGCGGCCGATGTGCGTGACGGGCGCTTCACCGAAGTGTTTGCGCGCGACGTCTATGGGGTGGTGATCGACGCGGATGGCCGCGCGGATACCACCGCAACGAAGGCCCGCCGCGAGCGCCTGGCGACTGACCCCTCCGGGCCGGCCGCCGCCCAGCTTCGTCTTTTCATGGCGCGCAATCGCGGCTGGGCGCTGAGCGCGGAATGCGAAGGAGAAGCGGCATGACGGCGCACGCAGCGGTTCCGGATCTCGCTTCGAGCCTCGCGCGGACTGATTGCCGCCGGCATGATCGCGTTCGCTTGCTGCGTCCAAGCTGGGCGGAGCTCGATTTCGGCGCACTGAGCCGGAATGTCGCGGCAGCGCGCAAACGGGTGGGCCCGGATGTCCGCATCTATTTCGTCTGCAAGGGCGATGGTTTCGGCTTCGGAGCCGCGGCGGTCGCGAAGGCCGCGGAGCGGGCGGGCGTCGATGGCTTCTGCGCCGGCAGCCCGGATGAGGTCGTTTCGATCCGCAGCACCGGCACGACGCTCCCGGTCCTGCTGTTCGCCTCCACCATTCCGGCCGATCTGCCGGCTGCAGCTCGGCTCGGTGCCATGGTGACGGTGCAGAGCATCGCCGATGCGGAGGCGGTGATCGCCGCGGGCGAGGCTATCGAGGTCTTCGTCGAGGTTGATTGCGGTCTTGGCCGCTATGGCCTGCGCCGTGAGCAATGGCCCGGCGTGCTGCAGCGCCTTCGTGCCGCTGGTCATGTCACGGTTCGGGGCCTGTACTCGCATTTGAGCACGCCGGACGATCCCGCAACGAGTCGGGATCAGGCCGCACTCTTCCGGCAAGCGGCAGCCGATGCCGCCGCGGCCGGGCATGACGACCTCACCCTGATACTGGCATCGAGCCGCGTGGTGTTGGCCTATCCCGACATGCTCTTCAATGCAGTCGATCCCGGGCGGCTGATCTATGGCGGAGGGCTCGATGAGAACTGGATGGAGATCGGCGCCCTCTCGCCTTTGCTCAAGGCTGTGAAGTCCCGGATCATCCAGATCCAGGAGCATCCTCCCGGCACCGTGCTGGGAATCGGCTATGGCGCGCCGATCGCCATCGCACACGGCATGCGCACAGCGGTCGCACCCATCGGCTTCTGGGACGGGCTGAACCACATCCCGCCGCTGGGCGAAGTCCTGATCCGCGGCCGGCGCTGCCCTGTGCTCGGACGCCGGACCTTCCAGCATTCAGTCATCGATGTGACAGCGCTCGGCGATGTCTTGCTCGGCGACGAGGTCGTCGTCCTCGGTCAGCAGGGAAGCGAGGAGATCTCGATCCATGATCTCGCCAAGGCGATCGGCATTCCCGTCATCGAACTGGTTCCCCGGCTCGCACGGTGCCTGCCGCACGTGTATGTCGGCCAGGCGCAGGAAGAGGGCGGTTCGTGTGAGTGAGGAAAGGGCGGGGCAAGCGACCAGCGAGGCCAAGGCTGTCACGATCAAGGATGTCGCCAGCCGGGCCGGGGTCGGCCTCGGTACCGTTTCGCGCGTCCTCAACGGAAACGAGAATGTCGCGCCCCAGTTGCGCGACCAGGTCTTCAGAGCCGTTCAGGAGCTCGGCTATCATCCCAATTCGGTCGCGCGCTCCATGCGGCTCGGCAAGAGCTACGCTGTCGGCTGCCTCGTCACCGATATCAGGCAGCCGATCGCGGCCGAAATGATCGCGGCAGCGGAGACGACGCTCGGCCGGGCCGGCTACACGCTGATCGTCGCGAGCACCCATTTCGACAACAGGCGAGAAGCCGAGATTCTGTCGTTGATGCAGAACCGCGTCGTCGACGGCATGCTTCTAGCCGTCAATCGCGACAACGACCCGGATGTCACGCAGCGGCTCGCCGCGATCAACATCCCCATGGTGCTGTGGGAACGCAATCCGAGCGGTGGTTTCGACACCGTTCTGACCGAGCATCGGCACGGCGCCCGCAGCGCGACCGCGCATCTGCTGCAACTTGGGCACCGCGAGATCGCGCTCGTCGCCGGTCATCTCGATACCTGGGTCGGCCGAGAGCAAAAGGCCGGCCTTGATGCCGCGTTCGCAGATCGTGGGCTGGAGCAGGCCGCAGGTCTGGTCTTCGAGGTTGGCGCGTTCAAGGCGCGCGAACTGGAGGCGTTATGTCGTCGCGAACGGCCGATCACGGCCATCATCGCCAATATCGACGAAATCCCCGGTATCCTGCGCTTTTGCGCGAAGCGCGGCCTGGTTCTGCCGCGCGACTTGTCGATCGTTTCGATCGGTGACGCCAGCATTCTGGAGGTGATGACGCCGTCGATCACGGCCGTGCGCGGCAATGGCACGAAGGTGGCGCAACTTGCAGCCAATCTTCTGCTGAAAAAAATGTCCGACAAGCAATCCGAGACGGCGCCGGAGCGCCTGTCCGTCGGGATGCAACTCAAGGTCCGGCATTCCACCGCACCCTTGAACAAGGGTGGCGGGCCTGGCTTGCGCAGCCCGGACCGTGCCTGAGCCCTGATCGCTCATGATGGGAAGGCCATGATGTCCCTCCATGTCAGAACGCCTACCTATTGCTCATCGCCTCTCTCCCGCGCGAGCGGATGCAAGGTCTGGCTGAAGCTCGAATCCCTTCAGCCGACGGGATCGTTCAAGCTGCGCGGCATCGGCCTTGCGTGCCAGCACCATGCGAGCCGCGGGGTCGAACGTTTCGTCAGCTCGTCCGGCGGCAACGCCGGGATAGCCGCCGCCTATGCCGGGCGTGAGCTTGGCATCCCGGTGACGGTGGTCGTCCCCGAGACGACACCGCCAAGGGCGCGTCGCCTGATCTCCGACATGAGTGCCGAAATCCTGGTCCACGGCGCGTCCTGGCAGGAGGCGAACGAGCACGCGCTGGCGATGCTGACGGCCAGCGATGCGTTCATCCACCCTTTCGACGATCCGGTGGTCTGGCAGGGGCATTCGACGATCATCGACGAAGTGGTCGAGGCGGGCGTGCAGCCCGACCTCGTCGTCCTTTCTGTCGGCGGCGGGGGATTGCTCAGCGGCGTCGTCGAAGGCTTGCAGCGCCACAAGCTGACGACGCCCGTTCTTACTGTGGGGACGATCGGTGCCTCCTGCCTCGCCCAATCGGCTGCCCGGAGCGAACGCATCGTTCTGCCGGCGATCGACAGCATCGCCACCTCGCTCGGCGCTCGCCAGGTGGCGGCGCATGCGTTCGCCGTGCTGTCGAAGCACCGCATCGGCTGCGCCGTGGTGTCGGATCTTCAGGCGGTCGACGGCTGCCTGCGCTTCCTCGACGACCATCGCATTCTCGTCGAACCGGCCTGCGGAGCCAGCATTGCCACGATCTACGAGCAGGTGGCGGAACTCGCCGATTTCCAGAACATCCTGGTCATCGTGTGTGGCGGGGCGATAGCGACCGTGGAGCAGTTGATTGCGTGGGGTCGCAGCCTCGCGTCAGCGAACGCTTCCTGAGTTCAAGTCGAGCTGTGCGTACGAGCTACGGGGCGCGGTTCAAATCTAGCGCGGGATGATTGCGATGCCGGTCGATTTTCAGGGTAGTTTCATCGAGAGGGCGGCTCTCGTCGTCATGCACTACCAGGTCGATGTGTTCGACATCCTGTTCGGGGAGCAGCCATCGCCCTTGCTGGATCGTTGCAACGCCTTGATCCGGCGTTGGCGCTCCACCGGCCGGCCGGTGCTCTTCCCGAATTTTTCGTTGGGCGAAGGCTATGAGCATGCACCACCGGCGAGCAACCGCCAGATCACCCCTTATCTCCCGAGCGGGCGGTTTCGGACCGGACTGCCCGTCGCAGGACTGGCGGTGGAGAAAGGAGACCTCTTCTACGCATGTCCGCGAGCCAGCGTCTTTCATGGCACGTCACTCGACGCCGACCTGCGGACGCGCGGCGTAAGCACGCTCGTCATGGCCGGGATAAGCACGACGGGCGTCGTTCTTTCGAGCGTCGCCTGGGCCAGCGATGCAGATTACGATGTGCATCTGGTCGAAGACTGCTGCTACGATCCTGATCAGGACGCGCATGAGGCCCTGTTCCGCTCAGGCTTCGGAGGGCGTGTGCAGGTGGTGAGCGGGATGCGTTGAGGCGCTGCGGAACCTGCGGCGCCTCGGCTGCCGTAAACCGCCAACCGATAGCGATTTGCAGCCGACCAAGCTTGAACCAGCCGGAACCCGACGCGAGGTTCGCCTTGAAGGCGTGGTCCTGCGTGTCGGCCGCGAGTTGGCGCCTTGCGGCGAGGCCGAACGCAAGCTGTATGCGTAGGATCGCGCTCGGAGCTATCGGGGCGAGGCTGTCGAGTCTTCCGCATCCCAGGCATCCGCACGCAGATCGTCGACGCCAGCTAGCAGGTTGCGCTTTTCGATTTTGTTGGAAACAGTTCGCGGGAAATTCTCGACATAGGCGTAAAAGCGCGGAACCTTGAAGGCAGCCAGGCCCTTGCGGGCATGTGCCAGGATCGCCTCGGCCGGCAGATCCGTCGGCAAAAGGCCGGGCTTGAGCTGCACGTAAATCTTGACCTCTTCACCTCGCTTGATGTCCGGCACCGGCACCGCCGCGCAATCCTCCACCTGCGGCAGTTCGCGGATCACAGCCTCGACCTCGCGCGCGGCGATGTTCTCCGAGGAACGGCGGATCATGTCCTTGAGCCGCCCGACCAGCCAGAGAAAGCCATTCTCGTCGCCTTCGAACAGATCACCGGTCCGGAACCAGCGAAAACCGCCGTCGTCCGCGTCGCGAAATGCTTCCGCGTCGGCGTCAGCGCGGTTCCAATAGCCCTTGAGCAGACCGCGCCCGCGCACCCAGAGCTCTCCGCGCTGGCCGGGTAAAACCACCCTGCCGTCCTCGTCACGGATCGTGGTTTCACGGAACGGCCCGTCGATTCCGACGGAGCCGGAATCGTACATCGCCTCGAAGCTCGCCGGCATCAGCGTGCCGAGGCCGATCTCGGTCATGCCGAAGCCCTCGCGCGCCATGACGCCAAAGCGCCGCTTGAAGGCCCGGCAGGTCTCGCCGTCCCAGCCGAAGCTGGCGACCTGCCTGAGTGCGGTCGATCCGTCATCCGGCTCTTCAGGCTGGCGGGTCATCAGGATCGGGAACTGGCACCACTCGATGCCGTATTGCTTCACCCAGCCGATGAAACGCGAGGAGGAGAGCTGCGGGGCGATGAACAGCGTGCCGCCGAGCACCATGGTCTTCAGCAGGTGCCATTGCGGATCCATGTAGAAGAAGGGCTGGGCCGTCATCAGGCGCAGGGCCGGCTCGGCGTCCCACCCTGCTGCACTCTGAGCTAACACCATCCAGTAGTCGTGGCTGAGCATGCAGCCCTTCGGGAAACCCGTGGTGCCGGATGTGTATTGGATGTTCATCAGGTCGTCCGGGCCGATGCCTGGATCGACGGGCGCAGCGTCCGAGGCTTCCGCGGCAAGTGCATCGAAATCGATCATGCCCGGCCTTGCCTTGCCGTCGGGCACCAGCGTTCGAGCCATCGAGGGCAGCCGGTCGCGATCCTCGACCGCCGCGAGCGTATCCAGATGAGCCGGATCGATGATCAACGCCGCCGCGCCGGAATCGCCGGCGACATAGGCGATCTCGCGTGGCGTGTAGCGTGCGTTGACCGGCACATGGATCGCGCCGAGCTTGGCCAGCGCCAGAAACAGCAAGGGGTAGAGGATCCGGTTCGGCAGCATGACAGCGACCCGGTCGCCCTTGCCGATGCCGAGGCCGGCGAGCGCATTCGCGATCCGGTTCGAAGCCCGGTCCGCCTGCGCATAGGTCGCGGTCTCGCCTCGATCGAACACCTCCAGAAAAGGCTTGTCGCCAAGCTCGGCGGCGCGCTTACGGCAGAATTCCCCGATCGTGGTGGTGAGGAAGCCCGCCTCGAGCGTCTTGATGCGAGCCTTTTCCGCCGCGAGCTCCGCAACGCTTATTTTTGTCGTCATCGCGCCGGCCTATTGCTGGTCGTCGTTCTTGCGGAAGAAGCCGGTGCCGGCGCCGGGGCCGTCATAGGCGACACGCTGGAAGCGGAAGAGCGTGCCGGCATAGTCCGTCGCCTGCTCGCGCGGCATGTCCATCGCCCGGTTGTAGGTTTCGAGTTCGACCTGCACAGCGACCGGCGGATGCTTCGCGATCGCCTCCGCCATCGCCTGCGCTTCGGATGCCAATCGTTCCGGCTGGACGACCCTGTTGATCAGGTGGACCGAAAGCGCCTTGGCGGCGTCGATCCGCTCCCCGAGCAGCAGCATCTCCATCGCGACCGCCTGCGGGACGATACGGCCGAGACGCGTCATCGCGCCGGCGCCGCCCATGCCATAGGCGATCTCGGGAAAGCCGAACTGCGCGCGTTCCGTCGCGATCCTGAGCTCGGTCAGCAGCAGCAGGTAGATCAACCCCTGGCCGAGGCAATACCGGTCGACCGCGCCGATGATCGGCTTCACGCGGCGCAGGCGCATGACGTCCTGCTCCCAGCCTGGGCGCGTCAGCCCGGTGCGCTCCTCATGGCAGTGCGGGGACAGATGCGCTTCCAAAGCCTCCTGCGGGGTGAGCTCCGGCAGAATAGTGCGGATATCGTCGCCGGCACAGAAGCTCTCGCCGGCCGAGCCGGTCAGGATGCCGACCCGGATGGCCGGGTCGCGGTTGAAGTCGACCAGCGCGTCGTGAAGCTCGCGATGCATCGCCGGGGTGAAGACGTTCACCTTGCCATTGTCGATGGTGAAGGTGGCGACGGCACCGGCCTTGGAATAGCTGAGCGGCATGGGGATCCTCAGGAAGCGGGACGCAGGCGCGCGGCGAGCAGCACGAGCGCGCTCATCACGAGCAGGACGAGGGTGGAGACGGCAGCCAGCAGTGGCGAAAAGCGCAGAGTCGCCTCGTCCCACATCAACTTGGGCAGCGTCGACTGCAGCCCGCCGGAGGCGAAGAGCGCGACATTGAGCTCGTCGAGCGAGATCACGAAGGCGAACAGCGACGCCGAGACGATGCCGCCGGCGATCAGCGGCAGCGTCACGCGACGCGCCGTCACCAGCGGCGATGCACCGAGCGAGGCCGCCGCCTGATCGAGGCGCCGGTCATAGGTCTTGAGCACGGCCGTGACGGCGATGAAGACATAAGGCAGCGCGATCACCGCATGCCCGATGACCAATCCGGCGACTGTGCCGACGAGGCCGAGCCTGGCGTAGACGTAGAACAGCGCAACCGCGATCACCATGCGCGGCACCAGCAGCGGCGCGATCATCGCGGCGAAGGCCGCGCTCGCCCTGCCACCCTGGAGCCGCTGGAAGGCCAGGGCCGCCGGCACCGCCACCACAAGGCAGAGCACCGTGGTCAGCAGGGCGACAATGAAGGAGCGGCCGGCTGCGTCGAGCCAGACCGGCGAGGAGAATACCTCCCGGTACCAGCGCAAATCGATGCCAGCTGGAGGCCAGGACAGGAACTCCTGCCGAGAGAAAGAAACCGGCAGCAGCAGCAACAGCGGCACGACGAGGAACAGGACCGCGAGGATGGCGAGCCCCTTCGTCCCGACACCTCCCTCTCCGGGCCTGGGCGGGGCCAGGCGCAAGGTCTCCGCCAGCCATGCAGCGAGATCTCCCAGCACTCCGCAGATCTGGCGCCCCACGCCGCTCCCGGCAGATGCGTTGCGGCCAGCCTCGCCCGACAGGGTCGAGAGGCCGACGGCCTTGTCGAACAGCACGAACAGGACGAGTGCGGTGGCAAGAAGCAGCAGGCAGAGAATGGCGGCAAAGGGCCAGTTCACCAATTCCATCACCTGCTGGATGACGAGCTGCGTGATCATCGTCTCGCGCGCGCTGCCGAGCAGGGCCGGAGCCATGAAGAACCCGAGTGCCGTGATGAAGATCAGCAGCGCCGAAGCCGTGACGCCCGGCATGGACAGCGGCAGGTAAACGCGGAAGAAGGCCTGCACCGGCCGTGCCCCGAGCGTGCCCGCCGCGACCATCAGGCCGCGGTCGATCCGCTCCATCACGCCGACCATGGTGAGGATCGCGAAGGGGACCAGCACATTGGTCATGCCGATCACGACCGCCGCCCAGCCATAGAGCAGGTCCAGCGGCTGATCGCTCAAGCCCGCCGAGACAAGTGCGGCATTGACCGGGCCCTGCCGGCCCAGGATCACGATCCAGGCGAAGGTGCGCACGAGAAAACTCGACCAGAACGGCAGCAGGACGAACAGCGCCCAGGTCGATTTGCGCCGGGGGTCGGCGTTGGCGAGCACATAAGCCACGGGATAGCCGACGAGCACGCTGAAGACCGTCACCCACAGCGAGATCTTCACTGTCGTGATCATCACCTGCACATAGGTGCCGGCCGCCCACATCCGGCCGACATGGTCCAGCGTCAACGCGCCGTCACGATCGAGGAAGCCCTGGACCAGGAACCCGCCGATCGGCGCGACGAAGAACAGGCCGAGCAGCAGGGCGGCAGGCGCGAAGGGCAGGAGGTGCCGGCCGAGACGGGTCACGACGCACGCTCCGTCAAGGGCACGACGTCTTCCGGGGCAACCGTCAGCGCAACGTCGGTCCCGACCTCGACCGGCCTGCCGCCGCCGAGGACGGTCATGGTGAGCCCGGCAGCGAGATCGCCAGCGATCGACAGGCGCCGCACCGCTCCCAGATCGATGACGTCGACGACCTTGCCTTGCAGCTGCGCGACGTCCGACATCCCTGCGAAGTGCAGCCTTTCCGGGCGGATCAGGACGGTGACCGACTGTCCTTCCGCAGGCAGGCGATCACCATGGGCCGTTGCCAGCAGCTGTTCACCGATCCTGATACGCCCACCGGCGACGATGCCGTCGATCAGGTTGCTTTCGCCGACGAAGCCCGCGGCGAAGCGCGTGCGTGGCCGCTCGTAGAGCGCAGCCGGCGTGTCGATCTGCTCGACTCGCGCCTCGTTCATCAGGCAGACGCGGTCGGAGAGCAGCATCGCCTCGTCCTGATCATGCGTGACGTAGACGATGGTCTTCTTCAGCTCGGCGTGGAGCTTGCGGATCTCGAGCTTGAGCTCGTCGCGCAGCTTCTTGTCGAGAGCGCCGAGGGGCTCGTCCATCAGCACGAGCTGCGGGTCGAAAACGATGGCGCGCGCGAAGGCGACGCGTTGCTGCTGCCCGCCGGAAAGCTCTCGTGGCAAGCGTCCGGCGAGATGGCCGAGTCGCACCAGCTCGAGCGCGCGGCCGACAGCGCTCTTGAGCTCGCTCTCCAAGCGTTTGCGCATGCGCAAGGGAAAGGCGACGTTCTCGAAGACGCTGAGATGCGGAAACAGCGCATAGTTCTGGAAGACCACGCCGATCTCGCGTCGATAAGCCGGCTTGCCGGTGATCTCCTCCCCATCCAGCAGGATCTCGCCGCCGGAGGTCTCGGTGAGACCGGCGATCATCATCAGCAGCGTCGTCTTGCCCGAGCCGGACGGTCCCAGCAGGGTCAGGAACTCACCGGCAGCGACCTGCAAATTGGTCGGGTTCAGTGCGACCGCCTCGCCATAGCGCTTGGCCACGCTGCGAATATCGAGCTTTGGATGGGTCAAAGGACTAGCTTTGGTACGGGGCAGGCGGCACGGCTCAGGTCGCCCATGGCGTTGAACGGTCGGATATCGGCCTCGCGTCAGCCGACGACCCATTTGGTGAAGCGCTCGGTCGCCTGATCGCGTGTCCGCGTCCAGAAATCGACGTCGACGAGGATCGCGCTGGCCTTGTTGGCGGGGAAGGTCGGCATGGTCCGCGCTACGGCGGGCTCGATCTTGTCGAGCGCGGCCGGCACCGTCGGTCCGTAGCCGGTCGCCTTGGCGAAGATCGCCTGGCGCTCAGGTGCCAGCGCGAACTTGATGAACTCGCGGCAGAGATCGGCCTTTGGACCGCCCTTGAGGATCACCCAGCCCTCGGACTGCCACAGGGCCTGCTCCCACATGATCGCCACCGGTGCGCCGGCATTGATCGCGGCCTGGATGCGACCGTTCCAGCTCGGACAGAAATCGACCTCACCGGACTGCAGCAGCTGGGTCGACTGAGCTCCGGAGGTCCACCAGGCGGAGATGTCCTTCTTGACTCCATCGAGCTTTCGGAAGGCGCGGTCGAAGTCGAGTGGATAGAGCTTGTCCGGCCCAGCACCATCGGCGAGCAGCGCCTGCTCGACGCTGTCGACCGGCGAACGGCGCATCGCCCGTCGGCCGGGAAATCTGGCGACGTCGAGGAAATCGGCCCAGCTTTTCGGAGCCGCCTTCACCCGGTCGGTGCGGTAGCCGAGGACGGTCGCGACAACGTCGTTGCCGGCATAGAACGGCGAGCGGAAGGTGTCGGGCAGCGCCTGCCAGCTCGGCTCACTCTCCAGTTTGAGCGGCTCCAGATAACCTTTTCCGTCGGCCGCGAGCTGATTGGCGACCTGGCGCGCGACGATCGACATGTCCCAGGTATAGGTCTTGGCGTCGACCATCTGCTTGATCTGGCCGATCGGATCATTGGCGCCGGTGATCGGCTGCACCTCGATCCCCGTGGCCCTGGTGAACTCGCGACCATAGGCATCGTTGAAGGACGTGCCGATGCCGAGATCGCGAACGACGATGCGGCGCGCCTGTGCCTGGCCGATATTCGGCATCGCCAGTGTCGAGGCAACGCCACCAAGCGCGGTGACGACATGACGGCGCGTCGGCTGCACAAGCTTTGCCATTGGTCGGATCCCCGTTTTATATTTTGTGACATTCATGTCAGTTTTTGAAAGCTGACACGTACGTTAGTTTTTGGCAAGATGCCTCATGACCAAAAAAGCGAGACGATCCTGACATGGCCAAGAGCACCACAGCGGCCAATCCGGCGATCGAAGGCCTGGGCAGGGATGGAAAGCCGGCGCCGCGCCTGACCGAGCTGCTCAAGGCCGACGCGTCCGAAATCGGGCTGCGCAAGGGCGAGCGGACGCGCCGCCGGATCGTCTGGGCGAGCGCGGTTGCCCTGGAGCAGGCTTCCTTCGCGCAATTGTCGATGGACCGCATCGCCGAGATCGCGACCGTCTCGCGCGCAGCGCTCTATCAGTACGTCGCCTCGAAGGAGGAGGCCGTGCGGTTCGTCCTCCTCGCGCTGCAGGACCTGACGCTCGCGATGCCCAGCGGAGGCGCCGTCGGACGCTCGCCGCTCGAGGCGATCATCAATACGAACCGCTACTACGTCGACTATTTCGAGAAGAACGCGGTCTTCATGGAGCGCGTCCGCGAGCTTCGCGAGATCTTGCCGGAGCTGATGGCGGAAAAGCAGCGCGTCAACCGCCGTTGGGCGGAGCGGGTTCTGGCGCATGCCGGCCAGCACCGCCCATCACCGCTCGATCCAGTCCGGCTGAAGCTGCGCATCTTCGCCATGGAATGCATGGTCGACGACATCCTGCGCGAAATTTTCGTCATCCGAAATCCGGACATCATTGCAGCCGCGGCCGATCGCGAAGCGCTGATCCAGGAGCTATCGGCGATCTGGTTCAAGGCCCTCTACGAGGCCGATTGAGGCGAGCTATCGGCATGATCCAGCAACCCGATTTCGACGCAGCTCTACGAGAAGAAACCGCCCTGCGGTGACTGCAGCCACATCCGCTCAGGTGAGCACATGCCTGCGCTCCGTGACGATGTCCCGCAATGCGGTGAGGAATTGCTCCGTCGCCGCATCGTCGACGGCCAGAGACAAGGCGATGAAGCCGCGACGGGCGAGGTAGAAGCCGCGCTCGAGCAAATCCAGGAAGACGAGCTCCTTGATGCGATCGTCGCTGCCGGCGAGGTCGTCCGGCGTGTTTACCGGGCCGCGAAGGCCATGGATAGTCATCAGCGAGCCTTGTCCGCTCGCCTGAAGCGCGACATCGGCCTCGCGGAAAACCTCGTTCAGCCGTTCTCGCAGGCGCTCGCCGTGCGCGTGCAACTCTACGGCGATCTCCGGCGTGAAGACCTGCGTCAGCGCAGCGATGCCGGCCGACATGGAGAGGACGTTGTTGTTGAAGGTTCCCGCATGCGGCAGAGAGCCCGGCCTCTCAGGATCGTACATCGCCATGATGTCGGCCCGGCCACCAAAGGCCCCGAAGGACATGCCGCCGCCGATCCATTTGCCGAGCGTGACGAGATCGGGGTCGAGGCCGAGCAGGCCATGGGCGCCGCTGCGGCCAAAGCGCGACGTCATCACCTCGTCGAGGACGAAGAGCGCGCCCGCAGCGCGCGTCTCCTCGCGCAGCATGGCGAGGAAATCCGGGCGCCCGCGAATGCAGCCGCCCGAGCCCATCATCGCTTCGGTCAGTACGCAGGCGAGATCCGGTGCGTTCTCCCGGATCAGACGCGCCGTCGTCTCGCTGTCGTTGTAGGGCGCGACGATGAAGTCGTAGGGCGCGTTGATCGGAATGCCACCGCCCCCGAAATACAGCAGGCCGCCATGGTAGCCGCCCCGGAATACCAGCACCTTCGACCGTTTCGTGAAGGCGCGCGCTGTGGCGATCGCCATCAGGTTCGCCTCGGTGCCGGAATTGGTGAAGCGCACCTGCTCGATCGCCGCAAAACGGGCGACCACATGCCGGGCGAGCTCGGTCTCGAACAGGTTGTGGCCACCGAGGTTGACGCCGCCGTCGAGCGCTGCGTCGATCGCCTTGCGGATGACCGGGTGGGAATGGCCGAACAGGCCGGCGGTGTATTCGCCGAGAAGATTCACATAGCGATGGCCGTCGGCGTCGGTCGCCACCGCTCCCTGGCCGTGAGCCAGCCGCAGCGGAAACGGGCCATGGTAGAGAACGGTCCGGGTGTTTCCACCCGGCATCACTTCGCAGGCGCGTTGGTGGACGGCCAGCGACTTCGGCCGCCGCTCCGCATAGCGCGACCGGGCCTCCACCAACTCGTCGTCGATCACTCTGTTCCGCCGCGCCGCATCCATGATCTGCCGTCCATCGATTTGCCTCGACGCGCCGCTCCTGCAGCGTCATCGCCTCATCGACAATAATTGTACGTTGTACAATTTATTTGTCGAGAGCCGCCGGCGAGGATTTGCGCTGCATGGTATCGCGTCCTCGATGCGGCTGCTAATTGCGACGTGTCGAGCAGAAGCGGGCCCGATCGAAGCGAACGCCGGGGAGGACATGCCGGAAGCCGAGCAACGCAAGCGTCGGGGCCGCCCCAAGCGTGACGAAGTGGTCGCGCTCGATCGCGCGCAGATCGTGGCGGAAGCGTTGCGGCTCATCGACGAGCGGGGACTGGAGGGCTTCAGCCTGCGCGAGCTCGCGCGAGCGCTCGGCGTGTTTCCGACGGCGCTGTATTGGCACATGCCTGGCGGCCGCAATGCCGTGCTCGGCGCGGTCGCGGCCACGGCTTTCACGGATGTCGTCCCGCCCGCCGAGGATGCGGTCGTCGACTGGGAGAACTGGATTCGCGCGCTTTTCACCCGCTACCGCGACTCGCTGCGCAAGCACCCCAATATCGCGCCATTGCTCGGCGCCCAGATCGTCTCGAACACCGGCGTCGACATGGAGATCGTGGAGCGCATCCTCGCGGCTCTGGAATCCGCGGGCTTTGGCGGCGAACGGCTGGTCGATGCCTACAATACGGTAGTCGCGGGCCTGCTCGGCTATGTCACGCTGGAGCTCGCACCCGGCCCCACCGAAGACGCCAGCGAATGGGCGAACGCCTTCGAGGCCGAGATCCGCAGCGTCGATGCCGGCCGTTTCCCCCGGCTCGCACGCAATCTCGACGCGCTCGCCAACCGCGCCTTCATCGTGCGCTGGCAAGGCGGCGCCGAGAAGCCGATGACGCACAGCTTCGACTTCTATGTCGAGACGATCATCACCGGCCTGCGTACGCTCGCACACAAGCCGGCCTGAGCCGCCCGGTCAAACGAAGGTCAGCAGCCGGCGGGGGTTGCCGACCAGGATCGCCTCGATCTCGGCCTCCGAAAAGTTTCGAGAACGCATCAGCGGAACGATGTTCTCGAAGATGTGGGTATAGCCATGCCCGCCGAAGCTGGTCAGCCGCGTCTTGTAGCAGATGTCGTGGCTGATCACGATGCGCTCGAGATGGCCGTGGTCGATCAGGCTGCGGATAAAGCGAAGACGCCCTGCGTCGTTCGGCATGTCGATATCGGCCCAGGTGTAGAAGGCCTGCTCCTGGCCGAAGAGGTCGAACTCGATCACGCAGCCGGTATCGGCCAGACGCAGCAGCGTGGCCTCGTCGAAGATCGTCCGATCGATATGGCTGAAGATGACGCGGCCGATATCGCCGCCATGCGCCAGGACGAAAGCGGCGATCTCCTGCGGTTGCTCGACTGCACGTCCGGGATGGATGTTCACCGCCGCGCCGGTCTCCTTCTGGGCGATCAGGGCACCGCGCAGCACGCGCTTCTCCAGATCGGTCCACGGCACCTGGCAGCCGATTTCGCCGATGATACCGGCACGCACCAATGTGCCCCAGGCACCCTCGAAGACCTGGTCGATCATCTCCGCGGCGAAGCTGTCGATGTCGCGGTCGTCATTGGCCCGGTCCTGGTAGTCGTGGACATAGTGGCCGCAGCCCATGACGATGATCGCGCCGGTCCGGCGTGCGATTTCGGCGAGTCCATCGGGATCGGGCCTCAGCCCGCCATTGCTGAGCTCGACGATGGTCCGCCCGCCGGCATCGACCATGGCTTGGACTTCCCTGGCGGCCGTATCGCGGCAGCGCAGGACGAGATTTCCGGGCACCTTCCAGCGTCCGTAGTTCATGCGGAAGCAGTTGCAGAGGGAGATCTCGGGTCCCTGATCGGGGTCCGCGACCATCGCAGTCGTGCGGATGTCCCAGATCAGATGCTCGTGCATCAGCGTAGGACCAAGGCTCGCTGGATCGACGAGCCCGAGCACACTCTGAGCCTTGCCGCGCAGAGCAGCACGATCGAAACGCGGGTTCATGTTTTCTCCCTCAGCTGCAGATTAATTGTACGATGGACAATTAATTTGGCACGTGTCAACCTGATCCGATAAAAGACAGAAGGGGGATGGTGATGAGACGGCGAGATTTCCTGGCGGCGTCGGCAGGGCTTGTGACGATCGCGGCTTCAGGTCGAGCGGGTGCCCAGCGGCGCGATCCGAAAGTCCTCAAATTTGTGCCGCAGGCGAATTTGACTTCGCTCGATCCGATCTGGACGACGGCCCAGGTCACGACGAACCATGGCTACGCCGTCTTCGACACGCTCTATGGCCTCGACAACGCGCTGAGGCCGCAGCCCCAGATGGCCAGGGGCCATTCCGTGTCGGCCGATGGCCGGGTCTGGACGGTCGAGCTGCGCGAAGGTCTGACATGGCATGACGGCCAACCCGTGCTCGCCCGCGACTGCATCGCAAGCCTGCAACGCTGGGCCAAGCGCGACGCCTTCGGCCAGTTGCTCGACGCTATGGCGGACACATGGGAGGCCTTGGACGACAAGCGCTTTCGCGTGACGTTCCGTTCCGCCTTTCCGCTGTTCCTCGAAGCGCTCGCCAAGCCTCTCGGCATCACGCCCTTCATGATGCCGGAGCGTGTGGCGAAGACCGATCCCTTCAAGCAGATCACCGAGATCGTCGGTTCGGGACCCTATCGCTTCCTGAAGGACGAATACGTCTCCGGCAGCAAGGCGGTTTATGCCAGGTTCGACGCCTACGTCCCGCGTTCCGAGCCGGCAGAGCGCACGGCCGGCGGCAAGGTCGCGCATTTCGAGCGGATCGAATGGATCGTCATGCCGGATGCCGCGACCGCTGCGGCAGCCCTGCAGACGGGTGAGATCGACTGGTGGGACCAGGCACTGCCGGATCTGATCCCGGCCCTGCAGACCAGCAAGGGCGTCAAGGTCGCCATTCACGACCGGGCCGGCTTCATCGGCATGATGCGCTTCAACACGCTGCACCCGCCATTCGACAATCCGGCCATCCGCCGGGCGATCGTGTTCGCCGTCGAGCAAACCGACTACATGCGCTCAGTTACTGGCGGCATCGATGAGAATTTCCGCAGCTGCGTCTCGATGTGGCCATGCGGCACGAGCTATGCCGGCGAGGCCGGTGCCGAGCCGCTCAAGGGACCGCGCGACCTCGAACGTGCCAAGGCGATGCTGCGCGAGGCCGGCTATAAGGGCGAGCGGGTGGTCATCATCAGCCCGACCGACATCGCCAGCATCGGTCCGCTCGGGCAGATCACCGAGGATCTCTTTCGCAAGCTCGGGATCAAGGTCGAGCTGGTGGAAACCGATTGGGGATCGGTCGTCCAGCGGCGCGCCTCGCGCGAGCCGGTCGAGAAGGGTGGTTGGAGCGTCTTCCACACCTGGTGGCCCTCGCTCGCCGTCGACAATCCCGCGATCAACCAGACGCTGCGCGGGCAGGGCGGCAAGGGCTGGTTTGGCTGGTACGAGAACGCGACGGTGGAGGAGCTCGCCTCGAAATGGCTGACCGCGAAGGATCCGGTCGAACAGAAGGCGATCGCGGAGGCCATCCAGGTCGATGCATTCAAGCAGGCTCCGATCATCCCGCTCGGCCAGTTCTTCATCCCAACGGCCTATCGGGCTGACCTGACCGGCTTCCTCGAGTCGACGATACCGAGCATGTGGAATGTTCGCCGCATTCCATAGTCAAAGGCGGCGGCTACCCAGGAAAGTCTGGTTCTGGCTGATCACCAATGTCCGGAGTTAGCGCAGCGCTGTCGCGAGTGTCTGGCCGATGCCTTGCCGCGAGGAGAGGACGTCACCGAGTCCCTAGGTGATGGCGAGGACAGCGGCGAGCGCACCCGTCCCGATCCAGCCCATTGCCGCCCTGATGAGCCCGGCCGGCGTGGCAAGGAGGAGGTGGCTGGTCGACAGCTGTGCGACCAAGCCCGGCGCCAGCGCATAGGGCGCCCAGGCCTGCGAGATCTCGTCATCGGCGCGAAAGCGTGCCGCGCCCGGGCGGTCGCGTGGCCGCCCAGGAGGAAGACAGGCCCTCCGGTCAACGCTGGCCGGTTGACTTGTGTCATCGACACGGTAATTTTCCAAAACGTTTTGGAGACCTGTTTTGAGCTCTCTGAAGGACCTTGCGCGGAATCTGGGGCTCTCGATCACCACGGTGTCGCGGGCTCTCGACGATTATCCGGACGTTGCCCAGTCGACGCGCGAGCGCGTCCGGCATGCGGCGCGCGAAGCCAATTATCGTCCGCACAGCGCCGCGCGCCGCCTGCGCAAGGGCACTGGCGAGACGGTCGCCTTCGTCATGCCGGCACAGCCCGGGCATTTTCACGAGCCGGTCTTTGCGGAACTGCTGGCGGCGATCGGAGAGAAGCTTGCGGCCGAGCAGCATGACCTCATCCTGCTCGCGGCCCGCCCCGGCCTCGAGGAGATGGCGACCTATCGCCGGCTGGTGGAGAGTGGCCGCGCCGACGCTTTCATCCTCGCCCGCACCCGCCGCAAGGACGAGCGCGTCGCCTATCTCGAGGCGAAGGGCGTTCCCTTCATCTGCCATGGCCGGACCGAGACCAGGCGGCCTTATGCCTTCGTCGACGGCGATGGGCAAGCCGGCTTCAGGACGCTGACGACGCGCCTGATCGGCCTGGGGCATCGCCGGATCGCGCATCTATCGGCGCCGTCCTACCTCACCTTCGCGACGCTGCGCGCCGCCGGCTGGCGGCAGGCGATGATCGAAGCCGGCTTTGAGGAGGACGTGCAACGGCTCTTCATCGAAGGCGAGCCGACCGAAGCGGACGGCCACCGCCTCGCCGCCGAACTGCTGGCTGGAAGCCAGCCGCCAACGGCTCTCGTCTGCGCCACCGACCGGATGGCGCTCGGAGCGATGCAGGCCGTGGTCGAGGCCGGCCTCGCCATCGGTCCGGATATCGCGGTCACCGGCCATGACAACATTCCCGCCGCTTCCTATGCGCGGCCCGGGCTCACGACCTTGGAACTGCCGCCGGCCGAGGTCGGCGCGCGGCTCGCCGCGATGGTTCTTGCCCGCATGGGCGGGAGAGACCCGCGCGAGCTCTCGGCCGTACTGGATTTGCGCCAGATACCGCGAGGCTCGAGCGGTGAAGCCTGACATTCCAAAGCCGGACTGAAGCGGCCGGCAAGGTCGCACGAAAACGAACACTGAGGGAGGAGTTGATGAAACCCATTCTGGCAAGCGCGGGCGCCGCTGCGATCCTGTTCACGACGAACCTCGCCGCCGCGCAGGACGTCAATTTCCTGTCGACGCAATTGCGACCGGTCGAGGAAGCGCAGAAGGTCCGCCAGGTCCTGCTCAAGGGTGTGCCGGGCAAGGTCTCCTATCTTGTCGAGGAGCCGCCACAATTCGATGTGCGCATGAAGGCCGAGGGCAGGGCCGGCAAGCGCACGATCAGCCTCGCCGGCGCCCTCCACGGCGAATTGCAGCCGCTCGTCACCTCCGGCGATATCGAGCCGATCGACGACATCGCCGCCAAGCTCGCCGATCGCGGCATCCCGCAAGGATTGATGGAGCTCGGCAAGCTAGGCACCGGCAAGCAAGTCTACATTCCGTGGATGCAGGCGACCTACATCATGGTCGCGCGCAAGGAGGCGCTCGCCTCGCTGCCGGCCGGGACCGATGTCAACGCGCTGACCTATGACCAGCTCGAAAGCTGGGGCAAAGCCCTGACCGAGAAGACCGGCAAGCGCCTGATCGGCTTTCCGGCCGGGCCGAAAGGGCTGATGCCGCGGTTCTATCAAGGCTACCTCTACCCCTCCTTCACCGGCGGGGTGGTGACGCCGTTCCGCTCGGCCGAGGCCGAGGCGATGTGGGGCAAGTTCAAGAGCCTCTGGCAGTACGTCAATCCGAACTCGACCAGCTACGACTTCATGCAGGAGCCGCTGATGGCCGGCGAGGTCTGGGTCGCGTTCGACCATGTCGCGCGCGTCAAGGACGCCCTGGTGCAGGAGCCCGACAAATACGTGACCTTCCCGGCGCCGGCTGGCCCGAAGGGGCGCGGCTACATGCCGGTCATTGCCGGCCTCGCCATTCCGAAGGGCGCGCCCGATCGCGCCGGCGCCGCCGCGGTGATCGAGCACCTGACCAAGTCTGACGTGCAGGTGAAGACCGCGGCCGAGGTCGGCTTCTTCCCAGTGGTGAAGGCCGAGCTGCCCGCCGATCTCTCGCCGGGCATCAAGCTGATCGCCGAGGGCGTCGCCAAGACGCAAGGGGCGAAGGACGCGCTGCCGGCGCTGCTGCCGATCGGGCTCGGCGACAAGGGCGGCGAGTTCAACAAGGTCTTCTCCGACAGCTTCCAGCGCATCGTGCTGCGCGGCGAGAACCCGCGCGCGGTGCTCGATGCGCAGGCCGTCGTGCTCAAGGGCCTGATGGAGACGACAAAGGCACCGTGCTGGGCGCCCGACAAGCCGAGCGAAGGCGCCTGCCCGGTCAACTGACCCAACGCTTCCTCCCTCCTGGGCGGCCTTCGGGCCGCCCGCTTTTCCCATTCTACCACCCGCCGCCGGGACCGCCATGAAGCGAGCGCAGTCGCGAGCCCTTCCTTATCTGCTGCTGGCGCCGTCCCTGGTCTTCCTGGCGGCGATCTTCCTGCTGCCCCTGGTGCAGACGATCGCGCTGTCCTTCAGCGAAGGCGGGGTGGCCTCGCTCGGCAACTACCGGCGCATGGTCTCGGACCTGAACTTCGGTCCGGCCCTGCGCAACACCTTCCTCCTTGTCCTCGTGGTGGTGCCGATCCAGCTCGCGCTCGCCCTCGGGCTGAGCGTGATGATCGAGAAGATCGGTCGCGGGCGCGATCTCGTGCTCTGGGTCTGGACGATCCCGCTCGGCGTCTCCGATCTCGCCGCCGGCCTGGTCTGGCTCGCGATCCTGCAGGATCGCGGCTATCTCAATAGCGCGCTCTACGGGCTCGGGCTGGTCGACGGACCGACCGCCTGGCTGACCTATGAGACGCCGGGAACGCTCTTCCTCGGCGTCGTCCTCGCCGAGATCTGGCGCGCCACCGCGATCGTGCTGGTCATCCTGGTCGCCGGCCTGCAGCTCATCCCGAAGGAATATCGCGAGGCGGCCGAGGTCTTCGGCGCCAGGCCCTGGACGATCTTCCGCCTGATAACCCTGCCGCTGCTCAAGCCCAGCATCCAGACGGCTCTGATCCTGCGCACCGTGCTCGCCTTCGAGGTGTTCGCGGTGGTCTACGCCATTGGCGGCACCAATTTCCCGGTGCTGGTCGGCGAAGCGTACACTTGGCAGAACGCCAACCAGAACACCGGCGTCGCGGCCGCCTATGCGATGCTGATCGTGTTGATTTCGCTCGCCGCGACCGCGATCTACCTGCGGGTGCTGCGCGTCCCGGCGGAGCAGCAGCCATGAGCGGGCTGAAGCGCACCGTCTTCTGGACCGGCGTCGTCGCGCTCTGCGCCTGGGTGCTGGTGCCGATCTGGCTGATCACGCTCGGCGCCGTCGGCGGACGCAGCGGCGTCTTCCGCTGGCCGAAATCGCTGTGGCCGGGCGATGCCTCGCTTGCCGCCTTGCAGACCTTCCTCGCCGTCGAGGGCGTCTGGCCGGCGATGGTCAACAGCATCATCGCGGCGCTGACCTGCATGGCCCTCTCGATCGGTCTCGGCGCGCCCGCCGGCTATGCGCTGGCGCGCTTCTCCTTCCGCGGCCAGAACGCCTATCGTCTGCTGATCCTGCTGACCCGCGCCTTTCCGCTCGCCATCCTGGCGCTGCCGTTGACGGTCGCCTTCATCCGCATCGGGCTCTACGATACCGCCTTCGGCGTCGGTCTCGTGCACACGGCGCTGGCATTGCCCTTCGCGGCACTGGTCTCGGCGAGCCTGTTCCAGGCGATCCCGCGCGAGCTGGAAGAGGCGGCCTGGGTCTTCGGCTGCAGCCGCTGGCAGGCCTTCCGCAAGGTGGTGCTGCCATTGGCTCTGCCCGGCATCGCCGCAGCGGCGATCTTCGCCTTCGTCATTTCCTGGAACGAGGTCTTCGCCGCCTCGGTGCTCTCGGTGAAGAACCGCACCCTCACCGCCTATCTGCTGACGGTGCTGGCGGAATCGCCGCTGCATTTCCGCTTCGCCGGCGGCTTCCTGCTGATCCTGCCCTCGCTCGCCTTCATCTTCGCGGTCCGGAAATACCTGTTCGCGATGTGGGGCATCGCCAACCGCTGACGGGGAACCATGGCCGAGATCACCATCGACGGCATCGCCAAATCCTTCGGCGCGACGCGAGCGCTGGAGCAGATCGACCTTTCCGTCGCCGATGGCGAGTTCGTCGCGCTGCTCGGCCCGTCCGGCTGCGGCAAGACCACGCTGCTGCGGATCATCGCCGGGCTGGAGAGCGCGACCAGCGGGCGCATCGTCATCGGCGGGCGTGACCTGACGCAGATTCCGACGCGCCGGCGCGGGCTTGCCATGGTTTTCCAGAACTACGCCGTGTTTCCCCATATGAGCGTCTACGAGAATGTCGGCTTCGGCCTGCGCATGCAGGGTGCCGACGAAGCGCGTATCAAGGCGCAGGTCGGCAAGGCGGCCGAACTCCTGCACATCACGCCTTATCTCGACCGCTATCCGGCCAAGCTCTCGGGTGGGCAACGCCAGCGCGTCGCGGTCGCCCGCGCGCTTGCGGTCGAGCCGCCGGTGCTGCTGATGGACGAGCCGCTCTCCAATCTCGATGCGCTGCTGCGGCTCGAAATGCGCGCCGAGCTTAAGGCGGTGCTGCGCGAGGCCAGGACCACCACGATCTACGTCACCCACGACCAGACCGAGGCGATGGGCCTCGCGGACCGGATCGCCGTGATGCATGGCGGGCGCATCGAGCAGATCGACCGGCCGACCGAGGTCTATGAGCGCCCGGCGACGACCTTCGTCGGCGGCTTCGTCGGCAGCCCGCCGATGAACTTCCTGCCGGTCTCAGTCGAGGATTCACGGCTAGAGCTGGCAGGTGCGCACCTGCCGGCGCCGAAGGCTTCCGGCGATTTGCTGATGGGCGTCCGGGCCGAGGACTTGATGCCGGTCGCCGCCGGCGAGGGCCTGCCCTTCGACATCGCGGTGGTCGAGCCCCTCGGCGCGCATGACCTCGTCACCGGCCGTAGCGGCGCGACCCTGCTGCGCGTCGCCGCCCCCGCTGGCAGCGGCCACAAGCCGGGCACCCGCATCGGCCTCAAGCCGGACCCGAAGCGACTGGTCTGGATGGACCCGGCCTCCGGCCGGGCGCTTCCGACGCAATGATGGACTAGGGCATGACGACGATCGACATCGAGGCGGCCCGCGCCATCCTGCGCGCCAATGACCGCGGCGGCTACACGGTTCCGACCGACCGGCTCTATCCGTTCCAGTGGAATTGGGATTCGGCCTTCGTCGCGATGGGCTGGGCAACCTTCGACAAGGAGCGCGCCTGGCGCGAGCTGGAGCGGCTGGTCGAGGGCCAATGGGATGACGGCATGGTGCCGCATATCGTCTTCCACGCGCCGAGCGACGACTATTTCCCTGGACCGGACGTCTGGCGCACCCGCCATGCCATCCCGACCTCGGGCATCACCCAGCCGCCGGTCTTCGCCACGGCGCTGCGCCGCGTCTTCGAGATCGCACGGGCCCCTGACGCGCAGGCACGAGCCGCCCGGCTCTATCGCTGCGCGCTTGCCTCGCATGACTGGTGGGAGAAGGCCCGCGATCCGGACGGGACCGGCCTCGTCGCCATCCTGCATCCCTGGGAATCGGGCATGGACAACAGCCCGGCCTGGGACGAGGCGATGGCGCGCCTGACGATCACCCCTACGACGCCGATCCGGCGCCGCGACACCTCCCATATCGGCGCCGATATGCGCCCGCGCGACGAGGACTATCGCCGCTTCATTGCCCTGGTCGATCTCTATGCCGGGCTCGGCTGGGAGCCCGCGGCGATGTGGCGGGCCTCGCCCTTCAAGCTCGTCGATGTCGCGACGAATGCGATCCTGCACAAGGCGGAAGAGGATCTGCTGGCCCTGGCCGCGCAGTTCGGCACCGAAGCGGAGCGCAGCAGGATCGAGGCGCGGATGGCGCGCCGGGCCGCGGCCTTCGCCCGGCTCTGGAGCGAGGGCCGGCGCATCTACCAGGCGCGTGATCTCTGCACGGGCACCACGGTCGACGCCTCGACCTCGGCCGGCCTGCTGCCATTGTTCGCCGGCATCCCCTCGGCCGGGCAGGCAGCCGCCCTTGCCGGCGAGCTGGAAGATTGGCTTGCCAGGGTACCCTATCCGGTTCCGAGCACCTCGCCGCGCGATCCCCGCTTCGAGCCGAAGCGGTACTGGCGCGGCCCGATCTGGGCGGTGGTGAACTTCATGATCGCCGAGGGCTTCGAGCGCTATGGGCATGCGGCTCTCGCCAGCCGGATCCACCTGGCGACACAGACCCTGATGCGGGATGGCGGTATCGCCGAATATTTCGACCCGACCTCCGGCGAAGGGCTGGGTGGCAGCCACTTCTCCTGGACCGCAGCGATCAGCCTGATGATCGATCAGGCTGCTGTTGCGGGCCCAGGACGTGACAAAATGTGAAGGAGGCCAGGATCGACATGCCTTGACGTCGCCTCCACTCGAGGGAGGCGTTCGGGCTTCGGCGGAGCGATGGCCACGCCGGGCCACGCCTTCGGGGCGAGATCGGCCTTTTTTCACTCTGTGGGTCGTCGCAATCACCCGGTGCGATCAGGTCTGTTCCGTTTCGACAATCCCGGCCGTGCGCAATTGCGCATAGCGCACGCCGTCAGCTTTCGCCTTACTCATGAGTAAGCTCAGGAATATCGAGTAGAGCTGGAGATACCGCGGCGGCAAACGACTGCGGACTCAAGGGGAACGTCATGGACCAGGCCGGAAGCCCGGTGCTGCTCACGATCGAGCAGGCCGTCGCCGTCATCACGCTCAATCGTCCGCGCGTACTCAACGCGATCGACGCGCAGATGGCCCGCAGCCTTGCGGATGCCGTTACACGGATCGAGCAGGATGGCACGGCACGAGCCCTGCTGCTGCGCGGCGAGGGGAGAGCCTTCTGCGCCGGCGGCGATGTCGCCAGCTTCGCGGGGGAAGACCCGGCCGCGGCGGTCGAGGCGATCATCGACCCGTTTCATGCCGCCTTGCGTGCGCTCGACACGTTGAAACTGCCGACTCTCGCCGCCGTGCAAGGCCCGGTGGCCGGGGCCGGTTTCAGCCTCGCCATGGCCTGCAACCTCTGCATTGCGGCTGACGATGCCGTCTTCACCATGGCCTATTCGCGCATCGGCGCCTCCCCGGATGGCTCGGCGACCTATCGGCTGCCGCGCCTCGTCGGCGAGCGCAAGGCGCTCGAACTCGCCTTGCTGGCCGAGCCGGTCGATGCCGCCGGCGCGCAGGCGCTCGGGCTGGTCAACCGGGTCGTCCCCGCTGCCGATCTGGAGAGCGAGGCGCTGGCGATGGCGCGCCGGCTCGCGCAGGGACCGACGGTGGCCTATGCCCGGATCAAGCATCTCGTCGGCCGCTCGCTCGGCAACGACCTCTCCGCCCAGCTCGATCTCGAACGCGAGGCTTTCCTCGCCGGTACGCGCACGGCAGACTTCAGGGAGGGCGCGCAGGCCTTCCTGGCCAAGCGGCCGCCGCAGTTCGAGGGGCGCTGAGATGACGGCTTCGCCCATTCTGGAGGTCTCGGGCATCTCGCTCGCCTTCGGCGGGGTGCGTGCGCTCAGCGACGTCTCGTTCAAGGTGCCGGAAAGCGCGATCACCGCCGTGATCGGCCCGAACGGCGCCGGCAAGACCTCGCTGTTCAACACGATCTCGGGCTTCTACCGGCCGCAGGCCGGCAGCATCCGCTTCGCTGGTGAGAGCCTGGAGGGCGTGCGCGCGCCGCAGCGCGCCGCGCGCGGGCTCGCTCGCACCTTCCAGAACATCGCGCTGTTCCGCGGCATGACCGTGCTCGACAACATCAAGCTCGGCCGTCACGCCCATATGCGCACCGGCGTGCTCGACGCGCTGTTCTATTGGGGCCGGGCCCGGAAGGAGGAGCTGGAGCTGCGCGCCGAGATCGAGGAGCGCATCATCGACTTCCTCGAGATCCAGCACATCCGCAATGCCTCGGTCGGCACGCTCTCCTACGGTCTGCAGAAGCGCGTCGAGCTGGCGCGGGCGCTCGCCATGCGCCCGCGTATCCTGATGCTCGACGAGCCGGTCGCCGGGATGAACCGCGAGGAGACCGAGGACATGGCCCGCTTCATCCTCGACGTGAAGGAGGAGTGGGGCGTCACCATCCTGATGGTCGAGCACGACATGGGCATGGTGATGGACATCTCCGACCATGTCGTGGTGCTGAATTTCGGCCAGGTCATCGCAAGCGGCACGCCGCGCGAGGTCCAGGGCAACGAAGCGGTGATCGCCGCCTATCTCGGCTCGGGCGATGTCGGCGCGATCGCGCGCCGGATCAAGGCGGAGGCGGCGTGATGGATGCGCTCTTCCTTGCCGAAGTGACATTGGCTGGCCTTGGCGCCGGCGCGCTCTACGCGCTGACCGGCGTCGCCTTCGTGCTGATCTACAAGGCCACGCGCGTCGTGAACCTCGCGATCGGCGAGATCCTGATGCTCGGCGGCTATGCCTTCCTCGGCTTCGCGGCCGGGCTTGGCCTCTCGCCCTGGCTCGCGCTGCCGCTTGCGATTGCGGCCGGCGGCGCGCTCGGCTGGCTGGTCGAGCGCGCCTTGATCCGGCCGATGCTGGGCGAGAGCCCGATCTCGGTGTTCATGGTCACGATCGGCCTCGGCTCGATCCTGGCCGGTGTCGTGCAGTTGGGCTGGGGCGCCGATCCGCTGCGCCTGCCCGAATTCATGCCGTCGGCGCCGGTCTTCATCGGCGAGGCCTATCTCGCGCCAAAGGTCGCGATTGGCTTCGTCGCGGCCGCCGTGGTGATCGGACTCTTCCTCGCTCTGTTTCGCTTCTCGCGCGGCGGCGTCGCGCTGAAGGCGACCGCAGCCGACCAGGGCGCGGCCTATTCGGTCGGCATCGACGTTCCCCGCGTCTTCTCAGTGGCCTGGATACTCGCCTGCGCCACCGCGGCCGGCGCCGGCGTGCTGATCGGCGCGATCGGCGGGATATCGCCGACCATGGGCGTGTTCGGCCTCTCCGTCCTCGTCGTGGTGATCATCGGCGGGCTCGACTCGATTGCCGGCGCGCTGGTCGGCGGCCTTTTGATCGGGCTGGTCGAGGCGCTTGCCGGCGCCTTCCTCGGCGGCGAATTCAAGCTCGTCGTCACCTTCGCGCTGCTGCTCGTGCTGCTGATGGTCCGTCCTTACGGGCTGTTCGGCACCCACGAGATCGAGAGGCTGTAGCGCCATGCGGATCGGCACGCTCAAGACCAGCTACGCCGCCGACGAGGCGCTGTTCGACACGCCGACGCAACGCCTGCTGCTGGGACTGCTTGCGCTTTGCGCGATCGCCTTTCCCTTCGTCGCCAGCCCCTATTGGCTCTTCCTCGCCGGCCTCTGTGCGATCAATGTCGCGAGCGCGACGGGCCTCAACCTGCTCACCGGCTATACCGGCCTCGTCAGCCTCGGCCAGGCCGCTTTCATGAGCGTCGGCGCCTATACGGTCGCCGTGCTGGAGATCCGGCTCGGCACGCCATTCTTCATCAACCTCCTGGTCGGTGCCGGCCTCGCCGCGATGATCGGCATCCTCGTCGGCATTCCCAGCCTCAAGGTGAAAGGGCTCTATCTCGCCATTGCGACCATCGCGGCCTCGGTCATCCTGCATTTCCTGTTCGCGCACTGGAGCTTGACCGGCGAGTCGCGCGGCCTGTCGATGCCGCCGGCACGCCTGTTCGGCCTCACCCTCGACCAGCCCTTCTCGCTCTACTGGCTGATCATGCCGGTGACCTGCCTGATGGTGCTCGGTGCGGCCAACCTGCTGCGCACCAGGATCGGGCGCGCTTTCATCGCGATCCGCGACCGCGACATCTCGGCCGAGGTGCTCGGCATTCCGCTGCTGCGCTACAAGCTGACCAGCTTTGCGATCTCGTCCTTCTATGCCGGCCTCGCCGGCGGGCTCTGGGCCTATTTCTTCCGCGTGGTCACGCCCGAAAGCTTCCCGCTGGTCAATTCGATCTTCTATCTCGCGGCGATCATCGTCGGCGGCATGGGCACGATCCTCGGCGGCATCCTCGGCGCCGTCTTCATGACGCTGGTGCCGGAGCTTTTGAAGTTCGTCGCGAACTGGGCGACGCCGGTCTACCCGGACGCGCTCGCCGCGCTGGCGCCGGTGCGGACCATCGTCTTCGGCGGGCTGATCGTCGGCTTCCTGATCTTCGAGCCGCGCGGCCTCGCCGAGATCTGGCGGCGGTTGCGGCGCTTCTTCCATCTCTGGCCGTTCAGGACCTGAGCACTTCGCTGAAACGGCTGCCGTCAAGAGCAGCCAACCCTAGGGAGGATGAGATGACGAATACGACACTCGACAGGCGCCAGCTTCTGGCCGGCACGGCGGCGCTCGCCGGACTGGCGCTCGGCGTCAGGCCGCTCACGGCACAGGAAGGCGGCGACATCGTGCTCGGCGGCTCGATCCCGCTGACCGGTGTCTTCGCCTTCGCCGGGGTCGGCATCCATGCCGGCATCCAGGACTATCTGAAGATCCTGAACGATGGCGGCGGCATCAAGGGCCGCAAGATCAAGTATGTCGCCGAGGACACCGCCTACAAGGTCGACGCCTCGGTTGCGGCCTTCAACAAGATCACCAGCCAGGAGAAGGTCTCGCTCTATTACGGCGACTCGACCGGCTTCTCCAAGACGATCAATCCCGAGCTCGAGCGCCGCGGCAGCATGATCATGGCCGGTGCCTCCTTCGCGACCGAGCTCAACGATCCCAAGAAGTTCCCGCTGCAGTTCATGGCCGGGCCGGACTACACCGAGATGTTCGGCATCCTGCTGCGCTACATCGCCAAGGAGAAGCCGGGCGCGCGCGTCGCCTTCGTCTATTCCGACAGCGAGTTCGGGCGCGATCCGATCGTGCCGAGCGAGGCGGTCGCCAAGGATCTGAAGCTCAACGTCGTCGAGAAGATCGTGACGCCGCCCGGCAGCGTCGACGTCTCGACCGAGGTGCTGAAGCTGCGCCGCGCCAATCCCGACTTCACGATCTTCCACGGCTATGTGCTGGCGCCGATCCCGGAATTCGTCGCGCAGGCGAAGCAGATGGGCATGAAGAGCCAGTTCATGGGCACGTTCTGGACCATGGACAACTCGACCGTGCAGCGCATGGGCGACGCGGCCGAAGGCTTCATGGGTGTGATGCCGTACCGCTACTATTACGACAAGGACGGTTCTTCGCCGATGCTGGAGAAGATCCGGCAGATGCGCCCGGAATACCAGTCGACCGGCTATCTGCAGGGCTTCGTCACCGCCATGCTGATGGCCGAGGCGGTGAAGCGCACGCTCGATGCCGGCAAGGAGCTGACCGGCGTCAACCTCAAGGCCGGGCTCAACAGCATCAAGGATTTCGACACCGGCGGCCTGTTCGGCGTGCCGATCTCGATCCCCGGCAATTCCGTGCCGGTCGGGCGCATCTATCGCTTCGACGCCAAGGCCAAGCAGATGCAGCCGGCCTCCGACTGGATCAAGCTGTGACGGCAACTGCCGGATGAAGGGCTAGAGGTCATGGCCGGTCCCGCGGTGCTCGACGTCAACAATGTCGAGGTGGTCTATAACCAGACCGTGCAGGTGCTGCGCGGGCTGTCGCTGCAAGTGCCGGAGGGCGAGATCGTCGCCCTTCTCGGCTCGAACGGCGCCGGCAAGTCGACTCTGCTGAAGGCGGTGTCGAATCTGCTCTCGCTCGAGGATGGCGACGTCACCGCCGGCGCCCTCCGCTTCCGCGGTGACGATATCGCGAGCCTAACCCCGCACGGGCTGGTCCGGCGCGGCCTCTTCCACGTCATGGAGGGGCGGCGGATCTTCGAGGACCTGACGGTTGAGGAGAACCTCACCGCCGCGACCTTCGCCCTGACCGGGCGCAAGCTGCCCGCAGCCGATTTCGACCTCGTCTACAGCTACTTCCCCCGCCTGCACGAACGCCGGAAGGGGCTGGCAGGTTATCTCTCCGGCGGCGAGCAGCAGATGCTGGCGATCGGGCGGGCGCTGATCGCCAGGCCCTCGCTGATCCTGCTCGACGAGCCCTCGCTCGGCCTCGCGCCCAAGCTGGTCGAGGAGATTTTCGCGATCATCGCCCGCATCAACGCCGAGCAGAAAGTCTCGATGCTGCTGGTCGAGCAGAACGCCGCAGTCGCCTTCGCCGTGGCGAGCTACGGCTACATCCTCGAAATGGGCAAGGTCGTGATCGACGGACCGGTCGAGAAGCTGATGCGCGACCAGGACGTGCGCGAATTCTATCTCGGCCTCGGCGGCGCGGGATCTGAGCGCAGCTATCGCGATATCAAGCACTACAAGCGCCGCAAGCGCTGGCTCTCGTAGGGATGGCGGCGATGCGCGAGCTTCCGAACCTCACTCTGCCGCAGATGCTGCGCGAGAATGCGCGGACGATGCCGGAGCGTATCGCGATCAGGCAGAAGGATTTCGGCATCTGGCTGCCGATCAGCTGGGCTGACTACGATCGCCGCGCCCGCCATTTCGGCCTTGGCCTGCGCGCGCTCGGTCTGGGGCAGGGCGGTCATGTCGGCATCCTCTCTGAGAACCGCGCCGAATGGGTCGTCGCCCAGCTCGGCGCCGGTATGGTCAGTGCGGTCGCGATCGGCGTCTATGCGACCAGCCCGGCCAATGAGGTCGCCTATGTGCTGGGCCATGCCGAGATCGAGATCGTGGTCTGCGAGGACCAGGAGCAGACCGACAAGGTGCTGGAGCGGCTGGAGGAACTGCCGCAGCTGAAGCGCATCGTGGTGATCGACCCCAAGGGGCTGCGCAATTACGCCTCGGAGCTGGTCGTCGCCTTCGCCGAGGTGCTGCGCTTGGGCGCGCAGCACGAGACCGGGCATCGCGGACTGGTCGAAGCCTGCCTCGCCGCTCAGACGCAGGCCGATATCGGCCTGATGGTCTACACCTCCGGCTCGACCGGCAAGCCCAAGGGCGCGATGCTGAGCTATCGCAACATGCGCGCCCAGGCCGCCGGCGTCGTCGAGCGGCTCGGCTATGACGCCACCACGACCAATCTGTCCTATCTGCCGCTCTGCCATGTCGCCGAGCAGATGCTGAGCACGATGGCGCCGATCTATGCCGGCGCCTGCGTCTCCTTCGGCGAGTCGATCCGCACCGTGCAGGAAGATCTGCGCGAGGTCGCGCCGACTCTCTTCCTCGGGGTGCCGCGGATCTGGGAGAAGCTGCATGCCGCGATCCACATCAAGCTGATGGAGGCCGGCGGCTGGCGCCGGCGACTGTTCGAGGCTGGCCTTGCCGCCTGCGAGCCCTTCGCAACCAAGCCCAGGGCGGCGCGCAGCCTGCGCGAGAAAGCGCTCGCGGGCTTCTACCACCTCGTCATCTTCCGGGCGCTGCAGAACTTCATCGGCTTGCGCAAGGCGAAGGTCGCGCTGACCGGCGCGGCGCCGATCCCGCCGCGCATCGTGCAGTTCTTCCGCACCCTCGGCGTGCCGCTGGTCGAGGTCTATGGGCTGACCGAGACCTCCGGCATGGCGACCGGCCAGCGCCTCGACCATCTGTTGCCAGGCTCGGTCGGCGAAGCGGTCGCGGGCGCCGAAGCCCGTCTCGGCGATCAGGGCGAATTGCTGGTGCGCGGCGACATCGTCTTCGAGGGCTATTTCCGCAGCCCCGAGGCGACGCAAGGCGTGCTGCGCGAGGGCTGGCTCCATACGGGCGACGTCGCTGTGATCGAGCGTGGCCAGGTCCGGATCGTCGATCGTCTGAAGGACATCATGATCACCGCCGGCGGCAAGAATCTCAGCCCGTCCGAGATCGAGAACACGGTGAAGGGCAGCGCCTTCATCAAGGAGTGCATCGTCGTCGCCGACGGCCGACGCTACCCCTCCGCCCTCATCCAGATCGACGGCGAGACCGTCGGCAAATGGGCTGAGGAAAACCGTATCGCCTTCACCCATTTCCGCAGCCTCGCCGAGCATGAGCGGGTGCGCGAGCTCGTCGCCAGCGAGATCGAGCAGGCGAACAGCCAGCTCGCGCCGGTGGCGCAGCTCAAGCGCTTCCACCTTCTCGTCAAGGAACTCGACCATGACGATGACGAGGTCACCGCGACGATGAAGGTGCGGCGAGCGAGCATCGCGAAGAAATACGCCGCCGAGATCGAAGCCCTGTACAAGCCCGAGCGGCAAGCCGAACCCGTCTGAGGAGAATTATCATGAGCCGACATGTCGTCATCACCGCGGGCGTACGCACCGCGATCGGAACCTTCGGCGGAGCGCTCTCCGGCCATGCGCCGACCGCGCTCGGCGCAGCTTGTGTCGCCGAGGCGCTGCGCCGGGCCGAGCTGCCGGCCTCAGAGGTCGGCCATGTCGTGTTCGGCAACGTCATCCTGACCGAGTCGAAGGATGCCTATCTCGCCCGCATCGCCGCAATCGAGGCCGGCATCCCGGTCGAGGTCCCGGCGCTGACGCTGAATCGGCTCTGCGGCTCCGGCGTGCAGGCGATCGTCTCGGCCGCCCAGTCGATCATGCTCGGCGATTGCGATACCGCCGTCGCCGGTGGTGCGGAGACGATGAGCCGCGCGCCGCATCTGCTCTCGACCGCCCGCTTCGGCCAGCGCATGGGCGACACCGTCGCCTCGGACCATCTGACCGGCATCCTGACCGACCCGTTCGGCAACGGCATCATGGGCATCACCGCCGAGAACGTCGCCGAGCGCTACGGCATCGACCGCGAGGCGCAGGACGCCTTCGCTGCCGAGAGCCAGCGCCGCGCCGCCGAGGCCATCGCCGCCGGCCGCTTCAAGGAGCAGATTCTTCCGGTCGAGGTTCGCAAGGGCCGCGACACGATCAGCTTCGACACCGACGAGCATCCCAAGCCCGGCACGACGGCGGAGACGCTGAAGGGCCTGCGCCCGACCTTCAAGAAGGACGGCACTGTCACGCCGGGCAACGCCTCGGGCATCAATGACGGCGCCGCCGCTGTGGTGCTGATGGAGGAAGGCCGGGCCGGTCGCGAGGGCAAGCCGGTGCTGGCACGCATCGTCGGCTACGCCCATGCCGGCGTCGAGCCGGGCGTGATGGGGATAGGCCCGGTGCCGGCGGTGCAGGCGCTGCTCAAGCGCACCGGGCTCTCGCTCGGCGATTTCGACGTGATCGAGTCGAACGAGGCCTTCGCAGCCCAGGCCTGTGCGGTCGCCAAGGAACTCGGCTTCGATCCGGCCAAGGTCAACCCGAATGGCGGCGCCATCGCGCTTGGCCATCCGGTCGGCGCGACCGGCGCGATCATCACGCTGAAGGCGGCCTATGAGCTGAAGCGCACCGGTGGCCGCTACGGGCTGGTGACCATGTGCATCGGCGGTGGCCAGGGCATCGCGCTCGCGATCGAACGGGCCTGAGCCGACCATGGCGACAGCCCTCTGGAAGACGCCGGCGCAGCGCGAGCACGAGCGCGCGCTCAAGCGTGAGGCCGTGCTGCGCGTCGCGGCGCAGGCCTTTGCCGAGCGGGGCTTCCACCGCACCTCGCTCGACGACGTCGCCGAGCGGCTGAACGTCACCAAGCCGACGATCTACCACTACGTCCGCAGCAAGGACGAGATCCTGTTCGAATGCGTGCGCATCGGGCTTGAACGGCTCGATGCCGCCGCCGCCTCGGCCGAGGCCAGGCGCAGCGGCGGCAGCGGCCTCGAGCGGCTGATGGTGCTCTGGACCGAATACGCCCATATCGTCACCGAGGATTTCGGGCGCTGCCTGATCCTGGTCGGCGAGGATCCGCTGCCGGCCGAGACGCGCAAGGACTTGCGCGCGCTCAAGGGCAAGATCGACAAGCGCTTCCGCGGCCTGATCGAGGCCGGCATTGCCGACGGCTCGATTCGCGCCTGCGACCCCAAGCTGCTCGCCTTCGCCGCGGCGGGCGCATTGAGCTGGATCGCCCGCTGGCACGATCCCGCCGGGCCGCTCTCGGTCGACCACATCGCCCGCGAGACGATCGGACTCTTCGTCAACGGCATCGGGGCGAGCCACCTTGGACCGGAAGGGTGTTCAGGCGCTGACAGCGTCAAGTCTACCAAATGAATCCTTTTGGTTCGCAAGCTCGTGCGGATGCACGGCGTCCGCGCGAACCGATGCCGGGAAGCAGCTTGCAAAGCGGGCCATGACGGAAGAGGTTGCGTTACCTCCAATCCCGCGGTCCCGGTAATGCACTCCAAGGAAACGTCGTTTCTGAGCCGCGTCCGCAGCATCCTGCCCGATCTCTCTCCGGCCGAGCGGCGTCTCGGCGATTTCATTTGCGACTTTCCCGGCGAGGTCGCGACCTATTCGGCGCAGGAATTGGCGGCGCTGGCCCATGTCTCGAAAGCGACGGTCTCCCGCTTCATCCAGCGGCTGGGCTATGAGAGCTACGAGGAGGCTCGCCGGCACGCCAGGCTCGACCGGCAGAGCGGCTCCCGCCTGTTCCTCACCACGGCCGATACGACCGGCGAGCAATCGATCGCCGCCAATCTTGCCCAGGGCATCGCCAATATCGAGGAAACCTTCCGTACGATCGGCGAGACCCAGATCGGCGCCGCTGCCGAGGCGATCCTCGCGGCGCGGAAGGTCTGGGTGATCGGCTTCCGGGCGAGCGTCGCCTTCTCGACCTATCTGCAATGGCAGCTGACCCAGGTCATCGAGAACATCGTCGCCATTCCCGGCGGCGGCCAGACCTTCGGCGAGCATCTGGTCAGCCTCTCCGCGGACGACGTCGTGATCTTCTTTGGATTGCGCCGGCGCGTCTCCCAGACCGACATGCTGCTCGACCAGATCGCCAGATCAGGCGCTCGGCTCCTCTTCGTCACCGACGAGAACGCCGACTACGAGACGCGCAGCCAATGGCATTTCCGCTGCCAGACCCTGGCACCCGGCCCGTTGTTCAACCACACGGCGGTGATGGCGCTCTGCCACCTGCTGATCATGCGCTGCATCGAGATCGCCGGGGCCAAGGGCCGCACGCGCTTGCGCCACATCGAGACGCTGAACGACGCGCTCGACGAACTCTGACATCCTCCGGGCTGCCGCGGCCGGATCGTTTTCGGCCATCGTGAACAGCTTGGCAGCCCTGCCGCAAGAAGCGGTGGCGATGGCGCATTTATGGCCCTTTCTGAAACTGTAGTTTCAGACATAATAATATGATCTAATAGTTCCAGTAGCGGCTCGAAGGAGATGAGCCCCTCCTGGAACGAGGTGGAAGGAGAAGGCCGCTTCCAGGGCACCAGCAGACGGCGCAGCCTCGCACCAGCCAAAGAGCAGCAGGAGGCATTGCGCGGACAACCACGAACAATCAGGGGAACGATCATGGCAATGGAGATCTCGCAGCCATCGGGCGCATCGACGCCGATGAGCAGGCAATTGGATTCCGCCCTCAACAAGATCGGTGTGACGGGGGCTCACAAGCAGATCCTGGCGCTCGTGCTGATCGGCTGCCTGTTCGACAGCTTCGAGCAGAACACCATCGGCGTCGCCGGCCCGCTGCTGCGGCAGCATTGGGGCCTGACGGGTGCCGATATCGGCTTCCTCAACACCATCACCTTCGCCAGCGCCGCCATCGGCCGGCTGATGTCGGGCATCCTCGGCGATCGCTACGGCCGTCGTGTGATGCTGACCACGAACCTGCTGCTGTTCTCGATCGGCTCCGGCGCCTGCGCCCTGGCCCCGGACTTCTTCACGCTCTGCATTGCGCGCGCCATCGTCGGCTTCGGCGTCGGCGGCGAAATTTCCACCGCCGTGACGATGCTGTCGGAATTCTGCTCCTCCAAGTTCCGGGGCACTGCGGCGGGCCTCGTCAATGTCGGCGCCGGCGGCTTCGGCAATTTCCTGGCCCCGGCCTTCGGCCTGCTGATCTTCACCCTGTTTCCTGGCGAGAACAGCTGGCGCTGGCTCTTCGCCGCCCTCGCGCTACCGGCGCTGCTGGCGGTGTTCTACCGGCGCTACGTGCCCGAGACGCCGCGCTTCCTGGCCTCCCGCAACCGCTTCGACGAGGCCAACAAGGTCCTGTCGATCCTGGCTTCGGGCAGCCTGCGGCCGCGCAATCTCGTCGTGCAACCCTTCCTGGCCGTCGATCTGGCGCAGATGCCCGCCCCGACCAAGGCCGATTGGCGCGAATTGTTCCGCCAGCCCTTCATCGGCCGGACCATTCCCGTCGCGATCGCCATCCTGATGAGCTACGGCGCCCAGCTCTCCGTGCTGACGCTGATGCCGCTGATCTTCGTCTCGATGGGCTACACGCTGCAGGGCAGCCTGCTCTACAGCATGATCATCCAGAGCGGCAGCGTGCTCGGCGCCATCGCGGCCTCGACCTTCGGCTATTACCTGCCGCGCAAGCTCGTGCTCACTGTCGGCGCGGCCCTAGCCTGCGTCGCAGCCGTGTCGATCGCCTATCTCGGCAGCAACATCTACATGGTGCTGCTGTTCGGTGCGATCTTCCAGTTCTTCGTGCTGCTGCTCAACACCTCGATCTGGATCTATGCACCCGAGCTGTTTCCGACCCGTATCCGCGCCTTCGGCGTCGCCCTGATCCTGGCGACCGGCTCGGCGGCAGGCTCATTCGTGCCGACGATCTCGGGCATGCTGTTCGACAGGTACGGCATGGTCGGTGTCTTCGCGCTCGCCGCAGCGATGTATGCAGTCTTCGTAATCTGCATCCAGCTGGGGCCGGAGACCTTTGGCCGCTCGATGGAAGACATCACCCAGCCTGCTGAGACTGATGTCGTGCCGGTCGAGCCCCTGTCCGAACCAGCAAAGGCGATGAGGGCGTGACCCGGCATATCCTGCTGATCAATCCGAACAGCTCGCAGGCGACCAGCGCGATGATGCAAGCCATCGCGCAGCGGGCAGCTGGTGATGCGCTGGCCGTGGCAGTCGCCACGGCCAAGCGCAGCCCGGCCATGATCGTGACCGGGGAGGATTTGCTTGCCTCGGCCGAGGAGGTCGTCGAGATCGGCCTGCGGCATGCCCCCGATTGCGCTGGCATCATCGTCGGCGCCTTCGGCGATCCCGGGCTGGAGATCTTGCGGCAGCAGGTGGGCATCCCGGTCGCCGGCATTTGCGAGGCGTCGATGCGGGTAGCCTCGCGGGGAGGGCGACGATTCGGCGTCGCCACCACGACGCCGCGATTGGTCGATGCGATCGCGGCACGCGCGAGCGCGCTTGGCCTCGCGGAATTGTTGACCGGGATCCGCTGCACCACAGGAGATCCCGCCGCCTTGACCGATGACAAGGCGGCGTTGACGGAAGCCCTCGGCGAGATGGTTGAGGCCTGCATCGCGGACGAGGCCGAGGCTGTCATCATCGGAGGCGGGCCGCTCGGCGAGGCGGCGGGGGCTCTGGAAGCACGGTTCTCCACCTCCGTGATCGCGCCGATCCCCTGCGCGGTCGCCTCCCTGCTGGAGCAGATTCCGAGCGCGCAGAGCGAGGGGAGAATAGGAACGACAGCGGCAAAGTAAGCCGACCATCGCCTTGGGCTGATGAAGAGGCCACGCCTCAGAGAAGGCGGGTATAGATAGCCGGCTCCGGCGCTCTCGTTTGAACATCCGCTTCCTGGCAACCGTTCAATGTCCATTCCTGGCGCACGTGCGAGCTCTTCATTTGATTAAGACGGATCGACAGGCGCATGCAGAAAGCTGACCTCGATCCCGCCTTTCCCTTCAGAAGCGCATCTCGACACGTCCCTTGATCTTTGGGGGCAGATCGCACGTCCGGATGTCCATAGTCGTCGGCAATCCGACCACATTTGGACCAATCGGCGTCAGTTTTCGCAGCCCCATCAGGCGCGTCCAGCCAATGGAAACGCCGCCGAACAAGAGACGCTTTCGGCGAAAAGGCCAGAGTTGACGTGAGACGGCCCGACAATCGGCACTGAGACGAGCAGCCTAACGCGCTGGCCGCCCGCCGGGATATCCTTTCGACGTTGGGGCTGCCGACCGCTCGGTCGGTGACATCGCCAGGCGCGCCAGTTTCGTGCTGCGCGAACGATCGCTGCGCCAATCGACATTCGTTGAGAGCAAGGTAGAGCCATGAAGACGAGAATGCTGCTGGCCGGGGTCCTGATCGCCGGCGCGAGCGCGACGGCCGACGCGGCGGATCTGTCGGGTCGCAGGCCGGCGCCCGTTGCACCGACCATGGCGGCCTACAGCTGGAATGGCTTTTATGTCGGCGTGAATGCCGGCTACGCCTGGACGCAGAACAGCACGCGTTACAGTTATCGCCTCGGCGACAATCCGGGGCCGGACGACATCGCGGAATTCAACGCGGCGGGCCTGGTGCCGCAGGGCTTTGGGGGCAACCGCGGCGGCTTCATCGGCGGTGGGCAGATCGGCTATAATTATCAGATGGGCGCGCTGGTGCTCGGCATCGAGGCCGACTTCCAGTCCCTCAACGTCAAGCGCCGCTCCAACCAGACCACGAGCTTCAGGGATGGCGCCGATTCGACGACGATCGTCACTGCGGCGGAAGCCGGCGTCGATTGGCTCGGCACGGTGCGGGCGCGCGCCGGCGTGGCCTTCGACCGCACCCTGATCTACGCGACCGGTGGTCTCGCCTATGGCCGCTTGACCAACCAGACCGGCATCACCGCGGCAGGCGTGGTGGACAATGTCGCCTATGCGGGCGCATGGCGTGGCGGCAAGAGCGATACGCGCGTGGGTTGGACCATCGGTGCCGGCGCCGAATATGCGCTGACCCAGAACATCACGCTGAAGGCGGAGTATCTCTATTACGATCTCGGCCGCACGAGCTATGCGATCAGCGGCGGCTCCAGCGACCCGACCGAAGGTTTCCTCGGCGGAACGGCCCGGCACAACGAGACCGGCAGCATCGCCCGCGCCGGCTTGAACTGGAAGTTCACGACCTACTGACGAGGTTGTGGCGGTGCGGCCGAAGGGCTTCGCGCCGCTGCTGCAATGGCCACCGTGTCCTGCAATGGCTCCAGATCAGGGTCTCGCGCGCCGCAATCGGCTCTTTGAGGTGACGATCCGTGCGCGGGCGCTTGCTGCGCCTGCGCTGCTGTCCTGTGCGCTTGCGATTTCCCTAGCGAAGGCGGGCGAGGGGCGCGGCGGCGATGGCGGAGCCAGAGGAGGCTCCGGTGATCGCCGCCTCGGCGCGCCCTCCGACGCATCGACCGGAACAGGCGGCGGCGGTGGCGAGGGCGGCGGAAGGGGCCGCGGCGGATGGCACGACGGAAGGGTCGGCACTGGTGGCATGGCCGGCGCGCCGGCGTTCGACGGTTCAATATCCCCTCCCAGCGGATTTTCTGCCGCGCCAGGCGGCGCTGGCGCTCCGGGAGAAACGGGGGACGATGGCAGTGAGCGCCTGGTCGCGTCCCGCAATGGTCGCAAGGGCGGAGGCGGTGGCGGTGGAGGCGGTGGCGGCCCGGCGGTGGTTCTGCGGGGTACGGCGGCCTATTCGATCGAAGCCTCGCTGCAGAATAAGGGCGGCGATGGTGGTACCGGCGGAAAAGGCGGCAACGGCGGCGATGGGAATGTCGCCACCTTCCTCATTTTCGAGATTCTCGGTGATGGCGGCGATGGCGGCGGAGGCGCAGGCGGAGGCGGAGGCGGAGCCGGGCTCAGCCTCGTCGATGGCGGCTCGGTCAGTCTGCTCGGCGACAATCGGCTGACGGGCGGAAACGGCGGCGATGGCGGCGACGGCGGAAGGGGCGGTAGCGGCCAGGGCACCTCCTCAAAAAGAGTGGACGGTTGGGGTGGAAACGGCGGCGGCGGCGGTGAAGGCGGCGTCGGCCTGTCGTTGTCGCGCGGCAGCGCATCAATCGGAGCAGGATCGGCGATCAAGGGCGGCAACGGCGGCCGCGGCGGCAATGGTGGCGACAGCGGTCCAGGCAAGACGAACGGCAACGCTCTGGACGACAGCGGTTCGGACAGCACGATCGTCGGCACTCAGTACTACGACCCGCCGGCCGCCAGGACGGCAGGCGATGGCGGCCGCGGCGGCGACGGCGGCAATGGCGTCACCATCCGCAATGGCGCCACGCTGACGACTGCGCCGGGTGTTTCGATCACGGGTGGGAATGGTGGCGACGGCGGCCAGAACGGGATCAAATCGCGATCCACATTCGGCAGCGTGCGACGCCATGCGCATGGCGGCTCGGGCGGTTCAGGTGGCAGCGGCGTCGTCGCCGATCAGTCGGGCGCCACGATCATCAACGCTGCCGGCGCGAGGATCGTCGGAGGAGACGCCGGCGCTGGTGGTGCGTGGCGCGGATCAATCAGTCGCGACCGAGGCCAGGCAGGCGCCGATGGCAGGGCCGGTACTGGAATTGTGGCGACGGGCGGCAACGTCGCGATCATCAACAGCGGCGTCATCAGCGGCGGCGGCACTCGCTACGGCACGCGCGGCGCTGCGATCACATTTGCTGGCATTGGCAACTCGCTTGAGCTGCGGGCTGGCTATACGCTTGTCGGCGAGGTGGTGGGCGGCGGCAATGCGGCGCTCATTCTCGGCGGCGCGACGAATGCGAGCTTCGACCTGCGCGAGCTGGGCTCGCAATATCAAGGCTTCTCGGTTTTCAACAAGAGCGGTACGAGCACCTGGACGCTGTCGGGCGCGTCGACCGCTCGCGTCGGCGAGATGGCGATCGAGGGCGGGACGCTCGTCTTCTCGGCAGGAGCGCAACTGACGGCGACGAATGCGCAGATCGCGAGCGGCGCAGGCGCCGTGGCCGCCGTCACCGTGGCGGGAGCGAGAGCAAAATGGACCGCC
>NZ_JBFUKM010000019.1:0-85987 GCF_056400825.1 Allobosea sp. P4_H5 | reverse complement strand
TCGAAAGGTTGCGCCCGCTCGGCAGCACGTCGGGCCGGCCGCGGTGCGGCGCGCCGGCCGGGCCGGGCGGCACGAAGCCGGCGTCGAGCGCCTTCAGCAGGTTGCGGCGCTCGTTCTCGGCGGAGGCTGGGTCGGCCTCGGACGAGCCAAAGACATGAAGCCCGTCGCGGAAGGCCGTCTCGGCGAGATCGCAGAGATGGGCGTCGAGCGCTGCGAGCGCGCTCGACATGTCCTGATCGGGTGCGACGCCGCTCGCGGCGGCGAGGCCAGTCCGCTCGGCCCGGTCGAGGATCTCGCGCGCGACCAGCTCGGCCCGGCGCGGGTCGAGCACCTGCGCCTGCGAATACTCCTCGACGAGATCGCGCAGCAGCGCCGCCTCGCCAGCCGTATCGTGGCTCGCCAGTGGCGGCGGCAGATGGCCGAGCGTCAAGGCCGAGAGCCGGCGCTTTGCCGGTGCCGCCTCGCCGGGATCGTCGACGACATAAGGGTAGATCAGCGGCAGCGCGCCGACCGCGAGCCGGGGCCAGCAGACGGCCGACAGCGCCACCGCCTTGCCAGGCAGCCATTCGGTCGTGCCATGCGTGCCGAGATGGATCAGCGCATCGGCGCGCAAGACCTCGCGCAGGCCGAGATAGAAGGCGAGATAGGCGTGTCCCGGCGGCGCATCGGGATCGTGATAGCGCGCCTTGCGGTCGGGCGAGGCGTCGCGCGGCGGCTGCAGGGCGATAGCGAGCTTGCCGAAGCGAACGAGCCGGAAGTGGAAGGCTTCGTCGACGCAAGCCGGGTCGGTTTCGGGTTGGTTGTGGCTGGCGAACAGGGTTTCGCGCGCGGCGGCCGGGATGGTCGCGAGCCAAGAGCGATAGGCGGCGAGCGGCACGGCGAAGTCGACTGGGCCCTCGGTGAGGGCCTGCATGAGGTCCGCCCCGCCCGTGTCGGAGGGAGCTGGCTCGACCTCGTATCCGGCCTCATTCAGCAACTCCCGGATCGCCAGCGCACTCGCCGGCGTATCCAGTCCGACAGCGAAGCCGGCGCGACCGCCGCGGGCGGGATAGTCCGACATCACCAGCGCGACTTGCCGTTCGCTACACGGCTTGCGGCCGAGAGCGACCCAGTTCGCGGCGAGGTCGGCGAGTGCGGCGATGCTCTCAGAGTCTGGTGCCAGCCGCCGCAATGTCAGGCCGGTCGCCGGGTCGGTGGTCTCCTGCTTGAAGGCGACGGGCATGGCACCGAGCCGGCCGTCGAACTCCGGCAGCGCCGCCTGCATCGCGAGGTCGGCGGCGGAAAGCCCGCGTGGCGAGGCCTCCCAGGCCTCGCGGGCGCTGCCGACCGGCACCGCCTGCAGGATCGGGCAATCGGCGGCGTCGAGCACGAAACCGTCGCCGTCGCGGGCCGAGAAGGCGGTGGTGGTGACGATCAGGGCTGGCTTGCGGGTGGCGATCAAGGCCGCGAGCTCGGCAGCGACGCTCTCATCCTTGAGGCTGGTCAGGGCGAGCGGCAGGGGGCTGAGGCCGCCCTTGGCGAGAGCTGACGCGATCGCCTCGACCATCGCCGTGTCGCCGGCGGCGACGCCGGAGCGGTAGACGAGGATCGGGACGAGCGGGGTGTTGACCGAGAGGGATGCGATCGCCTCGCGCCAAGGCAGGGGTGCGGCGTTCGGGCCAAGGGCGAAGAGGGTCGGGAGCGGGATCGGTTCGAACTCGCGCTGGCCCTCATCCCCCTGCCGGGACCTTCTCCCCCGAGGGGAGAAGGGGGCTTGCAGTGTTGTCGGGCCTTTTGTGAGTTCATCCTTCTCCCCTCGGGGAAGAAGGTGGCCCGGCGCAGCCGGGTCGGATGAGGGCAGCGCCGCGAGATAACCGTCCACCCGCCGGAGCAACCGCCGCATGTTCTCGGCGCCGCCACCCGCATGGAAATAGCCGAGCAGCTCCGCCGCGAACTCCGCCGGTACCGTGCCATAGCCGGCCAGCCGTTCGTCTTCCCTGTCATCGCCGGGCAGCACCGCCAGCGCGACGCCATGCTGCCGGCAGGCGCTGGCGATCTGCTCGACGCCGTAGCGCAGATAATCGAGCCCGCCGAGACAGCGCAGCAGCACGAAGCGCGAGCCGGCCAGCGTCTTCTCGATCAGCAGGTCGATCGAGAGCGGATGCTTGAAGCGCCGGAGCGGGACCAAACGCAGGTCGAGCCCGCTATCGGGCGCGGCCGCCGCCAGGGCCGAGAGGTCGCTGTCGCTGAAGGAGAGGACGACGAGGTCTCCCGGCGGCAGGGCAAGGTCGACGGCGTCTTCGCCGTCGTCGAGCCTCACCTCGCTGGTCGGGAGAAGGTGCATCGCATCAGCCGGCGAGCGCTGCTTCCACGGCGGCGCGGTCGAAGCCCTTGAGGCCGATCACCACGAGCCGGCCATCGCGCGCCTCGTCCGCACCCCAAGCGCGATCATAATGATGGCCGACGCGCCGGCCGACGCCCTGCACCACGAGCCGCATCGGCTTGCCGGGGATGCCGGCGAAGCCTTTCAGGCGCAGTACGCCCTCGGCCTCCGCCGCCTTGGCGACACGGGCGACGAGCTCCTCCGGCGAGCCGGCCTGCGGCAACGGCAGCGCGACGCTGTCGAAATCGTCATGGTCGTGATCCTCGCCCTCGCCGTGATGCGAGGGGCGGGCGGAAAGATCGGCCTCGGCCGCGGCGCCGAGCCCGATGATCAGCGCCGGCTCGACCTTGCCATGGGCCGTCTCGACCACCTTGATCGCCTTGGGCAGGTGCTGGGCGATCTCGGCCTTGACCCGCTCGCGGCCGGCGGCGTCGAGGATATCGCTCTTGTTGAGCAGGATCAGGTCGGCGCAGAGGATCTGGTCCTCGAACACCTCCTCCAGCGGGTTGTCATGGTCGACCGCCTGGTCCTGCGCGGCCTGCGCCTTCAGTGCCTCGGGATCGTCGGCGAACTGGCCCTCGGCCACCGCCGGTCCGTCGACCACGGCGATGACGCCGTCGACGGTGACGCGCGAACGGATCGCCGGCCAGTTGAAGGCCTTGACCAGCGGCTTGGGCAAAGCGAGGCCCGAGGTCTCGATCAGGATGTGCTGCGGCGGGTTTTCCCGGTTCAGCAGCTTTTCCAGCGCCGGGACGAAGTCGTCGGCGACGGTGCAGCAGATACAGCCATTCGGCAGCTCGACAATGTCCTCCTGCGTGCAGCCCTCGATGCCGCAGCCGGCGATGAAGGAGCCGTCGAAGCCGAGATCGCCGAACTCGTTGACGAGAACGGCGAGGCGCTTGCCGCCGGCATTCTCGAGCAGATGGCGGACGAGGGTGGTCTTACCGGCGCCGAGGAAGCCGGTGATGATCGTGCAAGGCACCTTGCCGAGAGCAGGATTCTGCGGAGCGTTCATTGATCTGATCCTTTTTGGCGCGGCAGCGGAGGCACGCGCGCGACCACGCCCTTGCGGAACGAGACGGGTCTTTCTTTCCAGGGAACGATGCCGTTGGCGCTGGCCGCGAAGCTTTCAGCCGCGCCGACGATCTCGTCGAGATGAAGACCGGCGTCGAGATCGCCGATCAGATAGGTCCATTTGCCGTCGGCTGCGAGCGCGATCGTGCAGGGCCGCTTGCAGACGGCCAGGCACTCGACCGGGACGACGGCGATGCCGCTGCCGGCCATGCGCTCGGAAAGCGCCGCCGCAAGGCCGATGCCGGGCTGGTCATAGCCCTCCGGCAGATCCTCGCGCTGGCGCCGGCAGACGGTGCAGACATGGATAGTGCAGCCCGGCTCCAGCCGGGCGTCAGTCGCGAGGGCGAGATCGCCTTCGAGCATCAAAACGCCTCCTTGGATTGGCGCGGCCGTCGCCGGCCGCGCGAGGCGTCAGGCGACCGCGGTCACGGCGCTGCGGCGCGCGAGCCAGGGCCAGAGCACGCCGACGGCGAAGCCGGTGACGAGCCACAGCGCGGCCTGGATGGCGAGCGAAAGCGCGGCGAAATGCGCGGCGATCTCGGCCGGCACCTTGCTTTCCGGCGCGGCCGGATGCGGGGCACCGATCAGATGCGGCAGCAGCAAGGCGAGTACGGCGAGTGCCCGGGCCCAGGAAGCCTCGACGCGCAGGAAGACGAAGAGCGCGCCGGCGGTGACCACGGCCGTCAGYAGCCACCAGAGCTGTCGCTGCTGCAGCTCGGCCGCAGCGGAGCCCGGCAATTCCGGCGCCAGCCCCATGGCTGGAGCAAGGCCGAAGGCAAGGAAGCCGCAGACGGCCCAGGCGAGAGCACTGCGCTGGTCGATCTGTTCGTTCGCTGCGATCATCCCGGCGAGCAGCAGCGCGGCAAAGCCGATCGCGGTCGCGACCGTCACCAGGCTGGTGAAGGCGGTGCGCTGCAAACCGTCCTGCGGCTTCCATTCATGCTCGCCGGTGTGCTCGGCGCCGGCTTTCGGGTCGTTATGCGCGAGCTGGATGCGGGCCTCGCCAGTAAAGGCGGCCTGCATAGGTGCGCCCTGCGCGCGCAGGGCAGCCTCATAGGTCTCGGCCTTGAGGATCAGCGGGGTGGTGGTGACGTGCTGGAGCGCCGAGATCAGCAGCCCAGCCAGAAGCCCGGCCAGGATGCTGACCGTGAGAACACGCGTGACCATGTGCTTCCCCTCAATGACAGGGGAAAGCGAGGCCGTGACGGGTGTCGTGCGCCGCGTTGTGGATGTTGGACGAGGCGGCGAAGCCGACGGTGTAGATCAGCACGAAGCCGAGGATCAGCGCGGCGGCGACGGCTTTCGCCCGTTCCGAAACGCTGGCCTGGCTGGTGACGGTAGCCGTATTCATCTGGTTCTCCTTGGCCACCCCACCGGCAGCCTGCTGGACGACATCGAAAGACGGCAGGTCTCCTGGCTCACGGCTTGGTGTCCTGCTCCGCCTTCCCGGGAAACCCAGTGGCCGATGGCGCAGGACGCGCCGCTTACAGTTGCGGGGGCAGCCGCGGTCCTTCACCGCGTTCCCTTTTCACCTCGTCGTCGAGGCACCGTCACGGATGATCATTAGCCACAGGCGCGGTGCTGTGCAATGCACGACGTCTCTGCGAAAGCGAATGCCAGACATGACCCTTCCTCCGCTCACCCTCGTCCTCGGCGGCGCCCGCTCCGGCAAGAGCCGTCATGCCGAGGCGCTGATCGAGGCGCTGCCGGGTCCCTGGACCTATATCGCGACTGCCCAGGCCTATGATGACGAGATGCGCGCCCGCATCGCCGAGCATCGCGCCAGGCGCTCGCGCGATTGGCAGACGGTCGATGCACCGGTGGCTCTGCCCGAAGCGATTCGCAATGCACGGACTGGGCAACCCATCCTCGTCGATTGCCTGACGCTCTGGCTGACCAATCTGCTGCTGGCCGAGCGCGACATCGCGATCGCGAGCGGCGAACTCGTCGCCGCGTGCCGCGAGGCGAGCGCGCCGGTGGTGCTTGTTTCCAACGAGGTCGGCCTCGGCATCGTGCCGGACAATGCGCTCGCCCGGCGCTTCCGCGATGAGGCCGGCCGCCTGCATCAGCGGCTTGCGGTGCAGGCCGGGCGCGTGGTCTTCATGGTCGCCGGATTGCCGATGCAGGTGAAGTCGTAGAGCGAAGTGACGAGATGACGAACGAGGTCGAGGACGCCGCCCGCCACAAGGCGAAGATGGAAAAGCGCAAGGCGGTGCAGGACGCCGAGGTCGCTGGCAAGACGCTGGAAAAGGGCTTGCTGATCGTCAACACCGGCCCAGGCAAGGGCAAGTCGACCGCCGCCTTCGGCCTGATCCTGCGCGCGCTCGGCCATGGCTGGCGCATCGGCGTCGTGCAATTCATCAAGGGCGCCTGGTCCACCGGTGAACGCAAGGCGCTGGAGGCCTTCGGCGACCAGGTCTCCTGGCATTCGATGGGCGAGGGCTTCACCTGGGAGACGCAGGACAAGGCCCGCGACATCGCCGCCGCGACGCGCGCTTTCGAGAAAGTCAGGGAGCTGATGGCCGATGACAGCATCCGGCTGCTTGTGCTGGACGAGCTCAACATCGCGCTGCGCTACGATTACCTGCCGCTCGCCGAGGTGGTCGCGACCCTCGCTGCCCGCCGCCCTGATCTCCACATCGTCGTCACCGGCCGCAACGCCAAGCCGGAGCTGATCGAAGCGGCTGACCTTGTCACCGAGATGACGCTGGTGAAGCACCACTTCGCCGCTGGCGTGAAGGCGCAGGAGGGGATCGAGTTCTAGAGGGCTAGCGCGAACAGAGTTCCAATTCCTGCCAACCCCCAGAGCAGCAGGCAGGCGCGCCGGTAGAGGGCAAGCGCCCGCCTGATATCGGCTGCCGTTGCCTCCGCCCGGCCATCGCCCATCCAGCTATCCTCGACCCTGATCGCGCCGTAGACACGCGGGCCGGCAAGGCGAAGTCCCAACGCACCGGCCATCGCCGCCTCCGGCCAGCCGGCATTGGGTGAGCGGTGGCGTCCCGCATCACGGCGAACCGCGCGCCAGGCCGCGCCGGCATCGGCCTGCCGGTCGAGCGCCGCGGCGGCGGTGAGCAGCAGTGCGGTCAGCCGCGAAGCCGGCAGGTTGACGAGATCGTCGAGCCGCGCCGCCGCCCAGCCGAAGGCGAGGTGGCGCGGCGATTTGTGGCCGATCATCGAATCGGCGGTGTTGATCGCCTTGTAGAGTGCCCCGCCCGGCAGGCCGCCCGCACCTAGCCAGAAGGCCGGCGCGACGATCCCGTCAGAAAAATTCTCGGAGAGGCTCTCGATCGCGGCGCGGGCGACGCCGGCTTCATCGAGGCTCTCCGGGTTGCGGCCGACGATCATCGCGACCGCCTTGCGTCCTCCAGTGAGCCCACCCCGTTCGAGCCCCTCGGCGACGCGGGCGACATGCTCATGCAGGCTGCGCTGCGCCAGCAGGCTCGAAGCCAGCAATGCCAGCGGCAGCAAAGCGAGCGGCCCGGCGAGGCGGCAGAGCGCGACGAGGGCCAGCGAGGCGGCAAGCGTCACACCTAGCAGGATCAGGAAGGCAACAATGCCGGCCGTTCGCCGTGCCGCGAAACTCATGGTCTCGCGGTTGAGGCTTCGATCAAGCCAGCCGATCAGCGCGCCGATCCAGGTGACGGGATGGCCGATCCATGCGAACAGGCGCGCCGGATAGCCGATCGCCGCCTCGATCAGGAGGGCGGCGAGCAGGAGCGGCAGGCTTGCGGAGAGCGACATGGCAGCCGGGGAGACGAAGGAAGCGATCTGGCACGGCGGCGATCTCGCCACGGCCCAGGCGCTGTTTCCGCAGGCGCCAGAACCCTGGATCGATCTCTCGACCGGTATCAACCCGATCCCCTATCCGCTTCCGGAGCTGCCGTTAAGCCTGTGGCAGCGCCTGCCCGGCAAAACGGACGAAGCGACGCTGCTCGCCGCAGCCCGCAAGGCCTATCGCATTCGCCCGCAAAGCGGCCTCGTCGCCGCGCCGGGCACGCAGATCCTGATCGAATTGCTGCCGCGGCTCGTGCCCGCGGCGAATGTCGCCGTGCTCGGGCCGACCTATGGCGAGCATGCGCCCGCCTGGCGCAAGGCGGGCGCGACGGTGCGCGAGATCGGCGATCTAGCTGAGATCGGCGACGCCAATGTCGTCGTGCTGGTCAATCCGAACAATCCGGACGGGCGCATCGTCGCGCAGGAGGCGCTGCTTGAGCTCGCTGGTGCGCTCGCAGCACGTGGCGGCTTGCTGGTCGTCGACGAGGCCTTTGCCGATTTCGCGCCTGAAACGAGCCTTCTGCCGGTTCTGCCGGAGGGAGCCCTGGTGCTGCGTTCCTTCGGCAAGGCCTATGGGCTCGCTGGTCTCAGGCTTGGCTTCGCGGCTGGCGAGCGGCGTTTCACTGACGCCTTGCAGGCGATGCTCGGTCCCTGGGCGGTGGCCGGGCCGGCGCTGCATGTCGGAGCCGTCGCGCTTGGCGATGCGGGGTGGCTGTCCGCCGCAGGCGAAGCGCGCGCTGCCGACAGCCGGCGGCTCGATGCACTTCTTGCGCCGCTTGGTCGGGTCGTCGGCGGAACCGTGCTCTACCGTCTGCACGAGACGCCGCAGGCGCCTGTCCTGTTCGAGCGGCTTGGCCGCGCCGGCATCTATGTCCGCCGCTTCCAGCACGATCCCTCGCGCCTGCGCTTTGGCTTGCCAGGGGACGAGACGGCTTGGGCGAGATTGGCGCAGGCGCTCGCGCCGGCGTGAGCCTCGCTGCGCGGCCATCGCAGCCGGCGCATGCGGAGGCGTAGGGGACGAGGCTGCAAGCCGACGCTATCGTCAGGTGATTCCAGCGATCCGGAGAGATATCGCATGCAGCCCTGGCCGAAGCAGTCCGCCCTCACCATCGGCTTCGCCCATCCGGCCTATCAGATGCGCGACGAATATCTCGCCCGCAACGGCCAGGCGACGAGCTTCGAGGTCCGCAGCCTCGATGATCTCAGGGCCCGCGCGCCGGAAGCCGATGTGCTGGTCGTTTCGGGCCTGTGGCGCAACGACATGCTGGAAGGACTCGGCAAGCTGCGCTTCATCCAGTCGATCAGCGCCGGCACCGACCAGTTCGACAAGCCCAGGCTGGCCGCGGGCGGCATCCGTCTCGCCAGCGCCCAGGGCGGCAATGAGCGCGCCGTTGCCGAGCACACGATCTCGCTGATCCTGGCGCTGGCGCGCCAGCTTCATCTCGCCCGCGACAACCAGGCGAAGGCTCATTGGCGGCCGATGATCGGCGATCGTTCCCGCCGCGAGGACGAGCTCGGCGGCCGCACGCTGGTGGTCGTCGGGCTCGGCCGCATCGGGCTGCGGCTCGCGGCGCTGGCCTCGGCTTTTGGCATGCGCGTCATCGGCGTGCGCCGCCGGCCGGGCTCGGAGCCGAATGTCGAGAAGATCGTGCCGCCGGCGGAGCTGCACGCCGTACTCGCGCAGGCCGATTTCGTCGCGCTGACCTGCCCGCTGACGCCGGAGACGGAAGGGCTGATCGATGCCGCCGCGCTCGCAGCGATGAAACCGTCTGCCTATCTGATCAACGTGGCACGGGGCCGTGTCGTCGACGAGGCGGCTCTGATCGCCGCGCTCGAAGCGGGCCGTATCGCCGGCGCCGGCATCGATTGCGTGTACGAGGAGCCTCTGCCGGCAAGCTCGCCGCTCTGGGCGATGCCGCAGGTGCTGCTGACGCCGCACAGCGCCGGCGAGACCCGCGCCTATGAGAGCAATGTGATCGATATCCTGCTCGACAATCTCGGCGCGCTGGAGCGTGGCGAGGCCGTGCTGCTCAACCAGATCGTCTGAGCAGCGCCGGCACGCGTGCTAAGCGGTTTTGCCTTCCGCAGTTGCGCGGAACCGAACGGACAAAACCTCCCCGGCGAAGCTGCGCTCGCCTGGGAGGCTCTGATCCGGTCCGAACTCACCAGCGCGGGCGCGGGCCGTAGCTGCCGTCGCAGCCGACGAGCGGGCCACCCGGATAGTAGTCGTCGATGACGATGTCCGGCATGGCGCAGCCGCGGTTGGCACTGCGGCTGATGCGGCGGCGCTGCTGCCCGTAATCGTCGGGCTCGACCATGACGGTGCGGCCGTCATAGCGCGGTTCCGCCTGCCGGGCGGTCGCCAGCTTCGGGGCCGGGCGCGGAGCCTGGGTGCGTTCGGCCGTCTTCTCGGTGGCCTGCTGGCGGACCGGCGGCAGCGGCGCCGCGGCGACGTCGGTGTCCTTGCCGTCCTTGCCGGCGACCTGCGAGGTCGGAACGACCACGTCCTCGGCGCTGGCGCGCACCAGCTTCTGGACGCCGGTGTCGAGGACGAGCGTGCGGAAGGGAGCATCGCCGCAACCGCCGCAGCGGGCCGGGTCGAGCGGGACGAGATCGACGCGCGCCTTGCCGTCGTCAGTGGCCTGGCCTTCGCCGGTGGCGCGGGCGGCGATCACCACCTTGCCGGCATCCTCGAGCTGCATCTCGATCAGCTGGGTCCGGAGCGCACGGGCCCGGCGATAATTGACGACCTCGTCGCCGCCCGAGACCAGGATGGCGAAGGGCGCGCCCTTGGGGGCATTGCCGCGGAAGATGTCGCGCAGCTGGGTGATGGCGCGGCGCGCATCGGAGGAAACCTCCCAGCTGCCGGGCGCGAAGGCGATCTGGCGCGTCGTCATGATTTCGCGGGCCGACTGGGCGACGCCGAGCGAGACGGCGCGCGAGGAGAATTCCAGCTTCAGCGACTGCGGCCGCTCGGCGACCTTGGGTGCATCCGGGTTACCGCCTTCGGCCTGCGCGAAACCGGCGCCGGCCGAGACGATGACGGCGACGGCGGCGACGGCGAGACGCAGGCGGCTGGTGCGCAGGCGGGCGGTCTGGTCGAGCTGGAAGCCCATGGCGGGTCTCCTCATGAACGGGTGTGCGCTGGGCACGTTGCCAGACCCTTGGCGATCCCTGAGCCGGTTTCGCGAACGCCGGCGCAAAGGTGACGCCTGAATGATGAACGCGCGCGCGTAAGGGGCCGCGCGTGAGGGGGCGCATTCATCGGCTGTTCAGGAAAAAATCCAGTTCGCAGCGAAAAAGCGGCAAACAGTGGCAAAGCTCGGACAACGCCATTGCCGCGTCCCGCCTCGGTCGAGCCGGCCGTCGCATTGTCGAGGCTACAGGACTATGCGAAGAGAGGATAAACAGGGGGTTTGGCTATGAAGAACGCAGATGAGCGCAAGGACAACGTCGAGCTTCCCCAGATGATGTCCCGCCGTGCGCTCAGTGGATTCGTCCTTTCGCTGCCGCTGCTGAGCGCTCTTCCTGCGCTGGCACAGACCGACCAGGGCGCGACCAATATCCTGCGCTCGCTGGCGCCGCATGATCGCGTGCCGGGTCGCTCGGGTGGTGGCGCAAGTGGTGGCGGCAGGGTCGTGGTGCGCCGCGTCGCGCCAGTGCCCCGCCGGGTCCATCCGCGCGGTTACGGTTCGGATGTCGTGATCGATCTGACCCGCCGCGTCGAAGTCACCGTCTTCTTCGACAATGACTCGGCGTCGCTGCGTCGCGGCGCGGAAGCCACGCTGATGCGGCTTGCCTTGGCGCTGCGCGATCCGATCCTGCTCGATCAGCGCTTCCTGATCGCCGGCCACACCAGCGCCGAAGGCGGCTACGACTACAATGTCGAGCTCTCGCAGGAACGGGCTGCCGCGGTGCGCGACTGGCTGGTCTCTTATGGCGAGATCGGCCCCGGCCGCCTCGTCGCCCACGGTTTCGGTCCCGATATGCTGCGCAATCCGCGCAGCCCCTATTCACCCGTCAATCGCCGCGTTGAAGTCATCGCCATCACCGGCTGAGTTTTCTACCGTCTTCCCGAAACAACCATTTGCCTCAGGGGGCATCGTCATGGCTTTGTTCAAGCGCCTCATGCTCGGTCTCGCGCTGCTGATGTCCTTCAGCGTCGTTGCCAGCGCCCAATCGCCGAATTCCCGCATCAACCTCCTGGTGATGTCGGACGACGCCGATCCGGATACGGTTCCGCGCAACAACCGCATCTTCAACCGGGTTCAGCTCCAGCTTTCGGAGTATCTCAACACCCGCGGCTTCCAGGTCTATGACGAGACCAGCCTGGCGCTGGGCATCACCCAGACCGCCCGGGTCCGCCGCCGTGACGCAGAGCTCATCGAGATCGCCCGTGCTGTCTCGACCCCGGTCGACGCCATGGTCGTCTACCAGATCTACGCCTCGGCGCGCCGCGCCGTCGCTGCCGACATCCGCTTCCCCGAGATCCGCATCGCCGGCCGCGTGCTCAATGTCCGTTCCGGCCAGTTCATCGCGGCCTTCGAGGTCGGCGGCTTCCAGCTGCCCGCTCTGCCGAACCCCTGCAGCGCCGAGTGCCTGCTCGAGACCGTCGGCACCCAGTCGCGTGTCCTCGCTGCCGATCTTGGCGCCGCGATCGCCCAGAAGCTCGAAGGCTTTGCCCGCCCGAGCGGTGGTGCGGCTGCTGTCGGCAAGGACGGCATCGTTCTCGGCGGTGCCGCTCCGGTCGCAGCTGGCGGTGACGGCTGCAACAGCCTGCCGACCGACTTCGTGATCCAGCTGCGCGACTTCACCGCTACGGAAGTCGACCGGGTCGAGAGCGAGTTCGTTCGCTGGGGTTGCTACCGCGCCCACCGCGCCACGCAGATGACCTCGACCTCGGCCGACTTCTTCTACTCGACCTCGGCCGACTCGGCCCGCCTGACCCGCAACTTCCGCCTGATGCTGGAACTGGTCGGTCTGAACGGTCAGGTCACCTTCTCCGGCAACCGGCTGGTGGTCAGCAAGGTCGCAACCCGCTGACCGAGAGGGCTTGCGGGTAACCATAAACCTCAGCCCGTTCCTGCAAAAATGCCGCCCGGTCGACATCGACCGGGCGGCTTGTTACTTTAATTATGGCAGCAATATGTGTCGGCTGGGCGTGAGCGGGGCAGGGAGGTGTTCCGTTCGTCGTGACCGAGCCGGTGTTCGATGCGGATATTTGACACATGGATTGGGGTATTGACCCGGCACGGGTCGCGGAGATCAGCACGATCGCGTCTTCGCGGCGGTTTTCCGCCCGGGACACCGAGAAGTTCGTTCTCGCGATCACGGGCGGCGGTTCGGAGAATGCCGACCTGCCGCTCTGGGACATGCTGCAGGTCTTGTTCTCGCTGGGAGCGCTGACCGCAAATCCGCGCATGCCGGCCCGTGACGCCGCCATTGGCTGCATGCTCGACGAGAGCGGCATCCTGTTGCGGCCGCTGCGCCAGGACGGGCCGGTGCGAGTGAGCTTCGCCGGGGCGACCATCGAAGCCTCCGCGGCCGAGATCGTGCTCTCCTATGGCGACAAAGGCGAAGCGAAGACCCGCTCTTTCTCCTGGAGCCGGATCAGGCGCGCGCTCGGCCTTGCCGACTTCCTCTTCGCGGCCGAAGCGGATGAGCGCTCGGAAGGCGGGCTCGTCGCCTTGCGCACCGCGCTCGACGCCGTCTTCGCGCTGTCCTCCTTCGACGAGGACGGCATGAAGCGTGCCGTGCAGGAGCCGGCCCGTTTCATGCGGGCCTGGCGCCGGCGCCATCTGCCGCTGCTCGCCTTCGCCGACCTGATCCGCCAGCGCGAGGCTTTCCTCAACGCCTCCGGCCGGCGTGAGCGCCAGCGCGAATTCGATCCGGACGATCTGATCGCGCTCTGGAGCTTCGCTTTGCTGCATGGCGAGACCTGGAGCTTCGCCCGCTTCGCCGAGCGTTTCAGCGCCCTGATGCGCGAGGAGCGCTCCAGCGTCGGCCGCCGCGACTTCATGGCGCCGGCCTCGATGGAGACGCTGATGGCGCGTCAGCCTTCGGAGAACCCGGAGGAGGCGCTGATCGCCTGGCTCGATTATCAGGCGATCCTCGGCGAGCTCGAGGTCGACGAACCGGACGAGGACGAGGAGCCGGAAGAGGAGGATGAGGACGGCGTCGTGCGCGAGCGCGTCTACGCCGCGCTGATGCGCCTGCCGGCCGAGCCGAAATTCCTCAACAAGGAGGAGCGCGAGGCGATCGGCCGGGCGCTCGCCATCCTGCCGCTCGCTCATGAGCAGCCGCTGACGCTGGCCCGCTCGCGCGCCGTCGCGCCCTGGGAGAACCGGCTGGTCGAGGCCAGCCGCCGCGTCGCCGGTTCCAATCGCGGCCAGGTCGACCAGAGCCCGGAGCCGTTCGATTATGCCGGCATCGCCGCGAGCCTCGCCGTCCTGGGCAGGCGGCTCGACGAATTGTTGCTGATCGGCACTGCGCTCGAGGCGATCGAGGGGCCGGAAAGTGAGGCAGCGACGGCCGAGGGGCAGAAGCTTCTGCGGCGCTGGCGCCATGATCGTGCGAGCTTCCGGATCGACGATGCGAAACTGGCGCTGACCTTCGCAAGGCATGGGGGAGCACTGAGAACGGTCGCAGCAGCCCTGCACCGGATCAACAGGCAACAGAAGCGCTTCGGAGAAACGACGGACCTGGTCGCCCAGGCCGCCAGCGACGAGGCGCGGTTCACCGACGTCTTCTCGCAGCGCTATCAGGGGCGATCGAAACGGCCATGACAGACTTCGCTAACCAGGGTCCGCTCGAAGACGACCTCCGCGCCGGCCGCGCCACGGCCAGGCTGGTTCTGGCGGCGCTTGCGAGCACCGAGCCGGAAGAGGTCGTCGCCGCGAGCATCAGCCGCGCCGATCTTTGGGCGCATGCCCGCCGCGTCCGTGGCGAGCCCGTCAACTTCGCCGCGGAGCGCGCCATCCGCACCGACCCGGAGGCAGCGCGGCTCTACCGCCGCTTGCTCTCCTTCCAGGCCGTGGCGCGTAGCGAACTCGCTGCTGCGGCCTATGACAGCAGCGCGACCCACCGCCGTATCGGTTCGTTCGAGCTCGACGTGATCGAGGAGGACGATGCGCCGCCGGCTCTGGTCATCCAGTGCCTGTCGGAGACCGATCCGGCCCCGACCATGATCGAGGTCGTCTCGATCGAGGGCGTGGTCCGCCTGCCGCTGCCGGCGCCGGTCGACAAGCACATCGTCATCGACCTGCCGCGGCAGGACGCCGAGCGCGACCTGCTGCGATTGATGCTCGCCAACCCGCTCGCGGGCGTTTATCTGCTGTAACGCCGGGAGCGCTGCCAAAAGCAGCGCTTCTGCCCGGCACTAGAGGCGGATCCGATCAGGTTGAATCAACCTGATCGGTGAATCCGTCTCTAAGCTTATGATAGAGAACGCGTGCTCCGATCGGATAGCGTTGCTATCTGATCGGCGCGTGCTCTAGGGGACGGCAGGGCCTGCGGGAGACATGATGGCGGGAGATCAGAACGTCAGGCGCTCCGGCGTCTTCGTCGTCGTGCCGACGACCGACCAGCCGATCATCCTGAAGAAGCTCGCCTGGTCGGCCCGCGTGCCGGTTTCGCGCGTCGTACTGGCGACCGAGAGTTCCGAGGTCTGCGAGCCCTGGAGCACGCAGTACAGCAACCTGCTGCGCCCCGGCGAACCCTTGCGCCAGATCCTCGGCCTGCCCGATGGCGGCAGCTATCGTCTCGCGGCGTCGGGCTCGATCGACCAGGGCAAGAGCTGGATGGTGCCGACGCTCGCCGCCCATTGCGCGCTCACCCATGGCGAGGCGGTGACGCACAAGGCCTCCGAGGCCAAGCTCGTGATCTGGGGTACCGGCGCGATCGACCTCTCGGTCGCCGATACGGCGAGCGAGGCGCGCGTCACCCAGCAGGAATACCACCTCACCACCAAGATCGACCGTTGCCGCCATCTCTTCGCCGATGCCGAGCATGGCGCCACCCCGGTGCTGGCCCTGGTGCCGCGTGGGGAGGAGGCCGAGCGCGCCGTCGCGATCCTCGGCAAGATTCTCGGTGGCCAGCCGCATCATATCGTGGTGGTCTCTTCTCTCGCGGACATCGCTGCGCCGATCGATCTCTTCCTGCGCAGCGGTGCTTTCGAACCGCAGGCCGTGGCGTCCGCGCCGGATCGGCCGGCAGCACCGGGATCGTCGTCGATGGCCCTGAGACCGTTCGAATCCAGGAGCGCCGAGCAGCCCGCTCAGTCGCAGCCCGCGCAAACAGCCGCTGCGCAGCCGGAGCAGACCCTCGTCCAGCCGCGTCCTGCCGGGGATGAACCCTCGATCGCCGACGTGCTGAAGAGCCCCCAGGCCCCGCGGCCGCGCCGTCAGGTGCTGGGTGACAAGCCGGCATCGACCGGCTCCTCGTCGCGCTTGCTCTTGATCGCGGCTGCGGGCCTGGTGCTCGTCGCCGGTGCGGCGGGGGCGGGCTGGTATCTGACCCGCGGTACCGGGGCCGAAGATCCCTATCAGGCTCCGCCGACACTGACCCTGTCCGGCCCCGGCCCGGTGGCGACGCAGCCATCGGCGGGAACCCAGCAGGGCAAGCCCACACCGTCCCTCGAACAGCAGGGCGCTACGCCCCAAAGCGGGCCCGCGGTCGCGTCCGGCTCCGGTCTTGCCCGGCTGGTGCTGCTGTCGCCGCCGGCGGGCAGCAGCTGCGAGGCGCAGGTCTACGAGGTGCGTCCCCGCTACAGCGAAGCCTCGGTCGACATCGGCGAGGCGCCGAGCGTCCTGATCGACGGCCAGGACATTTGCGGGCTGGCGCTCGATCCGGTCGCACCGGCCAAGGTGAAGTTCCAGGGCGGCACCGGGCCTGCGGTCGTTGCCTCGAAATCGACGCCGACCCGCCTGGTCTTCAATCCGACGGCAACCCGCGGCGGCATCACGGCCTTCCCGGTGATCCAGTTCGAGGAGCCGAAGGCGCTCTCGGTCGAGATCAAGCGGCGCTGAGCCGGCTGCAAGCCGTTATGCTCGGGCTTGACCCGAGCGCTCAGGCCGGATGACGCGCCGGTCAGCGCCTTCTCGTCACGTCATTCTCGGCTCTGCGCTTCGCTTCGGCCGAGAATGACGGTGGGCTGACCCACTACAGCCCCGCGCGCGTCAGCCCGCGCCACAGGCCCCAGGGCGGAGGATCGCTGGTCGGCGAGAGCTGGCGGATCGCGGCGAGCCGGCCGGCGATCAGCGCGATCGCGATCGAGGGCAGCGCCATCAGCATGTGATGCGAGGTCGCCGCAGCGATGAAGGTCATCGGCTGGCCCATCACCGGCAAGAGGCCGAGCGCGTTGCCCCAGGAGATGCTCCAGTGCAGCGCGAAGATCGTGGCGATGCCGACAAGGATGATCGCCATGCCCTTGTTCGCCCCCTCCTGGGCCGAGCCCATGGCGCGCTCGCGCATCAGGCTCACGGCCAATGAGAGCAGGCCGAAGACGGTTATGACCTGCGCTGCCAGCAGCGCGAGCCCCGCCGGGAGGCCGAAGCGCACCATGAGGAAGGTGGCAATGAAGTCGTTCTGCACCACCGGCAGGCGGACGAGGTCGCTGACGGTGAAGCGGCTGGCGGTCTCGTCCTGCACCTCGCTCTTGCGCTCGGCGATCGGCGTGACGCGGGCGCCCGGCAGCATGGCGCAGAGCGAGACGGGCGAGGGCGGCAGCTCGTCGAGCGCGCGGCGCACCTCCGCCGGTGTCTTGTCGAGGCCGAGATCGAGCCTGGCCAGCGTGCACGGCATCTCGGCGAGCGCGACCTTGGACTGCAGCAGCTGGAAGCCGAGATCGCGATGGATCACGTCCGGGCTGCGGTCCTGCGCCGCGCTCTGCGTCCGCTTGGTGGCGTGGTCGAGATCGTACCAGGTCAGCAGGCGCTCCGCAGGGACGCGGAACAGGCCGCCGCGGGCCTTCTCGAGCGTGTCGATGGCGGCAAGGCGCTCTTTCGGCAGGCTCCACTGGCCCGAGATCGCATAGGTGACGAGACCCGGGAAGACATAGATCAGCGCGGCGTTGATGCCGAGCAGGATCACGAGGACGAGCGCCAGCACGCCGCCGCGCGGCCAGCCGAGCCGGCGGACCTTGCGCTGCGGCGCGTCGGCGCGGCGCAGGAAGACGCGCATGATCTCGAACAGGCGCTTCAGCGTGCTCGGCAACAGGAAGGCGAAGGCGAGCACGACCGTGGTGACGATGATGATCAGCGCCGGCGAATAGTCGCTCTTCAGGAACGGCACCGCAGTCAGGAACAGGATGAAGACCAGCACCGTCGCGAGGCTGACCGTCAGCCAGGAGATGTAGTGGCGCTGATTGTAGAAATAGTCGATCCGCGAGAAGCCGAGGAAGATGTGCGCCAGCACCAGCACGAGCGCGATCTTGCCGAGCTCGACCGGCTGGAAGCCGGCGACGCCGGTCTCGGTGCCGAGCACGCCCCAGGCGACGAAGGCGGCGAGGATCAGGATCGCTGGCACGGCGCGCAGCAGTTGGTCCTTGAAGCCGACGCCCATGAAGAAGGAGCGCGGCAGCGCCGCGATCGAGCGCTGCGGCTGGAAGGCGATCACCACCGCAACGACCGGGATCAGGTCGAAGAACAGGAGCTTGTTCTTCTCGGCGTGGATGGTGAAGTCGGTCTTCTCGGCGTCGAGGCCGAGCGCCAGCAGCGTCAGGCTGCCCAGGCAGCAGAGCATGACGAGCCCGAGCCAGGTCACGCGCAGCGGCGTGGTGAAGCGTGGCCCGATCATGATCGCGATGCAGGTGATCGCATAGGCGAGGATGGTGGCGTGCACCGCCGCCTCATAGGAGATCGAGGCGCCCCCGAGCCGCGACAGTTCCGGCGCCAGCACCAGCATGGTCGTAGCCCCGATGAAGGCGGTCGAGCCGAGCGCGCCGACCAGCCGGACCAGGATAGCGCTGCGCCGGAACAGGGTGGCGTGGTGCATCGCGGCGAGCACGCCGAACACGGCGACGCCGAGGGTCAGCAGCAGGCGCACGATCCGCTCGACGCCGTTGAGCGACGAGAGCGGGTTGCCGAGCTCGGCCGCCGACATCGGCTGGCGTGGCGGCGTCACCACCGGCCGGACGCTGTCGGTGGTCGCGGATGCGCGCAGGGCCTCGGCGTCGTCCGGGGCGAAGCGGTGGGTCTTGCTCAGCGGCGTCAGGCGCAGCGGCAGGCGCCCGTTCGATTCCTCGCCGATGTCGACGGCATAGCGGGTGCGGCCGATGATCATGTGGCTGAGCCGTGCCGGCCCGTCGGGATCGAGCTCCCAGGCGATATCGGTGAAATCGGTGATGCGCTGGTTGCCACGTGCGAACAGCACGGGCGGACGCGGCGCATCGACGGCATCGCCCGGCGCCAGGAAATAGCTGCCGCCGCGCGCGACGATGGTCAGCGCCTTGAAAGGCAGGGCGCTGGCGCCGACATGGGCCTCCTCGCGCACCGAGCAGGTCAGGCGGCCGCCGAGCGAGACGATGCGGTCCTCGCCGCGCTCGTCGGTGGCGATCAGGCCGGTGACGATCTCGCGGATGCGGTCGGCGCCGCTACGCGGCTGGCAGACGGAGAGCGCGTTGCCGTCGAGCCGGAGCGTCGAGAGCGGGCCGGTCGAGTCGATGGTGAGCTTGCGGGCCGGCTTGCCGGCTTCGGTCAGGGTGAGTGCCAGGCGCCCGGGCCGGGCCTCGTCGACCGCGATCGCGAGCGCACCGGCGGCGATGCGGTCTCCCGGCTGGAAACGCCAGCGTGCCGAGAAGCTGCCGGCGCCGTTGAGATAGTCGAGCCAGAGCCGGCGCGTATTGGCGACGTTGCGGATGGTGACGCGCCCGTCCTGCTGGCGGGTGAGGGCGACATGGCGCGCCTCGGCCGCGTCGAAGCGCTGCGGCTGCAGCAATTCGCGCCGGCCGATCGTCACGGTCTCGCCGCGGGCGAGGGCGAGATCGAGCCGCTCGAGGCTGACCACGGGGCGGGCGCTCTCGATCAGATGGGTGGTGTTGTGCCACCAGAAGCCGAGCACGCCGAGGCAGAGCGCGAGCAGGACGAGGCCGGTCAGCGCCCCGCCGGCGCCGCCGATGCGGATGCGTGGCAGGCGGAACGGCCGCAAGGTCAGCCAGCGCCCCATCAGCTGGCGCAGCGCGGTGGTCTCGCTCACTTCTTGTCTCCAAGCGCGGCGACCTTGCCGAGCAGGCCAGCCATCAGCCGGCCGCAGGCGCGTCCGCCGGTTTCCCGCGTATGCGAGACCAGGCAGCTGAAGGCGACGCGCTTCCTGCCCGCGACATTGTCCATCCAGCCGGTGAACCAGGCCGAGTTCATGCCGTCGGTGGTATCGGCCGTGCCGGTCTTGCCGAAGATGCGCCGGCGGATATCCGGCGGCAGCGAGGCCATCACGCCGGCCGCCGTGCCGCCCGGCGAGTTGACGACGCCGTGGAGGCCGCGCTGGGCGCCGTCGAGGAAGGGCTCGGCCTGGCGCGGGTCCATGCCGGGGATGACCGGCTTGCCCTCGTTCGGCTGCGGCGTCTCGGCGACGTCCGAGACGGGCTTCAGCACGCGCGGGCGGATCACCTTGCGGGCGCCGACCGAGCCGTAGATCGAGGCCATCGCGATCGGCGTCGCGCGCACGCCCTGGCCGTAGGAGTTGGTGGCGAGGTCGATGCGGCGGGCGTTGCGCTTGTCCTCGACGGCGAGGTCGAGGGCTTCACCGGTCAGTCGCTGTGCGCCCGGAACGATGCCGCGGGTCAGGTCGACGCCGGGCTGGGCGAGCGCTCCCGGCTGGGTGATCGGGTAGAGGTGCTCGGTCATCTCGGCGAGGATCGTGCCGGTGCGGCCGGGCTGCGTGCTCGGGCGGCCGCCGACCTTGCGCCCGTCCATGGTCAGCGCCATGCCGGCGAACCAGAGGTTCGACGACTTGATCAGTGCCTCGCAGAAGCCGATCTGCGCGCCGCGGCCGGCATCGGGGCAGCCGCTCTGCGAGGCCGACAGGATGCCGTAATTGAAGCCCGCACCGCCATAGTTGGTGATCGGTACGCCGTCGACGTTGAGGCCGCCGCCTCCGCCGATGCCGAAGATCTGCGCCTGGCTGCCCGGCGGGGTGCGGCCGAGGATCATGTCGGGGAAGCGGGGCTGCTCGCGGACGGCGAGGATGCTGGCGAGGCCGGTGACCAGCTTGAAGGTCGAGCCCGGCATGGTGTGGACGTCGCCGGCGCGCCAGCCATGGCCGGCGAGCGGCGAGTCGCTGTCGCGGCCGGTCGAGAGTGCCTGGATGTCCCAGCTGTGCATGCCCGGCACGAAATCCGGCCAGCTCGCCAGGCCGAGCAGCGCGCCGGGCTCGTCGCCGGCATCCATCAGCAGCACGACGGCGCGGCCGTCGCCCTGATCCGGCGGCTCCTGCTCGGGGGTGAGGTTGACCGGCAGCGGGCCGGGCTTGCGCGGGCGCTTGCCGCGGCCGAGACGCTCGCCCATATGGCCGTAGACCGCTTCCTGCACCAGCTTCTGCAGGCGCGGCTCGATGGTGAGCGTCAGGTTCTCGCGGGTGCGGGCCCGGCCGAGCGCGGCCGAGAGCGAGCCGACATCGCCGGCGCCGTAGCCGATCATCGCGGTCAGGCCGAGCTCGTCGACGATCGGCAGCGGCACGCCGTTATTGTCGAGCGCCGGGGTGCCGTCGGCGAAGTAGAGGGCGCGGGCCGCGCCGCTGCGCCGCTGCGTGACCGCGCCGCGCCAGCCGAGCTCGCAGACCAGCTTGGTCTTGGCCCGCTCGCAATCGGCCTCGATATGCGAGGAGCGCCAGAGCTTGACCTTGCCGTCCTCGCTCTGCACGCCGCTTCCGCCGAGGATCTCGCGGGCGCGGGGCGGCACGGCCCGGACCGGCTGGCCTTCGAAGCCGATCTCGACATCGCGCCGACGTGCGCCGGTGATGGTGAAGCGCCAGCCATGCGGCAGGCCCTGTTGCGCTTCCTCGGCGCAGGTCGCGAACTCGTCGCTGTCGGAGCAGACGCGCTCGGCTGCGATCGCAAGGCCGGCGAGGCGCACGGTCTGCTCGTCGCGCTTCGGGTCGAGATTGACCCGCTCATTGCCGACGACGATGCGCGCCGGCTCGAGGATCATGTCGACGGTGACGCGGCGATTGCCGGCCGGCAGCCGCGTCGAGAGCACGAGCCTGTCCTCGGGCGCGCGCAAGGGGCCGAACAGGGCCCAGTCGGAGAGCTGGTTGCCTCGGCGCTTGGCGAAATCGGCGAAGTCGCGCGGCGGCGGCACCGCATTGGGCATCACGTTGAGCGGCGCGGCGAGATCGGTGGTCTGGGCGATGCGCGCGGTCCAGCTCGACGGGCGGCAGCCGGCCGGCACCACCGGCAGCGTCAGCGGCGTGCCGTCGGCGCAGCGCCGGTCGGGTGCGCGGTCGTCGCGCGCGCCGGCGATCAGGAAGGAGTTGTTCCAGGCCAGCATTTCCGAGCGGATCTGCGCGCCGGCCGGCAGGTTGCAGAGCCGGTCGAGCAAGGTCCGCGAGAACTCCTTGGCGCCTTGCGGCGTCGGCACGGTCAGCGAGGCGTCGTAGAGCGCTTCGCAGGGCTGCGAACGGATGACCGGGCCGGCGGCATCGAGCCAGATCAGCCCGGTCGCGACGCCCTGCTGGAACAGGTCCTCGTTCGAGCGGCTGGTCTCGGTGAAGTCGGGCTGCTTGATCCAGGCGCGGCTGGCGGCGAGCTCGCCGATCAGCCCGCCCGAAAGCCAGAGGAAACCGGCGATGGTGACGGCGCCGACCGCGACGGCGGTGACGCTGCGCTTCAGGCCACGGAAGAGCGGATGGCTCATGGCGTCGCCTCCCGAAGCTCGACCACCAGCGGCCCGAGCACGAAGGGGCCGTTCGGCGGGATGACGCAGGTTCCGGCCGCCTGCGGCTTGCGCCCGCCGAGGAGCCAGATGTCGCCGGCCGATTGCACGGCGACGCCATCAGGCGCAGCCGCGATGAAGCCGACCGGGTTGTGATCATAGAGATCGTCGAGCCGCTCGACGATGCCCGAGCCGAACTGGACGCGCACGGCTTCGCCGAGCCAGTCGAAGGTGCCGTAGCCGCGCGAGGACTGGTCCGGGCCGAAGGCGATCGCTGTCTGCTCGCGCGGCAGGCCGATATAGCCGAACTCGCCATCCTCCAGCGTCAGCAGCGAACGGCGGCGACCGTCGAAGCTCATGCTCTCGGCGCGGAACTCGCCGCCGACGCGGCTGTAGCGCAGTTCGCGCCGGTCATAGCGGCGGGCGTCGCGGCCCTGCACGACGATGCTGTCGCGCTGGGCCAGCATGGCCGACGACATCAAACGCCCGCCATGGCTGCGCTCGACCCAATAGCGCGCCATGCGCCTTCCGCCGAAATTCTCGGGGATGGCGAGGCCGGTGACGGCCAGATGCGGGCCCTTGGGCGGCTGCGCCTGCAGGCGGGACGGCCTGCGGTCGAGGGTGACGTCGACGAGCCCCAGCGAGACGCGGCCGACCTGCGGGCGCACGCCGAGGATCTCGAAGCGGGCATCGACATTGCCGCCGGGCAGCGCCAGCGTCTCGACCTGGATCGCCTGGGCGCGTGCCTCGGGCGTCTGCGGTAGGGCGGTGAGCAGCGGCAAGCCGCCCGCATCGCGGGCGGAGGCGTCGACCGGATAGCGGCCGAGGAAGAAGATCGTGCCGCCCGGCAGATCGGGATGCACCGCCGGCGTCAGCATCTCGCTGCGCGAGAAGGCGAAGCGCGCCTGGCCGGAATAGAGCCCGCCCGGCGTGTTGACGCCGATGATCGGCTGGCCGATCGCGGTTTGTGCATCCTGCCGGATTACCACCTCGCCATGCGGCAGCCGGCTGTCGGCCGGCGGGGCATAGACGCCGTGGCCGAGATAGACCGCGACCGGTGCGGTCGCGTGCAGGCTCTGCTCGACATGGACGGTGACGCCGATATCGGGGTCGATCACGTCGCGGAAGCGCTGCTCGATCCGGTCGGCGAGGAAGCGCCCGAGCTCCTGAGCGCCCGGCAGCGCCTCGGCGGTCAGTACCACCAGCGAGGTGAAAGGCACGTCGATAGGCTGTGGGCCGCTGCCGCCATCGGTCAGCGCGATGCTGCGATAGCGGTCGATCAGGTCTTCCAGCGAGGCCTTGCCGTCCTTGGTCGGCTGGCCGCCGGCGGTCAGGCTGAAGACGGGCTTGCGCCAGAGGTTCTCGATGCCGGGCATGGCCTCGCCCGGCTCGCCGGCGACGGCGCGCAGGCTGGTCAGCCGCCGCGGGTCGTGCATCACCAGGTCCATGAGATCGGGCAGGGCCATGGCGTCAGCTCACTTGGGCGGAGAAGGCGGGGTGATGGGATTGCGGTCGCGGCGGCGCGGGCCAAGGCCGCCCTTGTGAACGCCAGAGCCGTTTTCGCGTGCGGGCCATGACGATCCTGCGATCCCTAGTAGATGCGCGAGACGCGGTCGTGCTCGATCCGCCAGCAGGCTTCCCAGCCTTCATTGGCGGCGACCACCGTGACCTTGCGGCTCACCGGCGACAGCACCTCGCTGATGATCTCGCAGACGCCGAAGCCGTCGAGCCCCTCGCGATGGGCTTCGACGATCGAATCGCCCTCGAGCAGCACCATCGGGTCCTGGCCGCCGAGCAATGGCCGCAGGCGCGCCAGCGTCTTGCCCTGCGGGTCGAGGCCCGGGATCGTGCGCACGAACTGGAAGCGGCGGCCGAGATTGGCACGTCCGCCCAGGCTTGGCGCCGCCTCGTCGTGCTCGGCATGGACGCGCGCGCCCGAACCGATGTCGTAGCCGAGGTAATGGATGCGCTCGGCTGCGAACTCGGTGCGCAGGCCGGTGGCGCCGAGATCGCGCATCTGCACCGCCATGGCAGCGATGCCGAGCGGGTTCTTGTACTGCACGGCGCTGCCGGCCATGTCGCCCTCGATGCCGAGGATGGCGGCGCCGGCGATCACCGCCTTCTTCATAGCCGCCGGCGAGAATGGCCGCTCGAACGGGAAGGCGGCGCGGCTGGCGTCGGCTTCCGCCGCAATCGCCTCGAAGATCGGCGGCCAGAGCGCGGCTCGTCCGGTCGGCACCATGATCACGGTCGGCCTTCGCGCCGGGTTCGGGCCGGCGGCGCGAGCGAGGCGCGGCAGCAGGCCGCCGAGCACGGCGCCGATCTCGGCAAGGCGCTGCGAGGCTTCGCCCGCTCCCTTCTCCAGGGCCGCGCGTGCGAGCTTCAGCATGAGCCGGCGCGTCCCGGCCTTGTCGGGCCCGTCGATCGTAAGCTGCAGGCCCGGCCGCTGCGTGACATCCACCAGTGCCGGTTCGTTCCGGGCGACATAAAGGCCCGCCGGATCGCCGTCCGACCTCATCTCGGCAAGGACGATGTCGAAGGTCTCGTCGGCTGCCTCGGCGTCCCAGTGATAACGCGTCCCGGCGCCTTGCGCCTTCTCGCTCAGCCGGGTGGCGAGGCGTGCCTTGGCCTGCTTCACCGCATTGCGCAGCCAGCTGCGCGCCGCCAGCGCGGCAGCGTCCTCGCGCTGGATGGCGCGGGCGAGCGAGGCTTCGGCGAAGGCCGGCTGCCAATGCGTGTCCTGCCCGTCCATCGCCCTGTCGATCAGGGTGGCAGCGATGCCGGTCAGCTCCTCGTCGATCAGATCGCCGCCGACGGGCAGGCCGAAGGTGGCGAGCGTCTGATGGCTCAACCGGTCGCCGTCGCGGCGCAGGGAGGCGAGCGCGACGTCGCTGGTGCCGCCGCCGATGTCGAGCGTGACCAGCAGCGCCTCGCTTTGGTCCGGCACGGCGGCGCGCACCTCCGGCWGGCTGGCGACATAGCGCGCCGCCGCGACCGCCTCGGGCACCGTGACGGCGGCATCCGGGAAGCTGGTCGCACCCGGAAAGAGCCGCTCCAGCCGCTGGGCGAAGAGTTCGAGCGCGGCACGGTAGCGCGAGGCGATCTCGTCGCCGATGCCGCTCGGGCAGGAGACGAGGATGCGCGGCACCACCGGCGGCGGCGCATGGTCCTCGACGCGCAGGCGGTCCTCGCCGAGGCGCAGCACATAGAGATCGACCAGCTCGTCGAGCACATCGGCGACCAGAGGCGCGATCTCGACGGTATTGGTGGCAACGACGCGATCAGTGGCAGCGTCGTAGCGATGCACCTGCTCGTTCAGCGTCAGCGACACCGCGCCGGAAGTCAGGGCGTGCTTGAGCGAGTCGATCCGCTTCCCGCTTTCAGGCAGGCCCGATTGCGGCGGCGGGGCCGGTGCCGACACGTCATAGCGCCGCGCGAACGCCTTGAGACGGCGCGCCACGCTGGACCGGTCGGAGCCGATCAAAGCGAGATCAGGCAGGCTGTGCGGTGCATGGTCGGCGCGCAGATTATTGCCGGAATCGAGGCCGACATGGCTCGGAATCAGCGGCGCGGCGCCGGCATCCTGCAGGGCCGCCTCGCCATGGCGGGGGTCGACATGGGCGGCGAGCCAGGTGCCGAGCGCCAGCGGCTTGATCTCGGTCGCCCGGCCGGCAGCACGGGGTGCGCCCGACCAGATCGAGGTCGCCGAGGCCCCGAGATCGATGCAGATCGGCAGGCGGTGGACGCGGCGGCTATAGCGCAGCGGCAGGCTCGCCTGCGCGAAGGCCCGGCCGCCCTCGTCGCCTGCTTTGAGCGCCACAGAGAGGGTAATCTCGCCGCGCAGCACATTGGCGCCACTGGTGCGCACGGCACGCGACAGCGTCGTCGTCAGGTTCTGCATCGGTACGACGGCGCGGCCGCGCCGGCCGAAATCGCCCTCGCGCACGATTTCGAGCGGGAAGGGCGTCGGCGGCTCGGCGATCTCGCTCTCGCCCATCCGGCTGGTGACCTCGACCGTCAATGGCGCCGTCCGGGTCAGCGGCCAACGGCGCAGGTCAATCACCAGCCCGTCGCAGCGCACGATCGAGGTCTCGTCGTCCGGGTCGACCTCGGCGTTGAGCCCGCCTGTGATCTCGAACTGCGCGCTGCCGCCCAGCGGGCAGGTGAAGTGCTGCCCGGCGATGGTCAGCGCGACCTCGCCGCGGTTCTGGCTGAGGATCGGCACCGAGCGGGATTCGAGCGCGCTCGACCAGGGCTTGGCCGGTCCGTCAGGATCATGGCCGGCGCCATCCTGGCCAACCCAGCCGCCGAGCTTGGCGGTGAGCCTGACCTGCAGCGGCGCCTTCGGATTGGCCTGGATCGTCTCGTCGACGAAGTCGAGCACGGCGTCGCGCGTCAGCGTCACGTCGAGGCGCACCTCCTGGCCGGCGAGCGCGGGCGCGTCAGCGAGCCAGATCAGGTGCCGGCTGGTCGCGGTACCGGCATCCGGAAAGCGCCTGAGCGAGACCGAATGGTCCATGGGAGCGGCGACGCCGAGGGAAAGATGCTGCGCCTTGATACCGAAGCAGCTCGCCTCGATGGTCAGCCCGCGCCGGCCTTCGAGCACGATGTCCTTGGGAATGTCGATCGCGATCTGGCCGATCGCGATCTGCTTGCCGGCCTGCAGCGAGTCCAGGTCGATCTCGACCGGCTCGATCCGCCATTCGGGCTGCGAGGCACCGGCGAGCGCGGCGATCTTGAGGAGGCGCCGCGGCGAGGCGCGGGTGCCTCCCGCGGTCTCGACGATGGTGGAAAAGGCGATTTCGAGGCTGGCGTCACTGTCGATGTCGGCCTGGGCGCGATGGTTCGCCACCGCGCGCATCACCGCCTCGCGCTTCAGGCCCAGCACCAGCCGCTCGCCCGCCCGGACTGCGGCCTTGTCGAGGAGGGCATTGCCTTGCAGCCAGCCGATGTCGACGCCGCTGGCGAGGCTCGGCGCATGCGAGACCAGCGAGACCGTCACGGCCTTGACCATGTCCTCGGGCGCCTCAAAGGCGATGAGGTCGATCAGCTCGCCGCTGCGGTCGAGTGCGATGGTCGCGGAAAAGCTCCCGAGCCGGGTCTCGAGATTGTAGCAGGGCAGAGTTGTCATGCGTCCTGCCTCGAAGCGGCGGACCCGGAGTTGCCGCCGAGCGTGCTTCCCCAGTGATGATCGAGCCCGGTCAGCGCGGCGGCGGCGGCGAGATAGCGCGGCAGCATGTCGCCGCCGCCCGCCCTCAGCCGGCGATAGGCGGCGCCGAACCCCGTATCCTGAGAATCGGCCAGTGCTTTTCCGGCGAAGGGCACGCTGGCGAAGGCGGCATCGGCCTCGTGCCGCACCAGCTGCGCCAGAAGCAGGCGGCCATAGCCGTCGAGCGTCTCGCGCAGGGCCTGGTTGCGCGCAGTGCCTTCGCCGGCCGGGCCGAGCAGCCCGTCGATCGCGTTCCTGAGCTCGGTCAGGGCCGGGGTCAGGCTTTCGATCTGCGAGAGAGAGCCGGCGAAATTGCGACTGGCTGCCGCGAGCCGCTGCGCACCGCGCACGGCATCGCCGGATCGATGCGCACGAGCCGCGAGACCGGGACAACCGGCCGCCTCTTCCCAGTCGCCGATGAGCTCCGCAGCGGCCGCCGCCTGCTCGACCTCGCGTCTCAGGGAAGCGAAATGGCTGTGCAGCAGGACGATCTCGCCAGGGGTCAGCTCGCCGAGCCGCCGCCCGAGCTCATCCGTGATCGCGGCCGGCTGATTCGCCTGCCGTGCGGCATCGCCGAGCTCGCTGCGCATGCGGGCGATCGCCTCGAGGCCGGGTGTCGGCTGCCGCTGCGGCTGCCGGCGCAGCTCCAGCAGCAAGGCATCGAGCGGCGAGAGCCGGCGCTGCCCGCGCTGCGTCGCGGCCGCCGCCATCGCCTGCTCGACCTCGGTGGCGAGCCCGGCGTCGATCCAACTCTGATGGACGCTGGCGGCGACATCGTGGAGAAGCCGCATCGCGCGCCGATCATGCCCGGCCAGCGCCATCGCCTCGCGGGCGAGCGCCTGCGGGAGATTGGGATCCTCGTACCAGGCGAGCAGCCGTTCCAGCCCGGCCTCGTCCTGTGCCGATCCCGGCAATGGCAGGACGAGGCGCGCGGCGCAGGCACGCGCCGCGAATTGCGGCTGCGCCAGCGCGCGCAGGAGCATGGTGAGCTGTTCGGTGAGCGTACGCTCACCGAGCTCGTCGATCCGGTCCGGGTCGATCCCGGTCGTCGTGGCCAGGGCTTCCAGCAGGCTTGCCGGTGCCTCGGGGGCCTTGCTGCGCGCATCGAGCCGGGCGAGAGCGCCGGTCGGCGCCTGGGCCATGCGCAGGCCGATCTCGCCGAGGATGGCGCCGAGTCGTGGCGGCCTGGCCGCGCTCGTCGCTCGCCAGAGCCCCTCGGCCAGTCGCCTTGCCGCGAGGGCGAGGTCGTCATGCAAGGGCGCGGCACTCCCGGCGGTCGCGATAACCAGCGCGTTGCCGCCGCTCTGGCCGAGCGTCAGTCCGGTTGCGGCGGAGGCCGCGTAGCGCGCGCCATGCGAGAGCACCGCGAAGGCGCCCTCCTGCCAGCGCAGCGTCAACGGGCTGCCGCTGACGGCTTCGCCATCGCCCGCCCAGACGAGCTGGCGCCGCGGTTCGGCGAAGACGATGATCTCGTCCGCCTCGACCCAGTCGGGGAGCGGGAGCACGCCACCTCCGGCGTCGGCGCGGGGCCGGAGCAGGCGAAAGCCACGGCGCAGCGCAGCGACGCGGCCAAGCCCGGTCGCGTCGACGTCGCGCTGATCGGCCGGCGAAGACGCCAGCGTGTCGAGCTCGGCCTCGATGGCGAGCCGCAGGTCCTGGTCGATTTGCGCCAGGCTCTGCCGCGCCTCGCGCATCGCTGCCGGCAGATGCGCCACCAGCAGCCCTTCTGCCGCGGTTTCGGCCTCGTCGCCGGCGAAGGTGAGCGTCAAGCCGCCGGTGTCACCGCGGCGCGCCGTCAGTATGGTCGTGGCGGCGCGTTCGTCGTCCGGATGCAGGAAGGGACCGGCCAGCAGCCGATAACCCTCGCTGTCCGAGCCGCTGACCCGGTTGAGCCCGGAGGCCAGCATTGCCGCCAGCGCCGGTGGGACCGAGCCGGCGGGGCCGGTCTGCTGGGCCAGCCGGCCTTCATCGTCGAGATAGGTCTGCACCAGTGCCAGGCCGGCGGCGCTGCGATCGGCCTCGGCCAAGGACAGCTTGTCGTCGAGCTGCACCGGGATCGCGGTCAGCCCGCCATCGGGCTCGACAGTCACGGCATGGAGCACATGGCAGCCGGGAGGCAGGGTCGCGAACAGCGGCGCCGTCCCGGCGTCCGCGGCGGCGATCAGGCTGATGCGGCCGCTTGCCTCTTCGGCTGCGAGGAAGCGGGCCGGTGCGCTGTCCCGCCAGATCGCGGCGACATGACGTGAGCCGTCCCAGATGATGGCGACCGGCGCCACGGAAAGAGTCACGGAAACAGGCTCCGGGGAAGACGAATTGAGCGGGGCAACGTGAGCGGACCTTGCGCGATGGCCCGTCGTCTTGCAAGACATGCGCTCGGCTCGACCTTGTCGGTGCGGGCTTGATCTTGCGGCCGGCTGGCTGCACTTGCGGAAACCTGCCGCGCCAGGCTCTCGGCGCAGGTCGGTCCAGGGCCGAGACGGAGCGGGATGTGATGACGGCAGAATCGGTTTGCTTCGCCGCCTTGCCGGCCGCACTGCCGGCTGCGCTCGCTCAAGCGAGTGCCGGCGAGGACGTCACGCAGCGTCGCCTGGCGCTCTCCGAAGCGTCCGGCGTGGACGCGCGCGAGGTCGATGCGAGTTTCCTGGCGCCGCGCCTGCTGCCGCGCCTGTTCCGCGATCCCGGCCAAGTGGCTTCGCAGGCCCAGGCGACGCTGCTGGATGCGGCGCGGTTGGTCGTCCTCCTGCCGGTGGGGCGTTACGACGACGGTGTCTGGGCCCCGATCATCGAGCGCATCCTGTCGGGGCTGGAGGCTGCGGCGGCGCGCCCGCGCGAGATCATCCTGGCCTGGAGTGGGGTCGAGCCTTTCCTGGCGCCGTTTGGTCGCCGGGCGCAGGAGGTCTGGAACGATCCCCGGCTCGTGCCGGCCATGCTCGGTGTACTCGATCGGTCCGCGCGCTCGCTCCCGGCGGTGCTCGACAGGGCCGCTAATGTCCGTCGTGGCCTGATCCGGTTTGAGCCGGCGCAGGATGCGGGACCGGCGCGGGCCGCGCTGGCGCTGGCCTGAACGCATAGGCTGGCGACTACTTCCAGACCAGCGCGTTGGCGAGGTCGCGGCGGCCGCATTCCAGCGACATGGCGTTGACGGCGGCGCGGTAGCCCTGCAGCGAGTAGATCACATGGGCCGGCCGGCCATCGGTCGCCGTACCCTGGATCTCGAGCGTTGTGCCCCTGTTGTAGCCGGCGACGGCATCCATATCGAGGATAGGTTGGCCGTTCGAGCCCTGCTTCGTCGGACGGATGAAATTACCCGCGGCGGTCGGGGCGGCGTTGAGCCGGCGCGCCATGCCGCCGCCTTCCCGGATCACCGCTTCGAACGGCGTGCCCGGCTTGTAATAGCGCTTGTCCTCGATCAGGTGCTGGAGCTCGCCGTTGCCGACTCCGGCGCTGCTCGCCTGCAGCAGGATGAACGGCGCCTGCTCGCGCCAGTAGCGCGGCCCGGCTTCCTGCGCGGCAGTATAGGCATAGCAGGTGCGCTGGCCGGTGCGCGGATCCTCGGAGACGCTGGCATACCAGTCCTGGAACCGGCGCAGCAGCCGCCCCGGCGCCTCCGGCATCAGCATGTCCTTGGTGTCGATGGCGCGCGCCCGCAGCTGGAAGTCCTGCGCGACGGGGCCAGCGCTGGCGACCCGGATCGTGTATTCGCCGGGGCCGAGCTTGTAGCGCCGCAGGTTCGGCCGGCTCGGATTGACGATGTGGATGGTCTTCAACACGGCGTTGTTGCGGCCGAGCACGTCGACGGGCACGGCCGGATGCGGCCCGCGGACGCTGGCGGTCGGGATGTCGACCTCGACATAGGATTCCTGCGCGACCAGGAAGGGATACTGCTGCAGGGCGCGGCCGCCCTCGATCCGGGCATTGACCCGCATCGGCGTCTGGTCGAGCCGAGGCGTATGGGCCTCCGGACCGAGCGCCGCCCATTGCTGCATCGTCGGCAATTCGTCGAGCGTGACCAGTCCGTCCTCGGAGACCGGCGTCGTGTTCCGGCGATTGACGCTGACCGAGATGCGGTAGCCGAGCGGGCGCGGGTCGACCGTGACCATGCCCTCCCAGCGCTTGTCCTCGGCGCCGGCGGGGTCGTGAGCGATCACGAGCGAGACATGGCGCTCGGCCCGGATCTTGGTTTCCTTCTCCTCGGCGTTCTGCTTGCTCAGCGCGCGCCGCAGCTTGTCGGAGAAGAATTCCTGCCAGCCGGGGCTGACTGGCAGCCCGCTCAGCATCCTGACCGACAAGGTCATCGGATTGCCGGTGTCGACCGAGGCCGCCCAGACCCCGGCGGCGACCTTGTTGAAGAGCTCGTCGGTCGAGCTGTATTCCTCGCCGATGAAATCCTGGGAGACAGGGAACGGGTCGAGGCTCGGCGAGCAGCTCTCATAGCCGTTCCAGCCATGCGCCGACAGGTTGAAGCGCGTCGCCGCGCCGGCCTTGTAGCCGGAGGCCCGGACCTCGAGCTGGATCTTGCTGAGCTGTTCCTTGTTGTCACCGGCCAGCGGATTGTCGAGGACGCCGGTATCGACGATGCCCTTGATCGGGTCGATGTCGAGCCAGGGCGCCATCGTGATGCCGGGGATGTTCGAGAATGCAGCCCGGATCTGCTGCATGATGTTGTTGCCCTGGTCGGTCGTGAAGGCGTCGCGCGTAGCGGGCCGCGAGGCGATCCCGATCGTGACCGGCAGCTTGAGCTGCGGGCATTGCTGCTGGATGCGTTGCCAGAGAATCTGGGCGGCCGAGCCGAACGGATTGTACGGATCGAAGCCCGCCATCATCTGCGTCTGCGCCGTAGCCCCCATCGGCGGTGCCGCCATGAGGCAGGCAACCGTCAGGCAAAGGGCTCGTTTCGTCAGCGCTCGCGCAGTCATCTCGGTTCGATACTCATGGGGTCCCCCCTCGTAAGCGAGGGAGGACCGGTTCTCGTTTCGCCGCGGCTCAGATGCCGGACGCTTCGTTCGTCGCCAGATTGACCTCGACCTGGTCGGTGCCGGCGGCCTTGCCCTCGCGGGTCACGCTGCGCTCGACGACGCGGATGCGCTGGCCCTGGCTGTTGTTGTAGGTGCGCACGGTGCGGGCGCGGACCGTCACGGCCTGGCCGCTCGAGTTGCGGAAGCTCTGGACGTTCGAGCCGCCCGAGCGCGCAGCGATATAAGCGGCCTCGCGGGCGCGCTCCTTCTCGATCGCGTCGGCGATGACCAGGCCGGCAACGCCGCCGATCAGGGCACCGATCAGGGCGCCACGGCCGCCGCCGACTGCGCCGCCGATCAGGGCGCCGGCGCCGGCGCCGAGCGCGCCACCGGCCGCGACGCGTTCCTGGGATCCCGTGCAGCCGCCGAGCGCGAGCGCGCCCGCGACGAGGATGGTTCCGGCCTTCAAGGTCTTGGCATGCATAACGTCACCCCAGTAAAAAGTTGCTTCCAAAATTGATGGTGCCAGCAATCTGGTAGCCCTTGCCTCCGGCAGAGCCGGTTTCGCAGAACCGGGCAGGACCACACAGCACCACACCTGGCATCTGTTCCATATTGGCCTTTTTTGGGCAAGAGCCGCCGGCCTTTGTCACGATTCTGCCAAGTTTTAAATTGTTCGCGACCCAATCATGGGTCGAAGAGCCAAGAACGACAGGGCTCCGCGGTGCTTCGCGTTGCGGCTGTTGCGTCGCGCCGAACACCACCGCCGCGATATCTTTAAAAACATCGGGTTCATCTTTAACGCTTTTCCGGCGCCTGTGGTTAATTCGCCGCGGTCGGCTGTGGCGGTTGTTCTGTCTGCCGCATGGTAATGCGCATCGGCATGCCGCGCCCCGGGCGCAGCGTGATGCGCTGGACCGGCATCGGCGCCTCTTCGCTAGCATAGTCGAAGCGCAGCCGCCGCAGCAGCGTGGCCAGAACGATCACCGCCTCGACCATGGCGAATTGCTGGGCGATGCAGATTCTCGGGCCGGCCCCGAAGGGCAGATAGGCATAGCGCGAGATGGCTTCGCGCGCGCGGGGCAGGAAGCGCTCTGGTCGGAACTGCTCCGGTGCCTGCCAGAGCGTCTCGTGCCGGTGCAGCAGATAGGGCGAGATCACCACCAGCGCACCCTTGGGGATAACGCACGCGCCCGCCATGTCGTCGGCCAGCGCCGTGCGCGACAGCGACGGCACCGGCGGATAGAGCCGCATCGCCTCCTCGATCACGGCGCGGGTGAGCGCCAGGCGCTCCCCCGCCAGGGCGGCAGCGGCGAGATCCTCGCCGGCGGCGTCGATCTCGGCCTCCAATGCGTCGCGCACATCCGGCGCGAGCGATGTAAGATAGAGCGACCAGGTCAGGGCGTTGGCGGTCGTCTCATGGCCGGCGCCGATGAAGGTGACGATGTTGGCTCCGACTTCCGCGTCGCTGAGGCCCGTCCCGGTCTCGGGATCGCGTGCAGCGAGGAGGGCGTCGAGCAGGTCCGGCTTCTCCGGATGCCAGGTCCCGCCGGCATGCAGGCCCTGCCGTTCCGCGATGATCGCCTTGACCTGCGCCTCGAAGAACGAGATCGCCGGGCGCGCCATCCAGCGGCCGATCCGCGGCAGCCAGGAGGGCGCGCCGAGCACGTCGAGCGGATCGATCCGCCCTTGCGTCTCGAAATAGCGGGTCAGGGCCTTGCCGAAGGCCTCGGCGCCGCCGGCGATCGCGTTCGAGAACATCGTCTCGGCCAGGATGTCGTAGGTCACGCGGGTCATGTCGGCCGATATGTCGACGATGCGGCCGCTGCGCCGGCGCGCCATGCGCATGGCGATCCGCTCGGCCGGCGCCGTCATGCGCTCGGCCATTGCCGCGACCCTGCGCGGGGTGAACAGCGGCGCCAATGTTCGCCTTGCACGCTTCCAGGCCTCGCCCTCCGCCGTCAGCAATCCTTCGCCGAGTCCCGGCGCGAGGATGGTGCGCTGGAGATCGTCCTTGCGGTAGTTCGCCGCGTTCTCGACCAGAACATGCCGGACGGCGTCCGGATCGGAGATGACGACGCCATAGCCGAAGAGGCCCTCGCCGGCGACGATAGGCTCGCGGAAATGGCGGGTGCGCCAGATCGTCAGCGGGTTGCGGCGCAGGCGCAGCAGCAATTCGAGCCGGCCGAACTCGCGCTCTTCCGGCACGGGGGCGGGCGGGCGGCGTCGACGGGTTTGCGCGGCCGGCATGGCCGCATCCGCTGCGCTCATGAAATCTCTCCTTATGGAGACGATGAGAGCCGGCGGGTCGGAACCGGCTCTGAGGCAGACAATCTCCTGCCGGTTTCAGGCTTTCCAAAGGCGCAAGCTCCGTGCCAGTCCGATCTGCGATTGTTGCAATGCAGAGAATAATCCAGGCAATCTTGTGCAGTGCACAATAAGTGCTATTTTAGGCATCCAAGGAGCCATCGAGATGCCCGAATACAAGAATCCCCCGCCGCGCATCCTGCGCCCGCGCAAAGAGCTGCCGACCCTCGAAGAGGCGGTGACGGCGGCGCAGTGCATGAGCGATTCGCCGGAGCAGCAGGCCGAGCTCGCCGCCCAGCTGATGGGCGTTACCGTCGCCGAGGTCGTGCCGCTGATCCGCAAGGCCGCGCATCGCACCACGGTGATGACGCCGAACCGGTCCGTCGTGGTCGTCCGCCGGCCGACCCGCACTTTCTCGCCGCGCCTCGCCGAGGCGATGCGGCGCTGAACGGCGCTGCCGACGACGCATTCTTTCCCTATCGGCGAATGCCGGGGGCCTGGAAAGGCCTCCGGCATTTTTGCTTTGCGGCGTCTCAGTTCGGCGAGCCGATCTTGTCGAGGATCGGGCAGTCCGGCCGCTTGTCGCCATGGCAATGGCTGGCGAGATGGCGCAGCGTCGCCGCCATCGCCTGCAGCGCCGCGGCCTTCTCTTCCAGCTCGGCGACATGCTTCAGCGCCAGCGTCTTGACGTCGGCGCTCGCCCGCGAGCGGTCGCGCCAGAGCGCCAGCAGCGCTCCGGTCTCCTCGACCGAGAAGCCGAGGCTGCGGGCGCGGCGCACGAAGCGCAGTGTGTGCACGTTCGGCTCGGCATAGACGCGGTAGCCCGATTGCGAGCGTGCCGGCGGCTCGATCAGCCCGATCTGCTCGTAATAGCGGATCATCTTGGCGCTGACGCCGGAGGCTTCGGCGGCCTGTCCGATGTTCATCCCATCCTCCCGAAGGCCGGGGCCGAGTTCGGCGCCGTGGTGATGTCCTGCCGCGCCGCGAAGCGGCGCAGCCTTAATGCATTGGCCAGCACGCTGACGCTGGAGAAGGCCATGGCGAAGCTGGCGAAGACCGGCGACATCAACACGCCCCAGAGTGGATAGAGCGCACCGGCAGCGACCGGGATCAGCAGCACATTGTAGCCGAAGGCCCAGCCGAGGTTCTGGCGGATATTGGTCATCGTCGCCTTGGACAGGCCGATCGCTTCCGGCACGTGACGCAGATCGCCGGAGATCAGAACGATGTCGGCGCTCTCGATGGCGATGTCGGTGCCGGCGCCCATGGCGATGCCGATATCGGCCTGGGCCAGGGCCGGCGCATCGTTGATGCCGTCGCCGACGAAGGCGACTTTGCTGCCGTTGCCCTGAAGCCGCCCAACGATTGCAGCCTTGTCGGTCGGCAGCACCTCGGCCTCGACGGCGTCGATGCCGAGCCGGGAGGCAATCGCCTCGGCAGTGGCGCGATTGTCGCCGGTCACCATGACGATGCGCAGGCCGAGCGCCTTGAGTGCTGCGATCGCAGCCGAACTCCCTGGCTTGACCTGGTCGGCCACGGCAACGAGGCCGGCGATGTTGCCGTCGACCGCGACATAGAGCGGGCTTTCGCCGTCGCGGGCCGAGGCCGCAGCCTTCTCGGCGAAAATCCCGGTGGCGACGCCGCGTTCCGCCATCAGCCGGGCCGAGCCGACCAGGACCGCGCGGCCCTCGACCCGGGCCGAGATGCCGAGGCCGGGCTCGGCCGTGAAGTCGACGGCCGGAGCGAGCTCGAGGCCGCGCCGCTTCGCCTCGGCGACGATCGCCTCGGCGGAGGGGTGCTCCGAGGCGCTTTCCGCCGATGCGGCGAGGCGCAGGGCTTCCTCCTCGGCCAAGCCTTCGGCGGCGATGAAGCGCGTCACCTCGGGCCGGCCCTTGGTCAATGTTCCCGTCTTGTCGAAGGCGATGGTCGCAACCTCGCTCAGGCCCTGCAGCGCCGCGCCCTGCCGGAACAGGATGCCGAGCTCGGCGGCGCGGCCGGTGCCGACCATGATCGAGGTCGGCGTCGCCAGACCCATGGCGCAGGGGCAGGCGACGATCAGCACCGCGACGGCGTTGACCAGCGCATAGGTCAGCGCAGGCGAGGGGCCGAAGACGAGCCAGGCCGCGAAGGTCAGCAGCGCGACGGCGATCACCGCCGGCACGAACCAGTTGGTGACGCGGTCGACCAGCGCCTGGATCGGCAGCTTGGCACCCTGCGCCTGCTCGACCATGCGCAGGATCTGGGCGAGCAGGGTATCGGCGCCGACCTTCTCCGCCCGGAAGCGCAGCGCGCCGTTGCGGTTGATGGTGCCGCCGATCACGCTGGCGCCGACGCTCTTATGGGCGGGAGCCGGCTCGCCGGTCACCATGGCTTCGTCGACATAGGAGGCGCCTTCGACGACCTCGCCATCGACCGGGATCTTCTCGCCCGGCCGGACCAGCACGAGGTCACCGACCCGGACATGCTCGATCGCGATCTCGCTCTCGACGCCGTCGCGCAGCACGCGGGCCGAACGCGCCTGCAATTGCACCAGCCGCTTGATCGCCTCGCTGGTCCGGCCCTTGGCGCGGGCCTCGAACCAGCGCCCGAGCAGGATCAGCGTGACGATCACCGCCCCGGTCTCGAAATAGGTGTAGTCCGTGCCATCAGGCAGCCAGTCCGGCGCGAAGGTCGCGACCACCGAATAGGCATAGGCCGCGCCGGCGCCGAGCATGACCAGCGCGTTCATGTCGGGCGCAGCCCGCAGCAGCGCCGGCCAGCCCTTCAGGAAGAAGCGCAGGCCCGGCCCGAACAGCACGATGGTGGTGAGGCCGAAGGCGATGAGCTTCAGCACGAAGGCGTCGACGCGGGCGTAGAGCCAGTGATGGAAGGCTTCGCTCAGATGCGGCCCCATCTCGAGCACCAGCAGCGGCAGCGTCCCCAGTGCCGCGACGACGACTGCGCGACCGAGCGCGATCTGCTCCGCCTCGCGGCGCGCGGCGGCATCGCTCTCGTCGTTGCGTCCCTCGTCGAGGAGCCTGGCCTCGTAGCCCGCGGCTGCGACGGCCGCGACAAGCGCCTGTGTGATGCCGGCATCGGCGGCCCGGACGGTTGCCCGCTCGGTCGCCAGATTGACCTCGGCGCTCAAGACGCCAGGCACGGCGCGCAAAGCCTTCTCGACCCGGCCGACGCAGGAGGCGCAGGTCATGCCGGTGATCGCCAGCGCGATCGTCGTCGCGCCCGGCTCGTAGCCGGCGCCGCGGATCGCCTCGGCCACCGCCTCGGCGCTGCCGCCGGCCAGCGTCACCCGAGCCTTGCCGGTCGCAAGGTTGACCGCGGCTCCGCTCACGCCGGGAACGGCTGAGATCGCCTTTTCCACGCGCCCGACACAGGACGCGCAGGTCATCCCGTCGACAGGAATATCGATCACGCCATGCCCGGTCGCGGGCCCTTCATGCTTCACATGCATCGTCATGACGCATCACCTTCCTTCTCTCGTTGGAAGATGGCTACACCTTCCCATCATGGGAAGGTCAAGCGGTTGTTTTTCCGATGCCCGTCCTGGTTCGATCGGCGGCTCGCGAGACAGAAACCGGGTGTCGCGAGCCGAGGCTTGCGCGTTCCATCGCCGCCGGCAGGACCAGCGAAGGACATAGATCATGGCGGCGACGGCGGCTTCGGGCGCAAGAACGCAGACGATGGACGGGCGCGTGGCGGCGCTTGACTGGCCGCGGATCGAGACCGAGCTCGACGAGCATGGCGTCGGCCTGACCGGTCCACTGCTCGATACCGGCGCTTGCGCTGCGCTACGCGCGCTCTATGACGAGCCCGGGCATTTCCGCAGCCGTATCGTCATGGCCCGCCACGGCTTCGGCCGCGGCGAATATCAGTACTTCGCCCACCCGCTTCCTGATGTGATCGCGGCGCTGCGCCCGTTGATCTATGGCCGCCTCGCGCCGATCGCCAATCGCTGGAATGCGGCGCTCGGGATCGATCAGCGCTATCCGGAGACGCTCGACGACTTCCTCGCGCGCTGTCATGCGCAAGGCCAGCAGCGGCCGACTCCGCTGCTGCTGAAATATGGTGCCGGTGACTACAACTGCCTGCACCAGGACCTTTATGGCGACCTGTTTTTTCCGTTCCAGATGGTGATCCTGCTCTCCGAGCCGGGGAAGGATTTCGCCGGCGGAGAATTCACTCTGGTCGAGCAGCGCCCGCGCATGCAGTCCCGGCCTGAGGTGGTGCCGCTGCGCCAGGGAGAGGCTGCGATCTTTGCCGTGCAGCACCGGCCGGTGCAGGGAACGCGCGGTACCTATCGCGTCAATCTGCGCCACGGCGTCAGCCGGGTGCGCTCGGGCGAGCGCTATACGACCGGGCTGATCTTCCACGATGCGCGCTGAAACAGGCCGTCAGGACGCCTTGAATCTCAGATCCCGGAGGATCGCGCCGAGCGCCGGTTCGTCGACGAGATCGGCCGCATCGGCCTGGGTGAACCATTGGCAGCGACGCTGGTCCTGCTCGGGCCAGGTCGGAAGCTGCTCCTTCACCACGAGCAGATAGAGCCTGACCTTGCACAGCACGAAATCGCGGGTGCGCCGCTTCCAGTAGGTGTAGCGGCCGACGGGCTTCTTGCCGACTTCGCCGAGGAGCCCGGCTTCCTCCATGGCTTCGCGCGCGGCGGCTTCATAGCCTTTCAGCCCGCGGATCGGCCAGCCTTTCGGCACGATCCAGCGCTGCGTCTCGCGCGTCGTCACCAGCATGATCTCGACAGCACCGTCCGGCCGGTGCCGATACGGGATCGCGCCGATCTGAACTTTTGGCTCGCCCGCCTTTTTTGCGACGGCCGCCTTTGCTGCCCTTGCCGACTTCCCCATGTGCCCTCCGGCGGCAGCATATGGTGATTCGGGGGGCTGCTCGCCAGTCAAATTTGTAGCCGGCAATGCTTTCAGGCGCAGCGTGCCGGTGCGGAGGCTTCTCCCGGGCCGGTATTTTCCTGTCCTGGAAGCGGTGATGCCGGTGCCGTAACGGGCGGCGCCGGCGTCCTTGAGCCGGCACCGCGCGTCACAAACCGGAGCGGCGGGCCTTGAGTGGTCTCTCAGAGCTTCTTGCCGTCCTTTCCGAACTGCTTGAGGAAGGCGGTGAGGTCGGCGATTTCCTTGTCGTTCTTGATGCCGGCGAAGATCATCTTGGTACCGGGGATCTTGGCCTTCGGGTCCTTGATGTATTCGGCGAAGACCGCCTCGTCCCAGGTGATGTTGGCACCCTTGTTGGCGGTCGAATAGCTGTAGCCCTCGACCTCGCCGGTATGGCGCCCGAACAGCCCGTTGAGATGGGGGCCGACCAGGTTCTTGGCGCCCTCGCCGGTCTGGTGGCAGGCCCGGCACTTGTTCCACGAACGCTCGCCGGCGGCGACGTCCTGCGCCCGGGCGGGGGAGGGAGCCATCGCGGCAAGGGCGAGCAGGGTGGCGCTGGCAATCAGTCTCATCGGGCGTCTCTCCTAGCTTAGACACCTTCTGAGATAGCGCAGCCCGCTCCTTTGGATACAGGGCAGTTCGTCGCGGTGGCGCTACAGCGCCCCGATCCACTCGGCGACGTTGGCGGTGAACGCGTCGGGACGGGAGATCGGGAAGAAGTGCCCGCCGGTATCGAGCAGCGTCTTGCGCGCTCCGGGCATGGCGGCGGCGAGCTCCTCCTGCAGGAAGGCGGGCACGATCATGTCGTCGCGCGTGCCGAGGATCAGGGTGGGCGGGGCAAGCTCCCCGGCCCAGGCCGAGGCGTCGAAGGCACGCAGCGCGTCGATGCGTTCGCGCACCACCTGCTTTGCTTCCGGGGTGTCGGGCGCGGTCGCGACGGCACTCTCGTAGACGCTCCAATGCGCCTCGAGCCAGGTCGGCGGATAGGCCATCAGCGCCGCGGTCGCCGCATAGGCGCGCGGGTGCTGGTCGAGGATGGCGAGGCGGGTCTCGAACAGCGCGGTCATGTAGCGGTTCTGCTTCAGCCAGCTGCCGCTGAGGATCAGCCCGTCGAGCCGCTCCGACGCCTGATGTGCCAGCGCAAGGCCGATACAGCCACCGGTCGAGTGTCCGAGCACGGTGGCGCGTTCGACGCCGGCCGCATCGAGCACGGCGAGGCAATCTCTCGCCAGCTGGTCGATCGTGCAGGGCGCGCTGCCGCGATCGCTGGCGCCGATGCCGCGCTGATCGAAGCGCAGGACCTGGAAGGAGCGCGCGAGCGTCGCTGCATTGTCGTCCCAGAAGGCGGCGCTGCCAGCGAGCCCGCTGACCAGCAATACGGGGCGGCCCTGGCCCTGCGACAGCGCCCGCAGCACCGCGCCATCAGGCAGCTTCACCTTGAATTCGCCGCCGACCGCGACACCATCGGCCACGCTCGTCGGGGCCGCATTGGAAGGATCGTTCTGGTGCCGTCGCGCTGGTGTCATGGCTATCTGTCCTCTTGCGCGGGAAGGCCGGCTGATTGTCGGGGGGTGAAAGCGGGATCATTCGGCGCGCATGCGAACGGCGCCTTGATCTGGATCATGGACGTCGTCCGCCGCTGCGGCCCGGATACGGTGCCGAACGGGACGGTCCTGCTGGCGGCTTGCCCGGCCATGCCGACCTCCCTTGCGTTTCCCCATGCAACTGATCGTGCCGGGGGAGGCAGCGTTGTCCAGCCGCCTTTGTTCATGGCAGCATTGGCTTAGACGCAGATCGGCCTATCGGAAAAGAGTGTTGTTATGCGCCGTGTGCATGGCGATGCGGGCTACAGGCAGTTGACCCAGAGCACGCGGGTGATGCCGTCGTGCTGATTGGCGAAGCGATGCGGCCGCGAGGAGAGGAAGCGGAAGCTGTCGCCTTCGCGCATGACCCAGCTCTCGGTCTCGACATTGAGCAGCATGGCGCCGCTGAGCACGAGGCCGGCTTCCTCGCCATGATGGATGTAGTGCTCGTCGCCGGTGCTGGCACCGGGCTCCATCTCGACGATGAAGAGGTTGAGCTTGGCGCCTTCCGCCTGCGGGGTCAGCAGCTGCTTGCGGATGCCGGAGCGCCAGAGCTGCAATTCGCCACGGTCCGGCTGGCGCACGATGGTGGCGGTCGGGTCGACCTGCCGCCGATCGGTCGGGAAGAGCTCGGAAATTGCGGTGCCGAGCGCGTCGGCGACGGCAGCGAGCACGCGCAGCGTCGGCGAGGACAGGCCGCGCTCGATCTGGCTGAGGAAGCCGATCGACAGTCCGGTGCGGCTCGCAAGCTCTTCCAGCGACAGCCGGCGCGCACGCCGGAGCTGACGCAGCCGCGCCCCGATCTCACGATCGACATGCAGATGCGGCAGGTCGGCTGCAGGCAGGCTCATCGCGATTCCTTCTTGGCCTATTTCATGTGCATGAAAATCGCTTGCCGGCAAGATCGTCCTATGCTCGTATCTTCATACTCATGAAAATATGAGCCGACGCCTCACCGGGCGTACGGACAAATGAGGGGACATTGCCATGGAACGCCGGACCTTCCTGACCCTGCTGGCCGGAGGCGCCGTCGCTGCGTCCATATCGCCGGCCGCAGCCCAGTCCGTCCTCAAGGTCGGCTCGACGCCGACCGGCATGCCGTTCACCTTTCTCGACACCAAGACCAACACGATCGAAGGCGTGATGGTCGACCTGGTCAAGGCGGTCGCCGCGGCCTCGGACCTCAAGGTCGAAGTCGAGGGCATGCAGTTCTCGACGCTGGTCGCCTCGCTTACCGCGAACAAGATCGATCTGATCTCGGCGGCGATGTACATCACCCCGGCCCGCAAGGAGGTGATCGACTTCTCCGACCCGATCTACACATATGGTGAAGGTCTGCTGGTCCCGGCCTCGGACAAGAAGGACTATGTCGAGCTCGCCGACATGAAGGGCTACACGGTCGGCGCCCAGATCGGCACCGCCTATGTCGAGGCGCTGCAGAAGACCGGGCTGTTCCCCGAGGTGAAGCTCTACAAGACCTCGCCGGACATCCTTGCCGACGTCAACGCCGGCCGCGTCCAGGCCGCTTTCGCCGACGCGCCGATCATGGCCTACACGCTGAAGCAGGGACAGTTTCCGAACGTCCGGCTGGTCAAGTCCTACAAGCCGATCATCACCGGTTCGGTCGGCATCGGCGTGCGCAAGAGCGATGGCGAACTGCTGAAGAAGGTCAATGCCGGCCTCGCCAAGGTCAAGGCCGACGGCACGCTCGACAAGATCCTGGCGAAATGGGGCCTGGAATAAGCGCTCCCGTGGCATTCCGGCCTCGCCTCGCGGTCTGATCGACGAGGCGAGGCCGGCGGCGCTTCCGCGATCACCCCGTCGAAACTGACCTGCGATGCAATCCTTTCTGCGCGATGCCGCCCAGTTCCTGCCGCTGCTGCTGCAGGGGCTGAAGTTCACCATTCTTGTAACGCTCGGCTCGCTGGCGCTCTCGACCGTGCTCGGCCTGGTCTGGGCGCTGATGCGCGTCTCGGGCGTGGCGTCACTGGTGCTGGTCGCCAAGCTCGTCGTCAACACGCTGCGTGGCATCCCGATCCTGGTGCAGCTCTTCTACATCTACTTCGTCTTCCCGGAGTTCGGTCTCGCGCTTAGCGCACTGCAGGCGGCGATCCTGGGCCTCGGCATCGCCTATTCCGCCTATCAGGCCGAGAACTTCCGCGCCGGCATCGAGGCGATCGACCATGGCCAGGTCGAAGCGGCCCAGTCGATCGGCATGGGCTGGTTCCTGATGATGCGCCGGGTGATCCTGCCGCAGGCGGTCAAGGTCGTGCTGCCGCCCTATGGCAACATCATGATCATGATGCTGAAGGATTCCTCGCAGGCCTCGACCATCACCGTCGCGGAGCTGACGCTGCAGGGTTCGCTGCTGGCGTCCTCGACCTTCAAGAACATGACGGTCTACACGCTGGTCGCGCTGCTCTATCTCTCGATGAGCCTGCCGCTGATCGCCTTCGTCGGCTGGCTCGAACGCCGCTTCGGCAAGGGAGCCAGGCGATGATCGAGCTCTCCAGCGTCACTAAGAGCTTCGGCTCCCATCAGGTGCTGAAAGGCATTACCGGCAGCGTCCAGCGCGGCGAGGTCGTCTGCCTGATCGGCCCCTCCGGCTCCGGCAAGTCGACCATCCTGCGCTGCATCAACGGGCTTGAATCCTATGATGGCGGCTCGATTACGGTCGATGGAGCGAAGGTTGACCGCGCCGATCGCTCGATCGTCGGCATCCGGACCGCCATGGCGATGGTGTTCCAGCGCTTCAACCTGTTCCCGCACCGGACCGCGCTCGAGAACGTCGTCGAGGGGCCGATCCATGTGAAGAAGGAGCCGGCCACCCAGGCGCTGGCGCGCGGCCGCGATCTGCTCGCCCGCGTCGGCCTCGCCGACAAGTTCGGTGCCTATCCGGCAGAACTCTCCGGCGGCCAGATGCAGCGCGTCGCCATCGCCCGGGCGCTCGCCATGCAGCCCAAGGCGATCCTGTTCGACGAGCCGACCTCGGCGCTTGATCCCGAGCTCGTCGGCGAGGTGCTCGGCGTGATGAAGAGCCTCGCCGAGGAGGGCATGACCATGCTGGTCGTCACCCATGAGATGGGCTTCGCCCGCGAGGTCGCCGACCGCGTGCTCTTCCTCGATGGCGGCGTCATCGTCGAGGAGGGCGCAGCCCGCGAGGTGCTGAGCGCGCCGCGCAATCCGCGCACGCAGGACTTCCTGCGCCGCGTGCTCAAGCCGATCTGAGGACACCGACATGGCCGAGCCTTTTCCGCTGCAGCCCTCGCTCTGGCACGCGACGGCTCCGGCTGCGCCGCAGACACCGCCGCTCGCGAGTGATGCCCGGGCCGATGTCTGCATCGTCGGCGCCGGTTATGCCGGCCTCTCGACCGCGCTGCATCTCGCCGAGGCCGGCGTCTCGGTCATCGTGCTTGAAGCGCGCGAACCGGGCTGGGGCGCGTCGGGCCGCAATGGCGGTCAGGTCATCCCCGGCATCAAATACGACCCTTCCGAGATCGTCTCCAAATTCGGGGCCGAAGCGGGCGCTGCACTGGTCTCCTTTGTCGGCTCGACCGCCGATCTCGTCTTCGGGCTGATCGAGAAGCACGGCATGGACGTGCCGTATCGCCGCGCCGGCTGGATCCAGGGCGCCCATACGCCCGCCATGGTCGAGACGGTCAAGCGCCGGACCGAGCAGTGGGGGATGCGCGGCGTCGCCGCCCGCTTCCTCGATGCCGATGATGTCGGCCGCCTCCTCGGCACCGACCGCTATCTCGGTGGCTGGCTCGACCCGCGGGGCGGCGGCGTCCAGCCACTCGCCTATGCCCGCGGCCTTGCCCGCGCCGCGCAGAAGGCGGGCGTTACGATCCACGGCCAGAGCCCGGTGACCGGCCTTCGTCGCGACGGCGGCAACTGGATCGTACGCACCGCCCAGGGGGCCAGCGTCACCGCACCGCGCGTGGTGATCGCGACCAACGGCTATACCGGCGACCTGATCCCGAAGCTGCGCCAGACGGTGATCCGGCCGAACTCCTTCATCGTCGCGACCGAGCCGCTTTCCGACAATCTCGCCGGCACCATCCTGCCGGAGGGGCAGGTCACCTCCGACACCCGCCAGCTCCTGCTCTATTTCCGCAAGGACCACACCAACCGCCTGCTGATGGGTGGGCGCGGTCCCTTCCGCGAACCGCAGGGCGTCGATGACTGGGCCCATCTCGAGCGCGTCGTCGGCAAGATGTACCCGCAGGCGAAGGGACTGCGCTTCGAGTATCGCTGGTGCGGCCGTGTCGCGCTGACCCGCGATTTCCTGCCGCATCTGCACGAGCCGGAACCCGGCCTGCTCGTCGACATCGGCTGCATGGGCCGCGGCATCGGCCTGCAGACGGCGATGGGTCGAGCGATGGCGCACTATCTCTCGACCGGCGACAGAGCGAGCCTGCCTTTCCCGGTGACGTCGATCACGCCGCTGCCGCTGCACGCGCTGAACGAGCTCTATGTCTCGGCGATCATCGCCTGGTACCGCCTGACTGATGGCGGCATGAAGGACCGCGCCGCTTGACCGGCGCCCGTTCCTGACGCAGGGCGAGGGCATGAGCATCGTCCTCGCCTGCGATCTCGGCGGCACCTCATTCCGCGCCGCCCTCATCGATGACACCGGCGCCACCCGCGCCCAGCACGCCATTGCCGGGCCGGCGAGCCGCGATGATCTCTCAGGCGCTTCGGAAATCGAGGCCGAAGCCTGGTGGGGCCTGCTCGTCGAGGCTTGTGCCGGGCTGGCGGCGGAGGCGCCCGCGCTGTTCGATGCGATCGAAGCCGTCGCAATCTGCGGGGTCACCCGCACGCAAGTTTTGCTCGACCGAGCTGGCCAGTCGCTGCGTCCGGCGATGACCTGGAAGGATACGCGCGCCGACGCGCTTGCGACGCGTCTGCGCGAGAGGCTCGATACAGCCCATCCCGAGAGCGCCGCGGTGAATGCCTTCCATCCGCTCGCCCGCCTCGCCTGGTTGCGCGAGCAGGAGCCGGAGAGTTTTGCCACGCTCGCCTGCCTGCTCGAGCCGAAGGACTATCTGAATTTCCGCCTCACTGGCCGGCGGGCCAGCGACCCCGTCTCGATGGCGCGTTTGCTTTCTGCGGCTGCCCTGCATAGCGGCCGCGACTTGCTGGAAGCGGCTGGCATTCCCGCTTCGATCTTGCCGGCGATGCTGGAGCCCTGGGAACAGGTCGGTCCGATCCAGCCTGGTTTGCCCGCGCCGCTCGACCGCCTGATCGGCAAGCCGGTGTTCTGCGCCTCGAACGACACCTGGGCTGCGGTGGTCGGCCTCGGCGCCATGCGTGATGGCTTCGCCTACAACATCTCCGGCACGACCGAGGTGCTCGGCGTCGTCGGCCGCGAGCCGGCGCGGGCGGAAGGCCTGCTCACCGTCGACTGGCGCGGCCTGTTCCAGCTCGGCGGCCCCAGCCAGACCGGCGCCGACACCGTCTCCTGGCTGCTGGCGCTGCTCGGCCGCGATGGCGCGGCAGTCGGGCAGGAGATCGATGCGCTGCTCGCCGGCCCGCGCCAGCCGCAACCGCTGCTCTTCCTGCCCTATCTCCAGGGCGAGCGCGTGCCTTATTGGGATCCATCCTTGCGTGGCGCGCTCGTGGGACTGAACCGCCGGCATGGGCCGACCGATCTTGCCTATGCCGTGCTGGAGGGCGTCGCCTGCCTCAACCGTGTCGTGTTGGAGCGGGCCGAAGCCGCGCTCGGCCGGGCCGCGACGGAAATTCGTTTCGGCGGGGGTGCCGCGGCCAATCCGGTCTGGAGCCAGATCAAGGCCGATCTCTGCGGTCGGCCGGTCGTGGTCGCCGCCGCCAGGGAGCCGGGCCTGCTCGGCGCGGCGATCATCGCTTTCGCGGGGCTCGGCCGTTTCGCCTCTCTCGCCGAAGCGCAGCAGAGGCTCGTCAGCGTTGCACGCCGGTTCGAGCCCAATCTGGCCCGCAAGCCGGCCTATGACGCGCTCTTCGCTTTGTTCCGTCGGGCCGAGGAGGCGCTGGCACCGATCTCGCGCGATCTCGTTGCAGCCGCGCAGGAGGACGGATCGCTTGCCGATCTCGCGCGCCATGCGTCACCGATGGCGAGCCTGCACGCCGATTGACGTTGCGGCTGAGGCGCTTGCGCCTTACCCAGATGGAACCAATCTCCAGAGAGAGGTCCATGCCGCGTTCCTGCCGCGCTGTAGCGTTTCGTCTCTCCCCGCTCGTCGGCAGGGCCGGCTGATGCCGAAGCCCGTCACCCTGATCACCGGGTCCTCCGGCGGCATCGGCAGCTCGCTCGCGATGACGCTGGCACCGGCGCACAGGCTCGTCCTTTCCGGGCTGGAGGCCGGCCCGCTGGTCGAGCTTGCGGATCGGTTGCAAGCCGAAGGCGCCGACGTCGCCGCCATGACTGGTGATGTCCGGGACCGTGATCTCGCCGGGGCGCTGGTCGAGCTCGCGGTCGAACGTTTTGGCCGGCTCGACAACCTCGTCACCGGCGCCGGCGCCTCGCGGCCGGTGCCGATGGTCGAGATGGAGGACGAGGAATGGGACAAGCTCGTCGACATCAACCTCTCCGCCGTCTTCCGCGTCTCCAAGGCGGCTGCCCGGCGGATGATCGAACAGGGCGAGGGCGGCGCCATCGTCCACATCTCCTCGATCGCCCATAGCAATGGCGGGGCAAATCTCGCCTATGGCTCGGCCAAGGGCGGCGTCGCGACGTTGACCTATGGCATGGCCCAGCAACTCGGCCGCCATGCCATTCGCGTCAACGCGGTCGCCCCGGGGATCATCGACACGCCGATGGTGCGCGGTGGCTTCGCCAGTCAGTTCAATGCGCTGGTCGAAGGCGCCTCGCAGCGTACCCCGCTCGGGCGGCTCGGCCGTCCTGAGGATGTCGCCGGGGTCATCGCCTTCCTGCTCTCGCCGGCTTCGGCCTTCGTCACCGGCGCACTGATCCCGGTCACCGGCGGCATCGAGATCCTCTCGCCGATCTCGGCGATCGCCAAGGGACATGCCTGACGATGCGCGAGATCATCGGCCGCTACGGCACCGCGCTCGCTGGCCTCGTCCTGATCGTCTTCTTCATTGCCTTCGCGCCGAATTTCGCGACGAAGATGAACGTTATCAACGTTCTGAAGGATACGAGCTTCCTCGCCATCCTGGCGCTCGGCTTCACGCTTGCCCTGATCGTCTCCGAGCTCGACCTGTCGATCGCCGAGGTTGCGAGCCTGTCGGCTGTCGTCACCGGCTGGCTGATCCAGGGGCAGCAGCATCCGGCGCTCGCCGTCGCGGCGGGACTGCTGGTCGGGCTCCTCTGTGGCGCGGCCAATGGCTACGGCGTCACGGTCCTGCGCGTCCCTTCGCTGATCATGACGCTCGGCATCGCGGCGATCGCCAGGGGCTTCGCCTTCATGATCACGCAGGGCGTCGCCTTCGTCGGGCGCTGGCCGGTCTCGTTCACCGGCCTCGCACGTGGCACGAGCTTCGACATTCCCAATCTCGTGCTCTGGCTCTCCGCCGTCACGCTCCTGACCTATGGCCTGATCAAATGGACTCGCACCGGCGCCCATATGGTCGCGACCGGCGAGGCCGACGAGGCGGCCCGGCTCTCCGGCATCGCCACCAACAGGATGAAGCGCATCGGCCTGTTGCTGACCGGGCTCTGCGCCGGCATCACCGCCGTGCTGCTCGCCGCCAACCTGTCCTCAGCCGCGCCGAACATGGCGGGCGACTACCTGCTTTACGCCATCGCCGCCGTGCTGCTGGGGATGACCATGTTCGAGCCCGGCAAGCCCAATATCCCCGGCACCGTCTTTGCCGCTTTGGTGCTGAAGGTGCTCGGCAACGGCTTGGTGCTGATGGGCGCAGCCTATTACGTTCAGGACATCGTTCTCGGCGCCATCATCATCGGCTCGGTCGCCTTCTCGGCCAGCGCGTTGAAGAAGGCGGCGTTCAAGGTCTGAGAGAAAAACGGGAGGGGAAAGACCATGAAGATATTCAAATCGCTCGTGCTGGCGGCTGCGGCCCTCATCGCAATGGTGCCGGGGGCTCAGGCCTTCGAGCTCGGCGTCATCGGCTTCCAGTTCTCGTCGGAGACGCATGCCCGCGTCGCCAATGCCGCGGCCGCCGCGGCCAAGGCCAAGGGCTGGAACGTCACGCTGCTGAACTCGGAAGGGGCGCTGCCCAAGCATGCCGAGCAGTTCGATGCGCTGATCGCCAAGAAGGTCGATGCGATCATCATCGCCATGGGCAAGCCGGTCGAGGCCGACGCCCAGTTCAAGGCAGCCAAGGATGCCAAGATCCCGGTGATCACCGTGCAGTCGGGCGCGAGCCCGCACGCGCTCTTCGACATCCAGACCAATGAGTACAAGGTCGGCGCCGAGGCTGCGCTCTATCTGCTCGGCCAGCTCGGCTATCAGGGCAACATCATCACTGCCCGCTTCGACCTCAACGTCGCCTCGCGCATCCGCGGCAAGCTGCTCGACAATGTGCTCTCCGAGAACCAGGGCGTGAAGGAGCTCGGCAAGTTCTCGATGGCCCGCACCCAGAGCTGGCGCGACGATGTCCGCGCCGGCATGCAGGCGCTGCTGCTGCAGAACCAGGGCAAGATCAACGGCATCTGGGCCTCGTTCGATGGCCAGGCCTACATCATCGACGACCTGCTGCAGGCTCAAGGCGTGAAGAAGGGCCAGATCCCGCTGGTCTCGGTCGACGGCGGCAAGGAAACCTATGCCCGCATCGCCGACCCCGCCTCGACCTTCACCGCCACCGTCTCGATCCCGTTCGAGGAGATGGGCAAGCAGGCGGTCGACGCGATCCAGACGATCGTCGTCGACAAGAAGCCGAAGGAGACGATCACCTCCGGCCCCTATCTCTTCACCGACGCCGTGCTGGTCGACAAGAACAACGTCCAGCAGTTCCTGAAGTGAGCTCGGTGACCGCCACACCTCTCCTGTCGCTCCGCGGCATCGGCAAGGCTTACGGCCCGGTCGTGGCGGTGCACGAGGTCGATCTCGACATCTTTGCCGGCGAAGTCGTCGCCATCTGCGGCGACAACGGCGCCGGCAAGTCGAGCCTGATCAAGGTGATCTCCGGCGCCGAGGAGGCGACCTCGGGGACTTTGAGCATGCGTGGGAAGGCCGTCGTCTTCGCCTCGCCGCATGATGCGCTGAGCCACGGCGTCGCGACGATCTACCAGGACCTCGCTCTGGCGCCGCGGCTCTCCATCGCCCAGAACGTCTTCATGGGCTCGGAGCTGACGCGACCGTTGCTGCTGCCCTTCCTGCGCGTGCTCGACAAGAAGAGGATGGCGCAGGAGGCGCGCGGCTTCCTCAAGCAGCTCTCGGTCACCGTCGAGGACATGGACCGGCCGGTCGAGCGGCTCTCGGGCGGCCAGCGCCAGGCGGTGGCGATCTCGCGGGCGCTGCGCTGGAAGGCCGAGGTCATCATCATGGACGAGCCGACGGCGGCGCTCGGCGTCAAGGAGACGGCGCTCGTGCTCGACCTGATCCGCAAGCTCAAGGCCGACGGCAGGACAGTACTGCTGATCAGCCACAATATGCGCGACGTCGTCGCGCTCGCCGACCGGGTGGTGATCATGGGTGCGGGCCGAAAGTATGTCGATCAGCCGCTCGGCGATCTCACCGCCGACGACCTCAGCCACATGATCATGGCCGGCAACGCCAGGGCGGCCTGAGATGGTCAGCGAGACCATCGTCATCGATACCGATCCCGGCCAGGACGATGCCGTCGCCCTGCTGCTCGCCTTCGCCAGCCCGGAGCTCGACCTCAGGGCGATCACCACCGTCGCCGGCAATGTTCCGCTGGCGCTGACCACCGCCAATGCGCTACGCATCCGCGAGCTCGCCGGGCGCGAGGATGTGCCCGTGCATGCCGGCGCCGACCGGCCCTTGCTCTTCCCGCTCTCGACCGCCGAATTCGTCTGCGGTCCCGACGGCCTCGCCGGTGCCGATCTGCCGCCGGCCCGTGGTACGGCCAGCGCAACGCATGCCGTCGAAGCGCTCATCGCCATCCTGCGCGCCGCGCCGGATGACAGCGTCACACTCTGCCCGCTGGGGCCGCTGACCAACCTCGCTTTGGCGTTTCGGCTGGTTCCGGATGTGCTGCCGAAAGTGAAACGTATCGTGCTGATGGGCGGGGCGCTGGCGCTCGGCAACATCACGCCTGCGGCCGAGTTCAACGTCCATGTCGATCCGCACGCCGCCGCGATCGTCTTCGGCTGCGGTCGGCCGATCGTGATGTTCGGCCTCGGCGTCACCCACCAGGCGATCGCCTCGCCCGAACAGGTCGCGCGCCTTCTCGCCTTCGGCAATGCGGCGGGCAGGGCGGTGCATGGCATGCTGACGCGCCCGCGCCCCGGCGGGCTCGGCACTGCCGGGCATCCGATGCACGACCCTTGCGTGATCGCCTTCCTGCTCTGGCCGGAACTCTTTTCGGGGCGTGACTGTTGTGTCGAGGTCGAGACTGGCGACGGTCCCTTGCGGGGCCGCACCACCATCGACTGGAACGGCCGGCTCAAGCGGCCGGCCAATGCCCATGTCGTCGCGAGCGTCGAGGCGGAGGCGCTGTTCCAGCGCCTGTTCGACCGGCTCGCGACGTTGCCTTGAGCGGGATGCGAAAAAGTGGGAACCGGTTTTTCGCAGTAATCCCGCTCCGAAGAATCTTACGGAGGACGCGATGGCCCATTTCGTCGAGGAGCTGCAGCTCGAGGCCGAGCGCGCGATTCTGGCGATGCAGACGGCCGCGCTCGCTGCCCGTCAGCTCCATGCCCGCGCCGAACTGATGCGCCATATGCTGACCACGGCCCGCAAGGTCGCCGGCAAGCCCAAGGCCGAGGCGGTCGAGACCGTCGTGCGCGAATGGATGGACGCCTGGAACCTCGGCCGGCAAGACTGGCCGCATATCGCCCGCGAGATGGAAGCCTTCACCGCCGCCTTCCACGATTATGCGAACGAGCCCGGTGACGGGAACGACGCCGCGCTCCGCCGCGCCTGCGATGCGCTCGATGCCGTCCTTGCCCACGAGAACACCTCGATCAGCGACCAGATGGCCTTCCGCTCGCAATGCGCCCATCGTTGGTGGGAGCTGATCGTACCGGTGCCATCGGACTTGCCGGGTGCAAAGCCGCGCTCCTCGGTGCCGGCGCTCGATGGGCAGGCGCCGTTCTGGCAGTCCGGCTGCGCCGAATTCTGTCGCTGAGGGCCGGTCGATGCAGCCGCTCCAGCTCACGCTTCGCCCGGCCGGCCTCGCCGATGCCGATGCCTGCCAGAAGCTTTCGGCTGCGATCGGCTGGCCGCATCGGCGCGAGGATTGGGAGTTCGCGCTGTCGTTGGGCCAGGGCTTTACCCTGTCGGTCGAGGACGAGACCGTCGGTGTCGGGCTCTGGTGGGGCTTTGGCGCGAGCCATGCCACGCTAGGCACCATCATCGTCGCGCCCGATCGACAAGGCCAGGGCATCGGGAAGCTGCTGACCGAGCGGCTGATCGCGGCGACGGAAGGGCGGACGCTCGGTCTCGTCGCCACCGCGCAGGGCGAGCCGCTCTATGCCCGCTACGGCTTCATCGCCATCGACGAGGTTCGCCAGCACCAGGGCGACTGGCCGGAGCTGGCAGGGCCTGTTCTCGCGGCGAACGAGATCATGCGCCCGGCCGCCGCATCCGATCTGCCGCTGCTGGCGCAGCTCGATGGCGAGGCGACGGGCCTGCCGCGCGCACCCCTCCTCGAGGCTCTGCTGACGCGGGGCCATGCGATTCTGATCGAGCGCAATGGCGCGCCGGCCGGCTTCGGCTTCCTGCGCCGCCATGGCCGCGGCTGGCTGATCGGCCCGGTCGCCGCGGTCGATGACGCCGCCGCCTGCAATCTGATCGCGGCGCTGCTGGCCGCGCGCCGTGGCGATTTCGTCCGCATCGACGTGCCCGCCCGCAGCGGCCTCGGCGCCTGGCTGAGCGAATGCGGCCTGCCGCTCGTTGCCTCCGGCGTGGTGATGGCGCGCGGCGCCGCGCCGGCCGCGCCCGGACCGGCGCATCGTTTCGCGCTGGTCAACCAGGCGATGGGCTGACCAGCATCGCCGCGGCATGCAGGCTTATCGCCTGCAGCCCGCTCCAGCCGTGCCAGACCGTGTAGAGCCCGACGAGGACGATCAGCGCGCCGGAAAAATACGGCGCCCGCGCCGCGATCGTCGAAAGCCAGCTGGAGCGCTTCTCGACGGCGCGCAGGCTGAGCGAGGCGGCGACACCGACTGTGACCAGCGTGATCGCGAGGCCGATCGAGAAGCACAGCACCAGGACGGCGCCGAGCGCGACCTCGCGTAGCTGCATGCAGATCAGCAGCACGGTGATCGCAGCCGGGCAGGGGATCAGCCCGCCGGTCAGCCCGAACAGGACGATCTGCCCGGTCGTCACCGGCCGGTCGGCGAAGCGCTTGCGGATGTCCTGCGCATGGGCGCGTTGATGCGCGTCCATCGGTTCGTCGTCGGCTGTCTTATCGTGACCGTGGCTCTGCCCGTGCGAGTGGCCATGGGAATGTCCGCGGGAGTGGCCGTGACTATGCCCGTGGCCATGACTGGCCGGGCGCAGCACACGCTGCTCCGCCCATGTCCGCCACAGCATCCAGAGCGCGATCGCGATGATCAGCAGGCCCGAGGCGAGCTGGAACCAGGGCTCGGTCGCCTCGGCATTGAAGTCGCGCGTCAGATAGAGGCCGCCGAGGACCACGCCCCAGACGACGAGCGTATGTGAGAGCGTCGCGGCGAGCCCGAGCAGCAGCGCCTGCAGCACCGAGCCGCGGATGGCGACGATGAAGGCCGCCATCATCGTCTTGGAGTGGCCGGGCTCGAGCCCGTGCAACGCACCCAGCAGGATCGCGCTCGGAATGAACAGCCAGGCATGGCCGGCGCCTTGCGCCAGCAATTCGGTGAAGGTCGGCACGACTTGGTGCTCCGGATCCGGAACGGGTCGCGCGCTGCCGTGCCGTCCGGCCTTGCCGGAACTGGTCGGGGGCGCCCGTCTCGTCCTCGCCCGCCCGATCGTCGGGATGCGCCCGGTCTCGCGCCGGCGCCTGCCTGATCGGGTGCCGCTTGCTCAGCGGATGCGTCGACCTATAACCTCCCCGGGAGGATAGGATCAAGACGGAAGGGCAGGGAATGCAGGACGAAGAGCATGCCCGGATCCACCATCATCGGCATCCGGAGATCATCACGCGGCTGAAGCGGGCCGAGGGGCATCTGCGCTCGACCATCGAGATGGTCGCCAATGTCCGCTCCTGCCTTGAGATCGCCCAGCAATTGCAGGCGGTGGAAGGCGCGATCGCCAACGCCCGCAAGATCCTGATTCAGGAGCATATCGGCCATTGCCTGGAGGAGGCCGCCGGCAGCCTTCCGGATGAGGCGCGCGGGCTGCTCGCCGAGTTCAAGGCGATGACGAAATTTCTTTGAACGGCCGTTCGGGAATGGCCGGGTTGCCGAAGCGGCGCTGGTGGTTCCGCGTCGGCTCGCGCAAGATCGCTCCTGAAACGATTTAAGCCTGTATTCCAAGGGAGGAACGATGCTCGACGATCTCAAGGGGCTGCGCGCCCTGGTCACCGGCTCCAGCACCGGCATCGGCGCCGCCGTGGCCAAGGCCTATGCGGCCAATGGCATGCGGGTCGTGGTGCACTACAAGTCGAGCGAAGCCGAGGCGAATGCCGTTGCGGCCGAGATCAGGGCGGCCGGAGGCGAGGCGCATGTGCTGCAGGCCGATGTCGCCGACAGCAAACAGGCGGTCGATCTCGTCAACAAGGCGGCCGACAAGCTCGGCGGGCTCGACGTGCTGGTCAACAATGCCGGCGCGCTGGTCAAGCGCACGCCGATCGCCGAGATCGAGGACGAGTTCTTCGACAGCGTCGTCGACCTCAATGTCCGCTCGGTGGTGATGGCCTCGAAGGCGGCGCTGCCCTATCTCAAGAAGTCCGGCGGCAAGGCGAGCGTGATCAATCTGAGCTCGATCGCGGCACGCAATGGCGGCGGCCCCGGCTCCTCGCTCTATGCCAGCTCGAAAGCCTTCGTGCTCAACCTGACGCGCGGCATGGCCAAGGAGTTCGTGCCCTTCGGCATCCGGGTCAATGGCGTCTCGCCCGGCGTGATCATGACGCCGTTCCACGAGCGCTATTCGACGGCCGAGCAGATCGAGGCGATGCGCAAGACCGTTCCGATGGAGCGCGTCGGCACGCCACAGGACAATATCGGGGTCTTCCTCTTCCTCGCCAGTCCCGCGATGAGCGGCTACATCACCGGCCAGACCATCGAGGTCAATGGCGGCCAGTACATGGTCTGACGGCCACTGTGGCTTCGGCGTCCTTGACGTCACGGGTGGCGCGCCAGCATGGTCTGGGCGCCGCTCTGAAGCTGGGTAGTCGATGATGCCGATCCGCCGCAAGGACCTGCCGATGCCGGCCGCTGGGCGGGTCTTCATGGCTGCAGCCGCGACAGTTTTCCTCGCCGGCTGCGCCGGCGACGTGAAGGGCGTGCTGACGCCGGTCGCCTCGACCGTGCCCGGCACCAGCAAGGTCACCATGCTGGTGGCGACCACGCGCGCGGCTGATCCGGATGCCGGGGTGTTGTTCTCCGGTGAGCGCGGCAAGCCGTCTTATGTCGAGATGACGATCTCGCTGCCGCCCGACAGCCGCCGCAAGGTCGGCGAAGTGCAGTGGCCGAGCCGGCTGCCTGGCAATCCCGAGACCGATTTCGTCACCCTCAAGGTCGACAAGCTCGATGCCAAGACCGGGCTGGCGCGCCTGCACGAGCGTGTCTCGCGCGTGCCTAAGCGCCGGGTGATGGTCTTCGTCCACGGCTTCAACAACCGCTTCGAGGATGCAGTCTACCGCTTCGCCCAGATCGTCCACGATTCCGACGCTGATGTCGTGCCGGTGCTGTTCACTTGGCCTTCGCGCGGCTCGCTCTTCGCCTATGGCTATGATCGCGAGAGCGCGACCTATTCGCGTAACGCGCTCGAGAACCTGCTGCAGAACCTCGCACGCGATCCGGCCGTCGGCGAGGTCTCGCTGCTCGCCCACTCCATGGGCAACTGGGTCGCGCTGGAATCACTGACCCAGATGGCAGTGCGCAATCGCGGCATTCCGCCGAAGATCGCCAATGTCATGCTCGCCTCGCCCGATGTCGATGCCGACGTCTTCCGCACCCAGATCGCCGAGATGACGGGACGGCGGCCGAAATTCACCCTCTTCGTCTCGCAGGACGATCGCGCGCTCGCGGTCTCGCGTCGGGTCTGGGGTGGCAAGGATCGCCTCGGTGCGGTCGATCCCGATGTCGAGCCCTACAAGACCGAGTTCGAGACGGACAAGATCACGGTCCTCAATCTCACCAAGTTGCGAACCGGCGACAAGCTCAACCACGGCAAGTTCGCCGAGAGCCCGGAGGTGGTGAAGCTGATCGGTACGCGCCTCGTCGACGGCCAGCCCATCACCGATTCCCGCATCGGGCTCGGCGACCGGCTGATCGAGGTGACCGGCAGTGCCGCTGCTGCGGTCGGTACCGCCGCCGGCATCGTTGTCTCCGCCCCGATCGCCGTGGTTGATCCTCAGGCCCGGCGCAATCTCGGCGACCGGGTCGAGCATCTCGGCAACAACATTCACGATACGGGAGCGGCGGTCGGCGACACTGTGACCACGCCGTTCCAGAACCCGAGCGCTCCGCGCTGAGCTGAAGCCCCTACCGGTTGAAGCGCACCGGCACCGAGAGCGAGATCGCTCCGCCGCCACCGACGCCCGCAGGCGGGGCCGGAACCGGGCTGGCGCGACGGATCATCGCCGCCGCCTCGGCATCCAGAGCGGAATCGCCGGAAGAGCCGACGACGCGCGAGGACAGAACATTGCCGCCGCGGTCGATCGCGAAGGCGACCTGGACCGTGCCGGGGCTCGCGCCGCCCGGGAAGCGCTTGTAGCGGTTGAGATGGGCGATCAGCGAGCCGCGCCATGACGCCGTCGAGACCGTCGGCTGGCTGGCCGTGCCCTGCGCGGCGCTGCTCGGGGCGGCGGCGCGCTGCTCGGAGGGCTTCGGTGCCACCGCCTCCTTGGCCCGCTGCTCGATCGGCTTGCGCTCGACGATCTTGGGCTTGGGCTTCGGCTTTTCCTTCTTCTCGACGAGCTTCGGCTTCGGCTCGGGCTTCTTCTCCACCGGCTTCAATTCGGGCGGAGGCGGCAGCAGCACGGCGTCGAGCTTCGGAATCTGCGGCAGTTCCGGCAGCTTGATCTCCGGCTGCTCGACCGGCGTCGGCTCGGGAACCGGCTCCGGCTCCGGCTCCGGGGGCGGCGTCTCCTTGACCGGTTCGGGCGGCGGCGGTTCCGGCTCGGCCCGCTGTTCCGCGACCGGCAGATCCTCCGGCGGCGCCTCGGGCGCGACCGACAGCGCGGCGAGCTCGATCATCACCGCCGGCTCGGGAGCGCCGGCAGCGGCTTCAGTCGGCCGCCAGTTCACGCCGACCCAGGCGGCACCGCCGTGGACCGCGGCGACAGTCAGCGCCGCTGCGCCCCAGCGCAGCGCGGCGAGCCAGCGGCGATCCGGCGCGGAGGCGATCATGGCTTGCCCGCCCCTGGCGCGGCGGCCTGGCCGGTATCCTCCAGCCCGACCAACGCGATCTTGAGGTATCCGGCCTGGCGCAACCTGTTCATCACGTCCATCAGTTCGCGATAGGCCACAGCCCCGTCGGCGCGCAGGAAGACGCGCTGCTCGCGGTCGTTGCTGGTCTGACGGTCGAGGGTGGCCTGCAGCAACTCGCGCGGCACGGTGTCATTGCCGAGCGCGAGCGAAAGGTCCTGCTTCACGGTCAGGAAGACTGGCTTGTCGGGCCGCGGCTGCGGCTGCGCATTCGAGACCGGCAGGTCGACCGCGACGTCGACGGTCGAGAGCGGCGCGGCGACCATGAAGATGATCAGCAGCACCAGGATCACGTCGATGAACGGCGTGACGTTGATCTCGCTGACCTCGCCGAGATCGCCGTCCTGTGACTCCTTGAGCGAAACCGCCATGGCTCACTCCGCCGGAACGCGCGGCATGACAGCCGCTTGCGCGGGTACCGCATGCAGGTTGGTGCGGACCTGCTGAGTCGCCTGCCGGCGCGCCCGTTCAAGATCGCGCGAGAGATGGCGCAGAACCTCGCCCGAGGCGTCCGCGAGGGTGGCGCGGTAGCCGGAAATGGCGCGGGCGAAGACGTTGTAGATGATCACGGCGGGAATAGCCGCGACGAGGCCGATCGCGGTCGCCAGCAGTGCCTCGGCGATTCCTGGCGCGACGACGGCGAGATTGGTCGTCTTCGACTGGCTGATGCCGATGAACGAATTCATGATGCCCCAGACCGTGCCGAACAGGCCGACGAAAGGGGCGGTCGAGCCGATGGTGGCGAGCAGGCCGGTGCCACGCGCCATGCTGCGGCCGGCCCTAGCCTCGATCCGCGACAGCGCGATCGCGGCGCGCTCCTTGATGCCGTCTTCGCCGAGATCGTCGGAGCGCTGGCGCTCGCTCTGGGCGGCGCCGACCAGCTCCACGACCGTGCCGCGCGCCTGGCCCTTGCGGCCGGCGATCGCGCGCGCCGCTTCGTCGAGGCTGATAGCCTCTTCCAGTCGGCGCACCGCCCGCTGCGCCCGCGTCTTGGCGGCGGCGAGCTCGAGCGCCTTGGCGAGCCAGATCGTCCAGGTCACCAGCGAGGCGAAGGCAAGGCCGAGCATCACCGCCTTCACGACGATGTCGGCGGCCATGAACATGCCCCAGGGCGACAGGTCGTGCGGCAGCGTGGCCTGCCCAGCGAGGGGGACAGGGGCCGGGAGGGTGGCGGGAGCGGTCGCAGGCACCGCAGTCTGCGAGGCTCCCGGTGTGGGAGCGGGGGCGGCCTGGCCAGCCGGAGCAGCAGCTGGTGCGGGGGTCGAGGTTGCGGGAGCCGGCAGCCCGCCGCCATGAGCGCCGGATGGGCTCTGCTGCTGCTGCACCGGCGCGGTCTCGGCGGGGACGGTCTGGGCCAGGGCGACGAAGCCCGCCATGGGGGTGGCGGCAATGGCCGTCGCGAGCAGGACTGTGCCGATCAAACGCTGCATCGAATTGGATCCGTGGTCTTGCGGCGCTCCTCCTTGACGGGAGCGCTTTCAAAACGAAGCCGCGTCCGTTGAAGCGGTTCCGGGCGATCGTGCGACGAGGCCGACTGAACACATCGTCCCGCGATCGTCCCCAGCAGTTAAACCAGAGCGAATTGGTTAGCAAATACAATAGTTTACATGCGTTCTAAAGTAACTCGCCCGCTGCTCTTGGTCCGGAACAGTTCAAGTGTTCCGGGTGCTTCGCTCAGCCGCGAGCATGGTCACCTCTGCGCGAGGACCGCGCCGGGATTGAGGATGCCGAGCGGGTCGAAGGCCTGCTTGACCGCTCTCATCAGCTCCAGCGCCTCCGGCTGTGCATGCTCTGCCAGCATACCGGTCAGGCTACGCCCGATGCCATGTTCGGCGGTGATGCTGCCGCCGAAATCGCCGACGATCGCGAAGACCTCTGCATTCACGGCATGGCCGATATCCGCAAGCTGCTCCGCCGACGTCTGCCTGGGAAGGAGCAGGATGACATGGATGTTCCCGTCGCCGACGTGGCCGACGAAGAGCGGCCGCGCTTCGGGGAAGCGTTCGGCAGCCATCGCTTCGATCGCCGAGATGAAGGCCGGGACATCGGCGACCGCGACGCTGGTGTCGTGCGAGACGATCGGGCCGGCGCGGCGGTTCGCTTCCGCGACAGCGAAGCGCAGATGCCAGATCGCCCTGGCTTGCGCCTCGCTTTGCGCGATGGCTGCGTCCCGGAGCGTCCCCTGTTCCAGCGCTGTGGCGAGAGCGCGCGTCAGCAACGCGTCGACGGGGCTGTTCGGATCACTGTCGCCGAGCTCGATGAAGACGTACCAGGCATGGCGCGCTTCGAGCGGCAGGATCGTTCCGGGCACGAGGTCGAGGGTGAGGCCCATCTCGCCGTCGCACATCAGTTCGAAGCTGGAGATGCGCTCGCCTGCGCTCTGCCTCAGCAGGGCGAGCAGCCGCAATGCGTCCGCCGGGCTGGCGAGACCGCACAGTGCCGTCGCGCTCGCGCGCGGCCTGGGAAACAGCCTGAAGGTCGCCGCGGTCACGATCGCGAGCGTGCCTTCCGAGCCGATCACCAGCTCCTTCAGCGCATAGCCGGCATTGTCCTTCCGCAGTGGCTTGAGGTCGTGAATCACGGCGCCATCGGCGCGAACGTATTCGAGGCCGAGCACGAGATCGCGCACAGTGCCGTAGCGGATGACGTTGATGCCGCCGGCATTGGTCGCGACCACCCCGCCGATCTGGCAGGAGCCCTCGCTGCCGAGGCTGAGCGGGAAAAGGCGCTCCTTCGCCGCGGCCGCTTGCTGGATATCGGCGAGGATGCAGCCCGCCTCGGCGGTGAGCGTGTCGCCTTTAAGGTCGATCGCCCTGATCCGGTTGAGACGCGCCAGGGAGAGGACGACGGCTTCGCCGGAGCCGTCCGGCGTCGCCCCGCCCGACAGGCCGGTGTTCCCGCCCTGCGGCACGACCGGCGTGCGCGTCGCGCTCGCCCAACGCAGGATGGTCGAGACCTCCTCGACGCTGCGCGGGCGGAGCAGCGCGAGCGCCGCGCCGCGATGCTTGCCGCGCCAATCGTTCAGATGCGGCGCCATCGCCTGCGGATCGGTGATGATGGCGGCCGGGTCGAGTGCGGTGCGCAGGTCGTCGAGCGGGCTCATCGCGCTAGACCGTGCCGGCATCGACGATGAAGTTCTGGCCGGCACACATGCGCGAGGCGTCGGAGCAGAGGAACAGCACCATCTGCGCGATGTCCTCCGGCAGGATATCGCCCTTCAGCGCCTGGGCTGCCTGGTTGGCCGCGTCCTTTTCCGGTGTCCACCACTGCGTCCGCTGGCGCTCGGTCATCACCCAGCCCGGCGTGACGCAGTTGACCCTGATGCCATCAGGCCCGAGCGCCCGCGATAGCGAGCGGGTGAAGCCGATCACCGCCGATTTCGCCGTGGTGTAGGCGATCATGTGCGGCGAGCCCTTCATCCACGAGGTCGAAGACAGGTTGATGAGCGCCCCGCCGCCGAGGTTGCGCATATCCGGCGCCAGGGCCTGCGCCACGAACATCATCGGCCGCAGGTTCACGGCGAGGCGATCGTCCCAATAGCCCTCGGTGACCGCCTCGAATTCGTGCCGCTCGTCATGACCGGCATTGTTGATGCCGATGGCGAAGGGGCCGTGCAAGGCACGCGCCGCTGCGATCGCGGCTTGTGTGGCCGGGACGTCGCGCAGATCGATGTGGTGGAACGAGACCGTGCGGCCGGCAGCCGTGAGCTCCGCCGCGAGCCGCTCGCCGCGCTCGGCATCGATGTCGAGGAACGCGACCTTGGCGCCCTGCCGCGCCAGCGCTTCGACGATGGCCCGGCCGATGCCGTCGGCGCCGCCAGTGACCAGCGCTGCCTTGCCGGCGAGATCGGGATAGCTGGCTTCGATCCTCACCCGCCGAACTCCGCGGCGGGCAGGCCGGGCACGTCGACCGGCAAGGTGAAGAGCCCGCCCGAGAACGGCGCTTCGGCCAGCACCCGCGAAGGCAGCCGGATACGCGCCGTGGTGATGAACAGCGTCTTCAGGTCGGGACCACCGAAGGCGAGGCTGGTCGGGCGCGGCACAGGCAGCCAAACCTCGCGATCGAGCCGGCCGTCCGGTGCATAGCGGTGCAGGCACCAGCCATCCCAGATCGCGCACCAGACGAAGCCCTCGGCATCGACCGCGAGCCCGTCCGGCCGGCCGGCGACCTCGGCGAAGACGCGGCGATCGGCGAGCGTGCCGGCCTTGGCCTCGAACTCATAGGCATAGATACGGCTATGGGCGGAATCGACGAAGTAGAAGGTCCGGCCATCCGGGCTCCAGTCGAGTCCGTTGGCGACGGTGAGCCCGCTCTCCTGCCGTTGCCAGATGAGGTCCGGCGCAATCGCGTAGAGCGCGCCCGAGGCGCGGCTGGCGTCGAGCCGCATCGTCCCGGCCCAGAGTCGGCCCTGCCGGTCGCATTTGCCGTCATTGAAGCGATTGTCGGGGATGTCGGCTTCGGGATCGGCGAGTGGGGTCAGCCGGCCGCTGGCGAAATCGAAGGCCTCCAGCCCTTCCTGCGTCAGCACGACGAGCCCACCGCCGCGGCGGCCAAGCACGGCACTGACCAGGCGCGGCAGGGTCACCTCCTCGTTGTTCCCGGTTGCCGGGTCGAAGCGGTTGACCGAGGGCGCGAGGATGTCGACCCAGTAGAGCCGCTGCTCGCCGGCCGACCAGTAGGGCCCCTCCGCGAGATGCGCCCCCCAAGGCAGGACGCATTGCACGTTGGGATCGACCGGCCGCGCCGAGCGCGGCGCCGGGGAAATGTTCATCTGCGTCGCGCCGACGTTGCCGGAGATCTGCCGCGCCGCCGCCATCAGGTCGCGGCCGGTGGTGTGGAGCCGCTCACGCGTCAGGCGCGAGGACGGGCCGAACACGCCGATCGCGGCGACGGCCCGGCCAGTATGGTCGAAGATCGGCGCCGCAACCGAGGCGACGCCGGCGACATGCTCCTCCTGCGAGACGGCATAGCCGCGCGCCCGGGTCAGAGCGAGGTCGGCGGCGAGCGCCTCCTCCTCGGTGATCGTCGTCTCGGTGAAGCGCTCGAGCTTCAGCCGATCGACCAGCGCGCGTTGCTCATGCGGCTGGACGAAGGCGAGCAGGGCCTTGCCGCCGGCGGTGCAATGCAGTGGCGCGCGCCGGCCGATCTCGATGCGGAAGCCATAAGGGCCGCCGCGGCTGCGCTGGTCGATATAGAGCACCTCGCCATTGTCGATGGCGCAGAGGGCGGCGGTCTCGCGCGTCTCCTCGGCAAGCCGGTCGAGTGCTGGCGCGCCGGCGCCGCGCAGGTCGAAGGACTCCCAGACGCGATGGGCGAGCTCGAACAGGCGGTGGCCGAGCCTGTAGGTGTTGTCGCTCTCCTCGTGCCGGATCAGGCGGAAGGTCAGCAGCGTGTTTAGCATGCGCGCCAGCGTGCCCTTGGGCAGGCCGGTCGCGGCCTGCAGGTCGCGAAAGCGCGGCGGCGCCGGGGCCTCGCCGATCACGTCGAGCAGGTAGAGGCCCTTGGCGAGGGCCGCAGCGCCGGTCGGGACGTCGCGCTCGTCCGGCGTCAGGACGCGCGCTTCACCCGCGCCCGCGCCGCCTCGCCGATCATGCGCTCGAAGGTCCATTGTGGCTCAAATCCCAGTTCGGTCCGGATCCTGGCGTTCGACGTCTCGTAGAAGACGCCGGAACCCGGCAGGTCGATGGTCTTCAACGGCAGTCCCGTCAACTGCGCCATCATCGTTAGCGCGGCGGCGAAGTCGACCGGCTCGGTCGCGCCGAGATTATAGGTGCGGCCGGCGGCGCGCTCGTCCGACAGCGCGAGCAGAATGCCGGCGACCATGTCGCGCGTGTCAGTGATGTGCATGCGGAAGGGTCGGCTAGCCTCGTTGCGCGACAGCACCAGCGATTCGCGCCCGTCATCGATGGCGCGCAAGGCGGCGACGGCTGCCTGATTGCCGAAGCCTTCCTGCTGCCGGATCTTCGGCTGCAGGAAGAAGCGCGGGCCGGAAAAGAAACTGCCGGGATCGAGCAGCTCGCTGGCATCCTGCGTATGGGAGAAGCGCAGGATCGTCGCCGAGGTACCGCTGGTCCGCTCGAAGAAGCGCACGATTTCTTCGCCGAGGAGCTTGCTCAAGCCGTAGGGCGAGCGCGGCTTCAGCGGGTGATCCTCGTCGATCGGCTGATAATCCGGCACGTTCTCCGGATAGACCTCGCCGGAGGAAGCGAAGACGAGGCGCTTCGGCGCCGCCGCAGCAGCCTCCTCCAGCAGCACGCGCGTGCCCTCGACATTGGCAGTGAACAGCTTGTCCCGATCAGCCGGCAGCCAGGACATGAAGGCGCCGAGATGCAGGATGGCTTCCGCGCCCTGCACGGCATCCCGCGCGGCGGTACGATCGTCGAAGCCGCCGAGCACCTCGCGAAAAGCGGGATGCTCGATACCGCTGGCGCGCAGGTCGAAGCCGGTGACGCGGTGRCCGGCTTCCAGCAGTTGCCGCGCCACGCGCGAGCCGACGCGTCCGGCGCTGCCGGTGACCAGGATCGTGCTCATCGGATTGCCTCGCCGCTGGCGGCATCGAAGACATGGAGCCGCGCCGGATCGAAGGAGAGCGTCAGCGTCGCCTCGGGCGGCCGTGGCTCTGAGTTGATCAGACGCGCGATCAGCGAGGTCCGCCGCGACTCATCCTCGCCGCCGGAACTCGCCTCGCGACGGTGCTCCTCGGGGAGGTCGACATAGACATATTGCTCGCTGCCGAGGCTCTCGATCAGCCGCGGCGTCACCATGAAGGAGACCTGCCCAGCACCGGCGGCGATATGCTCGGGCCGAAGGCCGACGACGATGTCCTTGCCGGCGAGCGCTCCCCCGTTCGCGACGGGAAGCGTCACATCGTGGCCGAATAATTTCGCCGTCGCGCCGCCGCCCGCAGCCTGCGCCTTTGCCTTCAAAAAGTTCATGCCGGGCGAGCCGATGAAGCCGGCGACGAAGAGATTGGCCGGCTCGCGGAACATCACGTCGGGCGAGGCGATCTGCTGGATGACGCCGTCCTTCATGATGACGATCCGGTCGGCCATCGTCATCGCCTCGGTCTGGTCGTGGGTGACGTAGATCGTGGTGACGCGCAGCCTTTTGTGCAGGGCGCTGATCTCGGCGCGGGTATGGACGCGCAACTTGGCGTCGAGATTGGAGAGCGGCTCGTCCATCAGGAAGGCCTGCGGCTCGCGGACGATCGCCCGGCCGAGCGCGACGCGCTGGCGCTGGCCGCCGGAGAGGGCACGCGGCCGCCGCTCGAGCAGATGGTCGATGCCGAGGATTTTGGCGGCGTCATTGACCCGCCTGGTGATCTCGCTGGCGTCGGTGCCGCGCATCTTCAGGCCGAAGCCCATGTTCTTCCGAACCGTGAGATGCGGATAGAGCGCGTAGTTCTGGAAGACCATGGCGATGTCGCGATCGCCGGGCGAGAGGTCGGTGACGTCTCGTTCGCCGATCGAAATCGTGCCGGAGGAGGCTTCCTCCAGCCCGGCCAGGATCTTGAGCATGGTCGACTTGCCGCAGCCGGACGGGCCGACCAGGACGACGAACTCGCCATCGGTGATGTCGAGCGAGAACGCCTTCAGGACGGTGAGCCCGCCATAGGATTTGGTGACGCTGTCGATACGGATTCCAGCCATGCGGGTTCTCTACTTCTCGGCCCCGGCCGTCAGGCCGCCGACGAGATAGCGTTCGAGGAACAGGTAGATGAGCAGGATCGGCAGGGCGACGAGGATTGAGGCGGCGGAGATGTCGCTCCAGTTCGAGATGTACTCGCCCTTCATCGTGGTGATGCCGAGATTGGCGGTCCAGTTGTTCTGGGCGTTGGTCAGGAAGGTGCGGGCATAGGCATAGTCCGACCAGGACAGGACGAAGCCGTAGAGCGCGGTCGCGGCGAGCCCCGGCGCGGAGACCGGCAGGATCACCCGGACCATCGCGCCGAGTGGCGAGCAGCCGTCGACCATCGCCGCCTGTTCGAGCTCGTGTGGGATCGTGTCGAAATAGCCCTTCAGCATCCAGGTGGTGAACGGAATGATCAGGGTGGCGTGGGCGAGGATGATCGACCACAGGCTGCCGATCAGCTCGAGATTGCGGAAGATGCCGAAGAGCGGGATCACCAGCAGCGTCGCCGGCAGCATCTTGGCGGTCAGGATGAACAGCCCGAGCGACTGGCCGCCGCGGACCCGGAAGCGCGACAGGCTGTAGCCGGCGAGCACCGAGACGACCATCGAGATCGCGACCGCGCCGACGGCGGCGAGTGCCGAATTGCCAAGCCAGAGCAGGATCGGCCGCTCGGCCATGATCTGGCCGAACACGCCCCAGCGGGGCTCAGCTGGCCAGAAGCTTGGCGGCAATTGCCGAAGCTGGCTCGGCTCGGAGAGCGCGGTGACGACGAGCCAGTAGATTGGAAAGACCAGGATGGCGCAGGTCAGGACGACGCCGGCATAGAGCAGGACGTGACGCGTGGTTTTCCGTCTCATCGCGGCCTCCTCAGATGTTGTCCGGCGCGCGGGCGATCATCAGCCGGCTCGCGATCACGCAGACGATCAGGGTGATGACGCCGATGGCGGAGGCGTAGCCCATCTTGAAGAAGCCGAAGGCCTGCTCGTAGGTCATGATCGAGAGCGACTGCGTCGCCTTCAGCGGGCCGCCGCCGGTCAGCACGTAGATGATCGAGAAGTCGCGGAAGACCCAGAGCATCACCAGCACGAGCGTGACGCCGATCACCGGCATCAGCGAGGGGATGGTGATGTGGATCAGCCGCTGCCAGGCGCGGGCGCCGTCGACCTTGGCGGCGTTGTAGAAATCCTCGGGGATCGACTGCAACCCGGCCAGCATCATGATCGAGACGAAGGGATAGCCCTTCCAGACCATCACCGTGCAGACCACGGCGAAGGCGGCGTCGGGCGAGGAGAACCAGTTGATCGTCTGGTCGACCAGGCCGAGCTTGATGAAGAGCCAGTTCATCAGGCCGAAGGAGGAATCGAACAGCCAGGCGAAGATCACGACCGCGATGACTTCGGGGATCGCCCAGGGCAGGGCGACGAGCAGCCGCGCCAGCGCCTGGCCCTTGAAGCGGATGTTGACCAGCAGCGCCGTGCCGAGGCCGAGCAGGAAGCAGAAGAAGGAGACGATGGTGACGAGCTTGAAGGTCACCCAGCAGGCGTTCCAGAAATCCTCGGAGGCGAAGAGCCGTTCGTAATTGGCGGTGGTGAAGGGCCGGCGCGGCTGGTCGAGCCGGGCGATGTTGACGTTCTGGAAGGAGAGATCGACCGAGACGAACAGCGGATAGACGATGATCAGCGCGATCAGCAGCACCGCTGGCGCCAGCAGCAGGTAGCCGAGCCAATGCCGCCGGCTGGGTCTCGCAAGGTCGAGGAAGGCTGATCGGGGCATGCTGTCTCGTCTCCTCTCTTCGCAGGGCGGGCGCGGGGAACCCTTCTCCCGTGTGGGAGAAGGGCAGGGATGAGGGCCTGCCCTATCCGGAGAGGGTGAAGCGGCGCCGCTGCGGCTTCATTCTGAAACGGCGGTCCCTCACCCCTGCCCCTCTCCCATCCGGGAGAGGGGTTCCCGCGGTGCCTCACTGCTTCTGCAGCGCCTCGGCCTTGGCCTGCATCGTCGCTGCGACCGTCTTCGGGTCGAGGTCCTGGATGATCATGCGCTGGGATTCTTCCATGACCATCTTGGCGAATTCGTTGAATTGCAGCTCCAGCCCCTTCGGGATGCGGTCGACCTTGGCCTCGGCGGCAGCCTTGGTCGCCTGCACCAGCAACTCGAAATGCGGTGTGTCCTTGGTCGCGGCCGAGGTGTCGGCGCGTGGGCTAGGCGGCGGCGAGGCGCCCAGCGTCGCATAGCTCGACTGGAACTTGTCGGAGGTTGCGATCGCGATGAAGTCCCAGACCAGCTTCTTGTTTTCCTTCGGCGCATCGGCGGCGATGCCGAGCACGTTGGAGGAGCCACCGACCGGCGGCTTGAACGGCACCATGCCGAGCTTGATCTGGTCCTTGGCCTTGCCCTTCTGGATGATCGGGTAGAGCCAGGGCCCGTCCGTCTTCATCGCGATCTTGCCGTCGGCGAACATCTGGCGGACCTCGCCTGCGGCCAGGTCACGCGGCGTCAGGCTGGTCTTGACGATGGTCTTCCAGCGCGACAGGCCCTCGATCATCTCCGGCGTGTTGATCGTCACCTTACCGGCATCATTGGTCCAGCGCCCGCCGGCATCGAGCGTGTAGTTCATCATCTCGCTCATATACTGGCCGCCGCCGCCCTTGGTCTCGTGGCCGGTGCCGAACTGGTCGGTGATGCCGTCACCGTTGAGGTCCTTGGTCAGCTTCTGCGCCGCGGCGAGGAATTCGGCATAGGTCTTCGGGACAGCAAGGCCTTCCTTCTTCAGCAATTCCTCGTTGTAAGCGAAGATGTAGCCGAAATAGAGCATCATCGTGCAGACGGTCTGCTTGTTCCAAGTGCAGGTGTCCTGCCCAGCCCAGCCTTTGAGATCGAGCTTCGCATCCTTGATGTAGCCGTCGAGCGGCTCCAGCCAGCCATTATCGGCGAATTTCTGGAACTCGAAGGAGGCGAGGTGGACGATATCAGGCGGCTTGCCGCCGGCGAACAGCGTCGTCATCGTGTCGGCATAGGCGCCGCGCTCGACCTTGGTCCATTCGATCTTGACGCCGGGATGGGTCGCCTCGAACTCCTTGATCACAGAGCCCCACCAGTCGCCGACGCCGCGCTCATCCTTCTGCCAGGAGACGAACTTCAGCACCTTGCCCTGCGCCCAGGCGGCGCCGGGGAGAAAGCCGGCGGCGAGCGCGAGCGCAGCCGCGGAGAGTGCAAGCCTTGTCCTCGTCATGGTCTCCTCCTCCCTTTGTTGTTGTCGCTAAAGCCGCTTCAGCAGCTTGAGCGCTTCTTTCGACGGCTCGACGCCGAGGCCGAGACCGCTCGGCAAACGGTAGAAGCCGGCGCTGCAATCCATGTCGCCTTGGAGCAGCCGCCGGTTCGGCTCGAAGATCGAGTGCTGGAACTCGTGGCACTCGACCGCGGCGAGCGCCGAGGATGCATGCAGGCTCGCCGCCAGGAACAGGCCGATGCCGATCGTGGCGTGCGGGATGACCCGAAGATGATGCGCCTGCGCATAGAGGCCGATGCGCATGAACTCAGTCACGCCCTTATGGCCCATCTCCGGCTGGACGATCGCGCAAGCCCGCCGCGCGACGCGCGGCACGAGATCGTAGACCGTGCGCCATTCCTCGCCGGCCGCGACCGGCGTCGAGACCTTCGCGGCGACATGGGCTAGGCCGTCGAGATCCTCCGGCTTCACCGGCGCCTCGGCGAACCAGAGGTCGTGCGGCTCCATCGCTCGGATCGCAGCGACGGCCTCTTCGCCGGTATGGATCCAGTGCATGTCGCAGGCGATGCGCGCCTGCGGCCCGAGCCGTTCGCGCAGCGTCCTGATTTCCGCGACATTGCCGTCATCGGCGACGGGGGCGGCGAACTTGAAGCTGTCGAAGCCCTTCGCCTGCCACTCGGCCGCGAGCTCGGCCCGTTCCGCCAGCGTCGGCTTCGGCAGGCCGGAGATGTAAGCCGGCAAATGCTCATGCTTCTGGCCGCCGAGCAGCTTGACCAGCGGCAGGCTGGAGAGCTTGCCGCACAGGTCCCAGAGCGCGATGTCGATCGCCGCGAGCGCGTCGAGATAGAAGCCGCCGGTATAACCGCGCACTCGCATCAGGTCGTAGAGATCGTCGTGGATGACGCTGACGTCGCGCGGGTCGCGCCCGACGACGAACGGGCCGAGCAGGTCGTCGATGATCGCCATCGCCGCGCCCGGCGCGACGATGCCATAGGTCTCGCCCCAGCCGACCGCGCCGCTTGCCGTCTCGATCCGGACGACCACCGTGCGATCGACCGTCGGATACACCGTGCGGTTCCCCTTGCGGACGATGTAGCCGTGATCGTTGATGCGCTCGCCCTCGCGCAGCGCGCCGAGATAGGGCGTCTCGCGCGGGATGGTGATCGAGAAGACCTCGACGCGGGCGACACGCTCGGTCATCACGCGCCACCGCCGAATGTCGGCTCGCGAGGCTCGACCGTCATCAGCTCGGCGCACGCGTCCAGCCAGGCGTCGATCTCGGCGACGTCCAGCGCGTCCATCCGCGGCACTTTCGCCCGCACGACCTGATTGGTCAGCACGCCACGCCGGGTCAGCACATGCTTGGTGAAGGCCATGCGGAAATTGAACTGGATCACCAGCAGCGGCAGCGTGCGCATATAGAGCTCGCGCGCGCGCTCGATCTCGCCAGCGCGATAGGCGCGGTCCATCGCGACATGGACATCGGCGAGCTCGACCGCCGGCATCGCGCCGCAGGCGCCGCGATTGTATTCGTCGATCAGATAGCGCGCCCCGCCGCCGCCGATCACGCCCTTCAGATGCGCCGGCATGCCGGCCGTGATCGCCGAGATGGCGAGGCCCGACGGCAGCGTCTCCTCCTTGACATAGGTGATCGCCGGGTTGTCGCGGACGATCTGGAGGATGGCCTCGGGCTTGAGGTCGGAGCCGCGCGGCGCCGGCGCGTTCTGCAGCACGATCTCGATGCCGGGCACTGCCGCGGCGATCTCGCCATAGAAAGCCGAGACGGCCTCCGTCGTCGTGCCGACGCTCTTGGGCGCCTGGATCATCGCATGGCGGATGCCGTTGGAGAGCGCTTCGCGGCAATGCGAGATCGCTTCGAGCGCGGTCGGGGCGCTCGCCCCGGCGACGATCGGCACCCTTCCACCGACCCTGGTGACGACCACCTTCAGCAGTGTCGCCCGCTCCGCCGCGCTGAGCTCGTCGACCTCGCTGGCGAAGCCCGGGAACACCACGCCGTCGACGCCGCTGGCCAGCGCAAAGTCGACGATCCCCGCCATTGCGTCGGGATCGATCGCCCCTGACTCCGTGAACGGCGTCGGCAACACCGGGAGCATGCCTTGCAGCACTGCGTTCCTCCTATCGATCCATATTATGGATCATTTGTTTTCTAATATGGACCGTACTTCTCAGGATTGAGATCGTCAAGCGCGCATGAAAAAGGCCGCCAGGCTTATCGCCCGGCGGCCTCCATGGTTTCGCAGCCTTTGGCGGCGGTCAGTGCTTGTGAGCTTCGGCCGGAGCACGGGCGCCGACCGACTGCACGGAGAACTCGACCGGGACCGGCCCGGCTTTCTCGAAGGTCAGCGTGCCCTTGATCGTCTCGCCTTCCTTGAGCTGGCGTTTCAGATCCATGAACATGATGTGGTAGCCGCCGGGCTTCAGCTCGAGCTTGGCGCCGGGCTTGAGCTCGACGCCCTCGGGCAGGCCGCGCATGGTCATCACGCCGTTGTTGACCGCCATCTCGTGGATCTCGACCTTGCCGGCGATCTCGCTGCTGCCGCCGAGCAGGCGGTCGGATGCGCTGCCGGTATTGGTGACCGCGACATAGCCGCCGGCGACCTTGGCGCCGCCGGGAGTCGCGCGCGTCCAGGGCTGCTCGATCTTGAGCGGACCGGCCATGTAGTCCTGGGCGAGGGCAGCGCCACAGCTCAGCGCGAGGGCTGCCGCGGCGAGGGACAGGCGAAGTTTGGTCATGTCGAGGCTCCTTGGGTGATCAAAGCGAGAGTCGGATCTTGGCGAGTTCGGCGTTGCGCCGGGCGGCGTCGATCAAGGGCTTGCGCCGCGCCAACACATCACCGGTGAGCTTGGCACCGGCGCGTTCGGGCGAGCCGGCATCGAAAGGCGGCTGCGGATCATATTCCAGCACGAGCTGGATCAGGCGCGCCGTCTCCTCATCGCGCAGCTTGGCGGCGACCGTCAGGCCGAAATCGATCCCGGCGGTGACGCCGCCGCCGGTGATGCGGTTGCGGTCAGTGACGACGCGGCTGTGCTCGACGCTTGCGCCCATCGATGCCAAGAGGTCGCGAATGTACCAGTGACCGGTGGCGCGGTAGCCCTTGAGCAGGCCGGCTGCGCCGAGCACCAGCGAGCCCGTGCAGACCGCCGTGACATAGCGGGCCCGAGCGCCGCGATCGGCGAGGAAGGCGAGTGTTTCAGCATCTTCCATCAGGGCGACGCTACCTTTCAGCCCGCCGGGGATGAACAGGACATCGAGCTCGGCCGGGCAATCGGCATAGCTCGTGGTTGGCGTGACCGGCAGGCTAAGATCGTTCGCGACCGGCTGCCGGTCCTTCCAGACCAGGTGCAGCTCCGTCTGCAGCAGCGAGAACACGGTCAGCGGACCGACCAGGTCGAGCAGGACCATATCGGGATGCACCAGCATCGCGATCCGCGGCGTGCTCGTTCCGGCGGGCTGGGCCAGCGCGGCTTGCGGCAATCCGGCGAGCAATCCGGAGAGCGCGCCAGCCGCTGCCAAGCCCGCCCAGTCGCGTCTTGTGATGTCACCTGTCATGGCCTGATCTCCACGGTCTCCTTGAGACGGGCCATCTCGAAATCCGAGACCAGGGTCTCGAGCTCGATGGTCCAGCGGCCGGCGACGGGAAGCGTCAGATCGCCGACTTGCCAGCTGCCATCCGCTTGCTTGGTGGCTTGCCGCTCGATCGGCTCGATGCCGGCTTCCGGCCGTGACAAGGCAATCCGCAATTCCTTCGCCGCGAGCGGGCCGAACTCGCCGTCGAGCAGCGAGACGGTGATCGTCACGGGGCCGGCGTGGCCTGGTGTCAGGCTGATGTCGGCCATCGCCTTCTCGGTATGGATATGGACGCTGGCCGGCTGCGCCGCCGCCGCAGCGAGGGCGCGCGGCGGCGGTGTGAAGCGCCAGAGCGCGGCGACAGCGAGGATGGCGACGATGATCGCAATCTCGGCTGCGATGATCCGGATGAGCAGCCGACGGGCGCTCGCGCGTCCGGATACGGCCGCTTCGGTCAGCCGGTAGCGGTTGAAGGCCCCGAGCCCGATCAGCGCCATGACCAGCGTGAGCTTGCCGGTGAGCACGAGGCCGTAGGGCGTGGTCAGCAACGCCTGCGGGCGCTCGACCTGGACGATCGCAAGTACGACACCGCTGAGGAGGATGACGAGCAGCAGCACCGGAATGCGCCGCGAGAAGCGCTGCAGCGCCAGCGCCCCATCGGGCTGCCGGCAGGCGAGGGCGAGCGGCAACAGCGCGCCGGCCCAGCCGGTCATGCCGACGGCATGCAGGAACACCGCCGGACGGGTCAGGAATTGCGGCGCGGCGGCGCTTGCATGACCGCTTGCGGCAAGCGCCGCGCCGATGCCGAGCCAGGCGAGGATTGCGAACAGGCGCTCGCTGCGGTTGGAGCGGGCGAGCGCAATGAGCGCGGTCAGCAGCGCGAGCATCGCAATCAGCGCTGTGCGGCCGAAGCTGCTCGCGGCCGCGGCTTTCCAGACCGCAAGCTGCAGCGCGCCGGAGAGCGGCAATGCCAGAGCGTCGAGACCCTGTGCCGCAACGGCGATCGGTATCGACAGCAGCCCCAGCAGGAGAAAGCTGGCGATCGGCCGGCGCGCGGCAGCGGGCAGAGGGGCGGCCCAAGCCATGAAGGCGACGCCGCCAATGCCGAAAACGAGGCCGAGATAGAGCCCGAGCTTGCCGAGCCAGAGCATGAGGCGAACGGCGGGCTCGCTTTGCGTCGTCACGACCGGAGCCGCACTCGGCGAGCCTATCGAGAACAGCACCGAGCCGCCGACCGGATGGCCGTCCTCGGAGACGACGCGCCAGCTCAGCACATGCGTGCCATTGGCGAGGTCGGACGGCGCCGCGATCGTGAGTGTCCGATCCGCGAGCGTGAAGCGCGTCAGCGGGCGGCTCGTCCCGTCCGGGCCGATCAGATTCAGCACCAGCGGCGAGACCGGTTCGCTGAAGCTCAGGCTGAATTCGCCAGGCACGCTGGCGACGACCGAGCCGTCGGCCGGAACGGTCTTCGTCAAGGCGGCATGCGCCAGCGTCTGTCCTGCCGTTGCGAGCGAGGCGATGGCGAGGCCGAGCAGGATGAGAAGGAGATGAAGTTGCCGGGTCATGGCGGGACGGCGGCCGGGCGGAAAACCCGGCCGCGCTGGCTCACTTCTTCGGCGTCAACTTCACGCCCGGCGCCGGGAACTTGTAATCGTCAGTCGATTTGCCGGCCGCCGGGATCTCGATCCAGCGCTCGACCGCGCCGCCCTCGCATTCCTGGACGACCGGCACGTAGAGCGTCGTCTCCGGCTTGAGGTCGGCGGTGAGATAGGCGCGCAGGACGAACTCGTCATAATGCTCGTCGAGCAGCTTGCCGCCGCTCCAGCTGACCTCGGTCACACCCTCGGCCGTCGGCGTGCCGTAGTAGTCGTAGGCCTTCTCGTACTTGCCCTTGGTCGTCTCCAGCGTCCAGCCGGGCTTGGGCATCGGCTTGACCGCGATCACCCCCTCGGGAATGCGGACGCGGACCCTGGTCGTGGCCGCGCCCTTGCAGCCATGCGGCACACGTAGCACCGCCTTGTAGGTCGAGCCGACTGGAGCCTGCTGGGTCTCCAGCGTGACATGGGCGAAGGCGGGGCCGGCAGCGAAAGCCGCGACGAGGGCGGCGAGCGAAAGCGATTTCATCGTGGGAATCCCTACGGAATGGGCGCCGGGATGACCGGCGCAGCCGCTCGGAGGCGGCATTGGTTCGAATGAGCGCGCGCTGGCAGCTTTGCCGTCGCGAGCGAATGGGATGGGGGGAGAAGCCACATGCGGCCGTCAGGGCAACGCAGGTTCCGGCGTGATGCGCTCGGATGCGCGCAGCTCAGAGAGTGGCGGGTGGTGCGCGCGGATTGGCTGGAGAGCGGCCGGCGATGAAGCCGGATGGCAGGTCGAGCCGGCGCTGGAAGGCGACGAGATCGACGGCGCGATGCACGACCGGCAGCGAGTTGGTCGGGGCGGCTGGTGCGCCGGCGCCGGTGAAGGCGCAGCCGAGCATGCAGCAGCTCATCAGCTCATGCGCCGCAGCGCCGTCGCCCTGGCTCATCGGCTGATCGCCGCCGGCGCAGAGCGTCATCGCCAGCGAACGGTCTAGGCTGAAGCTCGCCGCATTGGCGCCTGAGGCAAGGCCGGCGAAGATTGCCTGCAGCACGACGAGATAGGCCGCGAACAGCGCGACCCAGCGTCTCATCCCTGCCTCGCTGCGCCCTGCGGACAAAACCGGCCCTCCTGCGACTTCGATAGCATGGCTGCCGGCAGGGTCAATTTGCGTCAGTGTTTCAGTGGCCGTGGTGCTCGCAATGGCTGTGATCGGCCAGCGCCTCGATCACGGCGCAGTCGCTGGCGGCAACCCCACCCGAGCAAACCGTTGCGATCCGGGCGAGTTCCGCCTCGAGCGAGCGCAGTCGGGCAATCTTGTCGCGGACTTCGTCGAGATGCTCGGCCGCGATCGCATGCGCTTCGTCGCAGGCCATGCCGGGTGTGTCCGAAAGCCGCAGCAGGGTGCGGATGCTCTCGACCGCGAAGCCGAGATCGCGCGCATGCTTGATGAAGGCGAGCCGCTCGACATGGGCGCGGCCATAGCGGCGCTGGTTGCCCTCGGAGCGCTCCGGCTCCGGCAGCAGGCCGACCTGCTCGTAATAGCGGATGGTCTCGACCTTGACCCCGGTCCGTTCGGCCAGCGTCCCGATCGGCACCACGCGTTCGAGGGTTTTCGCCGGCCGCATGATTTTTCCTCTTGAAGCTGTAGTGGCTACAGGTTGTAGGTAGATGGTCCCGCAACGCTGTCAAGCGGAGACGAGAGCATGACCACCGCCGCAAAAACCGAAACGGAAACGCTATCCTGGAAGGTCGGCGGCATGGATTGCGCCAGCTGCGCGGCGAAGATTCGCGGCGCGGTCGAGCGCCTGCCCGGTGTGTCCGATGTGCGCCTCTCGGTGATGTCCGAGACACTGACACTCGCCCTCGACGAGAGCCGGACCCGGCGCGACGAGATCGAGAAGCGCGTCGCCAGCCTCGGCTATACGACGGCGGCGAGTGCGCCGCGCGCCGCTGCGCCTGAGCCGGCCTCGGCTTGCGGCTGCGGCCATGACCACGGCCCGACAGAGAAGGCGCAGGGCCATGCGCATAAGTATGACCATGCACACGACCATGACCATGCGAGCTGCGGCGGACACGACCATGCTCATGACCACAAGCACGATCACGACCATGACCATGCCCATGCCCATGGTAAGGCCGGCAAGGCCGCCGACCATGGCCACGGCCTGCCCGGCCACGTCCATGAGCCGACGCCGGACGGCGTCTCCTGGTACCAGACCGGCAAGGGCAGGCTCGTCCTCCTGACCGGCGCACTGCTCGCCGCCGCCTGGCTCGCCAAGTTCACGGTCTCTGAGACCGCCGCCTATTGGGCCTTCGTCGTCGCCTGCGTGATCGGCGTCGTGCCGGTGGCGCGGCGCGCTTTCGCGGCGGCGGCGGTCGGCCAGCCCTTCACCATCGAAATGCTGATGACGATCGCCGCGACCGGCGCACTCGTCATCGGCGCGGCCGAGGAAGCGGCGCTGGTCGTCTTCCTCTTTGCCGTCGGCGAGGTGTTGGAGGGCGTCGCCGCCGACCGTGCTCGCGCCTCGATCCGGGCACTCGGCGATCTCGTGCCGAAGACGGCCATCGTCGAGGAGAACGGCGAGACCCGCCAGGTCGACGCCGCCGCGTTGAAGGTCGGCCAGATCGTGCTGGTGCGCCCGGGCGACCGCATCCCGGCTGACGGCGCGATCAGCGACGGCATCTCCGGCATCGACGAGAGCCCGGTCACCGGCGAATCCGTGCCGAAGACCAAGGGTGTCGGCGATTCCGTCTATGCCGGCTCGGTCAATCGCGAGGCGGCGCTGCGCGTGCGCGTCGAGAAGGCGGCTGAGGACAACACCATCGCCCGCATCATCCGCCTGGTCGAGGAAGCGCAGGAAGCGCGCGCGCCGACCGAACGCTTCATCGACCGCTTCTCACGCATCTACATGCCGGCGATCGTCGGCCTCGCCATCCTGGTCGCGCTGTTGCCGCCGCTGGCCTTCGGTGGCGAGTGGTCGATCTGGATCTACCGGGCGCTGGCGTTGTTGCTTATCGGCTGCCCCTGCGCGCTGGTCATCTCGGTGCCGGCTTCGATCGCGGCGGCGCTCTCGACCGGCGCGCGCCAGGGCCTGCTGCTCAAGGGCGGCGTGGTGATCGAGGCTGCGGCACGCACCGGCGTCGTCGCCTTCGACAAGACGGGCACGCTGACCGCTGGCGAGCCGCGCGTCACCGAAATCGTCAGCCTCGGCCGTGACGAGCGCAAGGTCGTCGAGCTCGCCGCTGCCGTCGAGACCGGCTCCAGTCATCCGCTGGCGCTCGCCATCCTCGCTCGCGCCAAGGCGGATGGCGTCCCGGTGCGGCCGGCGGCCAATGCCGCGGCGCTCGCCGGCAAGGGCGTCACCGGCGAGCTCGATGGCATCGCCATCTTCGTCGGCGCGCCGCGCCATGCCAGGGAGCGCGCCAGCTTCGATGTAGCGGCGCTGGAAGCGGTCGAGCGGCTCGAAACCGCCGGCAAGACGGTTGCTGCCGTGATCGCCAATGGCCAGCTCGCCGGCCTGATCGCCTTGCGTGACGAGCCGCGCGAGGACGCTGTCGCCGCCATCGCCGAGCTCAAGGCGCTCGGCGTCCGCTCGGTGATGCTGACCGGCGACAATGCCCGCACCGGCGCCGCCATCGCCGCCTCGCTCGGCCTGGAGCACAAGGCCGAATTGATGCCGGACGACAAGGTCACCGCCATCAAGGAACTCGCGCGCGAGGCGCCGGTGATGATGGTTGGCGACGGGATCAATGATGCCCCGGCGCTGGCCGCAGCCAATATCGGCGTCGCCATGGGGGCGGGCACCGACGTAGCGCTCGAGACCGCCGATGGCGCGGTACTGAAGAGCCGGGTGCGCGACATCGCCGCGATGATCCGGCTGGCCCGGGCGGCGATGGGCAACATCCGCACCAATATCGCGCTCGCGCTCGGCCTGAAGGCGGTGTTCCTGGTCACCAGCGTGCTCGGCTATACCGGCCTCTGGGTCGCGATCCTCGCCGATACCGGCGCGACCGTGCTGGTCACCGCCAACGCGCTGCGCCTGCTGCGTTTCAACGCCGGCAAGGCGGCCTGAGGAGGCCGTCGATGTCCGGGATGGAGAGCGCCAGCCGGTCGCGCAGGCTTGGCCTCGTCGCTGCCGTCGCGCTCGCGGCGGCCGGGCTCGATCAGGCCAGCAAATGGCTGATGCTGGAGGTCGTGCTGAACCCGCCGCGGCTGATCGAACTCACTCCCTTCCTCAATCTGCGCCTCGGCTTCAACACCGGCGTCAGCTTCGGCCTGTTCCGTGACGCCCTCGAAGCCTGGCCGGGCCTGCTCGGGCTGTTCAAGTTCGCGGCCGGCTTCGGTCTTTTGGCCTGGGCGGCGTTCGCCGGGCATCGCCTCGAACGCATCGGTCTTTCGCTGATGGCGGGCGGAGCCTTCGGCAATGCGATCGACAGCTGGCGCCAGGGCGCGGTCACCGATTTCCTGGATCTGCACTGGGGTGACTGGCACTGGCCGACCTTCAACGGCGCCGATATCGCGCTGACCTTCGGCGTGGTGCTGATGCTGCTCGCAGCACTGCCAGTGACGAACCGAACGCCCAACCGGCATATGAGCGGAGCATCCTGATGGGAGCCGGGCATTCACATGGCGGCAGCGCCGGCACGGCCGCCGGCCGCCACAAGTCGCGGCTCGCAATGGCTTTCGGCCTGACCTTCGCCTTCATGCTCGCCGAGGTGATCGGTGGCTTGTGGACCGGTAGCCTCGCCTTGCTGGCCGACGCGGCGCATATGCTGACCGATGCCGGCGGGCTTGCTTTGGCGCTGGTCGCGATCCGCTTCGCCGAGAAGCCGGCCACGCCGCAGCGCACCTATGGCTATGTCCGGATGGAGATACTGTCGGCGCTCGCCAACGCCGTCGTGCTGCTGCTGCTCACCATCTACATTCTCTATGAAGCCTATCAGCGCTTTCTCAACCCGCCGCCCATCCTCGGCGGGCCGATGCTCGCCGTCGCGGTCGTCGGGCTGATCGTCAACCTGATCAGCATGAAGCTGCTTGCCGGCGGTTCCTCCGAGAGCCTCAACGTCAAGGGCGCCTATTTCGAGGTGCTGAGCGACATGCTCGGCTCGCTCGGCGTCATCATCGCGGCGGTGATCGTGATGGCGACCGGCTGGACGCTCGCCGATCCGATCGTCGGCGCCGGCATCGGCCTGTTCATCGTGCCGCGGACCTGGATCCTGCTGAAGCAGGCCGTCCACATCCTGATGGAAGGCACGCCGCCGGAGGTCGATATCGCCCTCTTGGAAAAGTCGCTGCTGGCGTTGCCGGGTGTCAGCGCTGTCCACGACCTGCATGTCTGGACGCTGACATCTGGTCTCGACGCGATGAGCGCCCATATCGTGGTCGCCGACATGGCGCAGGGGCGCGAGACGCTCGTCGCGGCTAACCGGCTCCTCGCCGAGGAGTTCTGCCTGAAGCACACCACCATCCAGATCGAGGACGAGGCGATCCGCCGGACCGATGGTCACGAGCAGCGCCTCTGAGCACCGCAATTCCGACACAGGCAAAGCTGAAAGCCGCACCATGGAATCGTTCATCGCCGCCTTGGTCTCGCTCCTGATCCTCGATCCGATCCAGGGCGCCATCACCAGCCAGCTCTCGGCCCTCGGGATTCCGCGCGACAGCGCCGAGAAGGTCGCGACGTGCGCCCGCGCTGCGACGCCGACGATCGTGACACGCGTCGGCGAGAATCCGAGCTGGGCCATCGTCCAGGTCGTCCGCTTCTGGACGGGCGTGGCGAGCCCGGACGTCGTGCTGGTCGAGATCGCGCCGCAATGCGCCGGCGCGGTCGAGACGGCCAAGCGCGCCATCGGCCGCTCGGCCTGACGTTTCAGGGCTTCGGGCCGGCAGGCTCTGCCGGTGCTGTTCACGAAAACGTCAATTGAACCTCGCCCGGCCTGAGGTTGCAGGGTCGCGCGGGTTCAAGCCTGTTCACGAGTCGTTAGCGCCAGACGCCGATAATTTCAGCCATGTCCGATCGCTCTCTCTTTCAGCGTCTCCGGCGCTTCGCCTTGTTCGGCGTCGCCGCCATCGCCCTGTCGTCCTGTGTCGGGATGGACGGCGACGGCCGTGGCAACCAGCCGCTGCCGGCTGCCCTCGTCTCGCAGATGTCCGCCAAGGGCATGAGCCAGGCCGACCCGATCGTCGTGCGCCTCTACAAGAAGGAGAGCGAGCTCGAGGTCTGGAAGCGTGACCGCTCCGGCCAATACGCCCTGCTCAAGACCTATCCGATGTGCCGCTGGTCGGGCCAGCTCGGTCCCAAGAAGCGCGAGGGCGACCGGCAGGCGCCGGAGGGCTTCTATACGGTGACGCCGGAGCTTATGAATCCGAAGTCGCAGTTCTACCTGTCCTATAATCTCGGCTATCCGAACGCGCTGGAGAAGGCGCAGGGCTATACCGGTTCGGCCCTGATGATCCACGGCGCCTGCACCTCGGCCGGCTGCTATGCCATGACCGATGACGGCGTCACCGAGATCTACGGGCTGGCGCGCGAGGCTCTTGCCGGCGGACAGCGCAGCTTCCAGGTCCAGGCCTTCCCCTTCCGGATGACGCCCGAGAACCTGGCGCGCCATCGCGGCAATCCGAACATCGCCTTCTGGCGCAATCTCAAGGAAGGCTCGGATCATTTCGAGGCGACGCGCCAGCCGCCACGTTTGGCGACTTGCGGCGGCCGCTATGTCTTCAACCCGGCCGGCGATGCCTCGGCTTTCGTTCCCGGCGCGCCGTGCCCGGCCTATCAGACCGATCCCGAGGTCGAGCCGCTGGTCGCCGCCCGCAGCGCCCGCGACGAGGCGCGGCTCGCCGAGCTTTCCGGCAGTACGCCGGCAATGAGCTATGCGCTGATGGATGGCGGCATGCACCAGAGCTTCCGCAAGCTGCTGCGCAATATCGGGCCGGAGCGGATGCAGACCATGGTCGCCGGCAAGGTCGAGATCAGCGCGCCGCAGGCGGCGCTGGCCGATCCCTATGGCGCTAGCGGCGACGATGAGCCGCAGCAGGCATCGGCGACCGGGTCGATTTCGCCGCGTTGACGCCGGGCAAGCTGGCGGCCAGACAAAGCGCCATGCCGATCCTCAAGATCATCCGTTACGGCGCCTGGGGTGCCGTCGTCCTCGTCGCCTTCGCTGCGGCCGCGGTCACGCTAGGCTGGTGGCGCGTCGATGGGCCCGGCCGGCCGGGCTCCAGCGCAGCCGTGTCGACGCCGCTAGCCGATGTCGGTGGTCCCTTCACCTCGACCGACCATACCGGCCGCAAGGTCTCGCAGGCCGATTATCTCGGCAAGCCGACGCTGGTCTTCTTTGGCTTCACCCACTGCCCGGAGGTCTGCCCGACCACGCTGTTCGAGCTCACGACCTTGCTCGGCAAGCTCGGTGCGGAGGCCGACAAGCTCAACGTGCTTTTCGTCAGCGTCGATCCCGAGCGCGATACGCCGTCGCAGCTTGCGCTCTACCTGCAATCCTTCGATCCGCGCATCGTCGGGCTCTCCGGCACGCAGGCCGAGGTCGATGCGGCGCTGAAGGCGTACAAGGCCTATGCCAAGCGCATCCCGACGCAGGACGGCTACACCATGGACCACACGGCTTCAGTCTATCTGATGGACGCGGAAGGCCGGTTCCGCAGCCTGATCGACTATCACGAGGAGCAGGACTCGGCGCTCGCCAAGGTCAAGCTGCTGCTCAAGCGCTGAGCGCCGCCTCAGCGCCTATTCAGCAGGATCATCTTCTCCTGCGTCATGTCGCGCATGGTGTAGGGGATGCCGCCAGTGCCGTAGCCGGATTCCTTGCGGCCGGCGAAGGGCATCCAGTCGGTGCGGAAGGCGGTGGGGTCGTTGACCATCACCGCCGAGGCGTCGAGCCGCTCGGCGACATGCAGCGCGACATCGATGTCCTGCGCGAAGACGCTGCCCTGGAAGGCGACATTGAGCGAATTGGCCCGGGCGATCGCCTCGTCGAGCTTGCTGTAGCGGTAGACGCAGACGAGCGGGCCGAAGACCTCGAGCTGCGAGACCTTGGCGTCGGCGGCCGGATCGAGCAGCACGGCCGGCTCCAGCGTCGTCTCGGAGAGTCGCTTGCCGCCGAGCGCGAGCTTGGCGCCGCCCTTCACCGCTTCGTCGATCCAGCTTGCGACCCGATCGGCTTCCCTGGGCAGGATCAGCGGGCCGACCTCGGTCTCCTTCAGGACGGGGTCGCCCGTGCGCAACTTGGCAACGCGCGCCACCAGCCGCTCGGTGAAGGCATCGGCGATCTCCTCATGCACGTAGATGCGCTGCGTCGACACGCAGACCTGGCCGGCATGGTAGTAGCCGCCCTTGACCAGCGGCTCGATGATCCTGTCGAGATCGGCACTGCGATCGACGATCGCCGGCGCAGCCCCGCCATGCTCCAGCGCCGAGCGCGCGCCATGCGCCAGCTTGGAATGCAGGTACCAGCCGATCTTGGCCGAGCCGATGAAGCTGAGGAAGGCGACGCGCCGGTCGGTGGCGAGCGCCTCTGCGAGCTCGTTGGTCTCCGGCAGGAAGGTCTGGCACCAGGCTTCCGGCAGGCCGGCCTCGTGCACCAGCGCGACGAAGTCGCGGCAGCACAGCGGCGTCGTGCTCGCCGGCTTGATGATCACAGGACAGCCGACGGCGATCGCCGGCGCGACCTGGTGGACGATCAGATTGAGCGGATGGTTGAAGGCCGAGATCGCTGCGACGATCCCGATCGGCTCCTTGGTGGTGAAGGCCCAGCGGTTCACGGCGGCGGGGGTCAGCCCCATCGGGATCTCGCGTCCACCGAAATTTCTGAGTTCGTCGGCAGCGTTGTGGATGCCGTCGATCGCGCGCGTCGTCTCGATGATGGCATCGGTCAGTGGCTTGCCACCCTCGCGCGCGATCTGGCGGGCGAAATGGTCGCGCTTGGCCGACAGCAACTCGGCGAGCTTGCGCAGGATCGCGATCCGTTCATAGGGCTTCAGCCAGTGATCGCGATCGCGGAAGACCTTGTTGGCCGCCTGCAATTTGGCTTCGAGCGCCGCGGCATCGTCGGTGGCGATCTCCTTGATCGGCGCGCGATCATAGGCCTGCACGACCTGCAGCATGGTGATCTCCTTCGCTTGGTCTCGGGTCAGGCCAGCTCGATATCCGGCGTCTTGTTGCGCAGCTCCTCGACGAGCACGCGCGTGTTCTCCGAATAGTCGATCGGAACCTCGACGAGATGAACGCCGCCGCCCTTGAAAGCGGCTTCCAGCGTCGGCACCAGCTCAGCGGCCGAGCCGACGCGCGAGCCCTTGGCGCCATAGGCCTTGGCATAGGCGACGAAATCGGGATTGCCGAAGCTCATGCCGTAATCGGCGAAACCATCGACCGCCTGCTTCCAGCGGATCATGCCATAGGCGCTGTCATTGAGGACGACGACGACGAGGTTGAGGCCGAGCCGGACGGCGGTCTCCATCTCCTGGCTGTTCATCATGAAGCCGCCATCGCCGCAGACCGCCATGACCCGGCGCTTGGGGTGGAGCATCGCCGCCATCATCGCCGAGGGCAGCCCGGCACCCATCGTCGCCAGCGCATTGTCGAGCAGCAGCGTGTTGGCGACATGGGTGCGGTAGTTCCGCGCGAACCAGATCTTGTACATGCCGTTGTCGAGGCAGACCATGCCGTCCTCCGGCATCACCGCGCGGATGTCGTGGACGATGCGCTGCGGCGTGATCGGGAAGCGGTCCTCCTCGGACCGATCATTCAGGTGGGCGAGGATCTTCTGGCGCAACTCCAGCATGACCGGATCGGCTTCGACCCGGCCGCCTAAAAGCTCTGCCAGCGCTGCGACCGTCGCGCCGATATCACCGATCACCTCGGCATCGGGGTGATAGACCTGCTCGACCGTCGCCGACTGGTAGCCGACATGGATCACCTTCGGCCCGCCGGCGCTCTTCATCAGGAAGGGCGGCTTCTCGATCGTGTCATGGCCGATTGCGATGATCAGGTCGGCCCGGTCGATCGCCTGATGGACATAGTCGCCCTCGGACAAGGCGGCGGTGCCCATATAGAGATTCGAGCCGCCGGTGACCGCGCCCTTGCCCATCTGGGTGTTGAAGAAGGGCAGCTTCACCCGCCGCACGAAATCGGAGAGCGGCTCGACCAGCCGCGGCCGGTTACCGGCAGCGCCAATCATCACCAGCGGCCGCTTGGCGGCTAGGATCATCTCGGCGGCGCGGGCGATCGCCTTCGGATCAGCCACCGGCTGCTCCAGCGGATGCACCGGGATCAGCGGCACATCGGCGACCTCCTCGCCGGCGATGTCCTCCGGCAGCTCAAGATGCACCGGGCCGGGCCGCTCTTCCATCGCAACGCGGAAGGCATCGCGCACGACCGACGGGATGCTGGCGGCGCTGACGATCTGCCGGGTCATCTTGGTCAGCGGCTTCATCGAGGCGACGACGTCGACGATCTGGAAGCGGGCCTGCTTGGCGCTCATGATTGCCTTCTGCCCGGTGATCAGGATCATCGGCATGGCGCCGAGATGAGCATAGGCCGCACCCGTGGAGAAATTGAGCGCGCCGGGCCCCAATGTCGCAATGCAGACGCCGGGACGCCCCGTCAGCCGGCCATGCGTCGCGGCCATGAAGGCGGCGGCCTGCTCGTGCCGGGTCAGGACGAGCTCGATCTTCGAGGTTCGGAGCGACTCGACGACGTCGAGATTCTCCTCGCCGGGAACGCCGAAGATGCGATCGACGCCCTCGTTCTCGAGTGCGGCCACCAGGAGATCGGAACCCTTCGTCATCGCCATCGCCTATCCGGAACGCCTCGATGCCCGGAAAGGTAGGCTTCCTGTGCGCGAAGGGAAAGCCGGCGCATGGCAGGGTTGCAAGAGCCCGCTCCGATCAGCTTGCACCGCAACCTGATCGGATCCGGCTCTAGCGCGGCAGGGAGGTTCCGATGCCGGCGGCGCGCGCCTTCTCCAGGACGAGATGCGCAAGCGCGAGATCGGTCAGCGCAAAGCCGCGGAAGCAGAATAGCGAGCGCTTCGTCCCGGCGTCGGCGAGCGGCGTCTGTGACAGGCCAGTGAGATCATAGCCGAAGCGGACGCCGGCGACCGGCTGTCCGTCGACATCATAGGGCGCCTGCGACTGGGCGAGGCTGTCGGTGACCAGCAAGTCGAAGGCGGGGAGGGTCTCAGGCAGCCAACTGCGGCCTGTGTCGACCGCCGCGGCAAAGGATGCAGGCTTCATCCGCCTTGCATCGAGGAAGGCGCGCAAGCCCGGCGTCGCCGGAATCATCGAGATGACGATGTCGCTGCGGGCGAGCAGCATGTCGGCATCGTCGACGATCTCCGTGGCGAGGCCCTGCGCTGAGGCAGCTTCTGCAAGCCGCTCGGCCGAGCTGCGGCTGCGGCTCAGCATCAGGGCATTGTCGAGACTGGGAAAGAGATCGTGGAAGGCGGCGAGATGGGCATGGGCCTGCAGGCCGCAGCCGACAAAGCCGATCGTGCGTGCGCCCAGTGGCGCGAGCAGCGAGGCGGCGGCTGCCGACATCGCCGCGGTCCGCACCAGCGTGATCTCGTCGCCGTCGAGGACGGCGAGCGGCGCGCCGGTCTCATAGTCGCTGACGCAGATCAGAGCGCTCACGCTCGGGACGGTGCTGCCCGCCTGTGTCGGAGCGGAGGCGACCCACTTCACCGTGGCGATCGCTTGCGCTTGCGAGGCCGCCGTCATCGCCTGGAAGGCGTGGCCGGGTCCGAGTGCGAGTGCGCTCTTGGGCAGGCTCCGGTTACGGCCGGCGGCATGGTCACGGAAGGCGCGCAGCATGGCCTCGCGCGCCTCGCGCGGAGTCACGGCACAAGCCCGCACGTCCTTGTGCGAGAGATAGAGGAGGGAATTGCTCATCGCTCGAACCGTTTCGCGACGGGAGGGACATGGGCCGGCCGGTCCATAGGGATTGGGTATGGGCACAGGAGAAGCGGCGGGCAAGGCCGAGGCGATCTGATCGTACTGAGTGGCTCCCTCATGGAGCGGGGGGGCCGGAGGCGCGATTTGGCTGAGACAGGGCCGACTCGTCGGGCTCCGTTTGCCGGTTAAAATGTAAGCCATTGAAAATGTGCGGCTTTTCGATCGAAATCCATTTTTGTCGAAAAACTTTCATCTGCTGTGTTGACAGGTGAAGCGGGGTCCCCCTATAAAGCGGCCATCGAGACGGCGCCGCCGCTGGCGGGGCCGCTCTACTGCGCTTCAAGGGAACGTTGGGCTTCGCCGCCGAC
>NZ_JBFUKM010000018.1:0-121403 GCF_056400825.1 Allobosea sp. P4_H5 | reverse complement strand
TTGCCGACCCGCTCGGCCGCCAGGCTCGGCGCCAGGGCGGCCGAGGCCGTCATCGCCAGGCATCTCCAGGACGAAGGCGACTATCCCCGCCGGATCGTGATGGATCTCTGGGCTTCGCCGACCCTGCGCTCGGGCGGCGAGGACATCGCCCATGCCCTGCACCTGATGGGGGTCGAACCGCTCTGGGACCATGGCTCGACCCGCGTCACCGGCTTCTCGATCATCCCGCAGGCGAAGCTCGCCGCGCCGCGCGCCGATGTCACCATTCGCATCTCCGGCGCCTTCCGCGACACCTTTCCGGCGCAGATCGCCCTGCTCGATGGCGCCGCGCGCGCCGTCGCGGCCCTCGACGAACCGGACGAGTGGAACGAGCCGGCCACCGCCCATCGGCGCGGCGAGGCAGGCGCGCGCATCTTCGGCGCGGCGCCCGGCCGCTATGGTGCCGCCATGGCTGACCGGGCGCTCGACGGCGACTGGCAGGCACGTGCGGAACTTGGCGAGGCCTATCTCGCGGCCACCAGCCACGCCTATGGCGGGCCGGATGGCGCAACCGTGCCCGATGCCGGCTTCGCCAACCGGGTCGCCGAGGCGCAGGCTTTCGTCCATGTCAGCGATACCGCCGGCCGCGACATCCTCGAAGCGACCAGCGCCGCCGATGTGATCGGCGGCTTCGTCGCCGCGATGCAGGCGCAAGGCGGCAACGCTACGCTTTACAGCCTCGACACCTCCGATCCGCAGAAGCCCAAGGCAAGAACGCTGGACGAGGACGTTTCGCGCATCGTCCATGGCCGGCTCTGCCATCCCCGATGGATCACGAGCCATCTCGCCCATGGTTGGCGCGGCGCGGCAGAGCTGGCGGAGACGGTCGATGCGCTCTTCGTCTATGCGGCTGCTACAGATGCCGTCTCGGACGGCCTGTTCGATGCGGTGTTCCAAGCCTATTGCGGCGATCCCACCATCTGGCAGGCGCTGGAACAGGCGAATGCGCCGGCCGCCGCCTCGATCCGCTCCCGCCTCGCCGAGGCGCAGAAGCGCGGGTTCTGGAAGAGCCGATCCAACTCGGCGGCGATGCTCAGAGGCCGGGAGGCCGCGGAGTGAGCGCCCCGGCCCGCGAGACGATGCGACGCGGCTGGTGCCCCGGCACCTTGCGGCCGATGCTGACCGGCGACGGGCTGCTGGTACGCCTGCATCCGCCGCACAATGCTCTGACCCCGGACCAACTCGCTTATGTCGCCGAGCTGGCGAGCCGGCACGGCAACGGCCAGATCGAGATTTCCGGCCGTGGCAACCTGCAACTGCGCGGCATCCGCGAAGACGCGCATCCGGCGCTGGTCGAGGATCTCTTGGCGGCCGGCCTCGTTGACGAAGCCGAGGGCGACGGCCCGCACCGGCTGGCGCTGACCTCGCCGCTCGCCGGCCGGGCGGCTGACGAACTGCTCGACGCGGCCGCACTGGCGGAGGCGGTCGAGCATGCCGGGCGCAGCGTCGTCGGCCTGACGGCGAAGGTCTCGATCGTCGTGGATGGCGGCGGCGCGCTGGCGCTCGATGGTTTTGCCGCGGATCTCAGGCTGCTTGCGATCTCGGGAGACGCGGTCACGCTGGGCCTGCCGGGTGAGCTCTGGTTCGGCCCGGTTGCGCCGCATGAAGTAGCCGCCTGCGCGGCTCACTTGCTCGATAGCTTCGTTTCCGCGAGCAGGGCGAGCTTCGGGAAGGTCCGCCGCATGCGCGATCTTTCGTCTGATGAGCTGACACTACTGGCGACGACATCCGGGCTCGGATCGATGCCGGCCCCGGCCTCCCGACCGAAGCCAGCACGCGCCGGCCTCTTTGCCGAGCGAGACAACAGGGTCGCCGTGCTGGCCGGACTGCCCTTCGGCCGGACGGATACCGCCGGCTTGCGGCGACTGGGCCAAATCGCCCGCAATGCCGGCCTCCGCAAGATCAGGGTATCCCCCTGGCGCGGTCTCGCCTTCTGCGGACTCTCGGCTGACGCCGCGAGCCTTCTGCAGGAGGGCTTGCGCGACGAGGGCCTGATCGTCGAGCCGGACGATCCACGCCTTGCCGTCTCGGCTTGCGCCGGTGCGCCGGCCTGCGCGCGCGGCGAAGCAGCGACGCTGGCCAATGCTGCGGTCCTCGCAGGAGCGATGGCGCCAATGCTGGCCGATGGCCTCAGTCTCCACGTCTCCGGCTGTGCCAAGTCCTGCGCCTATCCCGGCCGCGCCGACCTCACTCTGGTCGGCCGCGACGGGCGCTATGACGTGATCCTCGCTGGCGGTACTGGCGACATCGCCATCGCCCATCTTTCGCTGACGGAACTTGTGCGCCGGCTCGAACCGGGTCAGGACATCCGCGCGCTCCTGGAAGCGGCGCGGCACGAGAAGCAGGTTGGAAGTTGAACACGCGTCACGCCTATATCCGCGACGGAGCGGCGATCTACGAACGCTCCTTCGCCATCATCCGGGCCGAATCCGACCTGTCGCGCTTTTCCGGTACGGCCGAGCGCGTCGTCGTCCGCATGATCCATGCCTGCGGCATGACCGACCTGCCCAAGGATGTGGCGATGTCGCCTGATTTCGCCGAGGCCGCCGCGGCCGCGCTGGCGAAGGGCGCGCCGATCCTCTGCGATGCCCGCATGGTCGCCGACGGCGTCACCCGCGCGCGCCTGCCCGCGAGGAACGAAGTGATCTGCACGCTGCCCGACCCTTCCGTGCCGAAACTCGCCGAGGAGCTGGGCACGACGCGCTCGGCGGCCGCGATGGAGCTGTGGCGCCCGCATCTTGCCGGCTCTGTCGTCGTCATCGGCAATGCGCCGACCTCGCTGTTCCGCCTGCTCGATATGCTCGACGAAGGCGCGCCGAAGCCGGCCGCCGTGATCGGCATCCCCGTCGGTTTCGTCGGCGCAGCGGAATCGAAGGAAGCGCTGGCGCAGGACGGGCGCGTGCCCTTCCTCGTCGTGCACGGGCGGCGCGGCGGCTCGGCCATGGCGGCCGCGGCCGTCAACGCGTTGGCGCAGGTGAAGGAATGAGCGGCGTGAGCAACAAAGCGCCCCGTACCCTGCTCTACGGCGTCGGCCTCGGCCCCGGCGATCCCGACTACATGACCGTGCGCGCCCGCGACATCATCCTGAAGGCCGACCGTCTCGTGCACTTCTGCAAGCGCGGCCGGCGCGGCAATGCCCGGATCACCGCCGACGCCATCATCGCGCCGGATCCGGCCCGCGAGATCGAGCTCGCCTTCCCGGTGACGATCGAGGTGCCGGTCGAGGACGAGGGCTATACCGGCCCGATCGCCGCCTTCTATGACGAGGCGGCCGAGCAGCTTGCCGGCGAGATGGCGGAAGGCCGCAGCATCGCCGTGCTCTGCGACGGCGATCCGTTCTTCTACGGCTCCTTCATGCATTTGTGGCGCCGCCTCGCCCAGCGCTTCCCGACCGAGGTCGTGCCGGGCGTGACCGGCATGGCCGGCGCCTGGGTTCGCGCCGACGCCCCGATCAGCTGGGGCGACGATGTGATGACTGTGGTGCCGGGCACGCTCGCCGAGGGTGAACTGACGCGCCGCCTAGCGGATACCGACGCGGCCGTGATCATGAAGCTCGGCCGCAACCTGCCCAAGGTGCGCCGTGCACTCCAGGCAGCGGGGCTGATCAACCGCGCCATCTATGTCGAGCGCGCCACCATGGCCGGGCAGGTGGTGACGCGGCTCGCCGAGAAGCCCGACGACGAGGCGCCCTATTTCTCGATGATCCTCGTGCCCGGCGAAGGGCGGCGGCTGTGAGCGGCTCGCTCGCCATCATCGGCCTCGGGCCGGGCGAGGCGCGCTATCTCACGCCGTCGGCGCTGGCCGCGCTCGAGGCCGCCAGCGATCTCGTCGGCTACGGTCCCTATCTCGACCGGGTATCGGCGCGTGCGGGCCAGACCAAGCATGCCTCCGACAACCGCGTCGAGGTCGAGCGTGCCCGGCATGCGCTGGCGCTGGCCGCAGAAGGGAAGGCCGTTGCGGTCGTCTCCGGCGGCGATCCCGGCGTGTTCGCCATGGCGGCGGCGGTGTTCGAGGCGCTGGAAGCCGGCGAGCCGTCCTGGCGCAAGCTCCAGATCTCGGTCGAGCCAGGGATCACCGCCATGCTCGCCGCGGCGGCCAGGGCCGGTGCCCCGCTCGGCGGCGATTTCTGCGCAATCTCGCTCTCGGACAATCTGAAACCCTGGGAAGTCGTCACCGCCCGGCTCACCGCGGCGCTGTCCGCCGATTTCGTGATCTGCCTCTACAATCCGATCTCGAAGGCGCGGCCCTGGCAGCTCGGCAAGGCGCTGGAGTTGGCGGCGACGATCCGCGCGTCCGAGACGCCGGTGATTTTTGCCCGCGCCGTCGGGCGCCCCGACGAGAGCTTGCGCATCCTGACGCTGGCGGAGGCGATTGCGGCAGCCGAGAGCGCCGACATGGCGACCCTGGTGATGATCGGCGCCAGCGCGACACGCCTGATCGCCCGCGAGGGCGAGAACCCGATCGTCTATACGCCGCGCTCGGTGACGAAGAGCCCCTGCGTCACCAGCCAGGGCAGGACCTGATCGATATGCTCGACGGTCTCGACATCGGGCTTGGGCGGCCGCTCGACCATCACCACCGGAAGTCCGAGCCGTCGCGCCGCGACAAGCTTGCCGAGGGTCATCGGCCCGCCGGCATTCTTGCTGACGAGGATCTCGATGCCCTCCTCCCGCATCAGCTTCTCCTCGGCCTCCGCCTCGAACGGCCCGCGCTGCTGCAGCACCTTGGCGTGCGGCAACGGCAGGTCGCTGACGGGCTCGATCACCCGGATCAGGTAGTGGTGCTGCGGGGCGGCGAAGACATGCGGCAATTCGAGCCGGCCGATGGTCAGGAAGACCCGGCGCGGCTCGTCACCGAGCGCCTCGACGGCCGCATCGATGTCGGGCACGCATTTCCAGCGATCGCCGTCCTGCGGCTTCCAGGATTCACGCCGGATCGCCAGCAGCGGCACGCCTTCCGCCTTGCAGGCAGCTTGCGCATGATAGGGCATGATCGCGGCGAAGGGGTGGGTCGCGTCGATGACGGCGACGACGCCCTCGTCGAGGAGATATTGCCTGAGGCCGGCAATGCCGCCGAAACCGCCGGTGCGGGTCGGCAAGGACAAGGGGCGCGGGTCGGAGGTATGGCCCGCGAGCGAGATCACGGCGCGAATCTCGGGTGCCTGTTCGGCCAGGAGCTGATCGAGTGCAGCCGCTTCGCTGGTGCCGCCGAGGATGAGGACCGTCATGGAACAGTTTTCGCCTGAAACCGCCACGCTGTCGAGCGCGCCGCCCGGCCCCTGGCTTTCGCTGGTCGGGCTCGGCGAGGATGGCCGTGCCGGCCTCTGCGCCGAGGCGCTGGCGGCGCTGGAGAGCGCCGAGATCGTCTTCGGCGGCGAGCGCCATCTCAAACTGATCGGCGACGTGCCCGGCGAGGCGCGGCCCTGGCCGCAGCCTTTCCGCAATGCGTTGCCGGCGATTCTGGCCGAAAAGGGCCGCAATGTCTGCGTGCTCGCGACCAGCGATCCGTTCCACTACGGCATCGGCGCCGGGCTGACCAAGGCGGTGCCAGCGGCGGAGATGCGCGTCATCCCGCAGCTCTCCTCCTTCTCCATGGCCTGCACGCGCATGCGCTGGCCGCAGGAGGAATGCGGGCTGGTCTCGCTGCATGGCCGTGCCCTTCAGAGGATCATCCCTTTTCTCCAGCCGGGCGCGCGGGTTCTGGCGCTGTCCTGGGACGATTCGACGCCGCTCGCCGTAGCCCAGCTGATGAGCGCCCGCGGCTTCGGCGAAAGCACGATCACCGTGCTGGAAACGATCGGCGGCCCGAACGAGCGTATCCGTGAGACCCGCGCCGACAGCTTCGCACTCGACGGCATCGTGCCGCTCAACCTGCTGGCGATCGAGGTGGTCGCCAGCCGTGACGCCCGCATATTGCCGCTGGCGACCGGCCTCTCGGACGACTGGTTCGAGCATGACGGCCAGCTCACCAAGGCCGATATCCGGGCGATCACGCTGTCGGCGCTGGCACCGCGCGCCGGCGAACTGCTCTGGGATATCGGCGCCGGCTCAGGCTCGATCGGCATCGAATGGAGCCTGCGCCACCGTCACAATCGCGCCATCGCGTTCGAGGAGCGGCCGGAGCGCGCCGCCCGCATCGCCCGCAACCGGCTCGCACTCGGCGCCCCGCCGCTCGAAGTGGTCGAGGGCAAGGCGCCCGAGAGCTTCGCTGGCAAGGCCTCGCCGGACGCGGTCTTCATCGGTGGCGGCTTGACCGATCCCGGCGTCTTCGAAGCCGCTTTCGCGGCGCTGAAGCCGCGCGGGCGACTGGTCGCCAATGCCGTGACGATCGAAGGCGAGGCAAGGCTTGCTGGGCTGTTCTCAGCTCATGGCGGCGATTTGCGCCGCATCGGCGTTTCGCATCTCGATCCGATCGGGACGATGCATGGCTGGCGCGCCGCGATGGCGGTGACGCAATGGCGCGTGGTGAAGCCGTGAGCGGCATCACCGCCGGCATCGGCCTGCGCCCGGGCACGTCGGAAGCCGACATCGAGGCTTGCCTGACGCAGACGCTCGCCGCCGCCAACCTGCCGGCCGATGCGATTGAGCGCCTCGCCACTCTGGCTTCTCGCCTGGACGAGCCAGGGCTGGCTGCCGTGGCGCAAGCGCATGATCTGACGCTCGTCGCCATCCCGGACGAAGCACTCGCCGGCTTCGAGGCCGCCTGCGCGACGCGCTCGACCCGGATTTCCGGGCTCTACGGCGTCGGCTCGGTGGCGGAAGCCGCCGCGCTCGCCGCCGCCGGCCCGGGCGCCATCCTGATCCAGCCGCGCATCGCCACCGCCCGCGTCACTTGTGCTCTGGCTAGGGGCGCCGCGTGACCGTCCATTTCATCGGCGCTGGCCCGGGCGCGGTCGATCTCATCACCTTGCGCGGGCGCGAGCTGATCGGCGCCTGCCCGGTCTGCCTCTATGCGGGCTCGCTGATCCCCAAGGCGATGCTGGGCTGGTGCCCGCCCGGTGCGCGCATCGTCGACACCGCCCCGCTCGATCTCGACGCGATCATCGCCGAGATCGAGGCCGCCCATGCCCAGGGCAAGGACATCGCCCGGCTGCATTCCGGCGACATCTCGATCTGGAGCGCGACGGGCGAGCAGATGCGCCGCCTGGACCAGCTCGGCATCCGCTATGAGATCACGCCGGGCGTGCCGGCCTTCGCCGCCGCGGCAGCGGCGCTCAAGCGCGAATTGACCCTGCCCGGCGTCGCGCAATCGCTGGTGCTGACGCGCACCTCCGGCCGCGCCTCGGCCATGCCGGAGGCCGAAAAACTCGCGACCTTCGCTGCCTCGGGCGCGACGCTCGCCATCCATCTCTCGATCCATGCCATCGAGCAGGTCGTTGCGGAACTCACGCCCTTCTACGGCGCAGACTGCCCGGTCGCGATCGTCTTCCGCGCCTCCTGGCCGGAAGAGCGCATCCTGCGCGGGCGGCTTGCCGACATTGCCGATCAGGTGCGGGCGGCAGAGCTGGAGCGCACCGCGCTGATCCTGATCGGCCCGGCGCTGGCAGCCGAGGATTTTTCCGAAAGCGCGCTGTACTCCACCGGCTATGATCGCCGCTTCCGGCCGCGCGGAGGTCAGGAATGACGGCCAAGGGCCTGCTCATCGCCGCGCCACGTTCCGGCTCCGGCAAGACCACGATCACGCTCGGCCTGCAGCGGGCACTGTCCCAGCGCGGCCTCAAGGTGCGTGGGCTGAAATGCGGGCCGGACTATATCGACCCGGCCTTCCATGCCGCCGCGACAGGTGCGCCCAGCGCCAATCTCGACAGCTATGCGATGTCGGACGTGCTGCTCGGCCAGATCGCCAATGAGGCGGCCGGGGCGGCAGACATCATCGTCGCCGAAGGCTCGATGGGGCTGTTCGACGGCGTGCCCGGCCCCGATGGCCATACCGGCACGGGCGCCGACATCGCAGCGCTGCTCGGCTGGCCGGTGGTGCTGGTCATCGACGTCTCCGGCCAGGCGCAATCGGCCGGCGCGGTCGCGCTCGGCTGCATGCTCTACGACAAGCGCATCCGGGTCGCCGGCGTGATCCTCAACAAGGTCGCCAGCGAGCGCCATCGGCGGCTTGCCGCTGCTGGCATGGAGAAGATCGGTCTGCCGGTGCTCGGCGCGCTGCCGCGCGAGGCGAGCCTGATCCTGCCCGAGCGCCATCTTGGCCTCGTCCAGGCCGGCGAGACCGAGGACCTGCGCCAGCGGCTCGATGCGCTCGCCGAAGCTGTCACGGCGGCTGTCGATCTCGACGCCGTCATCGCTGCTGCCGGCGCGACCGCTTTGCCGGCTTTCACGCGTCATACCGCGCCATTGCCGGCACCGGGCAAGCGCCTCGCCATCGCCCGCGACGCCGCCTTCAGTTTCGTTTACCCGCATGTCGAGGCGGGCTGGCGCGCGCAGGGAACCGAGCTCGTGCCGTTCTCGCCACTCGCCGACGAACCGCCACCGGAGGGCTGCGATACCTGCTGGCTGCCGGGCGGCTATCCCGAACTGCATGCCGGCCGGCTCACCGGCGCCTCGCGCTTTCTCGACGGACTGCGCGACTTCGCCCGAACCCGTCCGGTCCATGGCGAGTGCGGCGGCTACATGGTGCTGGGCAAAAGGCTGATCGACGCCGATGGGGTCAGCCACGCCATGGCCGGGCTGCTCTCGGTCGAGACCAGCTTCGCCAGGCGCAAGATGAATCTCGGCTATCGCAATGCGGTGCTCGCTGTCGACGGGCCGCTCGGCCGCGCCGGCGATCGCCTCAGCGGCCACGAATTCCATTACGCGACCGTGATCTCGCAGGGCGAGGACCCGGCCTTCGCGGAGGTCACCGACCCACATGGCTCGGCCCCCGCGCCCGCCGGCAGCCGTCGCGGCCTCGTCTCGGGTTCGTTCTTCCACGCCATCGCGGTGCGGGAGGGGGCGTGAGTTCGCCTCCGGTCTTCGATGACGGCTTCCGCGACAAGCTCGGCGAGCTCATCGCCTGGCGCCGCGATATCAGGCGCTTCCAGCGCGAGCCGGTGCCAGAAGAACTGCTGGCGAAGCTGCTCGATCTGATGCAACTCGCGCCTTCAGTCGGCCATTCGCAGCCCTGGCGCTGGCTGCGCGTGGACGATCCCGAGCAGCGCGCCGCGGTCCAGGCGAGCTTTTCCCACTGCAATGCCGATGCGCTGGCCGAGTATGAGGGCGAGCGCGCAGCGCTCTATGCCCGCCTCAAGCTCGAAGGCCTGCGCGAGGCGCCGGTGCAGTTCGCGGTGTTCTGCGACCATGGCACGGTGCAGGGCCATGGCCTCGGCCGGCGGACCATGCCGGAGATGCTCGATTACTCGGTCGTGGCGGCGATCACGCAGTTCTGGCTCGCCGCCCGCGCTCATGGGCTCGGCCTCGGCTGGGTCTCGATCCTCGACCCCGCCGAGATCGCCGCCATCACCGGCGCGCCGCCTGACTGGAAGCTGATCGGCTATCTCTGCCTCGGTTACCCCGAGGAGGAGAACGACGTGCCGGAGCTCGTCCGCGCCGGCTGGGAACGCGACCAGCGACTCACGGAACACGATTAGACCTTCCGCCCGGGGGCGCTGCGCAGGCCGAGCGCGGTCAGGATGGCGATCACGGCCACAGCGCCGACCAGCCCGGCCGCCGAAGGCCACCCGAACGCTTCGATGACACTGCCGATGGCGACAGGCCCGACAACCTGGCCAAGATTGCTCCCCTGCATCAGCAGGCCGATGACGACAGGCGTCAACCCGGCCGCCGGCGCCAGCACCGGCGCAGACGACAGCAGGGTCGCAGGAATGATCCCGCCGACCATCGAAAACAGGACGCAAAGCAGGAAGGTCGCGGAATCAGGCAAGAGGCCGAGGAAGATGCCGATGGCCGACAGCCCCATGACGAGGCTCGCGGCCACGATCAGGCTTACGCGCGAGGCGCCGCGCGCGAGCAACAGGCCGGCGGCGAGGTTGCCGATGATGTTGACGGCGCTGGCGAGGGCGCCGAGCAGACCGGCCGTCGCAAGCGAGACCTGCATGCGCTGCATCAGCAGCACCGGCAGGAAATTGAACAGGGCGAAGAACATCAGCGCGTAGAGCGCGAAGGTAAAGCCCAGCAGCATCGGCCCGCGCGCGCTCAGCACCGCGCCGGCATCGCCGGCAAGAGCCGCCCAGGATGGCCGCGTACCGCCGCTGGTGTTCGGCACCGTCAGCACGGTCAGGACGATCGCGATGACCGCGAGCGCACCGGTGACCTGCCAGATCATGCGCCAGTCGGTGAGCCAGAGGCCCGCGAGCATGGCGAGCGCGATGCCGGTCGGCATGAAGCAGCTCCACAGCGCCATGACGATGTCGCGCCGGGCGGAGCTGGCGACCCGCTGGAGGATTGCCGGGGCGGCAATGGTGATCAGCAGGAAGCCGAGCCCCTCGACGACGCGCGAGGCGAGCAGCATCGGGAAGTGCGGCGCCGCCGCGCCCAGAAGCGCGCCGGCAGCCACCGCGAGCAGGCCGAGCAGCAGAACGCGCCGCGCGCCCAGGGCGATGGCGAGCGTACCGACGGGGATGCCGCCGACCATGCCAAGCACTGCGAAGATCGAGGCGAGCCAGCCGAGCGTGCCGAGGTCCAACCTGAACTCCGCCTGCACCAGCGGCATCGCGATCGCCGCCTTGCCGACCTGCAGCGCCGCGACGATACCGCTGGCGACCACGACCGTGACAGCGAGCCAGTCGGTCCTGGCCGCGGGCGTTGCGACGGCGGCTGTCATGAGCGCGATCTCGCGACGATGATCTCAGCGGGAAGATCGGCCATGCTCTGTTCCTTGGCTGGCGCTGCGGGTCGCCCGGAGATGCGGTTTCCCGTCGATCTCGAAAAGTGAGATAATTGGCATCGAGTCGATCAAGGAAATCGATCATGCTCGATGCGCTCACCCTCGACCAGATGCGGACCTTCGTCACCGTCGCCGAAGCCGGCAGCTTCCGCTCGGCGGCGACGCGGCTGTCGCGGGCCCAGTCCGCCATCAGCCATGCCATCGCCAATCTGGAGGGGCAGCTCGGCCTCCAGCTGTTCGACCGCTCCGGCCATCGCCCGGCGCTGACGGCGGAAGGCAAGGCCCTGCTCGCCGACATCAAAGAGGTGTTACTGCGGGTCGGCGCCTTGAAGGCCCGCGCCCATGGCCTGAGCCGGGGTGTCGAGATCGAATTGTCGCTGACGATCGACGTACTGTTTCCCTCCCCGCTGATCGGCGCGACGCTCGCCGACCTGCGCGAGCGCTACCCGTCTGTCTCGATCCGGCTCGCCATCGAGCCGCTGGGCGGACCGATCGCGGCGCTATTGGAGCGGCGCAGTGCCCTCGCTATCACGGTCGGCGAGAATTTCCGTGATCCACGCATCGCGATCGAGGCCCTGACGAGCATCGAGGCGATTGCGGTCGTCGCGGCGACACATCCGCTCGCCCGGGCAGGTGACGGGCGCGTCCTGTCGCGTTCCGAACTCGCCGGACATCTCCAGATCGTGCAGATCGACCCGACGCCGATCTCGGGCGCGCAGGATTTCGGCGTGCTCTCGCCGCAGACCTGCCGCGTCACCGGGCAGGACACCAAGCATGCGATGATCCTGGCCGGGCTCGGCTGGGGCCGGCTGCCGCATTGGCTGATCGAGCGCGACCTTGCCGAGGGCAGGCTGGTCAGGGTCGCGACGAGGGCGCTCGGCCGGAACGCGCAGCTCCCGGCCGAAGCCTATCTCGCCCACCGCCTCGACGAGGCGATGGGCCCGGCCGCCCGCGCCTTCGCCGAGGCGCTGGCGCGGTTCTGCGAGGTCAGAGCGCGACCTTGAAGGGCGCCTCGGTCTTGGCCTTGATCTCGTCGAGGGACACGCCCTCGGCGAGCTCGAGCAGGGTCATGCCGCCGCCATTCTCGTCGATCGCGAAGACGCCGAGGTCGGTGATCACCATGTCGACGACGCCGGCGCCGGTTAGCGGCAGATCGCACGCCTTGAGCAGTTTCGGCGATTCCGAGCCGTCCTTGTTCTTGGCGACGTGCTCCATCACCACGACGACCTTCTTGACGCCGGCGACGAGGTCCATGGCGCCGCCCATGCCCTTCACCATCTTGCCGGGGATCATCCAGTTGGCGAGGTCACCATTCTCGGCCACCTGCATGGCGCCGAGAATGGAGAGATCGATATGGCCGCCGCGAATCATGCCGAAGGAATCCGAGGACGAGAAATAGCTCGTCGTCGGCAATTCGGTGATGGTCTGCTTGCCGGCATTGATCAGGTCGGGATCCTCCTCGCCCTCATAGGGGAAGGGGCCCATGCCGAGCATGCCGTTCTCCGACTGGAGCTGTACGCTCATGCCGTCGGGGATGTAGTTGGAGACGAGCGTCGGGATGCCGATGCCGAGATTGACGTAGAAGCCGTCCTTCAGCTCCTTGGCGGCGCGAGCGGCGATCTGTTCACGGGTCCAGGCCATGTGCGTGATCTCCTCTCAGACCGTTTCGCGCTTGCGCACGGTGCGCTGCTCGATGCGCTTCACCGGATTGGCGACGTGCACGATGCGCTTCACGAAGATGCCGGGGGTATGCATGTGATCGGGGTCGATCTCGCCGGCCGGGACGAGATGCTCGACCTGGGCGATCGTCATGCGCGAGGCCGAGGCCATCATCGGATTGAAGTTGCGCGCCGTCTTCCGGTAGACGAGGTTGCCCTCGGTATCGCCCTTCCAAGCGTGGACGATCGAGATGTCGGCGAAGAGGCCGCGCTCCATGATGTAGCGCTCGCCGTCGAACTCGCGCTCTTCCTTGCCCTCGGCGATCAGCGTGCCGACGCCGGTCTTGGTGAAGAAGGCCGGGATGCCGGCGCCGCCGGCGCGGATGCGCTCGGCCAGCGTGCCCTGCGGGTTGAATTCGAGCTCGAGCTGGCCGGAGAGATACTGCTCGGCGAAGAGCTTGTTCTCGCCGACGTAAGAGCTGATCATCTTCCTGATCTGCTTGGTCTCGAGCAGGATGCCGAGGCCGGCGCCGTCGACGCCGGCATTGTTCGAGATGAAGGTCAGGTTCTTGGCGCCGGAGTCGCGGATCGCCTCGATCAGCGTATCGGGAATGCCGCAGAGGCCGAAACCGCCGGCCATGATGGTCATGCCATCCTTGACGACGCCGGCGAGCGCCGCCTTGGCGTCAGGAAAAACCTTCTTCATCGGAATGCCTTCGTCGCTGGATGATCGTAAGACGCCCGAAAACAACTAGCCGAGCGCATGGTGCGGTTGCAACATCAGTCGCCGACGCGCCCGTCGTGTGACGATGCGCAGCCACGGGCCTCGAATGGCGAGACATGACAGGCCGGCCCGGCCGGTGCTACCAAACGGCGCGCCCTGCCTTCCGGAGCCACGCCCTTGCCCGCTTCCCGCTCCATTCTGCTGATCATCGGCGGTGGCATCGCCGCCTATAAGTGCCTGGAGCTGATCCGGCGCCTGAAGGATCACGGCATCGCCTGCCGCTGCATCCTGACCGGGGCCGGCGAGCAGTTCGTCACGCCGCTCGCGGTCTCCTCGCTAGCGGGCGAAAAGTGTTTCACCGACCTGTTCTCGCTGACGGACGAGGCCGATATCGGCCATATCGCCCTGTCGCGCTCGACCGACCTCCTGGTCGTCGCGCCCGCTACCGCCGACCTGATCGCCAAGATGGCGAACGGCCATGCCGACGATCTGGCGTCGACAGCGCTCCTGGCGACGGACAAGCGCATCCTGATCGCACCGGCGATGAACCCACGGATGTGGGAGCATCCAGCGACACAGCGCAACATGGCGACCTTGCAGAAGGACGGCGTCCTCGTCGTCGGCCCCAATTCCGGCGCCATGGCCGAGCGCGGCGAGAGCGGCCCCGGCCGCATGGCCGAGCCGCATGAGCTTCTGGCGGCGATCGAACTGGCGCTCGCGGGCGATAACAGGCAGGCGCCGTCGATCGGCTTTCTCGGCCGCCTGCCCGGCGGTGCGCCTTCGGGGCCGAAGCCGCTCGCGGGGAAACGTGTGCTCGTCACCTCCGGTCCGACGCATGAGCCGATCGACCCTGTCCGCTACATCGCCAACCGCTCTTCCGGCAAGCAAGGCCATGCCATCGCGGCAGCCGCGGCAGCCGCGGGCGCGCAGGTGACGTTAATCTCGGGTCCGGTGACCATCGCCGACCCCGCCGGCGTCAATACCGTCCATGTCGAAAGCGCCCGCGACATGCTGATGGCGACGGAGGCGGCGCTGCCGGCCGATATCGCGATCTTCGCCGCTGCCGTCGCCGACTGGCGCACCGCCGATGCCGCCGGCCAGAAGATGAAGAAGGACGGCAGCAAGCCGCCCAGCCTCGCTCTGGTCGAGAACCCCGATATCCTCGCCACCATCGCGGCGCGCGAGATCGACCGGCCCGCCCTCGTCGTCGGCTTCGCGGCTGAGACGCAGAACGTCGTCGACTATGCCCGCGCCAAACTGGCGAAGAAGGGCTGCGATCTGATCGTCGCCAATGATGTCGGCGGCACCGGCGTGATGGGCGGCGACGCCAATACCGTGCACGTCGTCACAACCGACAGCGTCGAGACTTGGCCGACCCTGCCCAAGTCGGAAGTCGCGACGCGCCTCGTCGCGCATTTCGCCGATCTGCTGGCGCATAAGGGCTGACGACTGATGGCGACGCTCCGCATCCGGCGCCTGCCGCAAGCTCATGACCTGCCGCTCCCGGCCTATGAGACCGCGGGTGCCGCCGGGCTCGACCTGCGAGCCGCCTTGCCTGGGGGGCCGCTGCGGCTGGAGCCGGGCGAGCGCCTGCTGGTGCCGACAGGCCTCGTGCTCGAACTGCCGGTGGGAACGGAGGGACAGGTCAGGCCACGCTCGGGCCTGGCGCTGCGCCACGGCGTCACCCTGCTCAACACGCCCGGCACGATCGACGCGGACTATCGCGGCGAGGTCGGAGTCATCCTGATCAATCACGGCGGGGAGGCCTTCACCATCAGGCATGGCGACCGCATCGCCCAGCTTGTCGTCGCGGCTGTGCTGCAAGCGGGAATCGTCGAGGCCACGGAGCTCTCTGAGACCACGCGCGGTGCAGGCGGCTTCGGCTCGACCGGCGTGAGCGATGCCGCCTTGCGGCGGGCGGGCGGAGACAAGGCATGATCCAGCTCTCGCGCCGTAGCCTGCTCGCCGTCACCGCAGTGGTCGACATCGCCCTGCACGCCCGCCCAACCCCGGTCGCGGCCAAGGCGCTGGCGGCCCGGCACGAGCTGCCGCCGCGCCATCTCGAGACCGTGCTGCAGGCGCTGGTCAGGGTCGGCATCCTCAAGGGCGTGCGCGGCCCGCGCGGCGGCTATGAGCTCGCCAAGGAGCGCCGCCGCATCACCGCCGGCGAAATCGTGCGCGCCGCCATGCAGGCCAATGCCGACGAAACCCTGCCGCCGCTGCCACAATCCGCGCTGGTGGATGTGGTAATCGACCCGATGATGCAGCAGGCCATGGAGGCTTGGCTTGCCAGGCTCGACGCCGTCTCCGTCGCCGATCTCTGCCGCGAGGCGGAAGAGCGCGCAGCGACGGGTAAATCGGCGATCGACACAGATTTCACGATATAATTTGTTTAAATTCTCATTCCTCGACAGATTCTGTGATTTGATGCTAGCGTGAGACCCGGTTCATAAGCTCAAACAGCCAAGTCCAGACCAGCAAGGAGGCCGCCATGGCCGATGCAGCGCAGAAGCCCGCCCACGTCCCCGGCCGCGGCCGCGTCTACGAGTCGATCACCGACACGATCGGCGATACCCCGCTGGTGCGCCTGAACCGCCTGCCGGCCGAGCGCGGCGTCAAGGCGACGATCCTGGCCAAGCTCGAATTCTTCAACCCGATCTCCAGCGTGAAGGACCGCATCGGCGTCGCCATGATCGACGCGCTGGAGGCCTCGGGCGCGCTCAAGCCCGGCGGCACGCTGATCGAGCCGACCTCCGGCAATACCGGCATCGCGCTCGCCTTCGCCGCCGCCGCGCGCGGCTATCGCCTGATCCTGGTGATGCCCGAGACGATGTCGCTGGAACGCCGCAAGATGCTGGCTTTCCTCGGCGCCGAGCTGGTGCTGACCCCCGGCCCCGGCGGCATGCGCGGCGCCATCGCCAAGGCCGAGGAGCTCAAGAACGAGATTCCCGGCGCGATCATCCCGCAGCAGTTCGAGAACCCGGCCAATCCGGCGATCCACCGCAAGACCACGGCCGAGGAGATCTGGAACGACACCAATGGCGCGGTCGACATCGTCATCTCCGGCGTCGGCACCGGCGGCACCATCACCGGCGTCGGCCAGGTGCTGAAGGCCAAGAAGCCTTCGGTGAAGATGGTCGCAGTCGAGCCGGAGGATTCACCGGTCCTGTCGGGTGGCCAGGCCGGCCCGCACAAGATCCAGGGCATCGGCGCCGGCTTCGTGCCGGGCATCCTCGATCGCAGCGTCATCGACGAGGTCGTCACCGTCGGCAACCAGACGTCGTTCGAGACCTCGCGGGCGCTCGCCAAGGCCGAGGGCATCCCGGCCGGCATCTCCTCGGGCGCGGCCGTCGCGGCGGCGCTGGAGGTCGGCGCCCGGCCGGAGAACGCCGGCAAGACGATCGTGGTGATCATCCCGTCCTTCGCCGAGCGCTACATCTCCAGCGCGCTGTTCGAGGGCCTGTGATCCCAGCGGGCCTGCAGATCGTCCGGGTCGGCGACGCGCTGCCGGACGACCTGCCTGCCTTGCAGGACGAGGCGGCAGCCGAAGGCTACCGCTTCGTCGAGGGCATCCTGGAGGAATGGGATGCCGGCCGCTACGCAGGCGAAGACGAGCGCAACTCGCTGCTCGCGGTCTATCGCGAGGGCGTGCTGGCGGCGATCGGTGCAGTGACGCCAGATCCCTATGACCACGCGCCCGACCTGCTGCGCCTCCGCCATGTCTATGTCCGACCGGGCAACCGGCGCGAGGGCGTCGGCCGCGTCCTCGCGAGCGCCTTGATCCAGCAAGGGCTCGCGCTGGCGCCGCGGCTTTCGCTCAACGCCGCCGATGCCGGCGCTTCCGCCTTCTGGGAGGCGATGGGTTTTCGCCCGGATGCCGGCGGGACGCGCCGGACCCATCTACTGATGCGCTGAGCCTCTCAGGGCCGGAGCGTGATCCGGTTACCCCAGGGATCGACGACGGACCCATCATCGCCACCAGCGGCCGCCATGCGCCGGCTCAGCGCAGCACGAGCTTCCGCATCGCGCGCGACCAGCTCGAAGCTCGACAAGCCCGCCTCATTGTCCCGGCGAGGGCCGGCGCCGCGGCTGTGCCAGGTATTGGCGGCGATGTGGTGGTGATAGCCGCCGGTCGCCATGAAGCTCGCACCGGGATAGTGCACCATCACCTCGAAGCCGAGCGCGTCGCGATAGAAGCCTTCCGCCTGCTGGACGTCGCCGACGCGCAGATGGACATGGCCCATCACCGTGCCTTCCGGCATGCCGGCATAGGCCTGTGGCTCGGCGTCACGCAGGAGCGCGTCGAGATCGAGCCGCTCGGTCGCCATCTGCAAGCGGCCGCCATCGAGACGCGGCCATTCCGGACGGCTGCGGTCGCGATAGATCTCGATGCCATTGCCCTCGGGATCGGACAGATAGAGCGCCTCGCTGACGAGATGGTTCGAGGCGCCTTCCAGCCCGATGCGCGTCTCGGCGGCATGCCGCAGCCAGTTGCCGAGATCGCGGCGCGACGGCAGCAGGATCGCCATATGGAACAGGCCGGCAGCCGAGGAGGGATGCTGCGCACCGGCTTCCAGCTTCACCAGCGGCTCGCCGCCGGCACCGAGCACGGCGTGGTCCGCATCCCGCTCGAGGACCGAAAGCCCGATCGCATCGCGATAGAACGCCGTCAGCCCGGCGAGATCGCGCACGCGCAAGCTCACCGCGCCGATATGGACGGGCGCGTCGAGCGCTTCGTTACGATGGGCCAGGGTCTCTGCGGCTGCGGACATGGGACTGCTCCAAACTTGCGGGCGGCAACGCCGCCTGAGAGCAAGATGGGGCTTTCAGCCGCGCTTGTCGTCCCCGTAGGAGGCAAGTTCGAGATTGCATCATCGCAATCTCGTTTGGCGATCAGGCCCGCTCCGCCAGCGCTCGTGCGATCGCGGCGCGGAATTCGGGAATGCCGAGCCCCTTCTCGCTGGAGGTCAGCAGCACCTCGGGAAAGGCGGCCGGACGGCGCTTGATCTCGTCATAGGTCGCCTCGGCCATGAAGGTCTGGTCGGCCTGCTTCAACGCATCGCCCTTGGTCAGCACGACCTGATAGCTGACGGCGGCCTTGTCGAGCGTCTCCAGCACAGCGCCGTCGACATCCTTCAGGCCATGACGGGCATCGATCAGCACATAGACCCGCATCAGGTTGGCGCGGCCACGCAGATAGTCGTGAATCAGCCGCGTCCAGGCCGCGACCTTCTCCTTGCCGACCGCGGCGTAGCCATAGCCCGGCATGTCGACGATGGTCAGGCGCTCGTCATGGTCGACCTGCCGGAAGAAATTGAGCTGCTGGGTGCGGCCCGGCGTATGCGACGTGCGCGCCAGGGCGTTGCGGCGGGTCAGCGCGTTGATCAGGCTCGACTTGCCGACATTGGAGCGGCCGGCGAAGGCGATCTCCTGCCCGACCATGGGCGGCAGGTCGTCGATCTTGGTCGAGGCCCAGACGAAATCCCACGGCCCCTCGAACAGTTTTCGGGCGGATTCGAGCTCGTCGGCGGTGAAGGGCGTGGTCTGATCTGAGGTCATAGCCCCTGCCTACACGGCAGAGCGCAGCGCGTCGATGTCCGCGCCGGCGATCAATGGCAGGTTGCGCGCGATCTTTTCCGGCTCCCAATCCCACCAGCGGATCTCGAGCAGCGCCGCGACCACCTCCGGCGAAAAGCGATGCTTCACGATCCGGCCGGGATTGCCGACCACGACGGCGTAGGGTGGTACGTCGCGGGAGACTTGGGCACGGGTGCCGATGATCGCGCCGTCGCCGATGGTGACGCCTGGCATGACCACCGCCTCACGGCCGATCCAGACATCGTTGCCGATCACGGTGTCGCCCCGCAGGGCCAGCCCGTCGCGGGTGAAGTCGGGCACGTTCTCGAAGCCGAACATGCCGAACGGATAGGTCGAGAAGCCGCCCATCGGATGGTTGGCGCCGTTCATGATGAACTGCGCTGCCTGGGCGATCGCGACGAACTTGCCGATGATCAGCCGGTCGCCGATGAAGTCGAAATGATAGCGCACGCAGCGGGCGAGGAAATGCTCGGGCCCGCGCGAGTCGTCGTAATAGGAGTAATCACCGACCTCGACGAGCGGGTGGTCGACGACGGCCTTGAGGAAGGCGGTGCCCTTCCAGCCGGCGATCGGGTGGCGGGTTTTCGGATCGGGCAGAGGCATGGCGCGGCACTAAGCACATCGCCATCATCGGGGACAAGCCGCGAAGCGGCGCAAAAAGCAAAACGCCGGAGCCCCAAGAGGCGTCCGGCGTTCGATTTCTCTCACGAGCGAGGCTCTCGCCCCGCTACTTCACTTCTTGTTGCTGTTTGCCGGCTTGCCGGGAGCGGGCACGGCCGGGGTCGCAGTCGCGGCAGCCGGCTTCTTGCCGAACATGCCCTTGATGTTGTCCCAGAGCTCGATCTTCACGCCGTGCTTCCTCATGATGAAGCCTTGCTGCGTCACCGAGAGCAGGTTGTTCCAGGTCCAGTAGATCACCAGGCCGGCCGGGAACGAGCCGAGCAGGAAGGTGAAGAACACCGGCATCCAGGTGAACATCATCTTCTGGACCGGATCCGGCGGCTCCGGATTCATCTTCATCTGCACGAACATCGTCACGCCCATCAGGATCGGCCAGATGCCGAGATGCAGCATGGCCGGCGGCGTGAACGGCAGGGCGCCGAACAGGTTGAAGAGATTGGTCGGATCGGGCGCGGCGAGGTCGCGGATCCAGCCATAGAACGGCGCGTGCCGCATCTCGATGGTGATGAACAGGATCTTGTAGAGCGCGAAGAAGACCGGGATCTGCACCAGCACCGGCCAGCAGCCGGCGAGCGGATTGATCTTCTGCGTCTTGTACAGCTCCATCAGCGCCTGCTGCTGCTTCATCTTGTCGTCAGCATAGCGCTCGCGGATCGCCACCATCTCGGGCTGAACCGCCTTCATCTTCGCCATCGAGGCGTAGGACTTGCTGGCGAGCGGGAAGAACAGCCCCTTCAGCAGGACGGTCACGACCAGGATGGCGATGCCGAAATTGCCGACATGCTTGTAGACCCAGTCCATCACGTAGAACATCGGCTTCGTGATGAAATAGAACCAGCCCCAGTCGATCATCAGCTCGAAGCGCTTGATGCCGAGGTTCTTCTCGTAGCCGTCGACCGCGGCGACTTCCTTGGCGCCGGCGAACAGGCGCGAGGAGGCGCTGGCCGAGGCACCGGGCGCGACATTGACGACCTCGCCGAGGAAGTCGGCCTGGTAGGTGCGCACCGAACCGGTCTGCACCGAGGAATAGCGGCCCTCGTATTTCTTGCCCTGGTCCGGGATCGCGGCCGCAGCCCAGTACTTGTCGGTGATGCCGACGAAGCCGCCGAGCACGTCCTTCCAGGCCTTGCCATGCGTCGCCGAGCCGAGCGCCGGCTCCTTGTCGATCGCGTCGTAGGTGAACTCCTGCAACCCCTGCTCGCCGAGCGAGCCGATCATACCCTCGTGCAGCACGTAGTAGCCGAGCGTATGCGGCTTGCCGACGCGCACGACCTGGCCATAGGGGTAGAGCGAGACCGGGTTCGTACCCTTGTTCTCGACCTCGTCGCGGATCGAGAACATCGCGTTGTCGTCGACCGAGACGGTGCGCTTGAACAGCAGGCCCTGGCCGTTGTCCCAGGTCAGCGTCACCGGCTTGGCCGAGGTCAGGACCTGGCTGTCGGCGCTCCAGACCGTATTTGCGCTCGGCAGCGGGACATTGGCGCCGGGCCCGGCCACCCAGCCGAAATCGGAATAATAGGCGTCCGGCCCACCGGCCGGCGAGAGCAGCACGATGATCGGGCTCTTCGGGTCGACCGTCTCGCGATAGGCCTTGAGCGAGACGTCGTCGATGCGCGCGCCGGTCAGCGAGAGCGAACCGGCGATCTTCCCGGTGTCGATCCTGAGGCGCGGGCCGGCGGCGAGCGCCGCCTCGCGGGTCGCGGCAGGAGCGGCCGTGACCGGAGCCTGACCGGGCTGCGCCGGGGCGCTACCCTGGGCCGGAGCCGGAGCGGTGCCGGAGGCGGTCGGCGCGCCGGAAGGCTGCGTCGCCTGCTGGCTCTGCGTCTGCTGGGCGATCTGCTTCTGCTTCTCTGCCTGCGGCAGGCCGTAGAAATATTGCCAGCCGAGCAGCACGACGACCGAGAGCGTGATCGCCAGCAACAGATTGCGGTTGTCTTCTTTCATCATCCGTCTCGGAGGCAGTCTCGTGGGCCGTGAGGGGCCCTAAGAGGCTTTGCGGGGGGCGGAGCGGCGCTTGCCGCCACTGGCTGGGCGGGCGCGGTCGAACGCGACCGAAAGGTCGGCGATCATCGCGGTAAAATCGGCCTGGACGGTCTCGGGCCGGGCGACGATCACGAGATCGCAGGGCTTGCCGGCCTGCTCGGCCAGAGCGAGCGCTGCAGCAGCGCGCAGGCGGCGGCGGATGCGGTTACGCACGACGGCGTTGCCGGTCTTGCGTGAAGCGGTCAACCCGAGACGCAGATCGTCCTGGCCCGGCTTGTCGAGCACCTGCACGGTGAAGGCGGACGAACGAAAACGGCGGCCGTGCTCGGCCGCCGCGAGAAAGTCCTTGCGTTGCGTCAGACGGGCGAGGCGCATGGCGGTTGGCCAGTCTTCCGGAACAGGCGCGCCTGCAACGCGCGCCTTTGGGCTCATCAGGCCGACAGGCGCTTGCGGCCGTGGGCGCGACGAGCGGCAATGACCTTGCGGCCACCCGTGGTCGCCATGCGGGCGCGGTAGCCGTGACGGCGCTTACGCACCAGCTTGCTGGGTTGATAGGTTCTCTTCACGGTCCGTCTCCGGGGCCTTGTTCGGCAGGGCAAGCGCAGCTTTCATGGGAAAGCCGATGCCAGCCAAGCCTGTCATGCAAAAAGGGCCGCGCCGCCCGGTAGGCAGCGCAGGTCGCGGGCTTATGGCGGATGGGGCAGCCTGAGTCAATGCCGAAACGCCTGCGCCGCGCCGTCGCAGCGGCGCTTTTTGCCGCGGACTTGTTTGCCTCGGACTTGTTTGCCTTGGACTTGCGCTCGCGCGCCAAAGCGCCGATATAGCGCCCGGGAGGTTGGCGAGGGACGTCTCACTCGCCAACCCGGTCAGATCCGGAAGGAAGCAGCCGTAACGAGACCGAACGGGTCTTCGTCCAACCTCCTACTTTCGCGCAAGTCCTTCAGCGCAAATCTCGCCGCCCCCGAATGCGCGAGCCTTGGCTTCCCTCACATTCCTGACGCGTTCGCGCCTTCCTATGACAGAGCGGCGTTGACCGGGGCGCCGCGATTGGCGAAAGCAGGGGTATGACCGACGAGACCGTCCCCGCCGACGAGCCGGGTTTCCCCGGCATGGCCCCGGTGCCAGCCCCGGCCGCCGCAGCGCCGGCTGGCTATCGCGTTCTGGCGCGCAAATACCGGCCGGCGCATTTCGGCGACCTGATCGGCCAGGACGCCATGGTCCGGACGCTGACCAACGCCTTCGCCGCAGGCCGCATCCCGCAGGCCTGGATGCTGACCGGCGTGCGCGGTGTCGGCAAGACCACGACGGCGCGCATCCTGGCGCGCGCCCTGAACTACCAGAACGCCGACGGCAGCGGCGCCCCGACCACCGACCTCTCGCAATTCGGCGTGCATTGCCAGGCGATCGTCGAGGGCCGGCACATCGACGTGATGGAGATCGACGCCGCCTCGAACAACGGCGTCGACAATGTCCGCCAGATCAACGACGCGGTGCGCTACGCCCCGGTCTCGGCGCGCTACAAGGTCTACATCATCGACGAGGTCCACATGCTCTCGGGAGGCGCCTTCAACGCCTTCCTGAAGACGCTGGAGGAGCCACCGCCGCACGCCAAGTTCATCTTCGCCACCACCGAGATTCGCAAGGTGCCGGTCACGGTGCTGTCGCGCTGCCAGCGCTTCGACCTGCGCCGCGTCGATGCAGCCCTGCTGGTCGGCCATCTCGACAAGATCTGCCGGGCGGAGGGCATCGAGGCTGAAGAAGAGGCTCTCGCCGCCGTGGCGCGCGCCGCCGAGGGCTCGGTGCGCGATTCGCTCTCGATCCTCGACCAGGCAATCGCCCATGCCGGCGGCAGGATCACGTTGGAGGAGGTCCGCAGCATGCTCGGGCTCTCCGACCGGGCGCGCGTCATCGACCTGTTCGAACTGGTGATGAAGGGCGACATCGCCGGCGCCCTGACCGAGCTACGGGCACAATACGACGCCGGCGCCGATCCGGCGGTGGTGCTCTCCGACCTCGCCGAGTTCAGCCATCTCGTCACCCGCCTCAAGCTCGTGCCGGAGGCGGCCAAGGATAACAGCCTGTCCCAGGCCGAGCGGGTGCGCGGCGCCGATTTTGCCCAGCGCCTGTCGATCCGCGTGCTGGCGCGGGCCTGGCAGATGCTACTGAAGGCCGTCGGCGAGGTCCGCCAGGCCGACCGCCCGGTGATGGCCGCCGAGATGGCGCTGGTGCGCCTCGCCCATGCCGCCGATCTGCCGACGCCGGACGAAGCGCTGAGAATGCTGCGTGACGGCAGCGGAGCTGTCGGCGGCAACGGCGCGCCCGCTCCGCGCCCGCCCTCGGGCGGCGGCGCGACCGCGCTCGCGGCCCGGCCGGTGCTGGCCAGCGCCAATCCGATGCCCGCCGCGGCGCCGGCGGCCCAAATACGGGCCAGCGCCTTGCCGCAACCGCAGAGCTTCGAGGAGGTCGTCGCGCTCGCCTCGCGCCATCGCGACATCACCATGAAGCTGGCACTGGAGCGCGATGTTCGCCTGGTGCGCTTCGAGCAAGGGCGGATCGAGTTCGCCCTGGCCGAGCACGGCAACCGCCTGCTCGCCAACGATCTGTCGAAGCGGCTGAAGGAATGGACCGGCCAGACCTGGCTGGTCGCCATCGTCAATGCCGAGGGCTCGGCGACCATGCGCGAGCAGGCGGTCGCAGCCCGCGACAAGCGCGAAAGCGATGCGGCGAGCCATCCTGCCGTCCGCGCCGTGATGGAGCGCTTCCCGGGCGCGCGCATCGTCGATGTCCGCGATCCCCGTGCGGCGGAAGCCGAAGCGTCCGCCGCTGCTACGAGCGGCGAGGAAGACCTGCCCGAATTCGAGCCGCTCTTTGACGACAGCGAACCCGATTTCGACGGGGTCGAATTCTTGACCGACAACTGACCACAAAGGGAGCGCCGCCATGCGCGACATGATGGGCCTGATGAAACAGGCGCAGGACATGCAGAAGAAGATGGCCGAGATGCAGGCCCAGCTCGATACCCTTGAATTCGAGGGTTCGGCCGGCGGCGGCCTGGTCAAGGTGGTGATGACCGCCAAGAACGTGCTGAAATCGGTGAAGATCGACCCGAGCCTGATGGTTCAGGGCGAGGAGGAGATCCTCGAGGACCTCGTCATCTCCGCCAGCAACGACGCCCGCAACAAGGCCGAGCGGGCCGTGCAGGAGCGGATGGCCGAGATGACCAAGGGCCTGCCGCTTCCCCCCGGCATGCCGAAGCTGTTCTGAAGCAGGCACATCGTCATGCTCGGGCAAGGCCCGGGCATCTCTCGCAAAAGAGCCCTCTTGTCCTGAGATGGCCGGCTCAAGGCCGACCATGCCGCCTTAGAGACCCATGTCCCGCACCATCGCCGGCCCCGAGATCGAGCGCCTGATCCAACTCCTGGCCAAGCTGCCGGGCTTGGGCCCCCGCTCGGCCCGGCGCGCCGCGCTGCATCTCGTCAAGAAGCGCGAGCAATTGCTCGGCCCGCTCTCGGAGGCGATGGCGGTGGCGCGCGAGCGCATCGTCGTCTGCTCGAGCTGCGGCAATGTCGACACCAGCGATCCCTGCGGGCTTTGCCGCGATCCGCGCCGCGACGACGGCCTGATCGTCGTCGTCGCCGATATTGCCGATCTCTGGGCGCTGGAGCGCTCGGGCGCGGTCGGCGGGCGCTATCATGTGCTCGGCGGCGTGCTCTCGGCGCTCGACGGCATTCGGCCCGAGAACCTCTCGCTCGACGCGCTGGTGGCGCGCGCCTCGGAACCTGCGGTGAAGGAAGTGATCCTGGCGCTCAACGCCACGGTCGAGGGCCAGACCACGGCACATTTCATCACCGACCTGCTGGCGCATCTGGAGATCAAGGTGACCAAGCTCGCCCACGGCGTGCCGGTCGGCGGCGAACTCGACTATCTCGACGACGGCACCCTGGCGGCGGCGATCCGGCAGCGTACCGGCTTCTGAGGTCGCCTCAATCGTCCCAGGGCGAGGCGTTCTTGCAGCGGTAGCCGACGAAGCATTGCGGCGTATCGCGAGCGGGCACCCAGGCTGGATAGGTGATCTCGTCGAACTGACAGAAGCTGCGGTCGCGCACGAAGCGGTCATAGGTGTAGCCGCCGGTGCCGAGCACGATCGCGCCATTGGCGAGGACGCTCTGGCGGTTGGCAGCGCAACTCAGCGTCGGCGATTGTGGCCGGCCCTGCGCCTGCACCGCACCAGCGAGACCGAAGACGAAAAGAGCAATCAGGATCCGGGTCATCGTTCGACTCCGCCGCGTTGAGAGCCTCTAACACAATCTGAACCTATCTGGACGCCGGCAATTCGTCCGATCCGCCAGGAGCGGTGTGAAGCCGATACCGTTGGTATCGGCAAGCGCCGCGACGCCGCGGGCGGGCGAATTCCCGGCGCCGAAGGTGGCCTTGGAGGGCCGCCTGCGGCGTCGGATCGACTTGCCGATATCGAAGGATATCGGCTGCGCGTTCCTCCTGGCATTCAGCTCCTCCAAGACCCATCCAGCTAGGTCCAGATTGTGTTAGAGGCTCTTTGCCTGTTCGCATTGTAGCATGGATGGGCCGCCTGCATTCCCGCTTTGCCTTGACGGCGCCGCGGGCTTCCGCCATCGCTCACCCCGTCACGCCCGGGTCCGTCCCGAGCCGCCACGTCTTCCCCTTTTCATCCACGTCTCAAGGCGTGGATGGTCGGCACCAGGCCGACCATGACGAGAGAGAGCCGCTCCATGTCCCTGACCGATCTCGCCGCCACCATCGACGCCGCCTGGGAGAACCGGGCCGAGATCGGCCTCAACACCAAGGGCGCCGTGCGCGATGCCGTCGAGCAGGCGATCGAACTGCTCGATTCCGGCCAGGCGCGCGTTGCCGAGAAGGTCGGCGGCGAGTGGGTCACGAATCAGTGGCTGAAGAAGGCGGTGCTGCTCTCCTTCCGGCTCGCCGACAACGAGATCATGGCGCACGGCCCGGGCGAGGCCGTGTTCTGGGACAAGGTGCCCTCGAAGTTCGCAGGCTGGGGCGAGAACCGCTTCCGCGCCGCAGGCTTCCGCGTCGTGCCGCCGGCCGCCGCGCGCAAGGGCTCCTATCTCGCGCCGAACGTCATCCTGATGCCGTCCTTCGTCAACATCGGCGCCTATGTCGATTCCGGCACCATGGTCGACACCTGGGCGACGGTCGGCTCCTGCGCCCAGATCGGCAAGAACGTCCACCTCTCGGGCGGCGTCGGCATCGGCGGCGTGCTCGAGCCGCTGCAGGCCAACCCGACGATCATCGAGGACAACTGCTTCATCGGCGCCCGCTCCGAGGTGGTCGAGGGCGTGGTGGTCGGCGAGGGTTCGGTGCTCGCCATGGGCGTCTTCATCTCGGCGACGACCAAGATCATCGACCGCGCCACAGGCCAGGTCCATGTCGGCAAGGTGCCGCCCTATTCGGTCGTCGTGGCCGGCTCGCTGCCCGGCAAGCCGCTGAACGACGGCACGCCCGGCCCTTCGCTCTACTGCGCCGTGATCGTCAAGACGGTCGACGCCCAGACCCGCGCCAAGACCGGCATCAACGAACTGCTGCGCGACTGAGGATAGCGGAGGCGGAGCCGATGAAGACGCTTCTGAGCGCCGCTTTCCTCTCCCTGTTCTCCCTGGCGTCTACGACTGCGCAGGCCGAGTCAGTCGCTTTGACCCTGAAGCTCGTCGACGAGGCCGGCAAGCCGCTGGCCGGCCGAGACGTCCGGGTCGCGATCGGCTCGGATACCGAGATCAGCGCGCCCGGCGCCGGGCAGCAGCTCTCCACCGATGCGGGCGGCGTCATCCGCATGCAAGGCGAGGCGGCGATCGATCGCCGCAGCGTCTCCTCGACCAGCATCTATACGCGTCACCCGGCCGAGCATGTCGTCGTCGGGGTCGAGCTCGATCTGATCGGCCGGCGCGCGCTCTACCGGGTCAGGCTCGACCAGACGAAGGCCGGCACGGTCGGCCAGATCAACGCCTTCCTTGCCGGTGCCGGCGGCCGCTTCGACCAGCCGCTCGCCTTCCACGCCGACACGCAGAGCTGGAGCCTGCCCGACGAGCCCGCTGGCCTGCGCCTCTCCGGCATCGGCGCCGAACTCGTGGCGCAGAGCATGACAGGCACGGCCGAGACCGGCCGCACCATCATCCTCACCATCGCCAAGCAGAGCTTCAAACGGCGGTAGCGGAAGCCAATCCTCGACTCAAGCGCCGGGGATCGGATTCGGCGTCGGCTCGGTCGAACCGGGCGCCAACTCCTGCCGCTGTGCGGCCGGCGAAGCCGCGAGCGCATCGCGCAGGGCCTGCTCCTGCGAATGGTCGAGCGAAGTCTTGAGCACGAGCCCGCCGGTGCCCTTGATCGCCTCGAGCACCTTGTCGCCGGTCATCTTCTGGATCAGCACGAAGAGCGCGGCATTGCCCGGCTGCAGATTGGCGGCGAGCTCCTTCATGAAGCCGTCGTTGACGCCATAATCCGTCAGTGCACCGCCGAGCGCGCCCGAGGCCGCACCGATCGCCGCGCCGAAGATCGGCATCAGGAAGATCGCACCGATCAGCAGGCCCCAGAAGCCACCCGACGCCGCACCGAGCGCGGTGGTGTTGAGCAACTGGTTGAGCTTGACCTTGCCGTCCTCGTGCATCACCGCGATCGCAGCATCGCTGATCTGGATTAGGTATTCCTTCTGCAAGCCGAAGAGCTTCTGCCGCATTTCCTCGGCCCGGGCTTCGGTCGGATAGACGATGACGACGAGATCGGACATGGCGCACTCCTCTGACGCGACGAGACAAGCTGCCGCCGCTCTGTGACGGGCTTGCGGCAAACGCGCGACGACGTGGTGCGTTCCGCTACTCGCCCGCCACTTCCTTCGCAGCCGCGAGGGCGGAACCGCGCAGCGGCAACTCCTTCATGCGTAGCAGGAAGAGCAGCGCCAAGGCGAATCCCGCGAAGCTTGCAGCAAAGACATAGCGGAACAGGCCGACCATGGTGGCGCGATCGACGCCGCCGGCCTTGAGCGTCTCGGCCGAGAGCCCGGGGCCGCTGGCGCCGAGCCCGCCGAGCACGATCGCGCCGAAGATGGCGACGATAAGCGCCCCGCCGATCTGGCGGAAGAAATTGGCCGTGCCGGTGACCGTGCCGAGCTGGTGCATCGGCACCGCGTTCTGGATCGAGACGGTCGCGACCGGCAGGAGCATGCCGAAGCCGACGCTGATCAGGGCGAGGACGAGCCCGAAGACCCAGAGCGGCAGCTGGTCGCCATAAGCGATCAGCACGGCGGTGCCGACGAGCGCGAGGCTCAGTCCCGCGACCGGCACGCGCTTGTAATGCGTCAGCTTGCCCATCGCCCGGCCCGAGGAGGTCGCGCCGAAGACGGTGCCGCAGGTCAGCGGGATCAGGCCGAGCCCAGAATTGGCGGCGGACAGACCCGCCACGGTCTCGAAATAGAGCGGCAGGTAGATGGTGAGGCCGATGAAGGTGCCCATGCCGAAGCCGGCGGCGATGGTGGCATTGCGGACCACCGGATTGGCCAGGACCGTCAGCGGGATCAGCGGCTCTTCCGCGCTGCGCAGGCGCCAGGCGAAGCAAAGCCAGAGCAGAACCGAGCCAGCGACCAGCCCGAGGATCGGCGGCGAGCCCCAGGGATAATGCGTGCCGCCCCAGGACAGCGCCAGCAGCAGCGTCATGGTCGCGCCGGTCATCAGCAGCGCGCCGAGCACGTCAAGCTTGTGCGGCCGCTCATGCCGCGGCAGGCGCTGCAGGGCCTTGTCGGTCATCCAATAGGCGCCGAGCCCGAGCGGCAGATTGATCCAGAAGATCACCGACCAGTGCAGCGCCTCGGCGATCATGCCGCCGAGCACCGGCCCGAGCAGCGAGGAGGTGAAGAAGACGCTGGCGAAATAGACCTGGTATTTGCCACGCTCCTTGGGTGGGACCATGTCGCCGACGATCGTCTGCGCCATGGCCATCAAGCCGCCGCCACCGAGCCCCTGCACGAAGCGAGCGGCCACCAGCAGCCAAAGCGACGGCGCCAGCGCGCAGGCGACCGAACCGATCACGAAGATCACGATGCCGCCGAGCATGGTGACGCGCCGGCCATGGATGTCGGCGAACTTGCCGTAGAGCGGGGTCACGGCGGTCGCGGCGAGCAGATAGGCGGTGACGACCCAGGGCAGGTGGGCGACGTCGCCGAGTTCGCGGCCGATCGTCGGCATCGCGGTCGCGACGATGGTCTGGTCGAGCGCCGCCAGGAACATGGCGAGCATGGTCCCGATCAGGATCGACCGGATATCGGCATGGGAAAGCGCCGCCTGCGCCGGCGGCGTCTCGACCCGCTTGTCCATCGACACCTGTCCGTCCTGTGCTTGGGGAATAGCGGAGGATAGTGCCCGGGCCCGCCATGCGCCAGAGTCAGGGACGCAAGGCGGCCGCGAAGTGAGTGCAGCCCTGGATTCGCGCGAGCTGCACGCTGCGGCTAGCATGACGCCTTACGCTGCGAGGGAATATGCGCGCGCTTCTGCTGCTGGCCTTGTTGCCGATGATGCCGACCGCGGCCGAGGCGCTCGAGCTGACCGGCCGCTATGGTTATGCCGGCGAATGGGCGGTGACGGCGACACTCGCCGAGGCGGGGCCTGCCGCCTCCAAGCGCAAGCGCGATTTCGCCGGGCCAATCAACCTGAAGCATCTCGCCTTGTGCGGGCCGGGCGAGATCGCGGAGAAAGCCGGCACGCTCAGCCTGCGGCGTGACGGGCAGCGCTATGCCGCAATGCTGGTGATCGGCGAGGAGAGCTGCGCGGTGACCGGCACCCTGGCCGAGGACGGCGTCGCCTTTGCCGACTGCGGCAAGGCCGGAAAAATCCCGCTCAGGCTCTGGCTGAAATAGGGTTCAGCCCGTCTCCATTACCTTCAGGATCATCGCGCCATCCGCATCGATCGGCCTGCCGTCCTCGGTCTGCACGGTCAGCGTGACCTTGCGGCCGCTGTCACGCTCGATCAGCGAGGAATGCTGCTCGCCCGGCCCGAACAGGTGCTGTTCTCCCCATTGCCTGAGCGCCACCATCACCGGGAAGAGATCGCGGCCCTTGGCGGTCAGCCGATATTCCTGCCTGGTGCCACCGGCCGCTGCCGGGACGGCTTCGAGGATGCCGCGCGCGGTCAGCGTGCGCAGCCGCTCGGACAGGATGTTGCGGGCGATGCCGAGGCTCTTCTGAAACTCGCTGAAGCGGGTCATGCCGTCGAAGGCGTCGCGCACGATCAGCAGCGACCACCAGTCGCCGATCGCGTCCAGCGCCCGCGCGCTCGGGCAATAATCGCTGACCAGGCTGCGGCGCTTCACCATCGCTGCGGTGTTCTCCTCAAGGCTCCGTGATCGACCTTTCGGTTGCAAGATAAAACCGACACCGCTACACCGCAATGAGTTTCATTATGAAACTTGTATAGCGGAGACCTGCCCATGCGACTGGATCTCGAGGCGGCGCCGACCGGCGCCGCGAGCGCCGACGCACGCCCATCATCCCCCCATCCGACAACGCCGCTCTCAGCCGGCATGATCCTACTCTTTGCGGTGGCGAGCGGGCTCGCCGTCGCCAACGCCTATTTCGCCCAACCGCTGCTCGACATCATCGCCGACGATCTCAAGCTGTCGCGCGCCACGGTCGGCCTCGTCGTCGGCGCGACGCAACTCGGCTACGGGCTCGGGCTGATCCTGCTGGTGCCGCTCGGCGACCTCGTCGACCGGCGCAAGCTCGTCGTGCTGCAATCGCTGCTTTCGGTCGCCGCACTGATCTGCGTCGCCTTCTCCGTCTCCGGCGCGATGCTGCTGGCGGCGATGGCGGCAATGGGCTTCCTCGCCGTGGTGACCCAGGCCTTCGTCGCCTATGCCGCGAGCCTCGCTAAGCCGGAGGAGCGCGGCCAGGTCGTCGGCTCGGTCACCAGCGGGATCGTGCTCGGCATCCTGCTCGCCCGCGCCATTGCCGGCGCGATGGCCGATATCTCGGGCTGGCGTGCGGTCTACCTGCTTTCGGCGGGAGCGACGCTGATCATCGCCGCGATCCTGCTCCGGGCGCTGCCGGCCGAGCGCAAGTCGCCGACGCGACTCTCCTATCCGCAGCTGATCGGCTCGCTCTTCACCCTGTTCCGGCAGGAGCGGGTGCTCCAGATCCGAGCGATCATCGCCATGCTGATCTTCGCCGACGTCACCACGCTGCTGACGCCGCTGGTCCTGCCGCTCGCCGCTCCGCCCTTCTCGCTGTCGCATACGGCGATCGGCCTGTTCGGCCTCGCCGGGGCGGCGGGCGCGCTCGGCGCGGCGCGGGCCGGCGCCTGGACCGATCGCGGCCACGGCCAGCGCCTCACCGGCATCGCGCTGGCGCTGATGCTGTTCGCCTGGCTGCCGATCGGATTGCTGCCGCAGTCGATCCTCTTCCTGATCGCCGGCGTCCTGATCCTCGATTTCGGCCTGCAGGCCGTGCACGTCACCAATCAGGCGATGATCTACCGGGTCCGACCGGAGGCGCAGAGCCGGCTGACGGCCGGATACATGGTGTTCTATTCGATCGGCAGCGCGCTGGGATCGTCGAGCTCGACGCTGGTCTACGCGCAGGCCGGCTGGACCGGCGTCAGCCTGCTGGGCGCAGGTATCGCCGCCGTCGCGCTCATCTTCTGGGCGGCGACGCTGAAGACAATGCCGATCGAAGCGACGCGGGCCGTGACGGCGAAACCTGCCGCCTGAAACGATCAGGGCCGCTGCCTTGAGGCAGCGGCCCTGACGCCCCCCTCACCGAGGACCGGTCACTTCAGCTTGGCAGCGATCGCCTGCAGGCCGGCATTGGCACATTCTTCGTCGAGGTGGCCGCCCGGAGCGCCGCCGACGCCGACCGCAGCGATGACCTCGTCACCGACCTTCACCGGCACGCCGCCGCCGAGCAGCAGGAAGCCGGGGATGTGGACGAGATTGCGGGCGCCGGCATTGTTGGCGGCAGCCTCGGCCATGGCGCCGGTGTTGTTCTTGGCGGACACCGAGGTGAAGGCCTTGGCGCGCGCCGCTTCGATGGTGTGCGGGCCGGCGCGGTCGGCGCGGATGGTGGCGAGCACGACGCCGCCACGGTCGACCACGGTCGCGGCGACGTTAAAGTTCTTGGCGGCGCAGGCGGCGACGATCGCCTGGGCGAGCTCGACGGCGAGTGCGGTCGGCAAAGCGCGGACCTGGGCGACCTGGGCCTGGGCGAGCGTCGGCAGGGCGATGGCGGCAGACATGATGGCGAGACGGGCGAACGACATGACGATCCCTCTGGTGACCACCGTTTTGGTGTGAGGGGACAATGCCGAAGCCGGCGTCGCGCTTGCATCCGGGCGATAAACGCAAAGCCTACGTAGTTCTACCGATCGGCGCCGACGAGGTGCAGCCGGACCATCTCGGCGACAGAGGTCGTCTCCAGCTTCTCGGCAATGTGGGCGCGGTGTGTGTCGACTGTGCGCGGCGAGATCGACAGCGCCCGCGCGATCTCCTTGGTCGAGCGCCCCTCGGCGATCAGAGCAAGGATCTCGGCCTCGCGCTGTGACAGACGGCCGAGCCTCTCTCGCGACGAAGCGCTGCCGCTCTCGGCCGCGAGCATGCCGTCGAGCGTCGCCAGCGCTGCCTGCACGGTGTCGATCAGCACCTGCTCGTCGACCGGCTTGGTCAGGAAATCGGCCGCGCCGTTGCGGAAGGCGGCGCGGCAGGCCTCGACATCGCCATGGCCGGTGATGACGACGACCGGCCAGCGGCAGCGGGCGGCAGCGAGCCGTTCCTGCAGCTTCAGCCCGGTCAGGCGCGGCATGCGGATATCGGTGACGATGCAACCCGGCGCCAGGCCCGGTAGTGCCTCCAGAAAGGCGGCGCCGTCGGCATGCGGCTGGACCTCAAGCCCCACGGTCCGCAACAGGAAGCTCAGTGCCTCGCGCACCTCCCAGTCGTCATCGATCAGATGGACAAGCTGCCGGCTCATTCGGCCGCCTTCTGCCGGGCGTCAGCGGCGATGTGCGGCAGGCGGACGCTAAAGACCGCTCCGCCCTCGGCGGAATTCTCCGCCGCGAGCGTTCCGTCGAAGCGCTCGACGAGCCGGACGCAGAGGGCAAGACCGAGACCCAGGCCCGCCGGCTTGGTGGTGAAGAAGGGCTCGAACAGGCGCGCCTGCGCTTCCGATGACAGGCCCGGGCCACTGTCGCGGACCGCGAGTACGGCGTCGTTCCCTTGCGTGCCGACTTCGATGGTCACGCTGCGCTCGCGATCGCGGCCTTCGACCGCCTCCAGCCCGTTGCGGGCGAGGTTGAAAACGACCTGTTCGAGCTGGACCCGGTCGGCCCGCACCAGCGGCCGGCTGCCATCACCGGTGACGCGCAGCGTTGCGCCCACGGCCTGCGCGTTCGCCGCGAGGAGATGGACGACCTCGCCGGCGAGCTCGGTCAGGTCGACCGTCTCGACGACGGGCTCGGATTTGCTGATCCAGGCGCGCAGCCGCCCGAGGATATCGCCGGCGCGGCGGGCATTGCGCGCAATCGCCTCGAAGGCGCCCGCCAGCACCGCCTGATCCGCATCGGACTGGGCCAGCAGGCGTCGCCCGGCCTGGGCCTGGCCGAGGATCGCAGTCAAGGGCTGCGTCAGCTCGTGGGCAATACCGGAGGCAAGCTCGCCCATGGCGTTGACCCGCCCGGCATGGGCGAGGCGGGCATCCTGCTCGGCCAGCACCGCCTTGCGCGCGGCGCCGCGCGCGGCACTGCGGGCTTCGAGCAGACGGTCGATCAGCAACGCGGCCAACGCAACGAGCACAGCTGCCAGCATCAGGAAGGCCGGAGGCGGCAGCGGCCAGCCTGGCACGCTCGTCGTCAGCGTCAGGCGCAGCGGCTGGGTCCGGCTGGCGATGTCGGCGCTGAAGGCGCCTGCCGGCTCGTCGAGCGCACGACCTTGCTCGATCAGTTGCAGCTGGACCCGTGCCCCCTCCGGCAGCGGCGTGTCGCTGGCAGAAAGCCTGTTCATGTCGATGATGAGGGCGAGCGCATAGTGGCCGGCGCCGTCGGTGAGCGCGCGCTTGACCAGAAGCAGCTTGTTGCCGCCGTCGAGGGCACGGGTGCGCAAGTTCGAGCCGACCGCCTGCCGCGCCTCCTCCGCGACGACTGCCGGATCGGCTACGTCGAGCAGCGAGCGCGGCGGATTCAGCGCGAGATCGACGACATCGATGCCGACGATACGCGGATAGAAGCGGACGATGCTGGCCGCGACCTGCTCGACGGTCGCGACCGGCGCCGGCTCGGCCGCCTGCACCAGCGCCGACAGGCTGGTCAGATGGGTGTCGTGCTGGTCGGCCCGCTGCGAGATCAAGCGATGCAGCGTGCGTCCGGCCTCGTCCAGCGCGGCGGCGTCATGGCTGCGCCGGTTCAGCGAATAGGCGGCGCAGGCGAGCCCGAACGCGACGAGACCCGCGATGAGGATGGCGGCGCGGCGCGACCTCCTCAGCATCAGCGTGTCGACCTCCTGCCGGAACCTGCCGGCAAGACTAGCCGGTTTCGCGCCGCCATACAGTGGGCGACTATCGGCGGCTAGCCCTCGGCCAGCGCCGCGGTCGGCGCGTCGAGCGAAAGCGCGATGCCCTCAGGCGCGAAATCGATCTTCGCGGTACCGCCGAGATAGCTGCCGAGCACCTTCTCGATCATCTGCGAGCCGAAGCCGCGCCGCTGCGGCGCCGTCACCGGTGGCCCGCCGCTCTCCTGCCAGCGGAAGTGGAACTCGCCGCCCTGATTGCGCCAGGAGACGTCGACATGGCCGCCCTCCTGCGAGAGCGCGCCGTACTTCACGGCATTGGTCCCGAGCTCATGCAGCGCGAGCGCCATCGCCAGCGCGCATTTCGAGGAGAGCGTCACCGAGGGGCCGTCGACTGCGAGGCGCCCGCCGGAGCGGTGCGGCGACAGCACGACCTCGACCAGTTGCCTGAGATCGGCGCCATGGCGGCTCGCCATCATCAGCACATCCTGCGCCGCGGCCAGTGCCTGCAAGCGGTCGGAAAGACGGCGCTTGACCATATCGAGCGGCTCGTCGGAGCCGCGCAGCGACTGGTTGACGATGCCGGAGACCATGGCGAGCAGATTCTTGATGCGATGGTTCAATTCGCCTGCGAGCAGGCGGTAGCGCTCCTCGCCGGCATGCATCTGCGTGATGTCGCGCGAGACCGAGAGGATCGCCTCGGGCTTTCCGTCCGAAGCGACGATCGGCGAGACCTGCACATCCCAATAACGTGCATTGCCGGCGGCGGTCGCGGCCATGCCCTGGAAACGGGCACTGCCGCCGGCCTGCGCCGCGGCGAGCGCCGCCTGGGCTTCGAGCTTGCCGGCGCCGTCCCAGAGGTCGACCCAGAATGTGCCGCGGATCGGCTCGAAATCGGCGATCTCCAGGCCGCGCAGGCCACCCTCGCTCAGGAACTCGATCCGGCCCTGCAGATCGAGCACCTTGATGCAGTCGTCAGACGCCGCCAGCACGGCGCGCAGGAAACGGGCATCCTTGTCGAGCTGTGTCGGCACAGGCGGGGCCTTCGGGTCGGGGGTGAAGACGATACAGTTCGACCGCTAGCGCAGTGTCTGTCAAACGCGCATGTCTTTTGACAGGGTTGCGCATCGCGAGTGCGTTCGGCAGCGCCCGCGATCGTTAGCCGCCGAACTTGACACGGTTGACGCTGCCGGCTGGCGCGGTCAGCTTGGCGCCACGTCACGAGGAGCCGGATATGGAGAGCATAACGCCACGCCAGCGCGAGATCGTGGCGCTGGCCAGGGCGCAGGGACGTGTCAATGTCGAGGATCTCGCGGCGCGCTACGAGGTCAGCGCCCAGACCATCCGCAAGGACCTGAACCAGCTCTGCGACCAGCGCATAATGTCGCGTGTGCATGGCGGGGCCGTGGTCGCGTCCGGGGTCGAGAACCTAGCCTATGAGGCGCGCCGCTTCATCGCCCGCGACGAGAAAGCGGCGATTGGCCGGGCGGCGGCGGCGCTGATCCCGAACGACGCCTCGCTCTTCATCAATATCGGCACCACGACCGAGGAGGTGGCGCGCGCACTGTCGGACCATCACGGCCTGCTCGTCATCACCAACAACCTGCATGTCGCGACGCTGCTCTACCCACATCAGAACATCGAGGTGATCGTCGCCGGCGGACCGGTCCGGCGCTCCGATGGCGGCGTGATCGGCGCCGCCGCCGTCGACCTGATCCGCCAGTTCAAGGTCGACTATGCCGTGATCGGCACGTCCGCCATCGATGAGGAGGGCGCGCTGCTCGATTTCGACTATCGCGAGGTCCGCGTCTCGCAGGCGATCATCGAGAACGCCCGGCAATGCCTGCTCGTCGCCGACAGCACCAAGTTCGAGCGCTCCGCCCCCGTGCGCATCGGCCATCTGCGCGATGTCGACGTCTTCGTCACGGATCGGCTCGGCCCGCCGCCCTTGCGCGAGCTCTGTCTCAGCGAGGGCATCAGCGTGGTCGAAACCGAAACGCTGGCGGAGTCAGCCCTCCGCACCGAAAGCGAAAGCTAGAATTTTCGCTTTCGCTTTCGTTTTCCCGTTGCACGCAAGAAAATCACGCTCTACCGTGCGTTGAAGAGGCACTCGCAGGAGTGCCTGCGGGAGGGATCGCGTGACGGCTCCGGTGTTCGACATCGCCATCATCGGCGGCGGCGTGAACGGTTGCGGCATTGCGCGCGATGCGGCGGGGCGCGGCGCCTCGGTCGTGCTGTTCGAGCAGGGCGATCTTGCCAGCGCGACCTCCTCGGCTTCGACCAAGCTGATCCATGGCGGCTTGCGCTATCTCGAGCACTACGAGTTCCGGCTGGTGCGCGAAGCGCTGACCGAGCGCGAGGTGATGTGGCGCGCCGCACCGCACATCATCCGGCCCCTACGCTTCGTGCTGCCGCATCATGCGGGCCTCAGGCCCTGGTGGATGCTGCGGCTCGGCCTCTTCCTCTACGACCATCTCGGCGGCCGCAAGCTGCTGCCGGCGACCCGTTCGCTCGACCTCAAGCGCGACGCCGCCGGCGAGCCGCTGCAGCCGCGCTTCGACCGCGCCTTCGAATATTCCGATTGCTGGGTCGAGGATGCCCGCCTCGTCGTGCTCAACGCCCGCGATGCGGCCGAGCACGGCGCCAAAATCCTGCCGCGCACCAAGGTGATCGGCGCCCGCCGCCAGGGCGATCTCTGGGTGGTCACGACCGAAGGTCCCGACGGCGTCCGGGCCGAGACCAGCGCTCGCGTGCTGGTCAACGCTGCCGGTCCCTGGGTCGCCGACGTGCTGAACGGCATCGTCTCCAGCAACCGTCCGGCCTCGGTGCGGCTGGTCCAGGGCAGCCATATCGTGGTGCCGCGCCTGTTCGAGCACGAGCGCTGCTACATCTTCCAGAACGCAGACGGCCGCATCATCTTCGCCATCCCCTATGAGGGCGACCTGACCCTGATCGGCACCACCGACAAGGACTATGAGGGCGATCCGGCCAAGGTCGCCGCCAGCGAGGACGAGATCGCCTATCTCTGCGCCGCGGCGGGCGAATATTTCCGCAAGCCGATCAAGCGCGAGGACGTGGTCTGGACCTATTCCGGCGTGCGCCCGCTCTATGACGATGGCGCCAGCAAGGCGCAGGAGGCGACGCGCGACTATGTGCTGACGCTGGACGAGCCGGCGGGCTCTGCGCCGCTGCTCTCGGTCTTCGGCGGCAAGATCACCACCGCCCGGCGGCTTGCCGAGGCGGCGGTCGAGAAACTGTCCGCCGCCGTGCCGGCGCTGCGCGCGCCGTCCTGGACCGCCGCGGCGCATCTGCCCGGCGGCGACTTCCCGGTCGAGAGCTTCGAGGGGCTGGTCGAACGCATCTCTGCCCCCCGCCCCTGGCTCGACCGCAAGCTGGCGCGACGGCTCGCCCGTGCCTATGGCACTCGCGCGGAAACCCTGCTCGAAGGCGCCAAGGCGATGGCCGATCTCGGCCGCGTCTTCGGCGCCGACCTGACCGAGCGCGAAGTCGCCTGGCTGATGAGCCAGGAATGGGCCGTGAGCGCCGAGGACGTGCTGTTCCGGCGCAGCAAGCTCGGCCTGCGCTTTTCACTCGAACAGCGTCAGTCGCTCGGTGAGTACATGGCGGCGAAAGCCGCACCGGCCGTACCGCACCAGATGGAGGCGCGGGGATGAGCCTGACCCTCGACCGTCTCAGCCTGACCCGTGGCGCGCAAACCCTGCTCGCCGACATCTCGCTGACACTGGAGAGGGGTTCGCTCAACGTGCTGCTCGGCGCGACGCTCGCCGGCAAGACCTCGCTGATGCGCCTGATGGCCGGACTCGATGCACCGAGCAGCGGCAAGGTCGTGGTCGAGGGCCGCGACGTCACCGGGCTGCCGGTGCAGAAGCGCAATGTCGCGATGGTCTACCAGCAGTTCATCAACTACCCCGCGCTGTCGGTCTACGAGAACATCGCCTCGCCCTTGCGCGTCGCCGGCCTGCCGGGGAGCGAGATCGACGCTCGAGTGAAGAGCGCAGCGGCGCTGCTGCGGCTCGAGCCCTATCTCCAGCGCAAGCCGCTCGAACTCTCCGGCGGCCAGCAGCAGCGCACCGCGATCGCCCGCGCACTGGTCAAGCGGGCCGAGCTTGTCCTGCTCGACGAGCCACTCGCCAATCTCGACTACAAATTGCGCGAGGAACTGCGCGAGGAATTGCCACGCATCTTCGCCGAATCCGGCGCAATCTTCGTCTACGCCACCACCGAGCCGAGCGAGGCGCTCCTGCTCGGCGGCAACACCGCGACGCTGTTCCAGGGCAAGGTCACCCAGTTCGGCCCGACCGCGCAGGTCTATCGCCAGCCTGACGACCTCGTCACCGCGCAGGTCTTCTCCGACCCGCCGCTCAACACGCTTGCCGGCACCAAGCAGGGCGGCGAGGTCCGACTCTCGACCGGCCAGAGCATCCCGGCGAGCGGCGCCTTCGCCGGCGTACCCGACGGCGCCTACACGCTCGGCTTCCGCGCCCATCACCTTGCGCTCGACGTGCTGCCGGCGCCGGCGATCGAACTCATGGCGACCGTCTCCGTCTCCGAGATCACCGGCTCGGAATCCTATGTCCATCTCGATGTCGGCACCCATCGCCTGGTCGCGCTGGTGCCGGGCGTGCGGCGCCTGGAGCCGGGCACAGCAGTGACCGCCTGGCTCGATCCTGCCAGAATCTTCCTGTTCGATGCTGCCGGCGGGCTCGCTGCGGCAGCTCCGGCAAAGGCGGCGTGACATGGCCAGGATCACGCTCGACAAGCTGGCCCACTCCTACAAGCCCGATCCACAGGGGCCGCAGGACTATGCCCTGCGCGAGGTCGACCATGTCTGGCGCCAGGGCGGCGCCTATGCGCTGCTCGGCCCCTCCGGCTGCGGCAAGACCACGCTGCTCAACATCATCTCCGGCCTCGTCGTGCCGACGGCCGGGCGCATCCTGTTCGACGACAAGGACGTGACGCAGCTGCCCACAGAGGCACGCAACATCGCCCAGGTCTTCCAGTTCCCGGTCGTCTACGACACGATGACCGTGCGCGAGAACCTCGCCTTCCCCCTGAAGAACCGCGGCGTCGCGCGGGGCGAGATCGAGGCCCGCGTCGCCGAGATCGCCGGCCTGCTCGACTTAGGCCAGGCGCTCGACCGCAAGGCGAGCCGGCTCGGCGCCGACGCCAAGCAGAAAATCTCGCTCGGGCGCGGGCTCGTTCGGCCCGATGTCGCCGCTATCCTGTTCGACGAGCCGCTGACGGTCATCGACCCGCATCTGAAATGGCAGCTGCGCTCGATGCTGAAGGAGCTGCACAGCAAGCTCGACCTCACCATGATCTACGTCACTCACGACCAGACGGAGGCGCTGACCTTCGCCGACACGGTAGTGGTGATGCATGATGGCGGGGTGGTGCAGACCGGCACGCCGGAGGAACTGTTCCAGCACCCGGCCCACACCTTCGTCGGCCATTTCATCGGCTCGCCCGGCATGAACGTGCTGCCCTGCAAGGTCGAAGGCTCACGAGCGAACCTCGCCGGGCAGGAGATCGCGCTGACCAGGCACTATCCCGCACTCACCGGCAAGGTCGAACTCGGCATCCGGCCGGAATATGCGACGCTCGCTCCTGGTGGAGCCGGGCTGCCGGTCAGGATCGCCAGGATCGACGATATCGGCCGCGCTCGCATCGCCCGCGTCGAGCTCGATGGCCTCAAGCTCGCCGCGAGCGTGCCGGAGGGCGCGAGCTTCGATGGCGATCAGGCGGCGCTCGCGCTGCAGGCCCGCCAGATCCACATCTACAGCGACGGGCATCTGGTGAAGGGTGAAGCGCTTCCGGGAGGCCAGCCATGAAGCCGGTCAACCAGAAAGCCTGGCTCCTCGTCCTGCCGGTGCTGCTGATCGTCGCCTTCTCGGCGGTGATCCCGCTGATGACCGTGGTGAATTATTCCGTCCAGGATTCCTTCGGCAACAACCAGTTCTTCTGGAACGGCGTCGGCTGGTTCACCGAACTGCTCGATCCCAAGAGCGATCTCGGCTCGCGCTTCTACGACTCACTCTGGCGCAACCTCGCCTTCTCGGGAATCATCCTCGCCATCGAGATCCCGCTCGGCATCCTCGTCGCACTGTCGATGCCGCGCGAGGGCTGGACGGTCTCGGCCACCCTCGTGCTCATGGCGCTGCCGCTGCTGATCCCGTGGAACGTCGTCGGCACGATCTGGCAGATCTTCGCGCGCGGCGACATCGGCCTGTTCGGGGCCGCGATCAACGGGCTCGGCATCCGCTACAACTACGTCTCCGACCCGGTGGCGGCCTGGATCACCATCGTCGTGATGGATGTCTGGCACTGGACCTCGCTGGTCGCGCTGCTCTGCTATGCCGGCCTGAAGTCGATCCCGGACGCCTATTACCAGGCGGCGCGCATCGACGGCGCCTCGCGTTGGGCCGTGTTCCGCACCATCCAGCTGCCGAAGATGAGCCGCGTACTGCTGATCGCCGTGCTGCTGCGCTTCATGGACTCGTTCATGATCTATACCGAGCCCTTCGTCGTCACCGGTGGCGGGCCCGGCAATTCGACGACCTTCCTGTCGATCGAACTGGTCAAGCTCGCTCTCGGCCAGTTCGACCTCGGCAAGGCGGCGGCGCTCTCGATCGTCTACAATCTGATCATCCTCGCGGTGTGCTGGGTGTTCTACACGGTGATGACCGCGGCCGATGCGCGGGCCGACTCCGAAGTGGGGAGGGGTTGATGCGCGGCGGCCGGCTGATCCTTGCCCTCTACCTGATCGCGCTGATGTTGCCGATCTACTGGCTCGTCAACATGAGCTTCAAGACCAACACCGAGATCACCAGCCAGCTGACGCTCTGGCCGCACCGCTTCACGATCGACAATTACGTCAAGATCTTCACCGATCCGAGCTGGTACAACGGCTACATCAACTCGCTGCAATATGTGGCGCTGAATACCCTGCTCTCACTCGCCTTCGCGCTGCCGGCAGCCTACGCCTTCTCGCGCTACCGCTTCCTCGGCGACAAGCACCTGTTCTTCTGGCTGCTCTCGAACCGCATGGCGCCGCCGGCGGTGTTCGCGCTGCCGTTCTTCAATCTCTATTCGGCGATCGGGCTGTTCGACACGCCGCTCGCCGTCGCTCTCGCGCATTGCCTGTTCAACGTGCCGCTGGCGGTCTGGATCCTCGAAGGCTTCATGTCCGGCGTGCCGCGCGAGATCGACGAGACCGCGGCCATTGACGGCTATTCCTTCCCGCGCTTCTTTACGAAGATCTTCATGCCGCTGATCGCGTCCGGCATCGGCGTCGCCGCCTTCTTCTGCTTCATGTTCTCCTGGGTCGAACTGCTGCTGGCGCGCACGCTGACCAGCGTCAGCGCCAAGCCGATCGCGGCGACCATGACCCGCACCGTCTCGGCCGCCGGCATGGACTGGGGGGTGCTCGCAGCGGCGGGCGTACTGACGCTGATCCCCGGCGCGCTCGTGATCTGGTTCGTCCGCAACTACATCGCCAAGGGCTTCGCCCTGGGGAGGGTGTGATGGAACTCAACTGGATGGCCTGGACCTGGCAGACCGGCGTCTTCTTCGCTGGCATCGCCAGCCTGCTCCTGATCCTGACCCTGCTCGCGGTGTTCCGGCCCGAGACCGAGCGGGTCGGCGTGCTCGGCATCGCCACCACCCGCGGCGACCGGCTCTTCATCTCGCTGCTCGGCAGCGCCTTCATTCACCTCGCCTGGCTCGGGATCGTCGGCCAGCCGCTGTGGTGGGCTTCCGGCCTCGCGCTCCTCTATGCCGCGGCGGTGTTCCGCTTCGTCTGAGAAGGCCAGAGCAGGAGGCGAAAAAGTGGGAACCGGTTTTTTGCATCGGCTCCTGCTCTGACTTCCAGGTGGGAGACGGATTCAGCTTTCAGGAAAAATCGCAGGGCGATCTTTCCTGAAAGCATCCGGCTCCGGCCCAAGAACAAGAAACGACCGACCCGGAAGAACGGGCGGCACCCCAAGGGAAACGTCGGAGGACAACGATGACGACGCTCAGCAGGACCCTTTTCAGCCTTTCCGGTGCGAGCCTGTTCGCGCTCGCGCTCGCCGCCGGACCGGCTCTCGCCGGCCCCGAGGAGGCGCGCAAATGGATCGACAGCGAGTTCCAGCCCTCGACGCTCTCCAAGGAGGAGCAGCAGAAGGAGATGGAGTGGTTCATCAATGCGGCGAAGCCCTTCGCCGGCATGGAGATCAACATCGTCTCGGAGACGATCACCACGCATGAATACGAGGCCAAGACCCTGGCCAAGGCCTTCAGCGAGATCACCGGCATCAAGCTGACGCACGACCTGATCCAGGAAGGCGACGTGGTCGAGAAGATCCAGACGCAGATGCAGTCCGGCAAGAACATCTATGATGGCTGGATCAACGATTCCGACCTGATCGGCACGCATTTCCGCTACAAGCAGGCGACCAACCTGACCGACTGGATGGCCGGGCCGGGCAAGGACGTCACCAATCCCGGCCTCGACGTCGACGACTTCATCGGCAAGTCCTTCGGCACCGGGCCGGACGGCAAGCTCTACCAGCTGCCGGTGCAGCAGTTCGCGAACCTCTACTGGTTCCGCTACGACTGGTTCCAGCGCGCCGACCTGAAGGAGAAATTCAAGGCCAAATACGGCTACGATCTCGGCGTGCCCGTGAACTGGTCGGCCTATGAGGACATCGCCGAGTTCTTCACCAACGACGTCAAGGAAATCGACGGCACCAAGGTCTTCGGCCATATGGACTATGGCAAGAAGGATCCGTCGCTCGGCTGGCGCTTCACCGACGCCTGGCTCTCCATGGCCGGCAATGGCGACAAGGGCATCCCGAACGGCCTGCCGGTCGACGAATGGGGCATCCGGATGGAGGGCTGCCGCCCGGTCGGCTCCGCGGTCGAGCGCGGCGGCGACACCAACGGCCCGGCAGCGGTCTACTCGATCACCAAATATGTCGACTGGCTGAAGAAGTATGCTCCCCCGCAGGCGCAGGGCATGACCTTCGGCGAGTCCGGCCCGGTGCCGGCGCAAGGGACGATCGCCCAGCAGATCTTCTGGTACACCGCCTTCACCGCCGACATGGTCAAGCCCGGCCTGCCGGTGATGAGCGCGGACGGCAAGCCGAAATGGCGCATGGCCCCCTCGCCCAAGGGCTCCTACTGGAAGGACGGGATGAAGCTCGGCTACCAGGACGCCGGCTCCGCCACGCTGCTCAACTCGACCCCGGTCGAGCGCCGCAAGGCGGCCTGGCTCTATCTGCAGTTCATCGTCTCCAAATCGGTCAGCTTGAAGAAGAGCCATGTCGGCCTGACCTTCATCCGCGAGAGCGACATCTGGGACAAGAGCTTTACCGAGCGCGCCCCGCAGCTCGGCGGGCTGATCGAGTTCTACCGCTCGCCGGCGCGCGTGCAGTGGACTCCGACCGGCAACAACGTCCCGGACTATCCGCGCCTCGCCCAGCTCTGGTGGCAGAACATCGGCGACGCCTCCTCCGGCGCCAAGACGCCGCAGGCGGCGATGGATGCGCTGGCAGCGGCGCAGGATTCGGTGATGGAACGTCTCGAGCGCTCCGGCGTGCAGGGCGATTGTGGGCCGAAGCTCAACCCGCGCACCACGGCTGAAGAATGGTTCGCCAAGGCCGAGAAGGCCGGCACGCTGGCGCCGCAGCGCAAGCTCGTCAACGAAAAGCCGAAGGGCGAGACGATCGACTACGACACGCTGATCAAGAGCTGGCCAGCGTCTCCCCCCAAGCGCGGCTGAGTCCCCTCCTCCCGACTCGGACGTGCAAAAGGGGCGCGGCAGCAATGCCGCGCCCCCGATTTTGGCCTCTATCGAAAAGCAGCAGACAGTTACGACTGGATGGCGCTCGGATCCATCCACATCACGCCCCAGGCATGGCCGTCGAGATCCAGGAAGCTGTGGTCGTACATGAAGCCGTAATCCGTCGGCTCGTCGGTGGTCGTCCCGCCGGCAGCAAGCGCCGCCGCAACGATCGCGTCGACCGCCTCGCGGCTGTCGCGCGAGAGCGTGAGCAGGACCTGCAGAGCCTGGCTGGTATCGGCAATCGGCTTCGGCGAGAAGCTTTTGAACTTCTCATGGATCAGCAGCATCACGAAGATAGTGTCGCTGATCACCATGCAGGCGGCAGTGTCGTCCGTGAATTGCGGGTTGAAGGAAAAGCCGAGCGCCGCGAAGAAGGCCTTCGACCTGTCGAGGTCCTTCACCGGCAGGTTGACGAAGATCATCTGCGGCATCTGGTGCTCCTCGGATCGGTACTGTCCTGGTGGATCCAATGGCCGGTGGGCCGGGACGATGCGGCGGCGCTATGACACGGCCTGAAGCGCCTGCCTGAGCTTAGCCGGTTCGAAGTCGCCGAGACGGGCATCGACCTCATCGTGCGTGCGCTGCCAGATCGGCAGGGCGCGCGCGAGCAGGGCAACTCCCTCCGGCGTAATTGCCAGAAGCCGGCTGCGGCGGTCCTTCTCGCCAGCGGCCACGACGACGAGGCCGCGGCGCTCCAGCGGCTTCAGCGCCGCGGTCAGCGTGGTCCGGTCCATGCCGAGCAGGTTCGCCACCGGGCCGATCGGCGGCGGCGCCGGCCGGTTCAGCGACATCAGGAGGGAGAATTGCTGATTGGTCAGGTCGACCGGGCGCAGCGCCTCGTCGAACAGCCGCGCCAGCGTCCGCGCCGCGCGCTGGACGTGCAGGCACAGGCAATGGTCGCGCACGTGCAGCGTCGTGGCGAAGGGGACGAGGGATTCGACGGGTGTTTCCAGTGATTTTGACATCGTTCAGATATGTTGATATCAACGCATCAAGAATAAGCCGAAGGGCTGGATGCTGCAAGGAGGCGGTGATGGAGAATCAGGTGGTTTCCCGTTCCGACTGGCTGGATGCGCGCAAGGCCCTGCTCGCCCGTGAGAAGGAGTTCACCCGGCTGCGCGACGAGATCAATGCCGAGCGGCTGGCCCTGCCCTGGGTCAAGGTCGACAAGACTTACGTGTTCGATACGCCTGCGGGCAAGAAGACACTGGCCGAGCTGTTCGACGGCCGCAGCCAGCTGGTGGTCTACCACTTCATGTTCGGGCCGGACTGGGAGGCGGGCTGCCCCGGCTGCTCTTTCATAGCCGATCATCTCGGCGGCACGCTGGCGCATCTCAACAACCATGACGTCACGCTCACCATGGTCTCGCGGGCGCCGCTCGCCAAGATCGAGGCCTACAAGGCGCGGATGGGCTGGAGCGTGCCCTGGGTCTCGTCCTTCGGCAGCGAGTTCAATTTCGACCACCACGTCTCCTTCACCCAGGAGGAACTGGCTGAGGGTGCGGTGCTCTACAACTTCACGCGCACGCCGTCGGAGCAGGCCCATGACGAATTGCCCGGCCTCAGTTCCTTCATCCGCAACGAAGCGGGCGAAGTGTTCCACACCTATTCGGGCTATGCCCGCGGCGGCGAGGAGATGCTGACGACGCTGATGATCCTCGACCGCGCGCCGAAGGGCCGCAACGAGACCTCGACGCTGAGCTTCGTCAAGCGCCACGACGAATACGCGGAGAAGCCGAAGGCTCACGCCTGCTGCGCCGCCTGAGGCACCGCAGACAAGACCACGCGCATAGGGTCGGTGGGATGCCCGCTTCCGTGAGGAGCCGGGCTTGGGGCGCGTGTTTTTCAACGATCGCTGCGGGCCGGCTGCAAGCTGCCGGCCCGCAGCGAGGGATTTCAACCGGCGCCGAGCCGCTCGCCGCGATAGACGCCGGAGCGGATCCGGCCCCACCACTCGCGGTTCTCCAGATACCAGGCGACCGTTTTCCGCAGGCCGCTCTCGAAGCTCTCCTGCGGCCGCCAGCCGAGCTCGCGCTCGATCTTGGACGCGTCGATCGCATAGCGCTGGTCATGGCCCGGCCGATCGGCGACGAAGCGGATCAGGTTTTCGCGCGAGCCGAGCGCGGCATCGGGCGCAAGCTCGTCCATCAGCGCGCAGATCGCCTTGACCACCTCAAGATTGCTGCGCTCGGCGCAGCCGCCGACATTGTAGCTCTCGCCGACCCGCCCGCTTTCGGCGATCAAGGCGAGCGCGCGGGCATGGTCCTCGACATGCAGCCAGTCGCGGATCTGGGCTCCGGAGCCGTAGACCGGCAGGTCCTTGCCCTCGAGCGAGTTGAGGATCATCAGCGGGATCAGCTTCTCGGGGAAGTGATAGGGCCCGTAATTGTTCGAGCAGTTCGAGAGCACGACCGGCAGCCCATAGGTATGGTGCCAGGCTCGCACCAGATGGTCGGAGGCTGCCTTCGAGGCCGAATAGGGCGAGTTCGGCTGGTAGGGCGAGGTCTCACTGAACAGCCCGTCCTGGCCGAGCGAGCCGAAGACCTCGTCAGTCGAGATCTGATGGAAGCGGAAGCCGCCCTGCTCGGCCGGCGGCAGCGCGCGCCAGTGCCGCAGCGCCTCCTGCAGCAGCACGAAGGAGCCGATGATATTGGTCTCGATGAAGGCGGCCGGCCCATCGATCGAACGGTCGACATGGCTCTCGGCGGCTAGGTGCATGACGATGTCGGGCGCGAATTCGGCGAAAGCTTGCCGCATCGCCGCCACGTCGCCGATATCGGCCTGGAGGAACACCAGCCGCGGATCGTTCGAGACGGAGCTGAGATTGTCGCGGTTGCCGGCATAGGTCAGCTTGTCGACGACCAGCACCTGATGCGGCGTCTGCCGGATCAGGTGGCGCACCACGGCCGAGCCGATGAAGCCGGCCCCGCCGGTGACGAGATAGCGCTTCACGGCTGGGCCTCGTAGCGGAACGGGCTGGCGAAACCGGCAAAGCCGGGCAGGACGGCGTCCTTGCCGGAGAGCTGCGCCTCGGTGGCTGCGACCGGCCAGTCGATCGCAAGCTCAGGGTCGTTCCAGGCGATGCCGCCCTCCGTCTCCGGCGCATAGGGTCCATCGACCTTGTAGACGACCTCGGTATCGGCCTCGAGCGTGCAGAAACCATGGGCGAAGCCACGCGGCACGAAGAGCTGCTCGGCGCCCTCGGCGGTGAGCGTCGTCGCGCACCATCTGCCATAGCTCGGCGATCCCAGGCGGATATCGACGGTGACGTCGAAGATCGCGCCCTTCAGCACCCGGATCAGCTTGGCCTGCGGCGCCGGCGGCCCCTGGAAATGCAGGCCACGCACCACACCGCGCGCGGCCGAGAGCGACTGGTTGTCCTGGATGAAGACGGCATCAATGCCGGCGGCCGCGAAGGCCTCGGCGCTATAGGTTTCCAAGAAGTAGCCGCGCGCATCGCCGAATTTCTTCGGCTTGATCAGCACGACGGCCGGGATGGCGAGGGGCTCGAAGGCGAACTTGCTCATGCCGCCCTTGAACCCTCGCTGGCGCGCGCCGTCAACGCTTGGATGCGATCCGCCCGCCCGTCATCGGCTCGGCAACGCCGGTGGTCAGCGGGAAGGAGATCGGCAGGCCGGCCTTGCGACGCATGGCCAGGAAGGCGAAGCACTCCGCCTCGATCGCATCGCCGCGCCAGCCGACCGCCTCGGCCGGAACCGCCTGCGTGCCCGTGCGGGTGTTGAGCGCCGCCATGATCGCCGGGTTGCGGCGCCCGCCGCCGCAAACGATCAGCCTCCGTGGCCTGACCGGCAGCAAGTCGAGCCCACGCCCGACGGCACCGGCAGTGAAGGCGGTCAGCGTCGCCGCCCCGTTCTCAAAGGTGAGGCCGTCGGCCATGGCCGCGGTGAAGTCGTAGCGATCGAGCGATTTCGGATAGGGCGCGAACAGATAGCGGTGCTCGAGCAGGCGCACGAGCCTGGCTTCGTCCACCGTGCCCGCGAGCGAGAAGGCACCGTCGCGATCCATCTCGCCCTTGCCATGCTGCTTGATCCAGTCGTTGAGCGGCGCATTGCCCGGCCCAGTGTCGAAAGCGAGCACGCGTTCGGGGGCGGCAAAGGCGCTGAGATTGCCGACGCCGCCAAGATTGAGCACCGCCGTCTCCTGTCCCGCACCAAGGCTGCGCATCAGTGCGGCGTGATAGCTCGCGACCAGCGGCGCGCCCTGGCCACCGGCGCGGACATCCGCGCTGCGGAAATCGTAGACGACGTCGATACCGAGCTGCCGCGCCATGAGCGCCCCGTCGCCGAGCTGGCGGGTGTCGCCCTTGCGCTCTTTGGTCGGGGCACGATGCAGCACGGTCTGGCCGTGGAAGCCAATGGCTGCGACCTCGCTCGCAGCAATGCCCTCTGCGGCGAGGAACTCGGCGACCGCCTCGCTCTGTGCCAGGGTCAAAGCGCGCTCGGCTTGCGCAAAAATCGCTGGCTCCGGCCCCTCGAAACGCCAGGCCAGCGCCGCCTGAACGGCCTCAGCCAAGAGATCGCGGACCTCCTGGCGATAGGGCGAAAGCCGCCACGGCCCGAACTCGGCGACAACAGTGCCATCGGTACGGATCGCGGCGATGTCGATATTGCCGTCGAGGACCGTTCCGGTCATCAGGCCGATCGCCCAGGCAGGCTGCATGCGCCACATCTCCATCTCGTCGGACCGATGCCTGTCACAGGCCAGCTTCGCCCGCAATCCCGTCCAGATTCCGACCCAATCGCTGCTTACGCAAGGCAAGCCTCTTCTGGAGATCGGCTATGCTGACCCGTCGCTTCGTCCTCACCGCCTGCCTCGGCCTCGTTCCGACGGGATCGGTCATGGCTCAGGCCCTGAGTGGCGGCCTGAGCGCACCACCGGGAGCCCCTCCCCCGCCTGTCCCCCTGCCCGCTCCGGCGCCCAATATCGCTCCGCCGCCACCGCGCGCGCCCAGGCCGCCGGCCCCGGCCTATGAGGAAGACGATCGGGACTACGGCATCAGCCAGCGTGAAGCAGTGCGCATCGCCCGCCGCCGCGGCGTGGTCGATGTCGAGAACGTCAGCCGCCGTCGCGGCGTCTGGATCGTCACGGGCACCGACGACGAAGGCGACGACATCCGCGTCGTCGTCAACGACGAAGGCTATGTCGTCGACGTCAGGCGAAACTGAGTTCAGCCGGCCTGCAGCGCCGCGTCGAAGGCATCCTGCAGCATCTGCCGGCATTGCCGCGCCTGCTCGCGGCTCGGCTCATGCAGGATATGCGGGGTGATGTCGGCGAGGTCGCGCAAGGCGAAGTCGATCGCCGACATCAGGTCGAGCGCATCGCCATCGCCTGAGACGGCGGGCGGCTTCAAGCGGAACTGCAAAACCTGACCCATCAGGACCTGACCCATTACGCGTCTCACGAGACTAAGAAGGCGAATCGTTCTCCCGAGTCTCGCCCGCAATCGGTCAGGAACCGGTTAACGCCGCGCCGGCCTCACTTCTTCTCGATATTCCAGAACAGCATCACCGGCGCGGCGAGCACACCCGAGACTGTGCTGCGCCTGGCATAAGGCTGGTCGAACTGGCCGAGCACGCGATAAGGCTGCATCTCGGCCAGGCGCTTGTGCAGGGCCTCGACGGCCGCCTTGCGGGCGGCGTCATCGGGCGCATCGACCACCGCACCGCGCAGCTTCTCGGCTTCGGCGTCGCAGGGCCAGCCGGCCCAGGCCTTCTCGCAGGCCATGTTGGTGCCGATATTCGTCATCGGCGACTGCATGGTCGCGCCCGAGGCATAGGTCACGAACAGGTTCCAGCCGCCCTGGTCCGGCGGGCTCTTGTTCTGCTGGCGCGTGGTGACGGTGCCCCAGTCGGAGAACTGGACATCGACGGTGACGCCGACCTTCTTGAGCTGGGCGGCGGCGACCTCGGCCATCCGGCCGATCGCGGCGATGTCGTTGCTGGTGGTCAAGACCAGCTTCTCGCCCTTGTAGCCGGCCTCAGCCAGCAATTGCTTCGCCTTCTCCAGATCGGGCCTGGCATAGCCTTCCGTACCTGCCTGCGTGCCGTTGGGCGCACCGCAGATGAAGTAGGCGGCGCAGCGCTTCCACCATTCCTCGTCGCCGAAGCCGCCGGCCAGGAACTCAGCCTGGTCGGTGGCATAGGCCAAAGCGAGCCGCGCCTTCGGATTGTCGAAGGGCGGATGCAGGCTGTTCGGCCGCAACATCACCTGGTTGGCGAGGTTGGAATAGCGCTCGACCTTGACGTCCCTGGCCGCGGCGACCACCGGGATCAGGTCCTGGCTCGGCTGTTCCCAGATGTCGATCTCACCGGTCTGCAGCGCCGCCGCGGCCGTTGCCGGGTCGGGCATGATCATCCATTCGACGCGGTCGACCTTGACGATGCGCCCGCCAGCGAGCCCGTCGGCCGGCTCGGAGCGCGGCACATAGTCCGGGTTCTTGTCGTAGACGACCTTGGCGCCGCTGCGCCATTCCGCCCGATTGAACTTGAACGGGCCCGAACCGATCGTCTCGGTCACAGGCTTCATCGGATCGGTCGTGGCGTCAGCCTCACGCATGATCACCGGGATCTGGCCGACGGCCGAGCCAAGCGCGAACGGCACCAGCGCCATCGGCTTCTTCAGCTTGAGCACGAAGGTCTTGTCGTCCTTCGCCTCCATGCCCTCGGTGTACTCGCCGAGCTTGCCGCCGATCGTGTCGCGCTTCATCCAGCGCGCCAGCGAGGCGATGACGTCGCGCGTGGTCACCGGCTGGCCGTCGTGGAATTTCAGGCCCGGCCGCAGCGTGAAGGTCCAGCTGAGCTTGTCATCCGAGGTCGAGAAGCTCTCGACCATCTGCGGCCTGGGCTGGAGATTGGCGTCCCAGGCGAACAGCGTCTCGTAGATCATCAGCCCGTGCATGCGAGTGATGACGATCGAGGCGGCGACGGGATCGAGCGTCTTGAGATCGGCATGCGGCGCGACCCGCAGCACGTTTTTCGGTGCCGGCTGCGCCTGCACGCCGGCGGCGAGCAGCAGCGCGGTTGTGCCGAACAGAGCGGCGACAAGGCGGGATCGGATCATGGCTGGCCTCCCTCGATGTTATTGAAATGCAGGATACACGGCGCCGAGGGCGCCCTCATTGCTTCTCGATGTTCCAGAACAGCATGACCGGCGCGGCGAGCACGCCGGCGACATTGGCGCGCCGAGCATAGGGCTGAACGAACTGGCCGAGCACGCGATAGGGCTGAACCTCGGCAAGGTGCCTGTGCAAGGTTTCGACCGCCGCCTTGCGGCCGGCCTCGTCGGGCGCATCGACCACAGCACCGCGCAGCGTCTCGGTCCGCGCATCGCAGGCCCAGCCGGCCCAGGCCCTCTCGCAAGCCATGTTGGTGCCGACATTGGTCAATGGCGACTGCATGGTCGCGCCGGGAATGGTGGTGACGAAGAGGTTCCAGCCGGCGCGTCCGGGGGCGCTGCGGTTCTGCTGGCGCGTCGCCACCGTGCCCCAGTCGGAGAACTGCAGATCGATGTTGAATCCGGCCTTGCGCAGGCTGTCGGCCGCGACCTCGGCCATGCGGCCGATCGAGGGGATGTCCATGCTCGACATCAATGCCAGCGGCTCGCCCTTGTAGCCGCTCTCCGCCAGCAGCTGTTTCGCCTTGGCGAGGTCCGGCTTGGCGAAGCCCTCGGCGCCGACCTGCGTGCCGTTCGGGCCACCGCAGATGAAATAGGAATTGCAGCGCTGCCACCATTCCTCGTCGCCGAAGCCGCCGGCCAGAAACTCGGCCTGGTCGGTGGCGTAAGCGAGGGCGAGACGAGCCTTGGGATTGTCGAAGGGCGGGTAGAGATGGTTGGGCCGTAGCAGCGCCTGGTCCGGCAGGCTGGCATAGCGCTCGACCTTGACCTCCTTCGTCGCCGAGATCATCGGCACGAGGTCCTGGCTCGGCTGCTCCCAGATATCGATCTCGCCGGTCTGCAGGGCGGCGGCGGCGGTCGCCGGATCGGGCATGATCAGCCATTCGACCCGGTCGACCTTGACGATGCGCCCGCCGGCGAGCCCATCGGCCGGCTCGGAGCGCGGCACATAATCCGGATTCCTGTCGTAGACGACCTTGGCACCGCTGCGCCACTCCTCACGGTTGAACCTGAACGGGCCGGAGCCGATCGCCTCGCTGATCGGCTTCAGCGGATCGCTCGCCGCATCGCTCTCGCGCATGATCGCCGGGATGTTGCCGACCGCCGAGCCGAGCGCGAACGGGACCAGCGCCATCGGCTTCTTCAGCTTGAGCTGGAAGGTCCGGTCATCGACCGCCGTCATCCCCTCGGTGTACTCGCCGAGCTTGCCGCCGATCGTGTCGCGCGCCATCCAGCGCTTCAGCGAGGCGATGACGTCGCGCGTCGTCACCGGCTGGCCGTCATGGAATCTGAGGCCCGGCCGCAGCGTGAAGCTCCAGCTCAACTTGTCGTTCGCGGTCGAGAAGCTCTCGACCATCTGCGGCTTCGGCTGGAGCTTGGCATCCCAGGCGAACAGCGTCTCGTAGATCATCAACCCGTGCATGCGGGTGATCAGCACCGAGGCCGCGACGGGGTCGAGTGTCTTGAGGTCGGCATGCGGCGCGACACGCAGCACATTTTTTGGCGCGGACTGCGCCTGCGCTCCGGTGGTGAGCAGCAAGGCTGTCGCGCCGATCAGTGCGGCAGCGAGGCGGGAGCGGATCATGGCCGGCTTTCCGGGTCTATACGGGTAAAATGCAGGATGCGCGAGCGATGGCTTGCAAGGCGCAGGCTGCCGTCCGCCTGCAGCCACAAGCAAGGCCGATGCCGCCAGGGGCCATGCTTCAGATCGGCCAGCGCCCGCCCGCCGGGCAGCGGCGTCAGCCTGGTCTCGAGGCCGATCGTTCCGGCCCAGGGCCACGATGCCGTGCCGTCGGCGCGGATCGTGATCTCGACCCCGAGCCGCTCATCGCGCCAGCGCCCAACGAGGCGCTCATCCAGCGTCGTATCGGCGGGCACTGGCAGCAGCCGGCGCGACACGCCGCCAATCCGGCCGCTGAAGGCGCCGTCGGCTTCGGCCTTCAGGGCGATGTCGAGATAGGCCGGCAGGCTGCGCAGCCCGCCGTCGCCATCCGAGACCAGTTTCTCATAGCCACCCATGACGCTGATGGCGCCCCCCGCGAACTCGGCCCAGAACGGCCCGTCCTCGGCCGCATAGAGCCCGGTCGGAACGCTTTTCGGATCATCAGGCAGCGCCTCGCCGGTCAGCGCGGCCAGCACGCGCAAAGCCGGCCAGAGCGCGTCCTCCTCGCGATTGGTCAGCACGACGACGCCGACCCCCAGTTCCGGGGCCATCAGCATGTGGTTGCGGTAGCCCGTCAGCGAGCCGCCATGGCCGATGATCCGGGTGCCGCCGAGCCGGCTCGCGACCAAGCCGAGCCGATAGCCGCTCTCGCTGCCATCAGCGAACTGGCGCGGTGCAGCAAGCTGGTCGAGCAGCCCCGCATAGGGTTCGCGCTCGGCCATCAGGCCCGCTGCCCAGCGCGCCAGCCCGGCCGCGCTGCCAGCCATGCCGCCCGAGGCCGAGAAATTGAAGCCATAGAAGCCGCGGCGCCAAGCCTGCCCGTCATGCCAGTAGCCGGTGGCGAGGCCGGGGACGACCTCGCTTTCGTCGGAGACGAAGCGGATCGGCAGCGCGGCCGGCGCCATCAATTCCTCGACCAACTGGGCAGCGCCCTTGCCGGTCCGGCGCTCGAGGATCGCCTGCGCCAGCCGCCAGCCGGTGTTTGAATAGGCCATCTCGCTGCCGGGCTCGGCGTTGAGTCCGGGCAGGCGGCAGGCGGCCGAAAAGATCTCGCCAGCGGAGAGGCTCGCGGTGAACGGCGTGCCCTGCTGCCAGAGCGCTTCCATCATGTCCGGCAGCGCGCCGGTCATGTCGAGCGCCCGGCCGAGCGGAACCGCACCCAGCGCCTGGGGTAGCTCGGGGATGAAGCTGCCGAGCGTCGCCTCCAGCGGCACGCCCTCACGCAGCAGCAAGGCGGCGCAGATGTGCTTGCTGATCGAGGCCAGCCGGTTCTGCGTATCGGGAGTGAAGGGCAGGCGATGCTCGATCACGGCGAAGCCGCCGCTGGCGCTCTCGCGCACGCCGTCACGATCGAACAGCACGATAGCGCCGCCCGGTCCGCCTTGCCGCGTCCAGAGCTCGGCGATCGCCTGCGCCTCGCTGCGTCCCTTCGTCCAGTCGACCATGCGCTTCTTGTCTCCGCCGTTCCGTCCCGGATGGAACTGTCGCGGATATCGGGGGGGCTAGGCAATCCTTCCGGTCATGCGCCAGCGTCTGACCTGCTCGTCATGAAAGCGGCACAATCACTGGTCGATCCTGCGGCGGCGCGCTGGACCGCGGCCCGGCCTTGCTGGAGACTGCGGATTTGATGAAGGCATATTGAGGAGGCGGATTGGATGAGACGCGTATTCTTCGTGGTCGGGGCGATCGGTCTCGCCGGTATCGCGGCTGGTTGTTCGCAGCCGCAGCGCTTCGGCGCCCCGCCTCCCGGCCTGGCGCCCAGCCCCGCGCCGGGCCCCACGGCGATGACCAAGCGCATCGTCAGCGATGGCGCCGGTGGCCTGCAATTGCCTGACGGAACGCGCGTTCAGACCGACCAGAGCGGCGGCTTCAGCCTGCCGAATGGCGCCTATGTCCGGCGCGACCGCTCCGGCGCGCTCAACCTGCCGAATGGCTCGCGCTGCGTGCCCGACAATCAGGGTGGCTTCGTCTGCCCGTAAGGTGAGGCTGGCTCAGGCCGTCTCCGCGACACGGTTGAAGAAATCGGGCGTGCCCATCTGGCCGCCCTTCAGCACGATATCGAGGCCATCGAGCCTGGCATCATCGCTATGGGCGCGGCAGAGCGGCGCGCCCGGCGTGCAGGGCGAGCGATAGGACAGGCCCCAGAGGTCGAGCGAGCGGATCGCCAGTGTCGAGGTGTCGCCGCCAGCGACGACCAGCCGCGCAATCCGTGCCTCGTTCATGATCGCGCGCAGCAGCGCCCCGGTGGCGGCCGCGACCTTGCCCGTCTCGGCAGGTGCACCCACCGGCTTGTCGGTGATCAGCATGACGTTCCGCGCGGCCAGGCGGGCAAGCGCCTCAGTGCGCAGCTCATCGAGATAGGCGGGCTCGCCAGTGAGCCGCGCCGGATCGACCGTGATCGTCTCATAGCCCTCGGCGAGTTCGACCTGTGCGCGGGTCACAGGCGACAGGCTGCCGACCAGAGCCAGCAGATTGCCGCCGAAAGCGGGCCGCGCGAGCTTGGGCATCACAGGTCGGGCGGCCTGCGGGAAGCCGGCGAAGGCTTGCGCTGCCGAACTCGCGCCGATCGCGAGCATCGGCCCGGCTTTCATGTGCTCGCGTAGCAGGGCACCGATCGCCGTAAGATCGGAAGGGCGCGAGACATCGAAGAGCACGGCTTCAGGCTCTCCAGCCAGCGCAGCGTCGAGAGCCAGCCCGGCCCCGTCGCCCTCATGGCTGCGATAGTCGACGAGCGCGACGCGCTCCAGTCCTTGCGCAGCCAGATGCCGACGCAGATCGGCTTCGCCCATCGGCGTCACCGGGTGGACGCTCATGGTCGGGTGGCGGTCGATGCGGTGGACGGCGCCACCGGCTCCCGCCGCGGCGAAGAGAGTGCCAAACAGGCAGTAGCGCCCGAGATTGGGCTGGCCGCCGATGACCGGCAGCAGCGGGTTCGAAAAATGCGGCCGCAAGGCGCGTGCCGCCGCGCCGAGGCTGCCGACATCAGGAGCGCTGTCGAAGGTCGAGCAGCATTTGTAATGCAGCAGGCCGACGCCGAGCGCGGCGAAGAAACGCCCCGCTTCATCCAGTTCGCGGGCCATCGCCTCCGGTGCCATCGCCCGCGTCGCGCCGGCTATGCCGATCGCATCAAGCGGACCGGCACTGGCGAGTTGCTCGGGCGTCGGGATGCGGAGGAAGAGCAGAGCGCGCTGTCCGGCTTCCGCCAGCGTGGCGAGCGTGTCGGTGGCGCCAGTGAAGTCGTCGCCATACCAGCCGGAACGGGGGCCTGCCTCAGCCATGCTCAGCCGCTGCCCTTGCCGAAGAAGGCGAGCGCCTGCGCGAGTTCGTCGTGCTCCTTCGCTGCCTCGCTCAGCGGCACGCCGGCCGCGACCGCCTGCCAGGCCTGGCGGATGCTGGCGACGCCGGCCGCGGGACCGCCGGGGTGGGCGAGGATGCCGCCGCCCGCCATGAACAAGAGGTCGTCATGGCCGATCGCGTCCCAGGTCGGCTGCGCGGTGCCGGCCCATTGGCCGGAGGAGAAGGCTGGCAGGACGCGATCATCGATGCCCTCAGCCAGCGGCGTCACGCAGTCCTTCGCTGAGGTCACCACCTCCTCGTCCTCCTGCGCGAATTTGCCCTGCAGTCCATGCACATGCATGTGGTCGACGCCGGTGAGCCGCCACAGCGTCTGGTAGGCTTGGAAACCGATGCCAAGCAGCGGATGGCGCGAGAGCGCGCCAAAACCGTTGCGGTGGCCATGCAAGGCGAGACTGGTCGAGCGACGCAGGGTCTCGACCGCCGAGAAGCCGCACCAGTTCAGGCTGACCATGACGCAGGTGCCGCCCTCGCGCTCGACCAGTTCGGCATGGCGGCGCATCTGGTCGGTCTCGGCCGTGATGTTGAAAGCGACCATCACCGCCTTGCCGGTGCGGTCCTGATGGCGGCGCACCGCGGCCATCACCGCAGGCACGCGCTGGGCCAGCGGCGCATGCACGGGATCGGCCGAGATCTCGTCATCTTTGATGAAGTCGAGCCCGGCGGCGCAGAGCTTGCCGACCAATTCGGCGGTCTCATAAGGACGCAGGCCCACATTGGGCTTGATGATCGAGCCGATCATCGGACCGTCAGTGACACCGGTCGCACGGCGGGTGCCGGCGATGCCGCGCGTCGGCAGCGGGAAGAGACGGCGATAGACGGCCGGTAGCGCCATGCTCTCCAGCCTGAGCCCGGTGACCTCACCGAGGTCGAACAGATTGCCGGCGACGATCGACGCCAGCGTCGGCAGGTTGGGGCCGACATTGTCGACCGGGAAGGAGAGCGTGATCCGGGCACGGCGCCATGGGCCGCTGACGCCTTTCCGCTCCAGCCAGGCATTGGGCAGGCTCGGCTCTGTGGTGCTGCCCAATTCCTCGACCGCGATGACAACGGCACGGGTGCGGTCGCGCAGTTCATCGGTCTCGCCGACGACACGGGTGAAGGTCCCGCTCGACTGCTCGCCGGCCATGACGTCCGCGACCTTGCGGGGATCGAGCGGCGTCTCGATCAGATAGGTGGCTGTGAAGCGTTCGGTCGCCATGATCGCTCAGAGCTTACTGAGATCAGGGAACGGCCGCACCGGGTCCTTGCCGTCCCAAGTCTCCGCTGCCTCGCGGATCAACCGGAACATCTCGCCCTTGGGGCCGGCGACCTCGGAGAGCTCGATCACCGTGCCGGGGTGGTAATGCGTATCGAAATAGATGAAACGGCCGCGCTCGCCGACCTCGCCGGACATCACGGGCTTGAACCCTTCGGCGAGCAGCCGCTCCAGATCGGCGTCATAGTCCGAGGTCCAGTAGGCGACATGCTGCAGGCCGCTATGGCCGGCATCGGTGAAGTCCTTGTACATGGACGGCACGTCGTTGCGGCACTGGATCAATTCGATCTGCAGCGGGCCGGAATTGGCGAGCGCTACCGAATTATGCGGCTCATAGGCCTCACCCTTGTAGCGGTAGTTCCTGATCGGGACTTTGGGATTGTAGAAGAACGGCCCGACGCCGAGCACCCGGCTCCAATAGTCCATCGCCGCCTCGATATCGGGGACGACATAGCCGGCCTGACGGATCTGGCCAAAATGACGGCTCATGGGTGCTTTCCTGCGACGATGACTAGAGGAAGCCGATGGAGAACCACGGCACGGCGGCGACTATGACGAGGCCGACCAGCAGGGCCGCGACATAGGCCCAGATGTATTTCAGCCCCTCGTCGGGATTGATCTTCGAGATCGCGCAGGCGCCGTAATAGCCGACGCCGAAGGGCGGGGCGAAAAGCCCGATGCCCATCGCGAAGATCACGACCATCGAATAATGCACCTCGTGCACGCCGATCTGCTTGGCGATCGGGAAGAGCAGCGGCCCGAACAGCACGATCGCCGGGATGCCCTCGAGCACGCTGCCGAGGATGACGAAGGCGACGATCGAGATGGCGAGGAAGCCCCAGGTGCCGCCCGGGACGGCCGCCATGACCTTGGCGAGGTCCTGCGAGAAGCCCGATTGCGTCAGCCCCCAGGCCATGGCGGTGGCGCAGCCGATGATGAAGATGATCGCGCCGGTGAGCGATGCCGTGTCGACCAGCATGCGCTTGAGCCGGCGCCAGTCGAACTGGCGATAGATCAGGATGCCGGCCAGCACCGCATAGGCGATGCCGATGGTCGAGACCTCGGTCGCGGTGGCGACGCCCTCGACGACGGCGGCGCGAATGACGAAAGGCAGCGCGATCGCCGGCGCCGCGATCAGGCAGAGCCTGCCGATCTCGCGCTTCGAATATTTGGTGACGTGGCTGAGATCCTCGCCCCGGTTGCGCCACCAGACGACGAAGCAGAGCGCGATGCCGAGCACGACGGCCGGCAGCATGCCGCCAGTGAACAACGCCGCGATCGAGACGCCGGTGACCGAGCCGATGGTGATCAGCACGATCGAGGGCGGGATCGTCTCGGTCTGAGCGCCCGTCGCCGAGAGCAGGGCGACGAGGTCGCCGGGCTTGGCGCCGCGCTTCTGCATCTCCGGGAAGAGCACCGGCGCGATCGCCGCCATGTCGGCGATCTTCGAGCCGGAGATGCCGGAAACCAGGTACATCGCGCCGATCAGCACATAGGACAGGCCGCCGCGGACATGGCCGAGCAGCGAGGCCAGGAACTGGATCATGGCGCGGGCCATGCCGGTCATCTCGATCAGAGCACCGAGGAAGATGAACAGCGGCACGGCGAGCAGGATGAGATGGCTCATGCCCTCGTCGAGCCGGCCGACCATCACGACCATCGGCGTCGAGGTCGTCAGCGAGAGATAGCCGAAGGTGGCGAGCGCGAAGGAAAAGGCGATCGGCACCCCGGCGAAGACGTTGGCCGCGACGAGGCCGACGAAGAAGATCACGAGGTTGAGCTTGCCGAGCGGCTTCAGCGCCGGGCCGAGCAGCCAGAACAGGATGATGAGGGCTATCGTGAGCCCGGCAGCCTGCAGGACCGGCTTCCAAGAGCCAAAGCGCAGCAGCCGGCAGAAGGCGGCGAACAGCATCAGCACGATGCCGGTCGGCAGCGCCGCGGCGCGCCAGGAATTGGCGATCTCCAGCGCGGGGGTGACGATGAAGCGCTCATCCTCGGCGTAGTTGAGCGCCTCCGGCAGGATCATCACCAGGAAAGCGATCGCCGCGGTGATCGCGAGCGCCTCGAGCAGGAGGCGTGCCTGCGGGCCAACGCGGGTGACGAGCCCGGTCATGCGCATGTGCTCGCCGCGGCGCAGGGCTACGACCGCACCGAGCATGGAGAGCCAGAGGAACAGGATCGAGGCGAGCTCGTCCGACCAGACCAGCGGCGCATGGAAGGCGTAGCGGGCGGTGACGCCTGCTCCGAGGATGACGATCTCGGCGAGGACGAGCACGGCCGCGACGAGCTCGACCACCGTGCCGACGGCGCGGTCCAACTTGTCCGCGAGGCGACCTAGGCCGGTCGCCGGCGCGGCCGGCGGCGGCAAAGTGGCGGCGTGAACGTCCATGGCGTTTCCCCGAGATTCGGTCCCGGCAAGCCTCAGGCGAGCTTGCCGACCGCTCCCTCGAGCAGGCTCCAGGCCTCGGCGCCGAAGCGCTCCTGCCATTCCCTGTAGAACCCGCCGTCGCGGAGCTTGGCCCGGAAGCTGTCGGGGTTGGTCTTGTTGAAGGCAAGCCCCTTCGATTGCAGATCGGCCTGCACGGTATCGTTGAGGCTCTTGATGTCGCCGCGCTGGGCGACGCCGGCATCGTTGATCGCGGATGCCACGATCTTCTGGATATCCGGCGGCAGGGCGCGCCAGGCGCGGCCATTGGCGATGAACCAGAAGCCGTCCCAGATATGGTTCGAGACCGCGCAGCTCTTCTGGACTTCGTAGAGCTTGGCGACCTGGATGATCGGTAGCGGGTTCTCCTGCGCGTCGACGACCTTGGTCTGCAGCGCCGAATAGACCTCGGAGAACTGCAGGCTGGCCGGGGCGGCGCCGAGCGCCTTGAACATCGAGATCGAGAGCGGCGAGACCGGCACGCGGATCTTGAGCGAGGCCATGTCGGCCGCCTGCTCGATCGCCTTGCCCGAGGTGGTCATCTGGCGAAAGCCATTGTCCCACATCTTCTCGAAGGCATAGAGATTGACCTTCTCGATCGCGGCGCGGACATGCGCGCCGACCGGCCCGTCCATCGCCTTCCAGACCTGCTCGTAATCGGCGAAGGCGAAGCCGACCGCATTGATCGCCGCGACCGGCACCAGAGTTGCGATCACCAGCGCCGAGGGGGTGAAGAAGGTGATGCCGCCATTGCGGACCTGGCTCAGCATGTCGGTGTCGCCACCGAGCTGGTTGTTCGGGAAGATCTTGATCTCCACCCGCCCGTTCGTCTCCTTGGCGACGCGCTCGGCCGCCTGCTGGGCGCGGATGTTGAGCGGGTGGCTGAGCGGCAGGTTGTTGCCGTATTTCAGCTCGATCTCGGCGGCCCGCGCGATCATCGGCATGCCGATCAGCGATGCGGCGGGGGCGGCGGCGAGGCCCTTGATGAGCGTGCGGCGGCTCGGTCCGGTCATGATGTCCTCCCTGGACGTGCTGATGCGATTTGATCGCTCTTGAGTGCTTGACGCTCAGCATAGAAATCGCCTCTGATGGTCTTCAAGCTCATTTTCTGATGGTTTTTGATTGAATGAACGCACCGATCCGAAATGCAGCCGAGGAGATTGCGCCGCGCCGCCGCCAGATGGCGCGGGTCGAGGATGTCGCGCGCCTTGCCGGGGTTTCGACCGCGACGGTCGACCGGGTGCTGAACCAGCGGCCAGGGGTGCGGCCCGCGACCGTCCAGCGCGTGCTCAAGGCGGCTGGCGAGCTCGGCTATGTCATGGAGGGGTCGCTGCCGGCGAGCGCGCTCAGGCCCCTGCGCCTCGGTTTCCTGTTGCCGGCCGGGAACAACCGCTTCCTCGGGCTGCTCGGACGGCTGATCGCAGGCTCGCAGGACCAGCTGGCGTCCTTCAACATGCGCGCCCGGGTCGAGCATATCGAGAGCTTCAAGCCGGAGCTGCTGGCCCATGAGCTCAGGCGGATCGGCCGCGAGGTCGACGGCGTCGCCTTCATGGCGCTGGAGCATCCGACGGTGCGCGAGGCGGTCGATGCCCTCGCCGAGCGCGGCGTGCCGAGCGTCACGCTGATCTCCGACATCGCCAACACCGCCCGCGCCGCCTATGTCGGCCTCGACAACCGCGCCGCCGGGCGCACCGCCGGCCAGCTCATCGCCCGCTTCATCGGGCCGCGCCGGGCCAAGGTCGCCAAAGTGGCGATGATCGCCGGCAGCCTGAGCTACCGCGCCCATGAGGAGCGCGAGATGGGCTTCCTGCATCTGTTCGAGGAACTCTATCCCGACATCGAGGTCGTCGGCCTGCGCGAGGGTCATGACGACGAAGCCAAGAACTACCGCCAGACCAAGACCCTGCTCGGCCAGCATCCGGACCTCGCCGGCATCTACAATATCGGCGGCGGGCCGGAGGGTATCGCCCGGGCGCTGAAGGAAGCCGGGCGGCAAGACGTCGTCTTCGTCGGCCATGGCCTGACGCCGGAAACGCGCGGCCTCCTCGTCGACGGCACCATGGACGCCGTCATCACCCAGCAGCCGCTGGCGACGCTGATGAGCTGCGTTGCGATCTTCGCAAACTTACGCGCCGGCCGGCCGGCGGCGGAAGGCACCGCCCGGCCCGGCATCGAGATCGTGCTGCGCGAGAACCTGCCCTGAGGGCGCGCGGCCAGCCTCACCCCTGCGCGGCCGTCGCTCGCCGCACGATCCCAGCCAGTTCCGGCGATGGGTCGAGTGTACCGAAGACATAGCCCCAGTCGGCATCGAGCCGCGAGCGGCAAAAGGTCTCGAACACGGCTTCGTCGGCATGCTTTCTCAACTCGGAGGCCTGCAGCGCATAGGCCATCAGATTGGCGAGCCGGCGGCCATGGCCGTCATCGTTGCGCGGCTTTGCCGCCTCGTCGCCGAGCCGGTCGAGCCAGCGGTCGAGGGCGCGATTGGCGCCACGCGCCGCACCGACCTCCGTCATGAAGGCTTCCTTGGTGCGCGGCTCGCGGTTGAAAGCGCGCAGCACGTCCATGCACATCATGTTCGAGGTGCCCTCCCAGATCGCATTGAGCGGTGCCTCGCGATAGAGCCGCGCCATCGGGTTCTCCTCGATGAAGCCGTTGCCGCCATGGCATTCCAGAGCCTCGACGACGAAGGCGGCAGCGCGCTTGCAGTTCCAAAACTTGGCGAGCGGGGTGGTGACGCGGGCAAGATGACGCTCCTCTTCGGTCGTCTCCATCGCATCGGTCGCGGCGGCGACACGGAAGGCCATCAGTGTCGAGGCCTCGCAGTCGATCGCGAGATCGGCGAGGATGTTGGTCATCATCGGTTGCTCGGCCAGCGAGGAGCCGAAGCCCCGGCGCGACTGGGTGTGGTTCAGCGCCAGCGTCAGCGCCTGGCGCATCAGACCGGCCGAGCCGACGGCGAAATCGAGCCGCGTCAGATGGGCGTGGGAAAGGATCTCCTTGATCCCCGCCCCTTCCTCGCCAACGAGCCAGCCGAGGCATTCGCGGAACTCGACTTCCGAGGAGGCATTGGAGCGGTTGCCAGCCTTGTCCTTGAGGCGCTGGATCTGCAGGCGGTTGCGGCTGCCGTCGGGCAGGAAGCCGGGGCAGAACAGGCAAGAAACGCCGCTCTCCGTCTGCGCCAGGGTGAAGAACCCGTCCGATTGCGGCGCCGAGAAAAACCATTTGTGCCCGGTGATCAGGTAGACCCGGCCATCCGGCGTATCCTCGAGGAAGCGCGCCGTGGTCTGGGTCTGGCGCAGGTCCGAGCCGCCCTGCTTCTCGGTCATCGCATAGCCGATGCTGGCGCCCGCCTTCTGCGCCACCGGCAGCGGGCGCTTGTCGTAGCGGCCCGAGGTGATCTTCTGCCGCCAGAGCGAAAACTCCGGCTGGGCGAGGCCGGGAAAGGCGGCATAGGTCATGCCAGTCGGGCACCCCGTCCCGTGCTCAACCTGGTTCCAGAGATAGGACAGCACGGCGCGGCCGAGATGGCCGTTCGGCTCCGTCGTCGTCCAGGCGAGCGAGGGCACCTCATGGGCGAAGGCTAGGCCCATCAGCTCGTGCCAGGCCGGATGGAACTCGATCCAGTCGATGCGGTTGCCGTAGCGGTCATGGCTCCGCAGCTCCGGCCCATGGCGGTTGGCGAGGCGGGCGAGCTCCTGCACCTCGGCATCGCCGGCCTGGGCGCCCACTGCCGCCGCCTTCTCCGCGACCCAGGGCGCGCCGCGCGCAACGATGCCCTGCAGCACCGTATCGCCGGAGAAAGCGTTCCACCCGGTGGCGGGCCGGGCCTGGTTGAGGACCTGATGGGTGGCGTGAGCGTGCATGGTCATTCCGCCGCCTCCGGTGTCGTCATGCGCTCGGGCACCTCGCAGCCGGTGACACAGCAGCGTCCGGGCTGCTTGCTGACGCGAGAGCCATCGGCGAGCACGCCGCGATCGAGCAGGCTCTCGACCAGCGCGACCTTCTCCATGACCGGGTAATTGCGCCAGATCTCGCGCTTCATCGCCTCGGGCGAGCCGCCGCCATGCAGCGAGATCACCGAATACCAGCCGGCCTCCTTGGACACCGTGAGGTCCTCGATGAAGCGGGTGACCTCGGCGCGCTGCTCATAGGGGATGTCCGGCCGCCCGGTCAGCACGGCCGAGAGCGAGGCGGAGGTCTCAGGGTTGTGGTCCTCGTCCGGGCCGGGCAGCGCCACGATCAAGCCTCCCGAGACATAATGGGCGATCCTGTGCATGTCATAGATCTTGGTAGCGAGCAGCAGCTTGCCGATATTGGCGAAAACTGCGTCCGGCATCGCCACGCCCGAGGCGTCCTTGCTGCAATAGACCGAGGCCGCGACGCCGCAGGCGAAGAAGCCCTCGGTGATGGTGATCAGCTCGACCAGTTGCTCGCGGACATGGGAATGCCTGTCGGCATCGAGCCCGTTGGCTTCGACCATCAGCGCGCCGGCGCCGATCAGGAGATCGCCGAAGCCGGCCCGCGCCGCGATGCAGCTATGGCGGTGATGGGTGGCGTAGCTGGTGGTGAGATAGCCGGCCTCCTCGGTCTCGCCGGTCATGAACACACGGTCCCAGGGCACGAAGACGTCGTCGAACATCACGGCGCCGGTCGACTGGCCATATTTCGCCGAGAACTTGGCGGCGGGATCGCCCGGCCGCCCGGCCGGGCGCGCCACGATGGTGATCCCCTCCGCATCGCAAGGCACGGCACAGCATAGGGCGAAATCTTCGTCACCCTTGGCGTGAGTGCGGCAGGGCATGACCAGGAATTCGTGGACGTAAGGCGCGCCGGTGACGATCGCCTTGGTACCGCGGATGACGATGCCGTCCGGTCGGCGCTCCTTGATGTGAACATAGGAATCGCGATTGGCCTGCAGGCCCGGTCGCAGCGAGCGATCGCCCTTGGCGTCGGTCATGGCGACGCCGCAGGTCAGGTCCTCGTCCTGGATGCGGTGCAGATAGGCCACGAATCGCTGCGTGTAGTCGGTGCCATGATTGGCATCGGCCCTTATCGTCGCCTGCAGGATGCCGTTGAAGGCGTCATGCGTCAGGTAGCGCTGGGCGCAGCCGGAGATCTTGCAGACTAGGCGGACCGCCTCGAGCTTGGCGAGGAGATCACCGGACGAGGCGTCGATATGGAGCATGCGGTTGACGATGCGGCCGGAGGAGCCCTGCACCGCCGTCATGATCGGCCGGTAGGCCGCGTCATGGGCGAGGTCGTAGGTGACGCCGATGCCGTTGATGCCCGGCAGCAGCAATTTCTCATCGGCGACGCTCTCGACCCGTTGGCCACCGACGAAGACGCGCGGGCGATAGGCGCGCAGGGATTCGCGATAGCCGGCAGCATCCATCAGCATGATAGCCTCCTCCCGAAAGGTTGTTGCCGTTAAAATTGAACGGCGTTAGATTTTCGTCAAGAGGATTGGAGGCGTCTTGGAGTGAGCGAGGGAACCGCAGGCCGAAAGCGCGGCCGCTATGCCGCGACAGACGCCAAGCGCGAGGGCATCGTCGCCGCCGCGCGCGCCGTATTCGAGCGCGAGGGGCTGGACGGCGCCTCGCTGCGGGCGATCGCCGCCGAGGCCGGCTATACGCCGGCAGCGCTCTACTTCCATTTCGACTCGAAGGAAGCGCTCTATGCCGAGGTGCTCGGCCGCTCGATCGCGACCCTGCAGGACGCCGTCGATGCTGCAGTCGCAGTCGCCGAGGCGCCGGCAGACCATTTCCGCAGCGCCGCCCTCGCCTTCTTCGACTTCTATGCGGAGAACCCGCGCGATCTTGACCTCGGCTTCTACCTGTTCCGTGGCGGCATGCGCCCGCACGGCCTCGGCCGCGAGCGCGACAGGGCGTTGAACGAGGCGCTGGAGGCGACTTTGGCACCGATCCGGGATGCCGCTCTGGCGCTCGGCGCCGATGCCGCGCAGGCCGACTTGATCATGACCGATGCCTTCGCCCATGCTTCCGGCGTGCTGCTGCTGGCGCATACGCGGCGCATCCGCATGTTCGGCGCTTCGCCGCGCAGGCTGATGGAGCGCCATGTCGAAACCGAGCTCGACCGGCTCCTGCGGAGATGACGCCGATGCACCTGATGAGCGCCAAGCGATCCCGCCTCGTCATCATCGATTTCCAGGCACGCCTGATGCCGGCGATCCATGACGGGCCGCGCCTCGTCGCCAATGCGGCAAGGCTGGTGGCGGCGGCGAAGCTTCTGGACGTCCCGATCGTGATGACCGAGCAGAACCCGGCCGGGCTCGGCGCGACGGTGCCGGAGCTGGCGGAGGCCGCACCCGCGATCGCCAAGATGAGCTTCGATTCCTGCGGCGCGCCTGATTTCATCGACGCCATCGCCGGCGACGACGACCTGATCCTCTGCGGCTGCGAGGCGCATGTCTGCGTCGGCCAGACCGCGCTCTCGCTGCTGGAGAACAAGCGCCGCGTCCTGGTGGTGCAGGATGCTGTCGGTTCGCGTGCTCCCGAGAGCAAGGAGGTCGCGCTGCGGCGGCTGGAGCGGAACGGCGCCGAGATCGTCACCACCGAGATGGTGGTGTTCGAATGGCTGCGCACGGCCGAACATCCGCAATTCCGCGCCGCCGCCAAGCTGATCAAGTGAGCCGATCTGTGTCCCAGCCCGCCCTATGGTATTTCGACATCATCTCGCCCTTCGCGCATCTGGCGCTGACGCGGCTGGGTGCGATCCGGGAGCACCGGCCGGTGGTGCTGAAGCCGATCGTCTTCGGCGGGGTGCTCAAGGCCTGGGGCCAGCTCGGGCCGGCGGAGGTCGCGCCCAAGCGCGTCCATACCTACCGGCTCTCGACGCATCTGGCGCAGACGATGGGCGTGCCCTTCCGCTTCCCGCCGGCCCATCCCTTCAACCCGCTGGCCATGCTGCGTCTTCTGACCGCGCTCGACGACAGCGAGGCAGCGGTCACAGCCGCCTTTCGCCTCGTCTGGGGCGAAGGGCGTGACGCCAATGACGCGCAGGTGTTGCAGGAGGTCGCCGATGCTGCCGGCCGCCCCGATGCGCTGGCTCTGGTCGGCGAACAAGAGGTCAAGGACCGCTTGCGCCAGACCACCGAGGACGCCGTCGCCGCCGAGGTCTTCGGCGTGCCGAGCCTGGTGATCGACGGCGAGGTGTTCTGGGGCGTCGACGCCATGCCGATGGCGCTGGACTATCTCGCCGATCCCACGGTGTTCCGCAGCGGCGAGATGGCGCGCGTCTCGACGCTGCCCGAAGGGATCCAGCGGCAACGTTAAAGCCGCGCCAGGGAACCGCCGGGCCACAGCCACAGTTTCACGATGTTGTCGGTTTACGCCTGTCACGGGCAGGTGGATCATTCGCCGGCCGACGACGAAAGGAGACGCCGATGCTGCGCCGTTCGTTCCTGAAATTCGGTATCGCCGGCCTCGCCGCGCCGAACCTGATCCTGCGCAGCGCCGAGGCGACCGGGCAAACCCAGCCCGGCAACCCGTTCATCGTCACCTATTTCGAGGTGCCGGAGATCAAGGGCTCGCGTGACGTCACCCATGCCGGCGACGGCACGATCTGGGTCTGCGGCCAGCGCAATGGCGTGCTCGGCCGCTTCGATCCACGCACCGGCCAGACCAAGGTGATCCCGCTCGGCGACGGTGCGGCGCCGCATGGCGTGGTGCGCGGGCCGGACGGCGCCGCCTGGGTCACCGAGGGCGGCCAGAACGCCATCGCCCGCATCGACGACAAGACCCACAAGGTCGATCTGTTCAAGCTGCCGGCCGGGCGCGAGCGCGCCAATCTCAACACGCCGGTGTTCGACAAGGCCGGCATGCTCTGGTTCACCGGCCAGAACGGTATCGTCGGCAGGCTCGAGCCCAAATCCGGCAAGATGGAGATCTTCGACGCGCCGCGCGGCGCCGGTCCCTATGGCATGACGCGCACGCCCTCGGGCGAGATCTGGTTCGCCTCGCTCGCCGGCAACTACATCGCCAGGATCAACACCCAGAGCGGCAGCTTCACCGTGGTCGATCCGCCGACCGAAGGCCAGGGCGCACGCCGGGTCTGGTCGGATTCGAAGAACCGGATCTGGGTCAGCGAATGGAATTCCGGACAGGTCTCGGCCTACGACAGCGAAAGCGGTAGCTGGAAGGGCTGGAAGCTGCCCGGTAACAAGCCGCGGACCTATTCGGTCTATGTCGACGATGCCGACAAGGTCTGGCTCACCGACTTCGCCCTCAACAGCATCGTCCGCTTCGACCCGCTGACCGAGGAGTTCAACAGCTTCCCGAGCGACAAGCCCGGCGCCAATGTCCGCCAGATGGATGGGCGCAGCGGCGAGGCCTGGGGCGGCGAGAGCGGCACCAACCGGCTGGTGCGGATCCAGACGGTGAAGCCGGCGTGAGGGCGGCCTCCGCTGCGCTCATCGCGTTTGGGCTGATCGCTGGCGGTACAGTGCAGGCGCAAGAGCCTATTGGAGCCACCATCTTCAAGGCCTGCCAGTCCTGCCATAGTCTCGATACCGCCAAGACCGGCATGGCGGGGCCGCATCTCACGGGCCTGACTGGACGGGTGCTCGGTTCCGCCGAAGGCTTTGACTATTCGCCGGCGTTCAAGGCCGCCAAGGCGCAAGGCCTCACCTGGGATCGCGAACGGCTGCTCGGCTATCTCACCGATCCCGATGCGATCGTGCCCGGCGGCTGGATGAGCCCGCCCGCCGGCCTCGGCGCGGCGGATCGGGCGGCCGTCGCGGACTATCTGCTTAAGCAGTAGCCGTCGTCACAGCGGCTTCTTGATCCACTTGGCGATGACGCCGACGATGCCTTCGCGGAAGAGCAGGACGCAGGCGACGAAGATCACCCCCTGGACAACCAGCACCCAGGAGCCGAGGCCGGCGAGATAGTTCTGCATGGCGACAATGACGGCAGCGCCGACGATCGGGCCGAAGACGGTGCCGAGGCCACCGACCAGCGTCATCAGCACGACCTCGCCCGACATCGTCCAGTAGACGTCGGTGAGCGATGCCAGCTGGAAGACGATCGCCTTGGTCGCGCCGGCAAGCCCTGCGAGTCCGGCCGAGAGCACGAAGACGGCGAGCTTGTACTGGCTGGCGCGGTAGCCGAGCGAGATGGCGCGCGGCTCGTTGTCGCGGATCGCCTTGCAGACCTGGCCGAAGGGCGAGTGGATGATGCGGTAGATCAGCAGAAGCCCACCCATGAAGATGGCGGCGACCAGCCAATAGAGCGCGCGGTCGTCGGCGAGGCTGATCAGGCCAAAGAGCTTGCCGCGCGGCACGGCCTGGATGCCGTCCTCGCCACCGGTGAAGCGCGGCGTCTGCAGCGAGAAGAAGAAGGCCATCTGCGCCAGCGCCAGGGTGATCATGGCGAAATAGATGCCCTGGCGGCGGATGGCGAGCGCGCCGAAGACGAGACCGAGCAAGGCGGCGACGGCGGTGCCGAGCAGGATCGCCAGCTCCGGCGTCAGGCCCCAGTGCTTGGCGGTATAGGCGCTGACATAGCTCGCCATGCCGAAATAGGCGGCGTGGCCGAAGGAGAGCAGGCCACCATAGCCAAGCAGCAGGTTGAAGGCGAGCGCGAACAGCGCAAAGCACAGCACCTTCATCACGAAGACGGGATAGGCGACAAAGGGCGCAACCGCGAGCAGCACCGCGATCGCGATGAAGAGGTTGCGATGCAAGCGGGCGGCGCTGTCGTCGGTCTCGGCGACGACGGCAGCGGTGGGGGTATCGCTGGAGGCAAGGTCGGTCATGTCTTTGGTCCTTGCGTCCTCAGGCGGCGCGGCCGAACAGGCCGGCGGGCTTCACCAGCAGCACCAGCACCATGATGATGAAGATCACGGTCGAGGAGGCCTCGGGGTAGAACACCTTGGTCAGGCCCTCGATCAGGCCGAGCGAGAAGCCGGTGACGATCGCGCCCATGATCGAGCCCATGCCGCCGATGACGACGACGGCGAAGACGACGATGATCAGGTCAGCGCCCATGTTCGGGTTGACCGCGTAGATCGGGGCGGCGAGCACGCCGGCGAAAGCGGCGAGCGCGACGCCGAAGCCATAGGTCAGCGTCACCAGCAAGGGCACGTTGATGCCGAAGGCCTGGGTCAGGGTCGGATTCTCGGTCGCGGCCCGCAGATAGGCGCCGAGCTTGGTCTTCTCGATCATGAACCAAGTGGCGAGGCAGATCACCAGCGAGGCGACGACGACCCAGCCGCGATAGGTCGGCAGGAACATGAAGCCGAGATTCTGGCCGCCGGTCAGCTGCGGCGGGATGCCGTAGGGCAGGCCGGAGGAGCCGTAATAATTGCGGAACAGGCCCTGGATGATCAGCGCCAGGCCGAAGGTCAGCAGCAGCCCGTAGAGATGGTCGTATTTGGCGATGCGGGCCAGGAAGACCCGCTCGATCACGATGCCGGTGGCGCCGACCAGAACCGGGGCGACCACCAGCGCGGCCCAATAGTTGATGCCGAGATAGTTCAGGCACATCCAGGCGACGAAGGCGCCCATCATGTACTGCGCCCCGTGGGCGAAGTTGATGATGTTGAGCAGGCCGAAGATCACCGCCAGGCCAAGGCTGAGGATCGCGTAGAACGAGCCGTTGATCAGGCCGAGAAGGACCTGGCCGAACAGCGCCTGCGGCGGCACGCCTAGAAGTTCGAACATCGGCTCGACCGTTCCGTGAAAACTGGTCCGGGGCCGGTTCCGGCCCCGGAAAGAGATGTCATGTGGACGTTGTCAGCCCGCCGTCACTTGACGAGCGAGCAGCCGGTCTCGGCGAGCGGCTGGAAGGCTTCCTCGCCCGAGAGCACCGCGAGCTGCTTGTAGTAGTCCCACGGGCCCTTCGACTCCGACGGCTTCTTGACCTCGTAGAGATACATCGAGTGCATCTTGCGGCCGTTGACGCGGATCGAGCCCTTGCCGAACAACGGATCGTCGGTCGGCATTTCCTTCATCTTGGCCATGACCACGGCGGCGTCCTTGCTCTTGGTCGCCTCGACGGCCTTCAGATAGTGCAGCAGGCCGGAGTAGACGCCCGCCTGCACCATGGTCGGCTTCTTGCCGCCATTGAGCTTGGCGAAGCGCTCGGAGAAGGCGCGGGTGCCATCGTCACGATCCCAGTAGAAGGATTCGGTCAGCACCAGGCCCTGCGCCGCCTGCAGGCCGAGCGCATGCACGTCGCTGGCGAAGGTCAGCAGGCCGGCGAGCTTCTGGCCGCCCTGGGTGATGCCGAACTCGCTCGCCTGCTTGACCGAGTTGGTCAGGTCGCCGCCGGCATTGGCGAGGCCGATGACCTTGGCCTTGGAGGCCTGGGCCTGCAGCAGGAAGGACGAGAAGTCGGTGCCCGGGAACGGGGTACGCACCGCGCCGACAACCTTGCCGCCGGCCTTGGTGACGACCGCCGAGGTGTCGCGCTCGAGCGAATGGCCGAAGGCGTAGTCGGCGGTGAGGAAGAACCAACTGTCGCCGCCGGCCTTCACCATGGCGCCGCCGGTGCCCTGGGCGAGGGCATAGGTGTCGTAGGTCCAGTGGACGGTATTCGGCGAGCAGGCCTTGCCGGTGAGGTCCGAGGTGCCGGCGCCGGAGTTGATGAGGATCTTGTTCTTGTCCTTGGTGATCTGGCTGACCGCCAGCGCCACCGAGGAGGTCGGCACGTCGAGGATCAGGTCGACGCCATCCTGATCATACCATTGCCGGGTGATGGTCGAGCCGACGTCGGGCTTGTTCTGGTGGTCGGCCGAGACGATCTCGACCTTGATGCCCTTCTCGGCTGCCTTGAAGTCCTCGACCGCCAGGCGCGCGGCGATCACAGAGCCCTCGCCGGAGAGGTCGGCATAGATGCCGGAACGGTCGTTGAGCACGCCGGCCTTGACCGAGAGCTGCTGCGCCAGCGCCGGCGCGGCCATCAGGGCGCCGAGCGCCGTGGCCGCGAGCAATGTCTTGAGATTCATGTTGGTCTCCCTGGGGATATCTGAATTGCGACGGTTCTTTTTGGACGCCCTGCGTCAGACTCCGAGATAGCTGTGGAGCTTGTCGATATTGGCGTCGAGGTCTGCATTTTGGATCATGTCGACGACCTTGCCCTGCTCGACGACGTAGTGGCGGTCGGCAACGGTCTGGGCGAAGCGGAAGTTCTGCTCGACCAGGACGATGGTGAAACCCTGGCTCTTGAGCATGCGGATGGTGGCGCCGATCTGGTCGATGATCACCGGGGCGAGGCCTTCCGTCGGCTCGTCGAGCAGCAACAGGTTGGCGCCGGTGCGCAGGATGCGGCCGATCGCCAGCATCTGCTGCTCGCCGCCGGAGAGCTTGGTGCCCTGGCTCTTCAGCCGCTCCTTCAGGTTGGGGAAGAGCGTGAAGATCTGCTCGACCGGCAGGCCGCCCGGCTTCACCTGCGGCGGCAGCATCAGGTTCTCCTCGACCGACAGCGTCGAGTAGATGCCGCGCTCCTCCGGGACATAGCCGATGCCGAGCCGGGCGATGGCGCGCGAGGGCAGCCCGATCGTCTCCTGCCCGGCGAAAGTGACCGAGCCCTTGCGCTTGCCGATCACGCCCATGATCGACTTCAGCGTCGTGGTCTTGCCGGCGCCGTTGCGGCCGAGCAGCGTCACCACCTCGCCCTCGCCGACATCGAGCTCGACACCGTGAAGGACATGGCTCTCGCCATACCAGGCCTCGAGCCCGCGCACGGCGAGCAAGGGCTTGCCGCCGGCCACCGCCGGGCGCTCCCGCACGGCTTCAGTGACCATGGCCGACCCCCGATCCGATATAGGCTTCGACCACGCGCGGATCCTTCGAGACGGATGCATAGTCGCCCTCGGCCAGGACCTGGCCACGGGCGAGCACGGTGATGCGGTCGCAGAGCGCGGCGACCACCGAGAGATTGTGCTCGACCATCAGGATGGTGCGATTGGCCGAGACCTTGCGGATCAGCGCCTCGATCCGGTCGATGTCCTCGCGGCCCATACCCGCCATCGGCTCGTCGAGCAGCAACATCTCGGGATCGAGCGCCAATGTCGTCGCAATCTCCAGCGCCCGCTTGCGGCCATAGGAGAGTTCGCCCGCCGGCAGTTCGGCGAAGGCCGAGAGGCCGACCGCGTCGACGAGGCGCAGCGCCTCGGCGTCGAGCGAGGACAGCGCCCGCTCCGAGCGCCAGAAGTCGAAATTGTCGCCGCGCTTGCGCTGCAAGGCGACGCGGACATTGGTCTTGACCGAGAGCTGCGGGAACACCGCCGAAATCTGGAAGGAGCGCACCAGCCCGAGCCTGGCGATCTCCGCCGGCTTCTCGCGAGTGATATCGCGGCCGTTATAGACGATCTGCCCGCGCGTCGGCGGCAGGAACTTGGTCAACAGGTTGAAGCAGGTGGTCTTGCCCGCCCCATTCGGTCCGATCAAAGCGTGAATCGAGCCACGACGAACCTTCAGATCAACGCCGTTGACAGCTGTGAAGCCGGCAAATTCTTTCGTCAGGCCTGAGGTCGAGAGAATAGTATCCTCAGACATCCCTGGATAACCTTGCCCATTGTTCGATTGTTCGTTTCCCGGGCGGCATGCTGCACCGCGCATATCGCCCATGTCAACGGCGCGGGCGTGCGCAGAACCCCATACAGAGCCCGCGAAGCAACCGCCGCTAGACGAAAGGCTTAGGCACAAGAGCCGGCTTGCGCTGCAATCAGCTTCGTGCCGACGCGTCCAGCGCGACCGCGGCCGCAAACACCGCCGCGACCTCGCGCAGCCGGACGAGATAATGCTCGCAGGAGGGCTGCTCGCCATATTTCGCGCCGGCGGCGGCGCGGACCAGCGTCGCGATCAAGGTTTCCAGCGGAAGGCCGCTGCGCGCGATCGCGATCTCGCCGCGCGCCTCCACCTCTTCGAAGAGCTGCCGGGCGAAGCTGACGAAGGTTGCCTCGAAGGCGGCAAGCTCGGCTCCTGCAATGGCAACCATGACCGCCTTGAGCTCGCCGAGGTGCTCGCCGGCGCTGAAGGCACTGAAGGCGGTACCGTGATGGGCTTCCATCAGCGCAGCCAGCCGGTGGGCGAACGGGCCGGGCGTCGCCAGCGCCTCGCGGCAACGTGTCTCGACACGTCCGCCGAGGCCCGCGAGCATGGCCCGGAAGACGTCGTCCTTGCCCTTGAAGTGGAGGTAGAGCGTGGCGCGGGCGACCCCGGCCTCGCGCGCGATGTCGTCCATCGAGGTGCGCTTGTAGCCATAGCGGGCGAACAGGCGCAGCGCCGCCTCCGCGATCTGCTCGATGCGGCCCTTGCCGTCCTCTGCGGACGCTACGGAACTTTCGCTGCGGTCGCTCATTTGCAGTCTTGACAGAATCCAAACTGTCGGCGACCATTCTAGTTAGACGCAAAACGTCTAACTCGTCTAGTCGCGCGACCCAGACGACGGATCACCGCCCGCCTTCTGATATGTCAGAACGGGCCTTCGAGCGAGCCTCGATCCGGCAGCCCTGGTGCCGCGCTGTGTCATGCCCAGCGAGCCAGAGAGGCAGCCATGGCCCATACCATCACAGTCAACGGAACGCGCCACAGCGTCGATGTCGACGACGACACCCCGCTGCTCTGGGTGCTGCGCGACAATCTGCAGCTGACCGGCACCAAATTCGGCTGCGGCGTCGCGCAATGCGGCGCCTGTACCGTCTACATGGACGGCCAGCCGCTACGCTCCTGCTCCATGCCGGTCTCCGCGATCGGCGAAGCGAAGATCACCACGATCGAGGCGCTCGCCGGCAAGGAAGCCGAGGCGGTGCAGGCCGCCTGGGTCAAGCACGACGTGCCGCAATGCGGCTACTGCCAGTCCGGCCAGGTGATGAGCGCGATCGCCCTGCTCAAGGAAATCCGCAAGCCGACCGATCGCGACATCGACCTCGCCATGAACGGCAATCTCTGCCGCTGCGCGACCTATGTCCGCATCCGCGCCGCGATCCACGACGCCGCACGCACGCTGGAGGGCTGACCATGACCGCACATGACATCAACCTCTCGCGCCGCAACCTCCTGAAGGGCGCCGGCGCGCTCGTCATCGGCCTCAGCCTGCCGCAGGCCGGCCGGGCGCAATCGGGCGCAGCGCAGGTGTTCAAGCCCGGCGGCACTGCCGCCTTCGCACCGAACGCCTTCGTCCGGATCGCCGCCGACGACACCGTGACGGTGCTGGTCAAGCATATCGAGTTCGGCCAGGGCCCGTTCACCGGCCTCGCCACACTCGTCGCCGAGGAGCTCGACGCCGACTGGACCCAGATGCGGGCCGAGCATGCCGTGGCCGACGCCAAGCTCTACGCCAACCTCGCCTTTGGCATCCAGGGCACCGGCGGCTCGACGGCGATCGCCAATTCCTATGAGCAGATGCGCAAGGCCGGCGCGACCGCCCGCGCCATGCTGGTGCAGGCGGCGGCAGAGGCCTGGAAGGTTCCTGCGGCTGAGATCAGCGTCGAGAAGGGTGTGCTGAAGCATGCGTCCGGCAAGCAAGGGCACTTCGGCGAATTCGCCGAGGCGGCGTCGAAGCTGCAGACGCCCGCCGAGGTCAAGCTCAAGGATCCCGCGCAGTTCAGGCTGATCGGCAAGGAGGGCGCGACGCCTCGCCTCGACAGCAAGGGCAAGTCAACCGGCACGGCGCAGTTCACCATCGACATCCATACACCGGAGATGCTGACGGTCGTCGTCGCCAGGCCGCCGCGCTTCGGCGGCAAGGTCGCAGCCTTCGACGCGAGCGAGGCCAAGAAGGTGAAGGGCGTCGTCGACATCAAGCAGATCCCCTCGGGCGTCGCCGTCTATGCGACCGGGACCTGGCCGGCGCTGAAGGGGCGCGAAGCGCTGAAGGTCACCTGGGACGAAAGCGGCGCCGAGAAGCGCGGCAGCCGCGAGCTCTTCGCCGAATATCGCAAGCTCGCGCGGACGGAAGGGGCCATCGCCGGCAAGCACGGCGATGCCGAAGCGGTGCTCGCCAAGGCCGAGAAGGTGATCGAGGCGGAATACGCCTTCCCCTATCTGGCGCATGCGCCGATGGAGCCGCTCGACGGTTATCTCGAATGGAATGCGCAAGGCGCGCTCGCCCGCCTCGGCAGCCAGCTCCAGACCATCGACCATCAGGTCATCGCCAAGGTGCTCGGCCTCGGACCGGAGAAGGTCACGGTCGAGACCATGCTGGGCGGCGGCAGCTTCGGCCGGCGCGCGCAGCCGAGTTCCGAGCTTGCGGTCGAGCTTGCCGAAGTCGCCAAGGCGATCGGCCCGAACCGGCCGGTCAAGCTGGTACGCACCCGCGAGGACGATCTCTCCGGCGGCTATTACCGCCCGCTCTTCCTGCATCGCCTGCGCGGCGCGGTGAAGGACGGCAAGATCACCGCCTGGAGCGCCGCGATCGTCGGCCAGTCCTTCCTGAAGGGCTCGCCTTTCGAGGCGATGATCAAGGACGGCATCGACCCGGTGATGGTCGAGGGCGCCAACGAGCTGCCCTATGAGATCGCCGATTTCCGCTGCGACCTGCACACCGTCGATGTCGGCGTGCCAACCCTGTGGTGGCGCTCGGTCGGCCACACCCATACCGGCTATGCGGTCGAATGCTTCATCGATCAGTTGTTGCAGGCGGCGGGTCAGGACCCGGTCGCCGGGCGGCTCGCCCTGATGGGCAAGCAGCAGCGCCTCGCCAATGTGCTGAAAGCCGTCGCTGACCTCGCCAAATGGAACGGACCCGGCCCGGTCAACGGACGCGCCCGCGGCGTCGGCGTGGTCGAGAGCTTCGGATCCTATGTGGCGCAGATCGCCGAGGTCTCGCTGGGCGAGGGCGGCGAGCCCCGGGTGCACAAGGTCTGGTGCGCGGTCGATTGCGGCGTCGCGGTCAATCCCGACATCATCCGCGCCCAGATGGAGGGCGGCATCGGCTTCGGCCTCGGCCATGCCCTCTATGGCGAGCTGACGCTCGACCAGGGCAAGCCAGTCCAGGGCAATTTCGACAGCTACCGCTCGCTGCGGATCAACGAGATGCCGGAGGTCGAGGTCAGGATCGTGCCCTCGACCGAGAAGCCGACCGGTGTCGGCGAGCCCGGCGTGCCGCCGATCGGGCCGGCGGTCGCCAATGCGCTGGCGCGGCTCGGGCGCGAGCGGCCGCTGTCGCTGCCGATGGTCGGAGGGACCGTGTGATGCGATCGATCGCTCTCGCCTCTGCGGCTGCCGCCGTCACCCTGCTGCTCGGCAGCGCCTTGACGCTGGCGCAGACCGCGCCGGCACCGGGTGGGGCGGCCTTACGCCCCGCCGCCACCTTCGCCGGCATCGCCAATCAGCGCGACCGCTCGGTCGCGCTGTTCACCGAGATCGGCAAGGTGCTGCAGCATCCGCGCTGCATGAACTGCCATCCTGCGACGGAGCGGCCGCGCCAGAGCGACGCCAGGCGGCTGCACCAGCCGATGGTGGTGCGCGGCAAGGACGGGCATGGCGCGCCCGGCCTCGCCTGCACCACCTGCCATGGCAAACAGAACTTCGACCCGGCCGGCATCCCCGGCGACGGCCACTGGGCGCTAGCCCCGGCCTCGATGGCCTGGGAAGGCAAGACGCTCGGCCAGATCTGCGAGCAGCTCAAGGACCAGAACCGCAACGGCAGCCGCGACCTCGCGGCGATCGTCAAGCACGTCACCTCGGACACGCTGGTGCTCTGGGCCTGGAACCCCGGCAAGGGCCGCCAGCCGGTGCCGGGGACGAATGCGCAGTTCGGCGAATTGATGCAGGCCTGGGCCGATAGCGGAGCGGCCTGCCCGGCGGGGTAGGCTCCTAGCGGAAAGGCGGCTCGTCGAAGCTCCTCAGCTTGCGCGAATGGATCGACGAGCCGGCTTCCTTGAGCTTCTCGAGCGCGGCAAGGCCGATCTTGAGGTGCTCGCCGACGGCGCGCTCATAGAAGGCGTTGGCGGCGCCCGGCAGCTTGATCTCGCCGTGCAGCGGCTTGTCGGAGACGCAGAGCAAGGTGCCGTAGGGCACGCGCAGGCGATAGCCCTGCGCCGCGATGGTGCCCGATTCCATGTCGACCGCGATGGCGCGCGACAGGTTGATGCGCTTGCGCTCCTTGCTCCAGCGCAGCTCCCAATTGCGATCGTCCTGGGTGACGACGGTGCCGGTGCGCAGGCGCTGCTTCAGCCGGTCGCCCTTCTCGCCGGTGACTTCGGCCGCCGCCTCCTGCAAGGCAACCTGGACTTCCGCCAGCGCCGGGACCGGCACGTCGGGCGGCACCAGCTCGTCGAGAATGCCGTCCTGGCGGAGATAGGCGTGGGCGAGGACGTAATCGCCAATGATCTGCGTCTGACGCAGGCCACCGCAATGGCCGACCATCAGCCAGCAATTGGGCCTGAGCACTGCGAGATGGTCGGTGATGTTCTTGGCGTTGGAGGGGCCGACGCCGATATTGACCAAAGTGACGCCCTCGCCGCTCGAACGGATCAGGTGATAGGCCGGCATCTGGAAGCGATGCCAGGGCGCCGACATCACCCGTTCGGCGGCGCTGACGTCGATACCGTCGCGATCGATGCGGATACCGCCCGGCGCGACGAGCGCCTCTGCGGTCCCGGCCTCGATCTCGGCCAGGGCCAGCCGGACGAACTGGTCGACATAGCGATGGTAGTTGGTCAGCAGCACCCAGGGCTGCACGGCGCGCCAGTCGGTGCCGGTGTAGTGCACCAGCCGGCGCAGTGAGTAATCCACCCGGACCGCATCGAAGAGCGAGAGCGGGCGCGGCTCGCCCTCGACGATCTCGAAAGTGCCGTCGGCGATCTCGTCGCCGACCAGTGCCAGCAGCGGCGTCGGGAAGTGCCGGGCGAGCTCGGCCGCCGTGACCGTGCCGCGGCCGAGCTCGTCGCCGCCGTCGAGCGCGTAGGGGTAGGGAATCTCCTGGCTGCTGATCCCGGTCTCGATCGTCGCGCCATATTCCTCGACCAGCGGCTGGAGCTGGTCGAGCAGATAGGCCCGGAACTCGCCCGGCTGCGTCACCGTCGTCGAATAGATGCCCGGCGTGGCGAATTTCGCATAACCGCGCCGGGTCGCCGCCGGCAGCTTCGAGGGCTCGTAGGTGACGCGCAGCATCGGGTAGCGATAGAGCGCCCGCTCCTCCGGCGTCGGCGGCTCGGCGGTGGTGAAGAAGCGCTGCAAATCGTCGCGCAGCGCCGTCCGGGCCTGCTCGTAGAGCAGCTCCAGCCGGTCGACGGCCTCCTGCGGGGTGGCGGCGATCTCGAATGTCATGCCCGAACGATCCTCTCGTTCGGGGAGCTTGTAACTGCGCCAGTGAGCCTCTGACAACAGCGCCGAAACGGAGCGCTTGCGGTCAAGCAAATTTTGAATACAATTATCCTATGACAATCCCCCAACTCGCCGCTGCCACGACTGCATCCGCCTTGGCCCAGCGCCTGCGTGAGGCGATCGATGCCGGCCGGTGGCAGCCGGGCGAATTGTTGCGCCAGGAGCAGATCGCCGCCGAATACGGCGTCAGCCGCATCCCGGTGCGCGAGGCTCTGGCGCAGTTGCAGAGCGAAGGCCTGCTCGAGATCGCGCATTATCGCGGCGCCCGCGTGAGCCGGCCGCAAGCGCAGGAGATCGACGAACTGTTCGATCTCAGGCTGCTGGTCGAGAGCGACCTCCTGGCGCGGGCGCTCGGCCGGCACGACCAGCGCTCGCTGCGTGAACTAACGCGGCTGCAGGACAGGCTGGAGGACGCCGACAATCGGCTCGGCTGGATTTCCGGCGACATCGCCTTCCACGACGCGCTCTATGCGCCAGCCGAGCGCCCGCGCAGCCTTGCCCTGTTCCGGCAGCTGCGGGCGCCGATCGACCGCTTCAGCGCACAGGCGCTCGGCCCCGGGGCGCGCAAGCAGGGCTGGGCCGACGAGCATCGCCGGCTGATCGCCGCGGTCGCGGCGGGCGATGCGGCCGCGGCCCAAAAAATCCTCGAGCAGCATCTGCAGGCGACGCGGGCGGTCGTGCTCGCAGCTTGCTCCGGGCAAGGAGAGAGTTGATGGCGACGCATGGCGCGACGATCACCTGGCAGCGCGGCGATGAGGTCTTTCTCGATAACCGCTACAGCCGCGCTCATCTCTGGCGCTTCGACGGCGGACTTGAGGTGCCGGCCTCGAGCTCACCGCATGTGGTGCGCGTGCCCTTCTCCAACCCGGCCAATATCGATCCGGAGGAGGCTTACATCGCGGCGCTGTCGAGCTGCCACATGCTCTGGTTCCTCAACCTGGCGGCCATGCGCGGCTACCGGGTGGACAGCTATGCCGATGCCGCCGAAGGCAAGATGCTGAAGAATGCCGACGGCAAGGAGTGGGTCGCAACGGTGACGTTGAAGCCGCATATCGTCTTCAGTGGACAGAAGGTGCCGGACGAAGCCGCCGTCGAGGCGCTGCATCACGACGCCCATGCCAACTGCTTCCTGGCCAATTCGGTGCGCTCGGCGCTGGAGACGCAGGGCAGCTGGGCCTATGAGGGGGCAGCCTGAGGGCTCGCGCGCTCACTGCGCCGCGAGCAGATCGTCCTCGGCGACCAGCCGGCCGATGAAGCCGAGCTGGCGATTGACGCAAGCCTCGCGCTCATAGCGCGCAATCACCGTCTGGCGCGCCGCAGCGCGCAGCGGTGCGAGCTCCGCTTGTCTGTCGAGCGCAGCGATGACTGTCTTCGCCAATCGTGCCTCGTCGAAGAAAGGCGCGAGCAGGCCGTTGGCGCCGTGACGGATCACCTCCTGCACCGGCGGCGTCGCCGAGCCGATGATCAGCGCGCCGCAGGCCATCGCTTCCAGCATCGACCAGGACAGGACGAAGGGCACGCTCAGATAGAGATGGGCGGCCGAGACCTGGAACAGCCTGACGAGGTCGGCATGAACAAGCCAGGGGATATGGACGATGCGGTCGCCGAGGCCGGTCTCCTCCAGCATCACCTCGCGCCAGAGCCGCCCGTCCGGACGCGGCCGGCCATAGCCCGGCCCGTCGCCGCCGACCGCGACGAAAAGCACCTCGGGCCGCTCCTGCGCGATCCTGGCCGCCGCCCGCATGAATTGCGGATAGCCACGATAGGGATCGAGATCGCGGGCGGCGAAGGTGACGACGGGATCGCCGGGGCGGAGCACGCGCCCATCGGGCAGCGTGAGCGCCGCCTGCCCGTCAGGCCGACAAAAATGGATGTCGATGCCGTCATGGCAGACGGCGATGCGCTGCTGCAGAGCGCGCGGATATTGCAGCTGCTGCCAGCGCGTCGGCGCATAGGCGAAGTCGAGCGCCTGCAGCGTCACCAACTGAGCAGCGTTGCGCATGCGGATGCGCCGCCGCTCGGCTTCCGGCACGGGAATGCCTGAGTCGAAGTCGAGGTCGGAGCCGGCCGCGTTGTAGAAATACTCGCAATAGCCGATCAGCGGCACGCCCGGCATCGCGTCCTTGGCGAAGAGCATGCCGCCCCAGCCGACATGGCCGAGGATCGCATCCGGCCGGTCGTGCCGGTGCAATCTGCTCAACTCGGCGGCAACCGCCTCGCCAGTGCGCACATGATAGTCGGTAGCGGCCAGCGTCGCATGCGCGGTCGCCGGCTCGCCCACGGAATAGGCGATCTGCCTCACGCCTGGGCGATCCGGTTCCGGCTTCTCCGTCACCAGCGTGACCTCGCCGCCCTCGGCGACGAGGCGCTGGATCAGGTGAGCGAACTGACCAGATCCTGAACGATGAACGAATAGGACGTGCATGAAGCCAGCAGAATCCCGCCATAGCGCAAAGCGTCGCCCCACCATTGCTCGAGGCGGCGCAGCGTGTCGTGGGTGGCCTGGAGATCGGCGACGAGATCGCCGTCAAGTCCCTGGCTGAATTGGCTGGTCTCGTCGAGGAGCTTCAGGCGTTCGACCAGAAGCTGGCCCTTCGGCGAGAGCGAGATGCGGGCGAGGCGGCGGTCGCGCGGCGAGGCCCCTCGGTCCAGATAGCCGCTCTCGACCAGCTGCTTGAGGTTGTAGGAGGCGTTCGAGCCGACATAGTGGCCGCGGTCGAGCAGGTCGCGCACCGCGATCTCACCGGAGCCGATGGTGAACAGCACCATCACCTGCGAGGGCGAGATGTCGTCGACGCCGAGCTTGGTCAGCTCGAGCCTGAGGTAGTCGAGGAAGCGCCGGCTGACCCGCTCGACCATGCGGGCAAGGTCGAGCTGCGACACCGGCGCCCGCGCCGGCGCTGATTCGGCTTCGAGGCGGCGGATGCCGTCGGGGGGATCTCCGTTGAAACCATTGCCTAGGAATCGAGCGCCGTCATGGGGTTTTAGATGCATTCCCTACTCCGCCTGATCTCGAAATGAGCAGTCAGCCCTCCGAGCCCCTTCGGCTGACGAATAGCCTATACGCAAAGCACATGCCACCCCGAACCGAATGAGATTAAGATTTTATCGAATTGAACATAGTCATGAACTGTTTCAAAATTTGAAATTTAGCACGCTTCTGCCATATTCTCGGTAATTGCCGTTGTTTCACAAGGCTTCATCTGTCATATTATAGACACGACTTATGTGGCACGCTTTTATAACGTTCAGAACCTGCCGTACCGGCATAGGCGTCGACAGCGCCATCTGATGGCCAGCCCCATTCGGAGACCTGCATGAAGGTTGCGAACCAGCCTGCCGACATCCTGATTCGTGGGCTGCAGCGCGGCTTTGCCGGGGGGCTGGCCTATGCCGCCTTCCTCAGCTTCTGCGTCAACATCCTGCTGCTGACCGTGCCGATGTTCATGCTGCAGGTTCAGGACCGCGTCATCGTCAGCCGCAGCTATGACACGCTGACCATGCTGCTGGTGATCGCGGCCGGGGCGCTGGCGCTCTACGGTACGATCGAGTTCATCCGCTCGCTGACCTTCCAGGCGATGGCGAGCATCCTCGCCCGCCGGCTCAATCTGCCGGCGCTGCAGGCCGCCGTCTCGACCTCGCTGGAGAAGGGCTCCGGCCAGGCGACGCAGGCGATCCGCGATCTCAACGAACTCCGCTATTTCATCGCGAGCTCGGCGATCGCGACGCCGCTGGAGGCGATGTGGTCGCCGATCTTCCTGGCCGTACTCTTCGCCTTCCACTGGATCTACGGCCTCGTCGGCCTCGCCTCGCTGCTGATCCTGCTGCTGCTCGGCGTCGTCTCGGACATGCTGACACGGCGGGCGCTGAAGGAGGCGAACGAAGAAGGCGTCGCTTCGATCAACGAGATCAGCGCCACCTTGCGCCATGCCGAGACGATCGAGGCGATGGGCATGCTGCCGGCCTTGTCGAGCCGCTGGCGGGCCAAGCAGATCGCCATGCTCGAGCATCTCGACCTCGGCACGCGCCGCGGCAAGTTCATCGCCGCCATCACCCGCGCCAGCCGCATGACCATGCAGCTCGCGATCTATGCGACAGGCGCCGTTCTGATCATCCGGCACGAGGTCTCGGCCGGCACGCTGATGGCGGCGAGCATCCTGCTCGGCCGTTTGCTGGCACCGTTCGATTCGATGATCACCGACTGGCGGCAATGGGTACTCGCCGCCGCGGCCTGGAAGCGCGTGCGCGACCTCCTGCAGTCGCAGAGCTCGCAGCGCCAGAGCGTGCCGACCCCGGCGACGCAGGGCGACCTCGTCATCGACCGGCTGGTCTACGCCCCCAGAGGCGGCGAGCAGACGGTGATCAAGGGCGTCTCCTTCACGCTCGAGCCGGGCGAGGTGCTCGGGCTGGTCGGGCCATCGGGAGCCGGCAAATCGACACTGGCGCGCCTGATCGTCGGCGTGCTCAAGCCGAATGTCGGCGGCGTCTATCTCGACGGCCACAACACCTATCTGTGGGAGCGCGGCTCCTTCGGCGACATGGTCGGCTATCTCCCGCAATCGGTCTCGCTGCTCGACGGCACTATCGCCGAGAACATCGCCCGCATGCGCAAGCCCGATCCGCATGCCATCCTGGAGGCGGCGCGCATCGCCGGCGTGCACGAGCTGATCGGCCGCCTGCCGCTCGGCTACGACACCAATGTCGCCGACAGCGATTTCAAATTGTCCGGCGGCCAGCGCCAGCGCATCGGCCTGGCGCGGGCGCTCTACGGCATGCCGCGCCTCGTCGTGCTCGACGAGCCCAACGCCAATCTCGACACCGAGGGCGAGCAGAGCCTGATCCGGGCGATCAACGCCGCCCGCGAGAGCGGCGCGATCGTGATCCTGATCGCGCACCGCCCCTCGGTGATGCAGATCGTCGACAAGATCCTGGTGCTGCGTGAGGGCCGCGTCGCCCAGTTCGGCCCGCGTTCGGCGATCTCCGGCATGATCACGCCTGGCGGCGTGGTCGAGCTCGAACCGGCGAAACCGGTCCCCGCCCGCGAGGTGAGCGCATGAGCGAGCTTCCGATGCTGCGCCGGCCAGACCGCGCGCTCGTGCCGATGAAGATCGAGGCGGAACCCGAGGAGCGCATGCCCTCGCTGCGCAACCTCGTCCTGGCCGGCGTCGCCGCGGTGGCGCTCGGCTTCGGCGGCTTCGGCGCCTGGGCGGTGACGGCGCGGCTCGACAATGCCGCTGTCGCGCAGGCGACCGTGATCGTCGACAGCCGGCGCAAGACCGTCAGCCATCTCGAAGGCGGCATCCTCAAGACCCTGCTCAAGGCCGAAGGCGAGCGCGTCTCGCAGAATGAGCCGCTGCTCAGGCTGGAGGACGCCCGCGCCCGCGCCGAACTGCAGCAGCTCGAAGGCAAGCGCGTCGGCCTCGACGCCAGGCTCGCCCGCCTTCGCGCCGAGCAGAGCGATGCGACGCAGATCGACTTCCCGGATGACATCGAGAATGCGCGGACGCCGATCGCACGCGAGGTGGTCAATGCCGAGCGCGCGCTGTTCCGCGCCCGTGCCCAGGTCTATGACGGCAAGACCCGCATCCAGCAGCGCGTGATCGAGCAGCACCAGGCCGAATCCGAGGCGTTGCAGGCGCAGATCGACGCCGTGCGCAACCAGCGCACGCTGATCGACGACGAGGTGAAGACGATCGCCGAGCTCTATGAGAAGCGCTACGCCAAGCGCTCCCAGCTCGTCGAGCTGCAGACCCGCCAGAGCGAGCTCACCGGCCGCGCCGGCGAGATGAAGGCGCGCAAGGCCAAGGCCGAGCAGGCCGTCGCCGGCGCCGAGCTCGAGATCAAGGCGATCAGCCTCGATCGCCAGAGCGAGATCGCCAAGGACCTGCAGGACAGCCAGCTCCAGCTCTCGGAGGTGGTCGAGCGTATTGTCCAGGCGCAGGACGTGCTGCGCCGGCTGGTGGTGACCGCGCCGCAGGAAGGCATCGTCGCCAATATCCGCATGCGCACGGCCGGCAGCGTCGTCACCGCGGGCGAGGCCATCCTCGACATCGTGCCCGAGCAGGAGCCGCTGGTCGTCGAGGCCAAGGTCGATCCGCGCGACATCGATTCGGTCCGGGTCGGCGCCGACACGCAGGTCAGGCTCACCGCCTTCAACGCCCGGATCATGCCCCCGCTTCTGGCGAAGGTCAGCTATGTCGCAGCCGACCAGCTGATCGACGACAAGACCGGCAATGCCTTCTTCATCGTCCGCGCCGAGATCACGCCGCAGAGCCTGAAGGAGAACAAGGTGACGCTGCATGCCGGCATGGCGGCGGAGGTGCTGATCGTCAACGGCCGGCGTTTTGCGGCGGATTACCTGCTCTCGCCCATCCGGGACAGCTTCAACCGCGCCTTCAGGGAGGATTGAGCCCGGCCGATCCGGCCGCCGGGATCGGGCCGCATCGCCGGTCGATTCCAACTCGAAACAATATACTTCGAAATCCGTATCAAGTTCTCAGTATAATTCCCGCGTTAACAATATATAAAATGATATAAACTTTGCTGCATCGCAAAATGGTCATAATATATTGCTTGATGCAGTACTCTTCTTGGCTACTCTCATGAGTGTCGCACGATGGTGAACCTTTGGATCGCCGTCGAAATCGCACCGTGACCCAGAACGAGCGGCGGACGTTCTCCGCATATCTGGTGGTGCTCTCTGATCACCGAGGAGGTGACGAATGGCCACGATCGAAGGCAGTGCATTCGATGATTTCTTGATTGGGACACGCTTCAGTGACGTGATCCTTGCCGGCGCCGGGGACGACATCGTCCATGGCGGCAACCAGGTGGACTCTCTCTTCGGCGAAGAGGGCGACGACCTGCTTTACGGCGACGGAGGCAACGACTTCCTGTCCGGCGGCGAGGGCAATGATGCGCTCTTCGGCGGCCAGGGTGACGACGTGCTCACCGGCGGCGAAGGCAATGACAGCCTGTTCGGCGGCGAGGGCGAGGACGTTCTCGACGGCGGCGCCGGCGATGACATCCTGCGCGGCAATGCCGGCGACGACGTGCTGCGTGGCGGCGACGGCGACGACCTGCTCCAGGGCGGGCCGGGCGACGACATCCTGCTCGGCGGCGCTGGCAATGACGTCCTGCAGGGCGGTCCTGGCAGCGACGTGCTGGAAGGCGGCGCCGGCAACGACGTCCTTCAGGGCGGCGCGGGCGACGATCTGCTCTTCGCCGGCGCGGGTGACGACATCCTCTCCGGCGGCGCCGGCGACGACATCTTCATCTTCAATGGCGGCGGCGGCAACGACGTCGTGCTCGACTTCGATGCCGGCCACGACCTGCTGCAGATCTCCAGCGGCATCAACGGCACCGACATCGGCTCGGCCGAGGACGTGGCGGCGCGTGCCACCACCGTCGGCGGCAACGCCGTCGTCGATCTCGGCAATGGCGACACCGTGACCATTGTCGGCGTCACCGCCGAAGACATCCAGGCCGACCCGAACTCCTACTTCTCGGTCGCCTGACGAAAGCTGGCGCCGACTGGACCTCGGTCCGGCCGGCGCCACCCCCTGCCCTTTCGGAACAGGTTCCTCATGCTCTCTCTTGCGCCCGCGCCCGCCACGGACGGCCTGAGCCCGCAGCTGCATCTCTCCAGGCTGAGCGGCTCGGTCTTTCTGCTGAGTTGGACCATCGAGGCCCCCGTGCTGTCGCGGCCGCGCATCGCGCTCGCTGCAGGGGAGAAGCGCCTCGCCTCGGGCTCGGTCGTCCTGCCGCTGGGCGATGGACGCCTGCGCGTCGTCGTCGTCTTCCGCCATGGCGGGCCCGGAGAGGTCGTCGCGGCTCTGTCCGACGATCATCCGGGCGGCGACACCACTGCGCGTTTCGATCCCGATCTCGTCCATGGCATGGCCGATGCGGAGGATCTCGTCCGCGACGCGACGCCCGATGCGCGCCGCATGCTCGCCAACGCGCTGGTCGGCCATTGGCCGACGCTGTTCGGGCTCAGCCAAGCTGCCGGCTATCTCGGCTTCCTGCGCCAGTTCCTGCTGATCCTCGCCCGCAAGCCGTCGGCGGCGTCCCCGGTCGCCCGGCTCACCGAAGGCAAGCTCCTGCTGGAAACGACGGTTCCCGGCCGGCTCTCCGGCGTCCGCACCGCCTATAGGCTCGATTCCGGCGGCCTCTCCCGCCTGTCCAGCCGGCCGCGGCTCGGCCGCGCCGATCGCGCCGGCAACCGGCCGCTGCACCTGATCATCGACGAGTTCCCGCCACAGGCCGGCGGGCTGCTGATCTTGCAGGCCGAATCCGGCCTGATCGTCAGGACAGTCGCTGCCCGCCAGGACATCCCTTCGCTCGGACGCTGGTGGGCCGGCAAGGCCAGCCAGCGCGACGGGTTGCGCAGCTGGCTGGTCGAGCAACTCTCCGGCCTGTCCGAGCAGGGCCGCCTGCTGGCGATCGAGATGCAAAGGCGCCTGCCACTCGCCGCTCAGACCGTGCGCCGCAATGACGACCTGCCCTCGGCGGAGCTCGATCTCGCCGTCACTACCCCGGCCGGCCTGCTGCTCGGCGGCTGGTATCGCGATGCCGAGGGGCTGCTCGAGGAGATGCTGCTGCATCGCTCCGAGGGCGAGCCGACGCCGGTGCTTGAGCGGCTGGAGAACTTTCCCGCGCTGCTGCCCGCCGGCACCAATGGCGACGTCAAGCGCGCCACCGGCTTTGCAGCCCTGATCCCCGGCTATGCCGGTGGCGCACCGGTGCTGCAGCCGCGGGTCGAGCTCAAGCTGAAATCCGGCACCATTCTGTCGCTGCGCCCCAATGCGCAGCCGGTGGATACCATCGCCATCCGCGCCCGGGCGCTGGCCGCGATCCCGCCACAGCATTTGACCGCGCAGATGCTGGAGCGGACGATCGCGCCGGTGTTGGCCGACTGCCAGGCGGCCTTGCGCCAGAGCCTGCCGGAGCCACGGATCAAGAGCTTCGGCAAGGGCCCCGCACATCCCGCAGTCTCGGTGGTGATCCCGCTCTACCGCGTCTACGATTTCCTGCGCATCCAGGTCTCGGCTTTCGCCGCCGATCGCTGGTTCGCCGAGAAGGCCGAGCTGATCTACGTACTCGATTCGCCCGAGCATGAGGGCGAGGTCGCCCATCTCCTCGGCGGGCTCTTCCTCGCCTATGGGCTGCCGATGCAGCTCGTGGTGATGGGCCGCAATAGCGGCTTTTCGGCCGCCTGCAATGCCGGTGCGGCCGCCTCGCGCGGACAGGCTCTGGCGCTCGTCAATTCCGATGTCATCCCCGACAGCGAAGGCTGGCTGCCGGCGCTGTTGCAGCGGCTCGATCCACACCGGCGCACCGGCGCGGTCGGCCCCAAGTTGCTCTATGACGACGGCTCGCTGCAGCATGCCGGGCTCTACTTCAAGCGCGACAGTAAAGGCACCTGGCTCAACCATCATTACTTCAAGGGCATGCCGAGCGGCTATGCGCCGGCCAATGTCGAACGGCCGGTGCCCGGCGTCACCGGCGCCTGCATCGTCATGCCGCGGGCGCTGTTCATGGAGATCGGCGGCTTCGACGACGCTTACGTGATCGGCGATTACGAGGACAGCGATCTCTGCCTCAAGATCGCGCGGGCCGGGCTCGGCATCGTCTATGTGCCGAGCGTGTCGCTCTACCATCTCGAGCGCCAGTCGATCTCGAAGAGCCTCGACTACACCCGCGGCGTCGCCTCGCAGCACAATTCCTGGCTCCAGACCAAGCGCTGGGATGGTGAGATCGAGGCGCTGATGGCGACTGTCGACAAACCCGCACCGCAGCAACCCGCGCCGCCGCAGGCGCCGTCCTTGAGCCTCGATCCGGAATTCCTCCTCTCCCGCGCCAATCTCAGAAGGGCGACAGCGGCATGACGGCGACCCTCGCCCTGCGACAGACCACTTCGGAAGCAGCGCCCGCGATCTTGCCGGCGACGCCCGAGCTTGCCTGGCTGATGGCCCATGTCCAGACGAACCGTTTCCTGCCGCATCCGCCGCCGGATTCGATCTTCGTCGGCGACGGCGACTATCGCGCCATCGGCGCCGAGTTCCTCGGCCATTTCGTCCGGATCGGCCGGCTGCAGCCGCATGAGCGCGTCTTCGACATCGGCTGCGGCATCGGCCGCATGGCGGTGCCGCTGACGCAATATCTCGACCCCGAGCGCGGCAGCTATGACGGCGTCGATCCGGTCATGGACGGCATCCTCTGGTGCGCCCAGACGATCTCTCCGGCCTATCCGCGCTTCCGTTTCCAGCGCCTCGACATCGCCCACCCGCTCTACAACCCGCAGGGCTCGCTGCCGGGCAACGAGGTGCGCTTCGGCTTCGCCAACCAGAGCTTCGACTTCATCACCATGACCTCGGTGGCGACGCACCTGCCGCCGGACGAGCTGGTGGTCTACCTCAACGAAGCCGCGCGCCTGCTCGCCCCGGGCGGGCGGCTCTTCCTCACCGCCTTCGCACTCGACGGCCAGAGCACCGGCCAGGAGCGCCTGAAGTTCCGGCGCTGGGGTGAGGGTCCCGGCTGGTATGCGATCGAGGAGGCGCCGCTGGCGGCCGCCGGCATCGACGCAGGCTTCCTGCTCGAACACGCGACGCAGGCCGGTCTCGCCGTCGAGCGGCTCGATCCCGGCCATTGGCGCGGCCACAGCGCGGCCCACTACCAGGACCTGCTGGTCGCGGTCAAACCGGGGGTCCAGCGATGAGCCGGCGTATCCTCGTCGTCGCCCATAACCACCCGGACCTGCATCCGGGCGGCACCGAGATCTTCGCGCATGACCTGGCGAGCGCCTATCGCGGCGAGGGCTGCGAGGTGCTCTTCCTCGGCGCGACCAATGCGATCCACCGCCAGCCGCATCCCGGCACCGCCTTCCAGGCGACCGGCGCGGATGGCGACCTGCTGTTGTGGAGCGGGCATTTCGACCGCTTCCATCTCAGCCAGATCGACCATTACGGCACCTTGCAGGATCTCGGCTCGCTGCTGACCGAGTTCCGGCCGGACGTGATCCACATCCATCATCTCGTGCTGATCGGCGCCGAGTTCCTGGCGCTGGCGCGGCGCCTGCTGCCGCAGGCGTCGATCGTGATGACGCTGCACGACTATTATTCGATCTGCCATCATGACGGGCTGATGGTGCGCACCAGCGACAAGCAGCGCTGCACCGGAGCTTCGCCGGCAAAATGCCATGGCTGTTTCCCGGAGATCGGCCCCGACCGCTTCCTGCTGCGCGAGCGCTTCCTGAAGACGCATCTGTCCGCCGTCGACCGTTTCGTTTCGCCGAGCCATTTCCTGCGCCAGCGCTATATCGACTGGGGCCTGCCGGGCGAGAGGATCGAGGTCGTCGCCAATGCCCGGCCGGCGCAGATGCCGGTGCCGCACCGGCACACCCATGGCGCCCGCAACCGCTTCGGTTATTTCGGCAACCTCAACCCATGGAAGGGCGTGCTGCCGCTGCTTCAGGCGGCCAAGCTTCTGCGCGAGCAAAGCGCGGACGGGTTCGAGCTGCGCATCCATGGCGGAGCGCCGTTCCAGAGCGAAGCCTTCACCACCGCGCTCGACAGGGCGCTGGCGGAAGCCGGCGCCGAAGTCATCCATTGTGGCCCCTATCGCCGCGACGAGATGTCGGCGCTGATGGCCGAGGTCGACTGGGTGGTGATGCCCTCGATCTGGTACGAGAACGCCCCCCTCGTCATCCAGGAAGCCTTCCAGCACCTGCGGCCGGTGATCGCCAGCAATATCGGCGGCATGGCCGAGATGGTGCGCGACGGCGTCGACGGGCTGCACGCCCGTCCCGGCGATCCGCGCCAGCTGGCGCAGGTCATGGCTCGCGCCGCGAGCGAGGACGGGCTCTGGCGCCGCCTCATCGGCGGCATCGATCCCCAACCCGGGATGGACGACTGCGCGCAGGCGCACCTTGCCCTGTTCGATCAACTCAAACTGGCGGAGGCGGCATGACCAGCATGACGACGATGCACAGTCCGGACGGTACCGTGAGCGACGCGAGCGAAACCCCGGCAAAGCTCAACGGGCGCGTCGATGCGCTTGACGGCAACCGGCTGCATGGCTGGATCTGGGACGAGGCGCGCCCGGAAGAACGGCTGACCGTGCGCCTGATGCGGGGCGGCCTCAAGGTGCAGGAGGCGGTGGCCGATCAGGGCCGCATCGACCTGCGCCGCAACGGCATCGGCGATGGCCGGCACGCCTTCGCCATGGAACTCGACGACCGGACCGCAGCGGCGCGCGAGGCGCTGACGATCGTCGGCATCTCGCCGAGCACCGGTGCCGAGCTCGAGCTGCGTTTGCCGCCGGCGGCGGAGCTGGCGGCGGAAGCGGCGATCGCCGTGCCGCTCGCCCGTTTCTTCGACCGGGTCGAGGCATTGATCGCGCTGCAGCGGCGCTCGCAGCTGACCCAGAAGGAACTGCTCGACAAGGTCGGCGAGCTCGGCGTGCAGCTGGCGCAGCATCGCCAGCGCGAGGTCGAGGTGAGGCAATCCGAGGAGGTCGAGGGCAATGGCGCGCTTGCGTCCCGTCTCGGCGAGATCGACGTCTTCCAGATGCGCTTCGACCAGACGCTGCGCGCCTTCGACGATCGGCTGGTCGCGATCCGCAAGGAGGCGAAGGCGCCGCTCCGGCAGGTCACCGTCGTGCTCGGCTTCCTCTCGGGCCTGTCGGCGCTGCTCTCTTTCGTCACGCTCACCGTCATGCTGATGGGCAGGTGAGGCGATGAACGAGGTCATCATCCCCGAACGGACCATGATCAGCCCGGCGCCGACCGTCGCCTGGACGCCGCTCGGCGAGAACGCGATCCTGGTGATGAGCGCCTGCGATGCGCTGCCCGGCAAGGTGCCGGTCGCGGTCGACGGCAATCCGCGCAACCGGGTCGAGACGATGGCGCTGACCTGGCGCCGGCCGCAGGCCGACGCCGCGCACGCGACCGGCTTCCTTTGCCTCGCGCCCGCCCCAGCGCCTGATCGTGCCGGCTCCGGAGCGATCCTGCTCGGCCGGCCAGGCCGCCCCTTGCGTCTGATCCTGGCGCCGAAGCCGATGCCGTTGCAGGCCTTCCTCGCGGCGCTCGCCGATGAGGCCGGCCAGGCCTTCCCGACTGTCGTCGACGGGCTGCTTGAGGTGCTGCTCGCTGGCAAGTCGAATCCGCGCCGTCTGCGCGCCGTCGGCATGCTGCTGCAATCCGTCGCCAAGCCGGGCGGCTTCGTCGAGGTGATGGGTCCGCTCGACGACGGCGTCTTCGTGCAGGGCTGGACCGCGAACTTCGCGGCCGGGCGGACCAAGCTGCTGGTCGCCCATGGCGGGCTCTCGCCGGCCGTGCTGGAAGCCGGAACCTTCGAGCGCGACGACCTCGGCGAGGGCGCGCGTGGCTTCTTCGGCCTGCTGGAAGAGTGCGCCATCCGCCATCCCAGCGAGATCGAGCGGCTGTTCTTCCGTGCCAATGACGGCTGGCGGGCGCTCGAAGTCTATGAGCGCCATGTCGTGCTCGAGCAGATCACCGTGCCGGGCCATCTGCGCGACGGGCTGCAGCGCGGCGTCGCCCCGCCGGCGACGGTCGAGAAGCTGAAGCAGGCCTCGCAGCGCTTCGACGGACGCGACACCATCTCCTTCCTGGAGCAGCCGGTGCGCGCCGGCATCGACGACGCCACCATCGTCGAGGGCAGCGGCGTCCTGATCATCGGCTGGCTGTTCGATCCCGAGCGCCTGGCCGGCAATGTCACCCTGCGCAGCGGCACGCAGTCCTGCGCCATCGACGCGATCTGGACGCGGGCCATCAGGCCGGACGTCACAGCCGCCTTCGCCGAGGATCCACGCTTCGGCCCGGCGATGGCGAGCCGGCGCAACAGCCACGGCTTCATCGTCTTCGCGCCAAAGCTGCTGCCGGAGCCGGGCCAGCCGCTCTATCTCGAATTCGAGGTCGAGGGTCACGGGCCGGCCTTCCTGCCGCTGGCGCCCGGACGCAATCCGGCGCGGCGGGCGCTGGAGCGGGTCTTCGGCCTGCTCGATCCGCGCTCCTCGACCGCGACCGCCGTGGTCGAGAAACAGATCGCACCAGCACTGCAGGCCGCCGAGATCGCGCCGCCCAAGGCGATCGAGACGCATGATATCGGCCGCTTCAACGCCGATGCGGCACTCGGCCTGGTGATCGGGCTCGACCAGCGCCAGCGCGAGCTCTCCAGTCTGTTCGCCCTGCTCGCGATCGATCCCGAGATCAGGCCGCTGCCGATCGTCGTCGCCGCCCCCGGCGAGAGCTTCGACCGGCTCGGCGCCGAGGCGCGCCGGCTGGCGAAGTTCTACGGGCTCCAGGTCCGGCTCGTGCTGGTCGAGGGCGTCGAGGACAGCTGCGATGCGCTGGAGGCGGGCGTGCGGGCGTGCCGCTTCCAGACGGTGGCGCTACTCTCCGGCGCGGCGCAGATCCGGATGCCCGGCTGGCTCGGCCGGCTGGAGCGCGCCTATCGCGGCCGCGGCGGCCAATGCGTCGCGAGCCCGACCCTATTGTTCGAGGACAATTCGATCCGCTGGGCCGGCGCCTGGCTCGAAGGCGAAGGCACGAACCGGCGCGTCTACAACCGCTTCGTCGGATATCCCCTCGACGCGATCGGCAGCCTCGGGCCGATGGAGGTCGCAGCCGGCGCAACCGAATGCTGCGTGATGTCGCGCAACGCCTTCCTCGAGGCAGACGGCTTCTCGCGCAGCTACTTCACGCCCAGTGAAAAGGGCCTCGATCTCTGCCTGAAGCTCAGGATGAACGGCGTGCCGTCGCTCTGGGTGCCCGAGGTCGAGATCTATGTCGTCGAGGACGCTGAGACACGCCCGCATGTCGGCGCGCTGATCAATCTCGCCGACCGTACCAGTTTCGACCGGCGCTGGGCGCTGGCCATTTCCAACATGAGAGGATGAGCATGCGTATCCTCGTCGTCTCGCACGGCCACCCTTCCTTCTCGCTCGGCGGCGCCGAAATCGCCTCCTACAACCTGCACAAGGGCTTCCAGGCCAAGGCCGAGCTCGACACGCACTATCTCGCCCGAGTCGGCGCGCCGACACCGCGCCATGCCGGCACGGCCCTGATGAGCCTGCGCCAGCGCGGCGGCGAACTGCTCTACTACGCCGAAGAGTACGACCACTTCCTGCTGTCGAACCGCGCCACCGACGAGATCGAGCGCGACTTCGTCCGCGTGCTGCGCGACCTCAAGCCCGACGTGGTGCATTTCCACCATTTCATCGGGCTCGGGCTCGAATGCATCTTCGCGGTGCGCGACACGCTGCCGGATGCGCTGATCGTGGTAACCTTCCACGAGTACCTCTCGATCTGCCACCATCACGGGCAGATGGTGAAGACCGGCGCCTTCAAGCTCTGCTATCGGTCCTCGCCGAGCGACTGCAACGCCTGCTTCCCGGACATCTCGCCGGCACGCTTCCTGGCGCGCGAGACCTTCATCAAGGGCATCCTCAATCTCGCCGACCATTTCGTCTCGCCGAGCCGCTTCCTCGCCGAGCGCTACCAGCAATGGGGCCTCGCCGCCGATCGCTTCTCGGTGATCGAGAACGGCATCGACGTCGCCGAGGTCGCGCCGCCGCGGCCATTGCCGGACACAGAGAGCCGGCGCTCGCGCTTTGCCTATTTCGGCCAGCTCACGCCCTATAAGGGCGCCGACGTGCTGCTCGACGCCGTCACCCGCATCCCGGATTCGGTCTGGGGCGAGGACAGCGTGCTCATGGTCTATGGCGGCAATCTCGACAGGCAGCCGGAGGCCTACAAGAAGAAGTTCGCCGATCTGGTCGAGGCGGCCGGGCGGCGCGTGCGCTTCTGCGGCGCCTTCCAAAATCATGAGATGCCGAACCTGATGCGCTCGGTCGACTGGGTGGTGATGCCCTCGGTCTGGTGGGAGAACTCGCCGATCGTGATTCAGGAGGCCTTCTTCCACGGCCGCCCGATCCTCTCCAGCAATCTCGGCGGCATGGCCGAGAAGATCACCGACGAGGTCGACGGGCTGCATTTCCGCTCCGGCAGCCCGGAGGACCTCGTCGACTGCATGACCCGGGCGCTGAGCGAGCCCGGGCTATGGGAGCGCCTGCGCGCAGGCATCAAGAAGCCGCTCAGCCATGTCGACTGCGCCGAGCAGCATCTGGCGCTCTACCAGCGCCTGATCGCCGAGCGGGGTGTGCCGGCTCCGGCCAACCGTGCCGCCGCGCCGATGATCGCGTGAGCCGGACGGACACAAGAAGGGAGAACGCAACCATGGCCCGCATCCTCGTGATCAGCCCTTCGGGCGAAGTCTACGACCACGACAATGTCCGCTGGTATCGGCACGCCGACCTGCAGAGCCACATCAACCACTATCACAATATCGGCGACGCCTTCGTCTTCGATTCCTCGCTGAAGCTGCTCAACTTCGAGAAGCTCGAGGAATTGCCGATCACCAGCATCGATCCCCAGCAGATCGACCGGTTCAACGCCGAGTTCGACTATGTCTTCCTGCGCGGCTCGAACTATGTCCACGCCGGAATGAATTGGAGCCGCACCGCCGAGGTGCTGCGCCGGCTGAAGCTGCCCGTGCTCGCCTTCGGCATCGGCGCTCAGGCCCCGGTCAGCGGTAAGCTCGAGCTCAGCGAGGACAGCAAGACCGTTCTCAAGCTGATCTCGGATTCGACCACCTCGGTCGGTGTGCGCGGCACATACTCGGCCGAGGTGATGCACGAGCTCGGCATCAAGAATGCCCGGATCATCGGCTGCCCGACCGCCTTCCGCAACAATCGGCCCGACCTTTCCATCCGCCTGCCGGCGCTCGACTCGGTGAAGCAGGTAGGGGTCACGCTGCGCCGCGAGGTCTCCAAGCACTACGCCAAGGACATCAAGCGCTACCTGACCTTCCACCGCGACCTGGTGAAGGCGATGGCGGACCGCTTCGAGGTCACGCTGATGTCGCAGGGCGAGGTCGAGGAGAAGAAGCTCGCGCTCGGCACGCCCGAGCAGAAGCAGGAGGGCATGGCCGCCCTGCGCGAAAACGGCTGGGCGATGGCCTGGTATCTCGATGAGCAGATGGAAGCGCTCTATCGCGATCGGATGTTCTATTCGGATGTGGTCGCCGGCTACGAAGGGCTCGTCCGCAAGCTCGATCTCGTGCTCGGTTACCGGCTGCACGGCAACCTGATGGCGCTCGCCAACGGCACGCCCTCGATCTACTTCACCTATGATAGCCGCACGGTCGAGTTCGCCGAGACCTTCCAGATCCCGAGCGTCGACGTCTTCGGCGACAAGCCGTTCAAGCTGGAAGAGTACTGGGACCAGGCGCTCTTCGACCGCTTCAACGCGGCCTATGCCCGGACCTATGGTGCGATGAGCGCCTTCCTCAGCGAGAACAAGGTCGACCACAAGATGGCGAGGTCGGCTGCCGCTGCCCCGTCCGCACCACCGGCTGCCGAGCCGGAAAGGAAGGTGGCATGAGGAGCCTTCGCAGCGCCTTCGCCTGGCTGCCAGCGGTATTGCTGGCAGTCGCGGCTCCCGTTGCCGGCTTTGCTCAACAGGCGCCGGCCCCGAAGGGGCCCGGCTACCGGCTGGAGATCGCTCCCGACGCGAGGGAGGAGACTGTCGTCTCCTGGGCGCGCGAGCGCTGCGAGGAATGGGACCTGCCGGATGCACCCTTGCGCGCCTTCCGCGACAACAAGGGCGAGGTCGTCGCCTTCGCCAGCCATTACCGCAGCCGGCCGCTGGTCGGCGGCAATCTCGGCGCGATCCGCAAGAGCTGCGCGGTCTCCTTCGAGGCGAAGAGCAGCGCCGACCCCAGCCAGTTCAGCGACAAGAGCTGGATCGCGGCGACCTGGACCGGCGATGGCCGCAATGTCGAGGCGCTCGTCCACGCCGAATACCATGCCGACAAGCATCCCGGCGCCTGCCGCTTCAAGGATGCGATGAGCTGCTGGTACAATGTCGTCACCGCCGCCCATTCCAGCGATGGCGGCCTGAGCTTCAAGACCGACGAGCCGCGCCCGCTGGTGGCCGCTCCCGGCTTCCCCCAGGAGGTCGGCCAGGGCCGCCACCGCGGCTTCTTCAACCCCTCGAACATCGTCCAGAAGGACGGCGCCTGGTACGCGCTGATCATGACGACCGGGGGCGAGGGCCAGAAAAACGGCGTCTGCCTGTTCCGCTCGACCAACATCAAGGACCCGACCTCCTGGCGCGCCTTCGATGGGCAGGACTTCACCATCCGCGCCGTCGATCCCTATCGCGACGATCTCAGCCAGGCGCGGCCGTGCCAGACGCTCAAGCCGCTGCCGACCACCGTAGGATCCCTGACCCGGCACGAGCCGAGCGGGAAATGGCTCGCGCTCCTGCATCTCGGCCCCGACCCGAGCCAGAACATCGCCGGCGGGCGGGTCGCCTATAGCTGGTCCGACGACCTGATCCGCTGGTCGCCGCTGCAGACGCTGATGGTGCAGCCGACGATGTGGAGCAAGAACTGCAGCGACCGGCTGCGCTACGGCTATGGCGCCCTCGCCGACCCCGCCTCGCGCTCGCGCAATTTCGAGACGACCGGCGACGAGGCCTACCTCTTCATGACCAGGATGAAGGTCGCCGACTGCAAGCTCGGTCCTGACCGGGATCTGGTCCGCCTCAAGGTTCAGTTCGTCAAGGAGGGGCCATGAACGCGCCCGTGCTCAATCTCGGCTCCGTCGTCTCGGCCGAGAACGCCATCAAGATCCTGCGCACCACCACCGGCGAGGTCGTCGTCGCGATCGGGCGCCGGCCCGACCGGAGCTGGCCGGCGCTCAAGCTGATGCTCGACGGGCAGGACTACGCCACCATCCATCCCGGCGCGATCGTCACCGGTGACGCCGATGTCGCGGAATTGACGATCCCGCTGCCAAGTATGCCCAACGGACGCCCCCACTCGGTCGCGATCGCCGACGCAGCCACAGGCACGCTCGCCCCGGGCTCGAATCTGCGTCCGATCGCGACCGAGACCAAATTGCGCGCGCTGGTGATCTATCCGGCCGGCGAGGTCCATGAGCACGACAAGGTGCGCTGGTACCGCGCGCCGATGGAGAAGCTGCTCTCCGACTATTTCAACATCGGCGACATGATCGTCTACGATTCGACGCTGAAGCTCCTGCGCTACGCGCATCTGGAGCCGATGAAGATCATGTCGCCGACCGAGGCCGACATCGAGCGCTATGCCAGCGAATTCGATTACGTCTTCGTGCGCGGCTCGAACTTCATCCACGAGAACATGGAATGGTTCCGCGCCGTCGAGGTGCTGGAGCGGGTGAAGCTGCCGGTCTACGCCATCGGCGTCGGCGCCCAGGCGAGCCAGAACCGCAAGATCGAGCTGCCCGAGCCCTCCCGGCGCTTCTGGTCGATCGTCGCCGAACGCTGCGCCTCGATCGGCGTCCGCGGCGCCTTCAGTGCCGAGACCCTGCGCCAGAACGGCATTCGCAATGTCGAGGTCGTCGGCTGCCCCTCGATCTTCCGGACCCGCAATCGTGACCTCAAGATCCGCATCCCCGACCAGCGCGAGATCCGCAAGGTCGCCTTCAGCCTGCGGCGCGAAGCCGACAAGAGCTACACCGCCGACCCCGAGGCCTATCTGCGCAATCAGAAGGCCGCCCTCCTCAAGGTCGACGCCCAGAGCGAGATGGTGATGTCCTCGCATGGCGAGCAGGAGGAGAAGGCGTTCTTCCTGCGCGATGGCGCCGCGAAGGAGAAGGCCGTCGCCGAGTTCGTTCGGACCAAGTGGTGGGACGGCCCGGACGATGCGCCGATGCGGCGCATCTACGAGAAGCAGCTGTTCTCCTTCTTCGACGTCGAGCGCTATGACGAGTTCGCCCGCTCCCTCGATCTCGCCGTCGGCTACCGCGTCCATGGCGTTCTGCCGGCGGTGGCGCAGGGCGTGCCCGGCGTGCTCGTCGCCTATGACACGCGCAGCCAGGAGCTGGCCGAGACGCTGAAGATCCCGGTCGTGCCGGAGGCGGCGCTCGCCGAGGGCGGCTGGCGCGCCGTCTACCAGGAAGCGGCGCTGAACAACCTCGCGAAGAGCTATGCCGCCTCCTACGACCGGATGCGCGGCTTCCTCGATCGCAACGGCATCCCGCACCGCATGTGAACAGACCCGGCGCGGCAAAGATCGCGCCGGTTGTGGAGGAAACGCCCGGAGGTCACCGGGCCATCAGCGAGCGCCCGGCGAGCTTACGAGACTTACCAGAGTCCGCAGCGTCGAGCCGAGAGGTTTGCACGAACCAGGAGACGATCGATGAAGATCGAATACGATGCCGGCACGGCCCTTTCCATCATGCGCGGCAATCCCGTGCGTGGCTGGACCTCGGGCAAGCCCGAGAAGATGGCCAAGGAGCGGCTGACGACGGGCAACTACCTCGCCGTCCAGCACAAGCCGAAATTCAAGATCGACCCGGCCTGGCCGATCTTCACCATGGGCTCCTGCTTCGCGCGCGAGGTCGAGAACATCCTGATGATGCGCGGCCTGCCGCTGCTGCTGCGCGGCCATGGCGTGCCGTCCGAGCATTTCGAGAGCTGGGACGAGGAGACCGGCCGCGGCGGCGGCGCCGATCGCGGCCAGCTCAGCCGCGGCGCGCTCAACAAGTACTCGGTCCGCTCGATGACGCATGAGCTCAAGCGCGTACTGCGTGGCGAGAGCTACCCCAATGACGGGCTGATCGAGCTTGCGCCGGGGCAATGGTTCGATCCGCATGCCAGCGGCCTCAAGCTGCTCGACCGCGAGACCGCCTTCGCCAACCGCAAGCGCCTTACCGAGGCGACGGCGACGATCAAGCAGGCGCGTATCTGCTTCTTCACGCTCGGCCTGACCGAGACCTGGCTCGATGCCGAGACCGGGATCGCGATGAACGCCCATCCCGGGCCGAGCTGGCTGCAGCGCATGCCGGAGCGCTTCCGCTTCGTCGATTACGGCTATGATGCGACGCTGGCCGACATGCTCGACATCATCGGTTTGATCCGCGAGCACTGTAACCCGGAGATGCGCTTCGTCGTCACCGTGTCGCCGGTGCCGTTCGGCGCGACCTTCAAGGATGCCGACGTGATCGTCGCCAACAGCGCCTCGAAATCGCTGCTGCGCGCCGTCGCCGAGGAGCTGTTCCGGCGCTTCGACTATATCGACTACTTCCCGAGCTACGAGATCGTGCTCAACTCGCCGCGGGCGATCGCCTTCGAGGACGATCAGCTCCACATCGCCCGCGAGATGGTCGCGCATGTGATGACGACCTTCCAGGGCGCCTATCTGCCGCCGGTCGAGCAGCCCCAGGCAGCCTGACGAATTAGCCGGTCGCCCTGACCAGCCTACCATGCCAAGATGCGCCGGGCGCCGACGAACGGCCCCCGGCGCAGGCTTGTCCGGTGGCCGTCCGACCGCCCGATCGATCAGCGTCGGGAGGACGAGATGAACGTCGCCAATCTTCAGCTCGAAGGCATGCTGCTGGCCTTCACCGCCGTGCTGCGCTCGCTGGTGACGTCCGGCGCCCTGAGCGAAGCCGAGCTCAAGGCCGCGCTGGCGCAGGCCGAGCAGACCGGACTCGGCGACCGGCAACGCTGCGACCAGCTCAGCCCGAGCCAGCGCGACTCGCTTGCCTTCGCCGCCCGCTTCCTGTCGATCGCGACGCGGGCGGACAGCGGCATGCGTCCCTTCTCGGATGTCGCGCGCGAGGTCGGGCGCACCACCTGACCCTGCGACCTCGCGCCGCCCTCACCCGCTTGTCATTGGCTTTTCGCGGCAGAAGCGGGCATCTGAAAGGCATGATCGCGACGAGCCTCCCGCGCCGGACCGCATTCCGGCTGTTGCAGCGCGCCTCCATGGCGCTGGCCTTGCTCGCGCCTGCGCCACTGCTCGCCGCCGAATCCACGCCCGTGACCTCGGCCCGCATCACCGCCACCTTGCTGTCGAGCCGCGATGCGGTCGCACCGGGCGAGCGCTTCCAGGTCGCCCTGACCCAGAAGCTGGCGCCAGGCTGGCACAGCTACTGGCAGAATCCCGGCGATTCCGGCGAAGCGACGAAGATCGACTGGACGTTGCCGGAGGGCGTGAGCGCCGGCGCGATCCAGTGGCCGACGCCGAAGGCGATCCGGGTCGAGCCTCTCGTCAATTTCGGCTTCGAGGACACTGTCCTGCTGCCGGTCGAGATCTCGATCCCGGCGGGCGCCAAGCCGGGCGAGACGCTGATGCTCTCGGCCAAGGCGACCTGGCTGGTCTGCGAGAAGATCTGCATTCCCGAGGAAGGCGCGTTCACGCTCGATCTGCCGATCGCGGCAACTGGCGCAGTCGATGCCGCCGCACAGGCGCGGATCGACGAGGCGATCGCTGCCCTGCCGAAGCCGGCCGGTTTCACCAGCAAGCTGACGGCGAAGGGCGACGACAAGCTCGCGCTCTCTTTGCCCGGCCTGCCGGCCGGCGCCAGCGATGTCCGCTTCTTCCCGGTCCTGGATACGCTGATCGAGCATGCGGCCGAGCAGCCGCTCGCGAATGGCGCGCTCACCCTCACACGCTCGACCGCCTTCAAGGTCGGCGCGCCGACGACCGATGGCGTCCTCACCTTCGAGGAGGGCGGCGCCAGGCGGGCCCTCACGCTGAGTGCCGAGGTCGCGCCGGCCCTGTTGCAGGCTGCGGCGGCACCGGCGCAGGCACCGGCGAAGGTCGTGCTGCCGCCACCTCCGGCCGAGGACCTGACGCTCCTTCTGGCGCTGGCCTTCGCCTTTGCCGGCGGCTTGATCCTCAACCTGATGCCCTGCGTTTTGCCGGTGCTGTTCATCAAGGCGCTCGGCTTCACGCAGGTGGCGCAGGCGAGCCGCGGCGAGGTCCGCCAGCAGGGCCTGCTCTTCCTCGCCGGCGTGCTCGCGACCTTCTTCATCCTGGCCTCGGCCGTGATCGCGCTCGGCGCCGGCTGGGGCTTCCAGCTGCAATCGCAGCCGCTCGTCATCCTGCTCGCCGTGCTGATGACGCTGATCGGCTTCAACCTGATCGGCGCCTTCGAGATCGGCGGCAAGCTGCAGGGCGTCGGCGACGGGCTCGCCAGCCGCAGCGGCCCGGTCGGCGCCTTCATGACCGGCGCGCTCGCGGTGGTGGTGGCGACGCCCTGCACCGCCCCGTTCATGGGCGCGGCGATGGGCTATGCGCTGACGCAGCCGCCAGCCGCGGCACTCTCGATCTTCATGGCGCTGGCACTAGGCTTCGCCGCACCCGTCGTCGCGCTCTCCTTCGCGCCCGGGCTGCTGCGCCTGCTACCCAAGCCCGGCCGCTGGATGATCGTGCTGAAGCAGGCCTTCGCCTTCCCGATGTTCGCGACCGCGATCTGGCTGATCTGGGTCGCGACCATGCAAGCCGGCGCCGATGGCGCCCTCGCCGCGCTCGTCGCGATCCTGATCGCCGGCTTCGCGCTCTGGCTGGTCGGCATCACCCGCAGCAGCGGCCAGGTCTTGCGTGCCGTCGCGGCCGCGGTGGCCATTCTGCTCGTCGGCGCGACCTCGGCCTTCGTTATCGAGAACGCGACACCCTCGGCTCAGCCGACAGCCCAGGCTGGTACCGATGCCCCCGGAGTATGGTCGCCGGCGCGGGTCGCGGAATTGCAGGCGCAGGGCAAGCCGGTCTTCGTCAACTTCACCGCGGCCTGGTGCATCACCTGCCTCGCCAACGACCGGGTGGCGCTGTCGCGGCAGGAGGTGAAGGACGCCTTCGCCAAGCTCGGCGTCGCCTATCTCAAGGCCGACTGGACCAATCGCGATCCGGTGATCGCCGCGACGCTGACGGAGTACGGCCGCGCCGGCGTGCCGCTCTATCTGTTCTACCCGGGCACGAAGGGCGCGCAGGCCGAGGTGCTGCCGCAATTGCTGACGCCCGAGACGGTGGTGAGCGCCGCTCAACGCGCCGCCGGCCGCGAGGTGAAGACGGCTACCGCACGATAACATCGCCCACGCCGACGCATCTGCCACCGAATGGAGACAGAGATGACAGACGTGACCAGAAAGCTTTTCATCGCCGGCCTGACCAGCACCGCGCTGGCGCTCGCCTCAGGTTCCGCCTTCGCCCAGAGCGCAGCGAAACCTGGCGCCAAGGCGCCCGATTTCTCGGTCGTCGATATCGACGGCAAGCTGCAGAAGCTCTCGGATTATGCCGGCAAGACGGTCGTCCTCGAATGGACCAACCATGACTGCCCCTATGTCCGGAAGCACTACAACAGCGCGACGATGCAGACCCTGCAGAAGGACATGGCCAAGGACGGCATCGTCTGGCTCTCGGTGATCTCCTCGCCCGCCGGCGAGCAGGGCCATGTCGACGCGGCCAAAGCCAAGGAGCTGAGCAAGACGCGCGACGCCGCGCCGGCCTCGATCCTGCTCGATCCGAAGAGCCAGCTCGCCCGCGCCTATGGCGCCCAGACGACGCCTCACATGTACATCATCGATCCCAAGGGCACGCTCGCCTATGCCGGCGCGATCGACGACAAGCCCTCGTCGAGCGCCTCGAGCCTCACCGGCGCCAAGAGCTATATCCGCCAGGCGGTGGCCGAGCTCAAGGCCGGCAAAGCCGTGTCGGAACCGGCGACCAAGGCCTATGGCTGCGTGGTGAAGTACGCGCCGGTGAGCTGAGGCGAGCTGCCGTCATTCTCGGGCGAAGCCCAGCGCAGACCCGAGAATCTCAGGACCAGTCAGCACTGGTTTCCGAGATGCTCGGGTCAAGCCCGAGCATGACGCCTGATCTCAAGCCTTCCCGAGCCTGACGCCGCTCTCGGCGTCGAAGACGTGGACCTTGTCGGGGTCGACCGAGATCCAGAGCCGCCCGGGCTGGGCCGTGACCTCGCCGGTCGCCGCCTGCATGACGAAGGGCTTGCCCGCAAGCTGGCCGTGGAAGAGCTGGGTCGCACCGAGTTCCTCGATGAACTCGACATCGAAGGGCAGCGAGCCGGCCGCGCCTTCCGAAGCGATCTCGATGTCCTCGGGCCTTAGGCCCACTTCGACCGCAGTGCCTACGGCTAAGTCCTCGCGCAGATCGCGCGCCTGCAGGAGAGCATCGCCGAGCGCGATGATGCCGTGCCCGTCGACCTTGGCCGGCAGCAGGTTCATCGGCGGCGAGCCGATGAAGGTGGCGACGAAGCGGCTCGCCGGCTTGCGATAGACCTCGGCCGGCACGCCGATCTGCTCGACCTGGCCGCCATTCATCACCACGAGCTTGTCGGAGAGCGTCATCGCCTCGACCTGGTCGTGGGTGACGTAGATCGCGGTGACGCCGAGCGCGCGCTGCAGTTTCTTGATCTCGACGCGCATCTGCACGCGCAGCTTAGCATCGAGATTGGAGAGCGGCTCGTCGAACAGGAAGACCTGCGGCTTGCGCACGATGGCGCGGCCCATGGCGACGCGCTGGCGCTGGCCGCCGGAGAGCTGGCGCGGGCGGCGCTGCAGGAAGGGCTCGATGGCGAGGATGCGGGCGGCCTCGGCGACGCGCTTCTCGATCTCATCCTTGGGCGTGCCGCGATTACGCAGGCCGTAGGCCATGTTGTCGTAGACGCTCATATGCGGATAGAGCGCGTAGTTCTGGAAGACCATGGCGATGTCGCGGTCGGCCGGCTCGACCTGGTTGACGACGCGGCTGCCGATCGCGACCTCGCCAGCCGAGATCGTCTCCAGCCCGGCGACCATGCGCAGCAAGGTCGACTTGCCGCAGCCGGAGGGGCCGACGAGGACGCAGAAGCCGCCATCGGGGATGTCGAAGGAGACGCCCTTCACCGCCTCGACGCCGCCGGCATAGATCTTCTTGACGTTGTTGAGCGTGACCTGAGCCATTGGCGGGCTACTTCTCTGTCTCGACGAGGCCCTTCACGAAGAGCCTCTGCATGGCGATGACGACGAGGACCGGTGGCAGCATGGCGAGCATGGCGGTGGCCATGGCGAGCTGCCATTCGGTCAGGGCGTCGGAGGTGGTGATCATCTTGCGGATGCCGATCACGATGGTCTGCATCGAGTCCTTGGTCGTGATCAGCAGCGGCCAGAGATACTGGTTCCAGCCATAGATGAACTGGATGACGAACAGTGCCGCGATCGTCGTCAGCGAGAGCGGCAGCACCGTGTCCTTGAAGAACTTGAACGGGCCGGCGCCATCGATCTTCGAGGCCTCCAGCAATTCGTCAGGAATGGTCATGAAGAACTGCCGGAACAGCAACGTGCCCGTGGCCGAGGCGATCAGCGGCACGGCCAGGCCCTGATAGCTATCGAGCATGCCGAGATCGGAGACGACCTTGAAGGTCGGGAAGATGCGGACCTCGACGGGGAGCATCAGCGTGACGAAGATGATCCAGAACGCCGCCATCCGGAACGGGAAGCGGTAATAGACGATGGCGTAGGCCGAGAGCACCGAGATGAAGATCTTCCCGAGCGCGATCGTCATCGCCATCACGAAGGAGTTGAACATCATGCTCGCCACCGGCTCGCGGGTCGAGCCCGAGGTGCCGACGAAGAGGATGCGGTAGTAGTTCTCCAGGAAATGCGGCCCCGGATAGAGCGGCAACTGTCCGTTGATGATGGTGGCGTTGTCCCAGGTCGAGGCGACGAAGGTCAGCCAGACCGGGAAGGCGCAGATGAGCACGCCGATCGTCAGGATGATATAGGCGATCGCATCGCCCAGGCGGCGGTCTTCGACCATCAGCCCTGTCCTCCGCGCTCACTCAGAAGTTTCGCCAGCGCATCTGCCGAAGCATCGAGGAAGGCCTTGCCCTTCTCCGCCGTCGCCCTGCGGGCATCGCCGATCACGCCGGTCTGCGTCATCTCGCGGAAGGGCTGGTAGCGGCCGACGGTCGGGCGGGTCAGCGCGGTCAGGTCGGCACCCAGCATGCCGAAGGCTTCCGGCAACCGCTCCTGCCGGACCGTTTCCGGCGCCAGCACCATCATCATCGAGGTCTCGACCTCGCAGGCGTGCAGCACGCTGACCTGATCGTCCATGAACGGCGCCATCGCCTCCTGCGCCAGCAGGAAATAGGTGGTGGCGCGGACCTGGAGCGAGGTCTCGCACGCGAAGTCCGGCAGGAAGGCGGCGAGCGCGGCGATGTTGCCGCCATGGCCGTTGACGATGACGACGCGGTGGAAGCCGTGGCGCTCCAGGCTCTTCAGCAGAGCGAGCAGGACGGCGCGATAGGTCGGAATGTCGAAGGTGAAGGTGCCGCCGAAGGCCATGTGATGCTCGGCCATGCCGCACCACAAGGTCGGTGCGACGACGACCTCGACGTCATCCGCCCGCTCGGCGGCAAGCTTGCAGACGCCGCCGCAGAGGATGGTGTCGACGCCGACCGGCAGATGCGGGCCGTGCTGCTCCATCGAGGCGACCGGCAGCACGACGACGGCATCCCTGGCCGCCTTCTCGCGCAACTCCTCGGCGGTGAGCTCCTGCCAGAGTACGGACGCCATCAGTAGTTCACCTTCCGCTCGATGAAGCGGAACTGGAAGGCGGTCATGCCGATGACCATGATCAGCAGGATCACCGATTGCGCCGCCGAGCCGCCGAGATTGGTGCCGCCCTTGCCGTCGGAATAGACCTTGTAGACCAGCGTCTCGGTTGCACCCGACGGGCCGCCGCCGCTGATGGTGTCGATGATGCCGAAGGTGTCGAAGAAGACGTAGACGAGGTTGACGACGAGCAGGAAGAAGGTGGTCGGCGAGAGCAATGGGAATACGATGGTCCAGAAGCGCCGCATCGGCCGGGCGCCGTCGATCACCGCCGCCTCGATCACGCTCTTCGGGATCGACTGCAGGCCGGCGAGGAAGAACAGGAAGTTGTAGGAGATCTGCTTCCAGGTCGCGGCCAGGATGACCAGCGTCATCGCATCATTGCCGTTGAGGCGCGGATTCCAGGCGACGCCAAGGTTCTGCAGCCCCCGCGCCAGCATGCCGAGCGAGGGATCGAACATGAAGATCCAGAGCACGCCGGCGATGGCCGGCGCGACGGCATAGGGCCAGATCAGCAGCGTCTTGTAGATCTCGGCGCCGCGGATCTGCCGATCCGCCATCACCGCGAAGAGCAGCGCCAGCGAGAGCGAGAGCAGCGCGACGAAGACCGAGAAGATGCCGGTGTTGATCAGCGCCTTGTAGTATTCGGGCTTGGCGAACAGGTCGCGATAGTTCTCGAGCCAGACGAACTCGGTCGAGATGCCGAAAGCGTCCTGCAGCAGGAAGCTCTGCCAGACGGCCTGGCTCGCCGGCCAGTAGAAGAAGACGACCGTGATCGCGAGCTGCGGCAGGAGCAGCAGCAGCGGGATCGTCAGACCCTTGAAGTGAGCATATTTCTGCATCGGCCAGCCTGGCGGCAAGGAAGGCCGGGATTATGGTCCCGGCCTTCGAACATTCTTGTTTTACTTCGCGGTGCGCTCGAACTGGCGCAGCGCCTGGTTGCCACGCTCATTGGCCGCGTCGAGAGCCGCCTTCGGCGTCTTCTGGCCGTTCAGGGCCGCCTCGATCTCCTCCGACCAGATGTCACGGATCTGGACAAGGCCGCCGAAGCGGACACCGCGCGAGTTGTCGGTCGGCTCCTTGTTATTGAGCTCGAGCAGCGGCGTCTCGAGATAGGGGTTCTGCTTGTAGAAGCCCGACGCCTTGACCTTCTCATAGGCCGCCTTGGTGATCGGCAGATAGCCGGACTCGGTGTGCAGCTTTACCTGCCGGTCGACGTCCGAGAGGAAGGTGAAGAACTTGGCGACGCCCTTGTACTCGTCGGCCTTCTTGCCGCCCATGACCCAGAGCGAGGCGCCGCCGATGATCGAGTTCTGCGGCGCGCCGGCGACATCAGGATAATACGGCATCGGCGCGTTCGACCAGTCGAACTTGGCGTTGGCCTTGACGTTGCCGAAGAAGGCCGAGGAGGTCAGGAAGAGCGGGCATTCGCCAGAGGTGAAGCGGCCCTCGCCGGTGTTGGTACGGCCGGAATAGGAGAACACGCCTTCCTTCTGCAGGTTGGCGAGATTGGTCAGGTGCTTGACGAAGAGGTCGCCGTTGATGCGGAACTCGGTGTCGAAGCCGTCAAAGCCGTTGGCCTTGGTGCCAACAGGCACGTTGTGCCAGGCGCCGAGCTGCTCGATATTGGCCCAGGTCGTCCACGCCGTGGAAATGCCGCACTTGTCCCAGCCGGCGGCCTTCAATTTCCTGGCGGCTTCGAATGCTTCCGGCCAGGTCTTCGGCGGCGCTTCCGGCAGGCCGGCCTTCTTCAGCGCGTCCTTGTTGTACCACATCACCATCGAGGACGAGTTGAACGGGAAGGACAGCATCTCGCCCTTCGTCGTCGAATAGTAGCCGGTGATCGCCGGCAGATAGCTCTTCGGATCGAAGCTTTCGCCGGCGTCCTTCATCACATCGGCGACCGGCTTGATCGCACCCTTGGCCGACATCATCGTCGCGGTGCCGACCTCGAAGACCTGCATGATGTGCGGCGCGTTGCCGGCACGGAAGGCGGCGATGCCGGCGTTCAGCGTGTCGGGATAGGATCCCTTGTAGGCGACGACGACCTTGTAGTCCTTCTGCGAGGCGTTGAACTCCTCGGCCAGCTTGACGACGACGTCGTTGTTGGCGCCGGTCATGGCGTGCCACCACTGGATTTCGGTCTGCGCCATAGCCGGCGAAGCAGCGGCAAGTGCGAACACGCCGGCCGCGGTCAGGGTCTTCAATTTGAAGGTCATGATCAGCTCCCTCTCAGCCCCCGGTACGCGCGGGCGTTCTTGTCGTTGGTGCGCAAGCTAGCATGAAGCCGGGGCGACAGTTCAATGACAAAACGATGACATTTCCGCCCCGCTGTGGACGCGCATCCGCACACTTGCGATTTCCCGCGGAAGCGGCTGTTCTTCGCGTCCATCTTGTACACTGCACACAACCTGGATCAGCCATGCCCTCGCTTTCGCTCACGCCCGCCAACACCTTGCCGGCCGATGCCGACCGCGCCGCGCTGGCCGGCCGGGTCTGGCGCCCGGACCTCGCCGGGCCGTCGGTGGTCAGACTCCAGGGCGATACGGTGATCGACGTCACCGCGACCTTCCCGACCATGCGCGACCTCTGCGAGACCGCCGATCCGGCAGTAGCGCTGCGCGCCGCTGATGGCGAGAGCCTGGGCTCGCTCGCCGATCTCCTCGCCAACAGCTCGGCCGCCACCCGCAATGACGGCAAGCCCTGGCTGCTCGCCCCGGTCGACCTGCAGGTGGTCAAGGCCGCCGGCGTGACCTTCGCGGTGTCGATGCTGGAGCGCGTCATCGAGGAGAAGGCGCGCGGCAACCCGGCTGCCGCCGCCGCAATCCGCACCGAAATCGGAAAGCTCATCGGCGACGATCTCTCCAAGCTCAAGCCCGGCTCGCCCGAGGCGATGAAGCTGAAGGAGGTGCTGATCGCCCAGAACAGCTGGAGTCAGTATCTCGAGGTCGGCATCGGGCCGGATGCCGAGATCTTCACCAAGGCACCACCGATGTCGGCGGTCGGCACCGGCGCCGATGCCGGCCTGCACCCGGCCTCGAGCTGGAACAATCCCGAGCCCGAGATCGTGCTGGTCGTCGCCTCGGACGGCCGCATCGTCGGCGCCAGCCTCGGCAACGACGTCAACCTGCGCGATGTCGAAGGGCGCTCGGCGCTGCTGCTCGGCAAGGCCAAGGACAACAACGCAGCCGCTGCGATCGGTCCGTTCATCCGCTTCTTCGACGGCAATTTCTCGCTCGACCATGTCCGCCGGACGACCGTGAGCCTGACCGTCGCGGGCGAGGACGGGTTCACGCTGGAAGGCTCGTCCTCGATCGCCAAGATCAGCCGCGACCCCGCCGACCTCGCTGCCCAGATGATCGGCCCGCACCACCAGTATCCGGACGGGGCGGTGCTCTATCTCGGCACCATGTTCGCGCCGATCAAGGATCGCGACGCACCGGGCGGCGGCTTCACCCATAAATACGGCGACGTCGTCACCATCTCGGCGCCCGAGCTCGGCGCGTTGGTCAACCGGATGCGCCGCACCGACGAGTGCGAGCCCTGGCGCTTCGGCACCTCACATCTGATGCGCAACCTGGCGAAGCGCGGCCTGCTGTGACCCGGCTCTCCTATATCGACTACCACACCTGCGGCGAGCCGGTGCGCATCGTGACGTCAGGCTACCCGCAACTCACCGGCGCGGGCATTCTCGACAAGCGCCGGCAAGCCCGCGAGCAATACGACCATCTGCGCCGCGCGATGATGCTGGAGCCACGCGGGCATGACGGCATGTACGGCGTCATCCCGGTGGCCGCGAGCCATCCCGAAGCGGCCTTCGGCGTGCTGTTCACGCACAACGAGGGCTATTCGACCATGTGCGGCCACGCGACCATCGCGCTCGGCCGCTATGCGATCGAGCAGGGATTGGTGAAGGCGAGCGAACCGGTCACCCGCTTCGCAATCGAGGCGCCCTGTGGGCTTCTCCGCCTCGCCTGCGAGGTCGAGGGCAGCCACGGCAACTGGAAAGTCGGAGCGGTGAGCTTCGAGAGCGTGCCGGCCTTCGTCGAGGCGCGCGATCTCGTTGTCCCCGTGCCGGGCTATGGCGATGTCGTCACCGACATCGCCTATGGCGGCGCCTATTACTGCATCCTGCCGGCCTCGCGCTTCGGGCTCGACCTGATGCAGACGCCGGTCGAGGAGATCGTCGCGGCCGCGGGCGCGCTGACCGACCAGGTCCGCGCGAACCGCATGATCACGCATCCGACCGAGCCCGATCTCGGCTTCCTCTATGGCACGATCGTCACCGACGAGGCCGGACCGGATCAGGACAGCTTCAATCTCTGCGTCTTCGCCGAACGCCAGATCGACCGCTCGCCGACCGGCTCAGGGGTCACCGCCCGCATGGCGCTCGACCATGCCAAGGAGCTGGTCCAGATCGGTCGGAGCCGCAGGATCCGCAGCATCACCGGCGGCACCTTCACCGGCAAGGTGATCGGCCCGGTCGATTTCCCCGCGGCCGGCGCCGTCACGGTCGAGGTCGGCGGACGTGGCCATCTCGCCGGCGAAGGCAGCTTCGTCATCGAGGCGGAGGACCCGCTCGGCCACGGCTTTGCCTTGCCGAAGCGCTTCGCCGAGATCGCCGGCTAGGTCAGGCGCTCGCAGCCATCCGCTGCGACAGGGCGGTCTCGACCGCGAGCCGGAGGTCGCGCGCCGCCTCGCGGACGTCGTCGCTGCCGAAGAGCGCACCGATCACCGCGACGCCATCGGCGCCCGCAGCGATCACTGAGCCGGCATTGGCTGCGGTGATGCCGGCGATGGCGCCGACCGGCAAGGCGCCGAGCGTACGCGCCGCCGCCTGACGCAAGGCGGCGAGCCCGTCGACGCCGAGCGCGGTGCCGGCATTATCCTTGTGCGCGGTCGGGAAGACGCCGCCGATGCAGGCATAATCGATCTTCGCCGAAGCCAGCTCGGCCAATTCGCTTTCATGCTTCAGCGTCGCGCCGATGATGGCGCGCGGGCCGAGCAGGCGGCGGGCATCGACCAGCTTCATGTCGTCGGCCCCGAGATGGACGCCATCGGCGCCAGAGGCGAGCGCGACGTCGACGCGATCGTTGATCAGCAGCGGCACATTGGTGCCGTGCAGGGCCGAGCGGATGGCGCGGGCCTCGCGCACCATCTCGCGCGTCGTCTCGGTCTTGGCGCGGAGCTGGATCAGCGTCGCGCCGCCCTCGACGGCGGCGCGCGCCATGTCGGCCATGGAGCGGCCATTGGCGATCTGCGGATCGACGATGCCGTAAAGGGAGATGTCGACGATCACGTGCGCGTTTCCATTCTGGCGGCGAGCGTCGCCGCGTCCATCACCGCGACCGCGTCGATCAGCTCGACCTCGAAGCTGCCCGGGCCGCGGCATCGCTCGGCAGCGATTTCGCCGGCAATGCCATAGGCGGTCAAGGCCGCAGCCGCGGCGAGCGCCTTGTCGGCCTCGACGGCGCAGCAGGCCGCGATCAGCGCGCCAGCGGCGCAGCCGATGCCGGTGACCCTGGTCATCAGCTTATGGCCATGCGCGACGGCAAAGCTCGCCGCTTCGTTCTCGATCCGGTCGATCTTGCCGGTGGTGACGCGGGTGACGCGCTCAGCCGCAGCGAGGTCGAAGGACAGCGCCGCCATCTCGGTGGCGTTGCCGCGCACCAGGATGTCAGGCAGGCGCAGCACCTGCCCGGCGATGTGCCGGCGCAGCGGCGAGAGCTCGACGAAGACCGGGTCGAAGACCAGAGGCTTGCCGCGGTCGCGCGCCACCTCCAGCAGCTTGGGGATGGCGAGCTCGCTCTCGGCATTGATCGTGCCGATATTGATCAGGATCGCACCGGCGCCGTCCGCCATCGCCGCGACCTCGTCGACATGGATCGCCATGGACGGGATCGCGCCGAAGGCGAGCAGCATGTTGGCGGTGATGTTCTGCGCCACCGTATTGGTCAGACACTGCACACGCGGGCGAACCTCCGCCACGCGCGCGAGGACGGAGGCGACCTCCTGCGGCTGCAGGGTCCGCGCCAGCGTTATCTCGGTGGTGTCGCTCGTCATCTCGTCTCCATCGGGCTCGCCAAGGGATATGGGGAAGACTCTAGCCCAGCGCCATCAGGGCCAGATCGCCGGCGCCACGCGCTGCAAGCCTACCGGCGGCGCGCGCCGCCCTGATACCGCTCCGGCAGCAAAGCACCACACGCCGGCCGTCAGCGTCATCCAGCGACAGCCGGTCGATCTCATCGACCGTCAGCCTGATCGCATCCGGAGCAGCTGGAACAGGCGCCTCCTCGACCCCGCGCAGCTCGACCACGATGTCGTTGGCGACGAGTTGGGAGGGCGCGATGAACGGGAATGAGCCGGCGACAGGCTCCGGCGCCCCGGCGAAGGAGAAGCCACCGAAGCCGAGGCGGCGCGCGTCGAAGCTGATCACCCGGCCGAGCGGCGATCGCTCCAGGCCCAGGGCCAGCAGCAAGGTCATCTGCGCCTGCAGCAGGCCGAGGGTGGCGACGGCCGGGCCGAGCACGCCGGCGGTGGCGCAATCGGCGGCACGCGCCGGCATTTCCGGAAAGACGGCGCGATAGCTCGGCCCGCCGCCGCAAAAGGCGCCGACATAGCCGGCAAGGCCGACGATCGAGGCGCTGACCAGCGGCTTGCCGGCATCACGGCAAGCATCGCTCAGAACATAGGTCGCGGCGAAGCTGTCGGCGGCGTCGACGACGATATCGGCCGGCGCGACCAGCTCCGCGACATTGTCGGGTGCGAGCCTGAGCGCCAGTGCCTCGATCTCCACGCCAGGATTATACGCGGCGAGCGCCTGGCCCGCCGCCTCGACCTTCGGCCGTCCGACATCGCTCATCCGATAAAGCGGCTGGCGGTGCAGATTGCTCTCCTCGACCCGGTCGGGATCGACCAGCAGCAATCGGCCGATGCCGGCTCCAGCAAGGTATTGCAGCACAGGGCAACCGAGCCCTCCGGCTCCGACGACGAGGACAGAGGTGTGAGCCAGCCGCGCCTGCCCCTCGGGGCCGATCTCCGGCATGACGATCTGGCGGGCGTAACGATCGGTCATTGCTCCCTCCTTGTCAGCCGAGCAGGGCCCGGCCGAGCACGGGGGTCGAGGGCGCAGCCATGTCGCGCGGCTCCATCGGCCCGGCTTCGAAGGCGAGGCGTCCGGCCTCGACCGCTCGGGCGAAGGCGGCCGCCATCGCGGCGGGGTCGCCGGCCTTGGCCACCGCGGTGTTGAGCAGCACGGCATCGTAGCCGAGCTCCATCGCCGCGGCCGCATGCGAAGGCAGGCCGATGCCGGCGTCGACGACGAGCGGGATATCCGGAAAATGCGCCCGCAGCGCCCGCAGGCCGTAAGGGTTGTTCAGGCCCTTGCCGGTGCCGATCGGCGCGCCCCAGGGCATCAGCACCTTGCAGCCGGCCTCGACCAGCCGCTCGGCCACGACGAGGTCCTCGGTCATGTAGGGGAAGACCTCGAAGCCCTCGGCGCATAGGATACGGGCCGCCTCGACCAGGCCGAAGACATCGGGCTGCAAGGTGTCGGCCTCGCCGATCACCTCCAGCTTGATCCAGGGCGTGCCGAAGACCTCGCGCGCCATCTGCGCCGTCGTCACCGCTTCCTTGACCGAGTGGCAGCCGGCCGTGTTCGGCAGCACCCTGACGCCGAGGCTGCGGATCAGCGCCCAGAAATCCTGACCGCCGCCGAGCCGGCCGGCCTCGCGGCGCAGCGAGACGGTGACGATATCGACGCCGGCCGCTTCGACCGACTTCTGCAGCACGGCCGGCGACGGGTATTGCGCCGTGCCCAGAAAGAGGCGCGAGCGCGGGGTGAAGCCGTAGAAATCCATCGCCTCAGCCTCCCTGCATCGGCGCGAGGATCTCGAGCCGGTCACCATCCGCGAGGATCGTCCGCGCCCGCGCACCGGTGGGCACGAAGGCTTCGTTCACGGCGGTGGCGACGACTGCGCCGGCATAGCCCAACTCGGCCAGCACCTCGGCCAGAACGGGGGCGGCGACCTCACGCGTGTCGCCGTTGACGATGATGCGCATCGGGCAGCTCCCTTGATGCGAGGAGACGATCGGCCACCTGCCCGGCCAAGGCCGGCGAGAGCAGGAAGCCATGGCGGAACAGGCCGTTGACGCGTAAGGTCCGGCCATCCTCGACGATCCCCGGCAGGTTGTCGGGAAAGGCCGGGCGGACATCGGCGCGCAATTCGACGATCTCGGCCTCGCCGAAGGCCGGATGCAGCGCATAGGCGGCGCTGAGCAATTCGATCGCCGAGCGGGCGCTGACCTGACGGCGATCATCGCTCTCGATCATCGTCGCGCCGATCATGAAATGCCCGTCGGAGCGCGGCACGACATAGAGCGGAATGCGCGGATGCAGCAGCCGGACCGGGCGGCTCAGCCTGATCTCGTCCGTGCGCAGCACCAGCATCTCGCCGCGGACCCCACGCAATGCGCTCAGACGGTCGCGTGCCGTGAGGCCACGGCAATCGATGATGCGGTCGGCATCGAGCGCCGTCTCGTCTGCCTCGACGCCGTAGTGGATCGGCACGCCGGCCGCCTGCAGCGCCTCGACTAGAGCCGCCATCGCGCGGCGCGGATCGAGATGAGCCTCCTGCGCGAAGAACAGGCCCTGCCGGAAGCGGCCGGCGAGATCGGGCTCCAGCGCAGCGACGCCCTCCGCGTCGAGCCGCGCGAAACCGCTCGTCCGCGCCGCAAAGCGGGTCAGCTCACTCGCGTCGCGGGCTGGAGCGAGCACGAGCGTGCCTTGGGCGAGCGTGCCGGCGTAATGGCGCGGCCACCAGTCGAGCGCCTGCCGGCCCAAAGTGACGACAGCCTCTTCGGCGCTCTCGCGCTCGCACCAGGGTGCCAGCATGCCGCCGGCCGCCCAGGAACAGGCCTGCTCGCCAAGGGCGGCGCTGCGTTCGAACACGTCGACCGCAATGCCCCGCTCAGCCAGCTCTAGCGCCGTCACGAGGCCGGCAACGCCGGCCCCGATCACAGCGACGCGCATGGTCCCTACTCCGCCGCCGGCAGATAGAGATTGCCGCCCTTCTTGAGGAACTCCTGCGACTTCTCGGCCATGCCCTGCGAAGCCATGGCTTCGAGCGCCGCACGTTCATTGTCGCCCATCGCCTGCACCTCGGCGCGCAGATCCTGGGTGATCTTCATCGAGCAGAATTTCGGGCCGCACATCGAACAGAAATGCGCGACCTTGTGGGCGTCCTTCGGCAGGGTCTCGTCATGGAAGGCGCGCGCCGTATCGGGATCGAGCGCCAGGTTGAACTGATCCTCCCAGCGGAAGTCGAACCTCGCCCGCGATACGGCATCATCCCTGATCTTCGCAGCCGGATGGCCCTTGGCGAGGTCGGCGGCATGGGCGGCGATCCGGTAGGTGATGACGCCGGTCTTGACGTCGTCGCGATCGGGCAGGCCGAGATGCTCCTTCGGCGTGACATAGCAAAGCATGGCGCAGCCGAACCAGCCGATCATCGCCGCGCCGATGCCCGACGTGATGTGGTCGTAGCCCGGCGCGATGTCGGTGGTCAGCGGTCCGAGCGTGTAGAACGGGGCTTCGCCGCATTCGCGCAGCTGCTTGTCCATGTTCTCCTTGATCTTATGCATCGGCACATGGCCGGGGCCCTCGATCATCACCTGGCAGCCCTTGTCCCAGGCGATCTTGGTCAGCTCGCCGAGCGTCTCCAATTCGGCGAACTGGGCGCGGTCGTTGGCGTCGGCGATCGAGCCGGGACGCAGGCCGTCGCCGAGCGAGAACGAGACGTCGTAGCGCCGCATGATCTCGCAGATCTCGTCGAAGCGCTCGTAGAGGAAGCTCTCCTTGTGATGCGCCAGGCACCAGCGCGCCATGATCGAGCCGCCGCGCGAGACGATGCCGGTCACGCGGCTGGCGGTCAATGGCACGTAGGGAAGACGCACGCCGGCATGGATGGTGAAATAGTCGACGCCCTGCTCGGCCTGCTCGATCAGCGTGTCCTTGAACACCTCCCAGTCGAGCTTGATCGGGTCGCCGCCGACCTTCTCCAGCGCCTGGTAGATCGGCACCGTGCCGATCGGCACCGGCGAGTTTCTGAGTATCCAGGAGCGGATGTTGTGGATGTTGCGACCGGTGGAGAGGTCCATCACCGTGTCGGCGCCCCAGCGGATCGCCCAGACCAGCTTCTCGACCTCCTCGGCGGCGCCGGAGGTCACGGCCGAATTGCCGATATTGGCGTTGATCTTGACCAGGAAATTGCGGCCGATCGCCATCGGCTCGAGCTCGGGATGGTTGATGTTCGCGGGGATGATGGCGCGCCCGCGGGCGATCTCGTCGCGGACGAATTCCGGCGTGACGAATTCCGGAACCGAGGCGCCGAAGCTCTCGCCGTCGGCATGGCGTTCTTTGGCGCCGTCCAGCATGGCGGCACGGCCGAGATTCTCGCGATGGGCGACGTAAGTCATCTCGGGCGTGACGATTCCGGCCCTGGCGAATTCGTATTGCGTCGCCATCTGGCCGGACCCGGCCTCGAGGATCGGGCGCTGCGCCGGGCAGGCCGGCACGAGTTGAGCTTCGCTGATATGGCCATTATCGGCGGCGGTGACAGCGCGGCCGGGCACGGTCTGGAAGCCGCGGGCGTCGAGCCAGGCGCGGCGCGGCTGGACCAGGCCGGCATTGAGGTCGATCCGCGCGTCGGTCTCGGTATAGGGGCCGGACGGGTCGTAGATGCGCACCGGCGGCTCGGCATCGGTGGTCAGCACAACCTCGCGGAAGGGCACGCGCATCTCGGGATGCTCGGGCGCCGCGACATAGATCTTGCGCGAGCCGATGATCGGGCCGGTGGTCACCGTCTGCGGTGCGGCCTTGACGCTGTTCTTCTGCGGCTTGGTATGGGCGTTCATCTTAGGATCTCCTCCCTCTCAGGTTCAGGAGATCCGGGGCGTCTGACGGTCCAGTCGCTGTCTGCGGATGCATTTGTGGCGCAGCCGCGTTCCAGTCCCTCCGCCGGTATGACCCGGATCAGGTTCGATGGGTTCGGCCGTCAGGCCATCTCAGCTCTTGTCGAGCACCCCTCGGAACGAGGCGGAGGTTAGAACCGTCGTGATCTGCGCGCAACCGGCAAAGCACCGCGCTCCGGCGCTGTGCCGGCATGCGCCGTAGGCAATACGCCATTGGAACGTCGGGCAATCAGGCCGTGATGTCGAGATTGCCGCCCTGGCCGGCGGGGAGCGTGGCCTGCTGCTGCTCTGACGCCTGCTGCAGCATGGCAACCAGCGCCTGATCGGAATCGGCGTTCTGCTTGACCATTTCCAGCTGCAGCGCCTGCTGCGTCGCAGCCGACTTCATGCTGATCAGGCTCTGGGCGATCGCGACCGACATCTCGCTCATGACATGGCTCCTCGCCGCCACCATAGGCGGCGAGCCTTACCTGAATCTAAACCCGAAGCGGCGGGCTCTAGCGAGTGGGAGCGATGATCGACGGCACCGGCCTCGGCATCGGAATCACGCGGTTCGGCTGCGGCGGCGCGGAGCGATCGCGCGCCAGCTGCTCGCGCTCGCGCGTCGCCTCAATGCGATCGGAGCGCGGCTCGAGCTTCTGCACCTCACCCGCATTCGGCGTCATCGGCACACCGGGTGCACGCTGCTGGCGTGGTGTTTGCGGCGAAACGGACTGAGCAGCAGCAGCTTCCGCCGCCAGCAACCCTACGGCGATCAATCCGAGCAGGACCCATGAGTTTTTGCGCATGGCATTCCTCCTGTCAGGCAGGTGCAAGGCGATCCTCCCCGCTAGAAGAACAGGGGCGGCCGGCGATTGTTCCGGCCGCCCCTCGATAAAGGCGCGAAGCAGCCCGCTGGCTGCTTCGGCTGATGTCACTGCTGGTTCTGGCCGGTGAGCAGCGGCGTGATCCGGCGCAGCGTCACGCGCCGGTTCTCGCGCGAATCGCCCTGCGTCTGGACCTTGAGGTACTGCTCGCCATAGCCCTGCGTCGTCAGGTTCTCGGCCGGGATGCCGAAGTCGCGGGTCAGGATTTCGGCGACCGACTGTGCCCGCCGATCGGACAGCGAGAGGTTATCGACATCGGCGCCGACCGCGTCGGTATGGCCCTCGACCATGAAGACCTCGTTAGGCGCCCGCTCGACCGCCTGGCGCACCGCCTGCGCGATCACCCTGAGGCGCCCGGCCTGATCGGGCGTGACCGTCCAGGAGCCGGAATCGAAGTTGATCGTGTCGATGTCGACGCTGCGCATATGGGCGCGCAGATCGGGCGAGTAGCGGACCTCGTCGAGCGTGTAGCGGCGCGGCACCGGAGCGACCGGCGGCGCGGTGATCGTCTCGTAGATCAGCCGCTCGTCGGCACGCTCGGCATCGACGATATAGCGCTCGCGCGGGATGCGCAGCGGCGGCGGCGGCAACTCGACCACCTCCTCGGCGAAGCGGGCCTGCGGCCCGTCGCGGCGGACATTGTCGATGATGACGAACTCGCCACCGTCGCGCTCGCGCCGCGAGCGGCGGATCAGCCGGCCTTCGGCATCGGTCACCGTGACGATCTGCGTGCCGTCGGGGCGATTGTAGATCGTCACGTTTTCGTCGCCGCGGCGCTCGCTGCGGGTGTCGAGGCCGAGATCGCGGAAGCGCTGCGTCTCGTCATAGCGGATCACGGCGCGATCATCGTCGCCGCGGATGATGGTGCGGCCGGGCTCGCGGATGATAGTGACGTCGCCCTCGCGACGCTCCTCGCGCCGGCTGCGGACATCGTCGAGCCGGCTCGCGCCCTGCGTCGCCATGATGCCGCCGATCGCAGCGGCGCCGAGACCGATCGCAGCCGCGCCACCGAGACCGATGCCACCGCGGCGACCCTGGCGATCAGGCGCGGGCTGACCCGGCACGCCGGGCTGCGGCTGAGCCTGGCCGGGCGCGACGCCCGGCTGCGACAGGGCTCCGGGCTGCTGACTGGGGACCGGCGCGGTCTGCGACGGCGCGGTACCGGGTTGCGACAGGGCGCCCGGCGCGCGGCCGGCATTCGGTGCCGGAGTGGGCTGGCCAGTTGCAGGCTGACCGGCGCCGAGAGCACCTTGGCCAGGCGCGGGCTGGGTTGGCGCAGGCTGCGTGGGCGCCGCCTGTCCCGGTGCGGCCTGGCCGGGCTGGCGGCTGAGACCGGAGGGCTGCTGCGGTTGGGCCGGCGCCGGCTGCGACGGAGCCGTGCCGGGTTGCGACAAGGCCCCTGGCGCGCGTCCGGTGTTCGGTGCTGTCGCCGGCTGGCCGGGCGCGGGCTGGCTCGGCGCGCCCTGCCCTGGCTGACGGCTCAAACCCGGCTGCTGTTGCGTCGGAGCCGGCTGGGACGGAGGCGTGCCCGGCTGCGACAGCGCGCCCGGCGCCCGGCCGGCCGGCGGGGCGGCGGAAGGTTGGCCAGGCTGACCGTTCAAGCTCGGCCGCTGCTGCGATGGCGTCGGCTGGGACGGTGCCGTACCAGGCTGCGATAGGGCTCCCGGTGCGCGCCCGCCGGGCGCAGTGGAAGGCTGGCCGGGCTGCGTTTGGCCGCTGCTGCCCGGGGCGGCCTGCCCGGGCGCGGGGCGGGAGGGCGATGAAGGAGCGGTGGCGGGCGGCTGTCCCGGTGCCGTCTGCGCAGGCGCCTGACGGCGCTGGCCGTTGTCGCCCGATGGCGCTCCCGAAGCATTGGGCTGGGCCGGCGGCGCACTCGGCCGAGTGGGCGAGGCTGGCGGTGCGATCTGGCCCGGAGCCGGACGATGCGGCTCGCTCGGCGCTGCGGACGGAGCACGCGGCGCCCCTTGCGGCGCGGAAGGCGCGATCTGTCCCGGCGCAGCGCCAGCAGGCGGCGTCGGACGGCGCGGCTGCTCGGGCTCGGCCCGGTTGGCGGGAGGCGCCGCCTGCGGCGCGGAGKGCGGGCG